>NZ_JBASAK010000068.1:0-23442 GCF_049650565.1 Microbacterium sp.
GTAGTCCCAGTCGGTCAGGATGAAGTCGTGCGGCATCCCGATCTGGGCGATCTCTTCGGCATCCGCGTTCCCGATGGACGCACGGATCTGTGCCTCGGTGAGTGGTCGCATCGGTTCAGTCTAGGAAATCCGGCTCCGCCGGGCGCCCCTACTGCACGTCGAACAGCCCGTGCGCGCCGCGCTCGGCATCGATCATGAAGTGCGACACGAACGGATAGGTGCCCTTCTCGGGGAACGTCAGCTCCACGAATCCGCCCTGACCGGGATCCAGAGCGAGCGCCTGCGAACCGGTGTCCTTCGACCTGTTCAGGAGGTACGCGCCCTCCGACCACACCGTGTCGAACTGTCCGCCGATGACGTGGAAGCTCGTGGCGCGCTCGATCCCGGCATCCAGCACCCAGACCCGCACCCGCTCGCCGGCCTTCGCCGGGAGAGGCGCGTGGTCGTACTGGTTCGCGTACCCGTTGAAGGTCACCAGATCGGGCTTTCCCTCGGCGATCTTGTCCGCGTCGACGGTGCCCCCGTCGTGGTCGCCCAGGTAGTACTCGTTCTGCACGAGCACGTAGCTGCGATCCACCGAGGGAAGGTCGTCGGGCTCGATGATCACGCCGCCGAACATGCCATTGGCCATGTGCGAGGTCATCGGCATGGTCGCGCAGTGGTACATCCAGATGCCTGCGCGCGTGGCGGTGAACGTGTAGGTCAGGCTCTCACCCGGGGCGATGGTGCGCATGGGCCGGTCGGGGGCGAGCGCGCCGGCGTGGAAGTCGATGGAGTGCCCCATCGTCGCCTTGTTCTCGAGCGTGATGACGAACCTGTCACCGACCCTGCCGTGCAACAGCGGCCCGGGTGACGTTCCGTTGTACACCCACAGCGTCTGCGTAATGCCCGGCGCGACCTCGATCTTCTTGTCGGTGACCGTGAGCGTCAGCGCGCGGGTGACGGGTCCGTCTGATGCCGGCAGCGGGTCGACCGCGGCCTTGAACGGCGTGAAGGTCGGACCGGGCTTCTCCTCCATGCCGGGCATGGAGCCCATGTCTCCCCTGTCGTGGGAAGCGGTCGGCTCCGGCGTCGGAGATGCGGATGCGCCGGTCGCGACGATGGTCATGACCATGCCCATCTGGCGGTGTCCGGGCACCGAGCACCAGCCGTCGGTGTTCGCGGTGATCACGCCGGCGTCCACCGTGTCGGAGGCGCCGGGGCCCAGTCGTGCGCTGGTGGCGCCGTTCGCCAGCACCAGGTCGTGCGTGAGCTGCTTGTCGGTGTTGGTGATCTTGATGATCAGCCGCGTGCCGGCGGGCACCTCGATGCGGTTGGGTGTGAAGCGCATGTTCGCGGCCTGCACCTCGACGGTCTTCGTCGGCGCGCTCGAGGATGCTGCCGGCGCGGGGCCCCAGCCCATCCCGGCCGGGTCGGCGGCGGAGGCGCCGGCCACCACCAGCAGCACGGCCAGCAGTCCTGCGACGGCCTGCCCCGCACGGCGGCCGTGGGGCTGCTCGCCTTCGGGAGTGATGGGGCCGTGTCTGCGTGCCGGCCTCGCGGCATCCTCCCCCGGCTCCGGTGCATCACGCGGGTCGCCGCCGGTGAGCCTCTTCTGCTCCAGGCTCAGGGTGGCTCCCTCGGCCTTGGAGCGCCGCTGCGCGCGCATGGCCGTCAGCATCACCAGCAGGAACGACGCCATCGCGATCAGGTACATCACGGCTGCGGCGGTGCTCACCGCGCCCGAGACCGGCAGTGCGGAGACGGCCAGCGCCGTGTTGGCCGTGGCGACGCGCAGCGGACCCGCGGCATCGAACCCGCGGGTGCCGGTGCGCACCGGCGTGGGCCCCCCTCCGAGCACGACGGGGATCAGGTAGCTGAGCGCGCCGACCAGCACCTGCGCGGCGAAGCCCGCGGCCAGGAACGGCACGGTCCGCTGGAGAAGACCTTCGAGGACATCGAAGCCGGCGCCCGTGAAGAAGGCCGTCAGCGCGCCGATGATGAGCGCGACGACCACGCCCGCCCACCAGATCAGGCCCATGCCGACCGACAGCGCGGCGAAGCTGCGCGGCGCCTTCTGCCGGGCTGCGCGAAACAGCGAGACGCCGATGATGACGAGTCCGCCGAGGTAGCCCGCCAGGCCCAGCGCGACGACGGGCAGCTGCCCGATGGTGGCGCCGACGGCGGCGACCAGCACTCCCACCGCCATCAGCGGCAGCGCACTGGCGGCGCCGGTCGCGGAGTTCTCGTGCGCGCGAGTCCGCAGGATGGTCGGCCACAGTGTCACGACGGTGCCGGCGACCGTGAGGCCGATCCAGCCCAGCACATTGATGAAGGCGTGCGCGAGCACGAGGTTCGAGGAGCCGTCGCCGCGGGCCAGCCATGCTCCGAGGCCGGCGCCGACGCTCAGCAGCGCGGCGGCGGCGATGTAGTACCGGATGGTGTGCCCGAACCTGCCCGGCATGCTGCGACGTGCCCGGTGCCACAGGCTGATGCCGTGCCACAGCACCGCAGCGATCAGCGCCGCCGCGCCGACGAGAGTGACCGGCCATACGCGGGTGAGCACTCCGGTGATGATGACCGCGGCGCCCCCGTTGGAGAGGACGAGCCGCCAGGTCTGCGTGCGGCGATCGGCCTCGGTGGCACGGCTGCGCAGCAGGGCGAACGAGAAGTACTGGCTCCACACCAGGATCGCGTGCGTGACGGCACCCAGTAGCAGCAGGTGGATCATCAGCCAGCCCGGCATCGGCAGCACGCCCTGCGCGAGAGCGGCGAGCACCACCAGGATGAGCCACAGCAGGGTGGGGATGTCGCGCATCGGCCAGAAGCCGCGGTTGCGGGGTGCGGGAGCAGGCTCGGGTGCCGCGGAGATGTTCGGCGTCATGCAGAGGGTCCTTCAGAGGGCGCCCTGCGGGCAGACGCTCCTGTCTCGGGGGAATCGGAGGCGGATGCCGTGGATGCGGGCTTCGCGAGGCCGAGCGTCACGCGGCCGGCCTCCGTCGGGTCGGCCTGCGCGGATGCCGTGGGGCCGGCCTTGATGGGCCCCAGCACGGCACTGGTGATCGACACGGCCATGAACAGCAGCAGGGCGATGACGCCGAGCACTCCGCCGATCTGCCAGCCCGCCGGCATCCCGAGCCCGTCGCCGACCCACAGTCGCACGACCAGCGCGAGCTGCAGGATCGAGATCGGCGCCCAGAAGATGGGCCGGTACGGCAGGGCGATGTGCAGCACGGCCGGCAGGATCGTGGTGGCGTGCGCCATGATCATCGAGAACGTGTAGCCCAGGAACACGGCGTGGATCACGGCGTCGTACGCAGGCTGGCCGGAGGGGTACCCCAGCAGCAGCACGAGCGCCGCCAGCGCCAGCCACACGTAGCCGGCCAGGATGCAGGCGGCCATGTACCGCGTGACGCCCTTGGCCCTGATCGTGCGCCGTGCCACATCGTGCACGATCAGCCAGCCGGTCAGCGAGAGCAGCCAGACGCCGAGCAGGATCGATCCGAGATCGGGAAAGGCCAGTCCCAGCGCCAGCGATGCGGTGATCGCCCAGGCGTGCAGCAGAAGCCGGATGCCGGCCTTCGGCCCCATCGTGATGCGCGCGAGCTCCACGCGCTCGGCGGCGATGGTCAGCACGAGGAATCCGATCAGCCAGGGGATGACGCGCGTCATCTCCTCCTGCCCGATCCAGATCACCGCTCCCACGGTGGCCAGTCCCGCCGCCAGCAGCTGGGTGAGCAGCGCCGCGTCGTACTGCCGCTGCCAGAGCGGGATGTACAGCAGCACGAAGGATGCCGCTCCCGCGGCCAGCACGATCTTCCCCACCACCAGCGGGACGGGCCCGACCACCAGCAGCACGCCGCCGATGCCCAGCAGCGCCGGCGTGATGAAGCCTGCAGGTCTCCCGTATGCCGTCGAGCGCTCCAGGCTGATCAGGGTCCCGACGAAGCCCAGCGACAGCAGCATCCCGTGCACCTGCGGCAGGCGCTCGGCGGTGACCGGCGCGGGCAGGCCGAGCAGCATGAGGCCGGCATCGAGCCCAGCGAGCAGCGCGATGCCGGCGGGCAGCATCCACAGCATCCGCGCGGGGAGGCGCCTGCGCTCGCGCTTGTCGGTGAGCACGCCCCTGTCGCCGTTCACGCGCTTGCCGGTCGTCAGGCGCTTGCCGGTCGTCAGGGACTCTTCGGCGCTCACGACGCGACACGCAGGTGCAGCAGGCAGCCGCCGTCGGCGCGCAGCGGCAGCAGGGCGGCATCCGTGTGGCCGGCGCGGGAGCCGACGATGCCGGCGATCATCCCCTCGTGCACGGCGCAGACGACGTCGGTGCGGCGTGCCGCAGCCGCCAGCAGCGGGCAGCGACGTAGCACGATGTCCGGCCCCTCCTCCTCGGGGGCGAAGCCCTGTTCGCGCATGAGGTCGACCACCAGCGCACGGGTGTCCTCCTCAGCGTCCGGGCGATCCTCGGCGATCTGCGCACCCCAGCGGATGCCGGAGTCGCGAGCCTGCGCGACGGGGTCGTCGGCCACGCGGTCGAGGGAGTCGGCGAGCGCGAGGGCGAGCCCCGCGTAGGGGTTCACGATGTCGGGGCGGGGTGCTTCCCACCGCCACCCGGGGCGACCGCGGCCCTGGGCCTGCGCGCGGATGCGGCGGAGCCTGCCGTCGTTGCGCAGCCGATCGAGGTGCTCGCGGACGGTGTTCTCGTGCAGCCCGGTGGCCGCCGCGATGTCCGCTGTGCTGGCCGATCCGCGGGATTCCACCTCCCGGAGCACGCGTTCGCGCGTGCGTGAAGTCCTCCGCTGTTTTTCCACGGTACTTATTGTAATAAAATCATCGACGAAACCCCTACCCGCAGAGATGGAGAACACCCCATGGGCAACATCGAGATCCACCGGTCGAGGTCGGAGGCCGTCGACCAGAGCCACGCCGCGAACTGCACCTGCGGCGAGGTAGACGAGGACCTGCCCGAGCTCGACGTGCAGCTCATCCCGCACGCCATCCGTCACGCGGCGATCTTCGGCGCCATCGAGGCACTGCGCCCGGGTGCTGCGCTGATCATCTCGGCGACGCACAACCCGCTGCCGCTGCTCACGCAGCTGGAGGCCAAGCACGGCGCCGCCTACACCACCAAGTACGTCGAGCAGGGCCCTGAGCGCTTCCGCATCCTGGTGCGCAACGCCGGCTGATCTCTCCGGGCACATCCCGCCGAGACCCTCGCAGCATCGAGACCCCTCGCGGATCACGCGATTCACGAGGGGGTCTCGGCATTCAGGAGGGGTTTCGGCGCACGACGTCGGCGATCGTCATGCGTCGGTCGCGCCGCCGACGTACATCGTGCGGTGCAGGATCTGCACATGCGATCGCATGCGCTCCACCGCAGCGATCGGGTCGTGCCGCCGGATGGCGTCGACGATGCCGACATGATCCTCATTCGCGCGGTGCAGCCGCTCGATCGGATAGGGGATGAAGTAGGTGTACAGCTCAGCCAGCACCGCGCGGTAGGGTTCCACGGCCCACGGCAGGTCGGCCGCCTGCGCGACCGCCAGATGGAACTGCTCGTCGGCGCGGTGGTACGCGCTCCAGTCGCCCGCCGAAGACGCGTCCGCGACGTGCGATTCCATGGCGGCGACGTCGGCGGGCGTGGCTGACAGGGCCGCGTGGTGCACGAGCGCGCATTCGAGCAGCGTGCGCACGTCGATGAGGCGGTGCACCTCGGCGGCGTCCTGCCGGTAGACCTCGGCTGCCTGATCCGGGCTCGCATCGCGGCGCCCCGTCGTGAACGTGCCGCCGTTGCGACCGCGGCGGCGCTCGACGAGCCCGTCCTCCGCCATGGACTCGAGGGCCCGTCGCACGGTCATCTCGCTGACGTCGAGAGCCGTCGCGATCTCGGCGTCCCGCGGCAGGCGCTCGCCGGCCCCGATGAGGTCGAGTTCGACGGCGAGAGCGATGCGCGCGCGCACCGTGTCCGATGCGGACAGCCGCGTGATCCCGGTCAGCTCCGGGTCATGCAGGGCGCCGCGCGCCGCCTCTCCTGCACTCGACATGCCCCCACACTATCCCGGGACTGGACTTAACTGTTCATTGTGATCTATTTTAGGGAGGTCGCATCCGAACCCGGATCGGCTGACAAGGAGGTCACGATGACTCGCACGCTCCGCATCGCCGCCGTGCAGGCAGCACCCGTCCGCCTCGGCACCCCGCTGGAGGCCTTCGCCGCCGACGTCCGCCGGCAGCGGGATTCCGGCGCCGACGTCGTGGTCTACCCGGAGCTGCACCTGTTCAGCGCCGATGCCTGGCCTCCTGAGGAACGCGAGCAGCGCCAGCGCGCAGCATCCGTGGCACTGGACAGCACCCTCATCGACGATCTCCGCGGCATCGCCCGCGATGCGGGCGTCGGGCTCATCCCCGGCAGCATCTGCGAACGCGGTGAGCACGACGAGCTGTACAACACGGCGCTGGTCATCGCCCCCGACGGCGCAGTGACCGCGTCGTACCGCAAGGTGTTCCCCTGGCGGCCGTTCGAGCCCTTCGACCCGGGCGACGCCTTCGTGACCTGCGACCTGGGCACGGGCACGGCCGGGCTGTCGATCTGCTACGACGCCTGGTTTCCCGAGGTCACCCGCCACCTGGCCTGGATGGGGGCCGAGGTGGTCATCAATATCGTGAAGACCACCACCCCGGACCGCGCTCAGGAGCTGGTCCTCGCCCGGGCGAACTCGATCGTGAACCAGACGTTCACGGTCAGCGTCAACTGCGCAGGCCCCATCGGCATGGGGCAGAGCATCATCGTCGACCCCGAGGGGCAGGTGCTCGCCACCGCGGGTACCGATCCGGAGGTGCTCCACGTCACCCTCGATCTCGACGAGGTCGACCGCGTGCGCGAAGAGGGCACCGCCGGGAGCAACCGCATGTGGTCCCAGTTCCTGCCCGGAGACAGCGCCATCAGCCTCCCCCTCTACGACGGCCGCATCGATCCCCATCGGTGGGAGCCGCAGAGCACGACCCGTACGCATCAGCAGTAGTCCAGCACGTCCAGAACCCGACAGGAGACGAAGATGTCCACCCAACCCCACCTCACCCGATCACTCGGGCTCACCTCGCTGGTCCTGTTCGGACTGGCCTACATGACCCCGCTCATCGTCCTCGGCATCTTCGGCGTCGTCGCCGAGACGACCGGAGGCGCCAGCGCGTCCGCGTACCTGGTCGCGCTCGTCGCGATGCTGTTCACGGCATCCAGCTACGGGCGGATGGCGACCGCCTATCCCGTCGCGGGATCCGCATACTCGTACGTGCGTCGCACGATCGATTCCCGCGTCGGCTTCCTGGTCGGCTGGGCCGTGCTGCTGGACTACCTGTTCCTGCCCATGGTGATCTGGCTCATCGGCGGCGCCTACCTCCAGGCGGAGTTCCCGGCCGTGCCCGGGTGGGTGTGGATCGTCGGGTTCGTGATCACCACGACCATCCTCAACATCCTCGGCATCAAGGTCGCCGACCGCACGAACTACATCATGATGGCGTTCCAGGTGCTCGTCATCGTCCTGTTCGTGGCGCTGTCGATCGGATCCGTCGTCAGCCGCTCCGGCGCCGGCGGACTGTTCGACGCGGGTCCCTTCGCGAACGGCACGTCGAACTTCACGATGGTCTCTGCGGGCGCGGCCATCGCCGCGTACTCGTTCCTCGGGTTCGACGCCGTGACCACCTTCACCGAGGAGACGAAGAATCCGACCCGCACGGTTCCACGCGCCATCATGCTCATCGCCCTCATCGGCGGCGGGATCTTCATCCTCGTGTCGTACACCACGCAGCTCGTCCACCCCGGCGGGCAGTTCACGGATGCCTCCTCGGCGGCATTCGACATCGCGCTGACCATCGGCGGCAACGTGTTCGGCGCGATCTTCCTCGCCGGCCTGGTCATCGCGCAGTTCGCCTCGGGACTCGCCGCCCAGGCATCCGCCGCACGTCTGCTGTACGCGATGGGACGCGACGGCGCGCTCCCGCGGCGCATCTTCGGCGAGGTCAGCCGCAGGTTCCGCTCCCCCGTCGTCAACATCGTCCTCATCGGTCTCGTCGGGATGGCGGCGCTGTTCCTGGATGTGGCGACGTCGACGTCGTTCATCAACTTCGGAGCGTTCACTGCGTTCACAATGGTGAATGTGTCGGTCATCGTGTACTACGTGAAGGAGCGCCGCAGCGGACGGATGCTGAATCCGCTCGTCTACGTGGTGATCCCCGCCATCGGCGCGGTGATCACGGGATACCTGCTCACCAAGCTCGATTCGAACGCGATCGTCCTGGGGCTGAGCTGGCTGGCGGTCGGGATCGTGGTGCTGGCGTTCGTCACCAAGGGGTTCCGCACGCTTCCTCCTGAACTCACCTACGAGAAGGACGAGGATCCGAGCGCGCCGGATCCGGTGACCGCCTCCGCGGCGGAGTGAGCTCATGCGCCTCGCGCTCGCGCAGATCGATTCCGGCACGGATGTCGCGCACAACCTCGCGCTCATCGAAGCCGGGTTCGACGACGCCGCGGCGCGAGGCGCTGACCTGCTCCTGTTCCCCGAGTACGCGATGTACGAGAAGAAGGCGGTGGACGGCAGCTTCGCTGCGGTCGCTCAGCCCTTGGACGGCGGCTTCGCCTGCGCCCTCTCCGCCCTCGCCCGGCGTCACGGGATCGCCGTCATCGCCGGGATGGTCGAAGCGGATGCTGCGGGCGGGAACCCCTTCAACACCCTGGTCGGATTCGATGCGGACGGCTCGCCGGCGGGCGCCTACCGCAAGATCCACCTGTACGACTCCTACGGCTTCCGGGAGTCGCAGTGGATCTCCCGCCCCGCCCCGCCCCGGCACGTGGTGATGGCGCTCGCCGGAATCCGGGTCGGAGTCATGACCTGCAACGACCTGCGCCACCCGTCCGTGGCGGCGCAGCTGGCCGGTGACGGCGCGGACATCCTGGCGGTGTGCGCGTCCTGGGTGCCCGGCCCGCAGAAGGTCGAGCAGTGGCGCGTGCTCGCGGCCGCGCGTGCCATTGAGAACATGATCGTCACCGCCGCCGTGTGCCAGGCGCCGCCGGTGTCGATCGGCACCAGCCTGGTCGTCGATCCGATGGGCGTCGTTCTGGGCGTGCTCGATGCCGCACCGGGGATGCTGTGCGTGGACGTCGATCCGGCTGCCACCTCGCGTGCGCGCGCTGCTGCTGCACGCTGACCGATCATCGCTCCTCGATTTCTTTCGAGTGGCATCGGGCCGGTATGCTTGATACTCGCGCCCCCGGTTGACTGGACAAGCCGGACGGGGGTGCACTGGCAAGTTGCCCGAGCGGCCAAAGGGAGCTGACTGTAAATCAGCCGCGTAAGCTTCGGGGGTTCGAATCCCTCACTTGCCACCAGCTGAAGGCCCTCGCTGAGCGAGGGCCTTCAGTCATTCATCGCCGGTGTCCTCATCCCGTCCTGAAGCCCGTGACCTTGTGGGTGCCGTCGCAGAACGGCTTGATCGCCGACATTCCGCAGCGGCACAGCGCCACGGCTCCGGTGCGCGCGGGAATCGTCGTCCCGTCCGCCGTGGCCAGCTGCATGTCGCCGCGGACGATCAGCGGGCCGTTGGGGTACGGCGTGATCGTGACAGGCCGATCGCTCATGCGGCACTCCCCTTCTCGACCAGGGCGGAGCGGCCGCTCCGCCAGCGCTCCAGCACGTGCTCGGCCACCAGGCCGTCGACCGCGAGGCAGGCGGATGCGCCGAAGAGGATGTCGGGCAGCAGCTCGGGATGGTCCTCGGCAAGTGCGCCCGCGAGGTCATGTCCGGCGATCTGCTCGTGCACGGCATCGGCCTCGACGTGCTCGTCGAAGTAGTCGGTGACGTCTTCGCCGAACCCCAGGCGACGCAGTCCGTCTCCGTAAAGACGGTTCGGGATCGATGAGGTCATCTCGAATGCGGCGAGGTGACCGACGATGGCGCCGAGCAGCCTCCGGTTCATGCCGAACATCGACATCATGTTCAGCGACGTCAGCGTGAGCGCGGGGACGACGTCCGCGTACGCGCCGTAGCGATCGTCCAGTCCCGCTCCGCGCATCGACTTCGCGAAGATCTCGGCGTGCACGCGATCGGGGCGCCCGCCGCCGTACTCGTCGGCCTGGATCTCGACAAGGGCCGCCTTCGCCCTGCCATGCAGGCGCGGGATGGCCCACGAGTGGGGATCGGCCTCGTGCAGGGTGTAGATCGAGCGGAGCACGAGGAACTCCAGCGCCTGCTCCCGAGTCGCCTTCCTCGCCACGTATCGCGTGAGGCTCGGACCGTCGTCCGCGGAGGTCAGCTCGAACAATGCTGCGGCCACCGCCCCGACCGACGGCTCGGGCGCGGACGGCACCGGGACGATGCCGCGGAGCGCAGCCTCGAAGGCTCCCTCCAGCTCGGATCGCACGGCGAGCAGGTCGGCGTCCCACTCCAGCCGCGCATCCAGTCCCGGCAGCGAGCCGTAGGCGAGCGCATAGAGCAGGAAGAGGGCGAACTGGATGTCGCCATCGCGGAGGATGTCGTCGGCGGCGTCGATCGCCGCCTGTGCTTCCGGCCGGAGGTCGGCCCTGGTGTCGCCGTCGAGCCTTCGCAGGAGGGCTGCACTGAGGGGCCCTCGCGCCGGGATGGTCCTGATGCGGTGGGAGCGGGATCGTGTCGCGTCCATGACGGTCCTCTCGAGTCGGCCTCCACGATGGCATGGACCGCACGATGGCGACGAGACCCTTGACGTCGCGCTCCGCGGCGGATACTCGACTGCGCATGGGCGACCACCCGGCAGTGCCTGCAGTGTCAACCCCCTCACCATGCGGTGACGGCACGAGCAGGATCATGACCAGCACACCGGCCGGATGGGAGGTGACCCGATGATGCGCACTTTCGGGATCGAGGAGGAGTTCATGCTCGTCGATCGTCGCACCCTCGCACCCGTGGATCTCGCAGGCGATGCTGTCGCCGAACTCGGCGAGCGCCCCCACCGAGGAGAGGTGACGAACGAGTTCCTGCCCTCCCAGTTGGAGCACGCCACCGCGATCTGCGAGGATCTCGAGGAAGCGCGGCTCGCGATCAGCTCATTCCGCTCCGAGCTCGGCGCCTGGGCGAAGCAGCACGGCCTGAGGGCGATCGGCAGCGGCACCCCGTTCGATCTGCCCGGGCGCCCGCCGGAGTTCTCGTCGGCCCGCTACAGGCGCATCGCCCGCGATGTCGGGATGCTCGCCGGAGAGCACCTGATCAACGGAATGCACGTGCATGTCGGAGTGTCCGGCCTCGAGGAGGGCGTGCGGGTCGTCAACGGCCTGCGTCCCTGGCTGCCGCTGCTGGTCGGCCTGTCGTCGAACTCGCCGTTCTGGGCCGGGGCGGACACCGGACACCACAGCTGGCGTTCGATTCAGGTCCGCCGCTGGACGACGCACGGGACACCGCCCCACTTCCACGACTACGAGGAGTACCAGTCCCTGGTGGCACGACTGCAGGGCGTCGGCGCGACCAGTTCGTACAGCAGCAACGGCTGGGCTGTGAGGCTGTCACCGCGATTCCCCACCGTCGAGATCCGGGTCTGCGATGCCCAGCTCGGTTCCGACTCGACGCTGGGGCTGGCATCCGTGCTCCGCGCGCTCGCGCACGCCTGCGCGCAGGCCGACCGCCCGCCGCATCACGTGCGCACCCACGTGCTGGACTCAGAGTGGTGGCATGCGGCGCGCTGGGGCATCACGCAGCGGATCTACGACCCGACCAGCGATTCACAGCAGGACGCAGCCGAGGCCATCGCATCCCTGCGAGGCGTGATCGCACCGGCTGCGCAGGAGCAGCGTGCGGACGACTGCGTCGCCGAGTTCTTCGAGCGGATCGCGATCGAGGGGACGGGCGCGACGCGCCAGCGCGACGCGCTGCGAGACGGTGTGGAGGGGCTGTCGAGACTCCACGCACGCGCGTTCAGCGCTGCGGCCGTCTGATCGGCTCCGCGGTGCGCAGGTCGGCCGGCGCGTCCGACGGATCCGTCTCGGGGTCGTCCTCGGGCGCGAGATCGCCCTGTCCGTTCTCGCCGAGCTCGGCGCGCAGCGGATCGTCCTCCTGCGTCGTGGGCGGCTTCGCGTCCGCGGACCCGGCGCCGGATGCGAGCCGGTCCGCCTCCGCACTGTCCACGAGGTCGTCGTCGACATCGGGATTCAGCCGCGTCTCGCCGCCCTCTTCGGTCGTCGTGACGTCGTAGTCGTCGTCATCGTCCGGCGGGACCGCCGGGAAGCTCGGAATGGACATGATGCTCCTTTCACCGATCCCGACCGTACGTCGGCTCGCACGCGGTGCTCAGAGGGTTGACGGCCGTCGATCACGGGAGTATGGATGCCGTCTGCTCCCGGGTCTCAGCTGCCGAAGAAGCCGCGCTCGACGTTCCCGAGGGATTCCGGCGTGCGCAGCAGGCCGCCCTCGGCACGGCAGGTCGCGGCGGCGATGAGCATGGCACGCTCGAGCAGCCGCCGCCACTCCTTCTCGGATGACGGCTGCTCGTCGACGAGCCCCTCGGCCACCGCTGCCAGCGTCGCATCGCCCGCCCCGACCGTGTCGACGATCGGGCCGGGCAACTCCGCAATCGGAGCCGCCAGCTCACCGGCATCCGATTCCAGCACGGCGCCATCGCCGCCGGCCGTCGCGAGGACGGCATCCGCCCCCAGGTCGCGCAGCCGCCGGCGCAGGGCGTCGAGATCACCCTCGTGAAGCAGGGCGGCGTCGTCGGCCCCGACCTTCACCAGCTCGGCGCGCGCCGCGAGGCCTTCGAAGCCGCGCATGAAGGCGACCCGGTCGTGCAGCATCCCGGTACGCGGGTTGGGGTCGATCACCAGACGTGCGTTCGCGGTGGCGTCCGCCAGCGCCTGCACCTCCGCCTGGACGTCGAAGGGGAAGCAGCTCACCGCAACCAGCGCCGCCGCTTCGATCGCGTCGAGTGCCTCGGCGGAGTAGCGGATGCTGCGCCGCTGCGCGGCCTCGTTGAACGCGTACTCCGGCTCGCCGCTTGCCGAGCGCGTCACGACCGCGCGAGAGGATCCGCTTGCTGACGGGCTCGCGATGAGCGTCACGCCGTGGTCGGCGAGGTACTCGCGGATGTGGTCGCCCGCGGCATCCGCTCCCACCATCGCGATCAGCGTCGCGGGCACGCCCAGCCGGCGCAGCCCGACGGCGACGTTGAGGGCGGCCCCGCCCACGAGCTCGCGGATGCCTGCGGCATCCCGGATCTCATCGATCAGCGCATCGCCGATGACGACCACACCGTGCTCAGTGCTCATCCCGCGAGACTATCGCGGGATGCGAGATGCTCCGGCATCCGCCCGCATGCTCCGCCTCATCCTCACTACCGGCTGAGGACAGGAGAACAGCCGAGGACAGGACGATCTCCGCAAAATTCGCCTGTTCCCGGCATGTTCTCCTGCTGTTGGCCGCCGCAGAACCGGAAGGCTGCTCGGAACCGGAGGAGAACGGCGATCTTCGTCCGAATCAGGGACGTCTCCCGGATCTCGGATGCCTTGCTCCGGCGCCGAACCCGGAGGTCGGATGCCGTGCTCCGGCGGCCACACCCAACCGGCGCGGCGCGAAACCGCCGGCATCGCGCTCGCCTAGCCTGTGGGCATGAAGATCCGCGATGGCGCGGTGATCGCGCTCCTCCTGGCAGGAATGCTCGTACTGGCCGCCTGCACCCCAGCATCCCAGAAGGAGCCCGCCGCCGGACACTCCGCGCCACCGGCATCCGCTTCGTCTGCACCGACCGATCAGGCGACACCACCGGACACGCCCTCGCCGATCGGTTCGGCGACGCCGACGCCCACACCGACGACGAAGGCCGTCAAGCTTCCGGCGGACTGCAAGGCGATCCTGTCGCAGAGCGTGCTCGCACAGCTGAAGGACGTGCCTCTGAACGACCCGGCGTTCGGCGAGAGCGGCAGCCTCGAGAACGGCTCGCTCGTGTGCAACTGGGGTGACCCGCGCGCCGACACCACGCGGCTCACGACGAAGATCCAGCGGATGTCGCGCAGTCTGGCCCTCGACCTGCTCAACAGCCTCGCCGACAGCCAGGGGTTCACCTGCTTCACGCCCGACGGCGGCACGCGCTGCGAGAAGACGTGGAAGAACACGCAGTACCCGGTCACCGACGGCCGCACGCTGTTCTGGCGGCAGGACGTGCTCATCGACACCCGGTATTCGAACCTCGCGCCCAGAGGCTACACATCCAGCATCATCAAGAGCATCTGGGGCTGAGCGCCCCGCGACGACACGGGAAAGGCCCCGGTCCTCCGAAGAGGGCCGGGGCCTTACGGCTCCGAACAGGGAGCTTGAATCACATTCAGTTGTACGTACCGGGCGTGATGTCGTCGGTCGAGAACGCGTCGAAGTCGACATAGCCGAAGTCGCCGTCGGCGTACGCGCCGTCGGATGCGAAGATCCGGTTCGGGTAGCGCTCGCTCTTGGCCTCCTCGGTGGCCTCGACCGTGATGTCACGGTACTTGGTCAGACCGGTGCCGGCCGGGATGAGCTTTCCGATGATGACGTTCTCCTTGAGACCGACCAGCGGATCGCGCTTGCCCTCCATGGCGGCCTGCGTGAGCACGCGGGTCGTCTCCTGGAAGGAAGCCGCCGACAGCCACGACTCGGTCGCGAGCGACGCCTTCGTGATACCCATCAGCTCCGGGCGACCGGATGCGGGGCGCTTGCCCTCGGACACGGCCTCACGGTTGATCTGCTGGTAGCGCTTCAGGTCGACCATCTCACCCGGCAGCAGCGTGGTGTCGCCGTGGTCGACCACGGTGACCTTGCGCAGCATCTGACGGACGATGACCTCGATGTGCTTGTCGTGGATCGGCACGCCCTGCGAGCGGTACACGCCCTGCACACCGCCGACGAGGTACTTCTGCACCTCGCGGGCGCCCATGACGCGCATGACCTCCTTGGGGTCGAGCGTGCCGACCTGAAGCGGCTGGCCGACGGAGACGTGCTGGCCGTCCTCGACGAGAAGCGTCGCGCGCTTCAGCACCGGGTAGACGACTTCCTCATCACCGTTGTCGGGCGTGAGGATGACCTTCTTGGCCTTGTCGGTCTCCTCGATCGCGATGCGGCCGTCGGCCTCGGCGATCGGGGATGCGCCCTTCGGCGTGCGTGCCTCGAACAGCTCCTGCACACGCGGCAGACCCTGGGTGATGTCACCGGCCGACGCGAGGTGGAAGTTGCGCATGGTCAGCTGGGTGCCGGGCTCGCCGATCGACTGGGCAGCGATGATGCCGACGGCCTCGCCGATGTCCACCGTCTTGCCGGTGGCCAGCGAACGGCCGTAGCACTGCGCGCAGACGCCGACAGCCGAGTCGCAGGTCAGCACGGAGCGGACCTTGATCGACTGCACACCGGCCGCGACCAGCCTGTCGATGAGCACGTCGCCGACGTCCTCACCGGCGGTCGCGAGAACCTCTCCGGCCTCGTTCACGACGTCGGATGCCAGGGTACGGGCGAACACGGAGTTCTCCACGTTGGCGTTGCGCACCAGCTCGCCGGCCGTGTTCGGCTCGGCGATCGGCAGCTCCAGGCCCTTCGTGGTGCCGCAGTCGTCCTCGCGGATGATGACATCCTGCGAGACGTCCACCAGACGACGGGTCAGGTAACCCGAGTCGGCGGTGCGCAGAGCGGTGTCGGCCAGACCCTTGCGGGTACCGTGCGTGGCGATGAAGTACTCCGCCACGGACAGGCCCTCGCGGTACGAGGAGATGATCGGACGCGGGATGAGCTCACCCTTGGGGTTGTTCACCAGACCGCGCATACCCGCGATGTTGCGGATCTGCAGCCAGTTGCCTCGAGCACCCGAGGACACCATCCGATAGATGGTGTTGTCCGACGGGAAGTTCTCGATCATGGCGGCCTGAACCTCGTCGGTGGCGCTCGTCCAGATCTGGATGAGCTCGCGACGACGCTCGGCGTCGGTGATCAGACCCTTGTCGTACTGGCCCTGGACCTTCTCCGCGCGCTTCTCGTAGCCCGAGACGATCTCGCCCTTGTTCGGCGGGGTGACGACGTCGCTCAGCGCGACGGTCACACCGGAGCGCGTGGCCCAGTGGAAGCCGGCGTCCTTGATCCGGTCCAGCGAGGCCGCGGTCTCGACCTTGGGATACTCCTCGGCCAGCTTGTTGACGATCTGCGACAGCTTGCCCTTGTCGGCGACGCCGCGCACGAAGGGGTAACCCTTCGGCAGGGTGTCGTTGAAGATCGCCTGACCCAGTGAGACGTCCACGAGGCCGTGGCGCTCGTAGCCCTCGGGGGCCTCGCCCTCGAGGAAGGTCAGACCGGGGATGCGGATGCGCGCCTTGGCCTGCAGGTCCAGCGTGCCCTCGTCGTTGGCGAGGATGGCCTCGCCGACCGAGCCGAACGCACGACCCTCACCGGCAGCGCCCTCCTTGACCGTGGTCAGGTGGTGCAGACCGATGATCATGTCCTGCGAAGGCAGGGTGACCGGGCGTCCGTCGGACGGCTTGAGGATGTTGTTCGAGGCCAGCATCAGCACGCGGGCCTCGGCCTGAGCCTCGACCGAAAGCGGCAGGTGCACGGCCATCTGGTCGCCGTCGAAGTCGGCGTTGAACGCGGCGCACACCAGCGGGTGGAGCTGGATGGCCTTGCCCTCGACGAGCTGCGGCTCGAACGCCTGGATGCCGAGGCGGTGCAGGGTGGGTGCACGGTTCAGCAGCACGGGACGCTCGCGGATGACCTCCTCGAGCACGTCCCACACCTCGGGACGGGTGCGCTCGACGGCGCGCTTGGCGGCCTTGATGTTCTGCGAGTGGCCCAGGTCGATCAGGCGCTTGATCACGAACGGCTTGAACAGCTCGATCGCCATCTCCTTGGGCAGACCGCACTGGTGCAGCTTGAGCTGCGGGCCCACGATGATCACCGAGCGACCCGAGTAGTCCACGCGCTTGCCGAGCAGGTTCTGACGGAAGCGACCCTGCTTGCCCTTGAGCATGTCGCTCAGGGACTTCAGGGCGCGGTTGCCGGTGCCGGTGACGGGACGACCGCGGCGGCCGTTGTCGAACAGCGCGTCGACGGCCTCCTGCAGCATCCGCTTCTCGTTGTTGACGATGATCTCGGGGGCGCCGAGGTCGATCAGACGACGAAGACGGTTGTTGCGGTTGATCACGCGACGGTACAGGTCGTTCAGGTCGCTGGTCGCGAAGCGGCCACCGTCCAGCTGGACCATCGGGCGCAGCTCCGGCGGGATCACCGGGACGACGTCCAGCACCATGGCGGCCGGGCTCATGCCGGTCTGCAGGAAGGAGTTGACGACCTTCAGGCGCTTGATCGCGCGGATCTTGCGCTGGCCCTTGCCCTCGGAGATCTGCAGGCGCAGGCTCTCGGCCTCCCCGGCCAGGTCGAAGATCTCCAGGCGGCGCTTGATGGACTCGGCGCCCATGTAGGCCTCGAAGTACTGACCGAAGCGGTCCTGCAGCTCGTGGAAGACGTCGTCCTCCGGGCGCAGCGCGCCCACCTCGAGGGTGCGGAAGTCCTCCCACACGCGCTCGAGCTTGGCGATGGCCTCGTCGGCACCCTTGCGGGTGAGGGTCATCTCCTTCTCAGCGGCGTCCTTGACCTTCTTCTTGGCGTCGGCCTTGGCACCCTCCGCCTCCAGGGCGGCGAGCTCCTCCTCCAGCTTGGCCATGCGCTCCGCGATCTTGGCATCGCGGCGGTCGCCCAGCGTCTTCAGCTCGAGGCGGATGTTGTTCTCCTGCGTGGCCAGGTCGCGGTGACGAGCATCCTCGTCGACCGAGATGACCATGTACGCGGCGAAGTAGATGACCTTCTCGAGGTCCTTCGGCGCCATGTCCAGCAGGTACCCCAGGCGTGACGGGACGCCCTTGAAGTACCAGATGTGGGTGACGGGCGCGGCGAGCTCGATGTGGCCCATGCGCTCACGACGGACGGAGCTCTTGGTGACCTCCACGCCGCAGCGCTCGCACACGATGCCCTTGAAGCGAACGCGCTTGTACTTGCCGCAGGCGCACTCCCAGTCGCGGGAGGGTCCGAAGATCTGCTCGCCGAAGAGCCCGTCCTTCTCGGGCTTCAGCGTGCGATAGTTGATGGTCTCGGGCTTCTTGACCTCGCCGTAGGACCATCCGCGGATGTCCTCCGCGGTCGCGAGGCCGATTCGAAGCTCATCGAAAGTTGTTGCGTCGAGCACTTGTTCTCCTGTGTAGAAAATCTGTCTGCAACCCGTGGGTCACTGAGCCATGCCTGCGTGTCAGATCTCGTCGATCGACGCGGCTTCGAAGCGGCTGGAGATGTTGATGCCGAGTTCCTCCGCCGCACGGAAGGCCTCGTCGTCGGTGTCGCGGAGGTTCACCGCGGTGCCGTCGGCCGAGAGAACCTCGACGTTCAGGCAGAGCGACTGCATCTCCTTCATGAGCACCTTGAAGGACTCGGGGATGCCCGGCTCCTGGATGTTCTCGCCCTTGACGATGGCCTCGTACACCTTGACGCGGCCGAGGATGTCGTCGGACTTGATCGTGAGGAGCTCCTGCAGTGCGTAGGCGGCGCCGTAGGCCTCGAGGGCCCACACCTCCATCTCACCGAAGCGCTGACCGCCGAACTGGGCCTTACCACCGAGCGGCTGCTGGGTGATCATCGAGTACGGGCCCGTGGAGCGCGCGTGGATCTTGTCGTCCACCAGGTGGTGCAGCTTCAGGATGTACATGTAGCCGACCGACACCGGGTCCGGGAACGGCTCGCCGGAGCGGCCGTCGAACAGCTGGGTCTTGCCGGAGCGGTCGACCAGGCGCACGCCGTCGCGCGTGACGCGGGTGGAGTCCAGCAGCCCCGCGACCTCGTCGACGCTCGCACCGTCGAACACCGGGGTGGCGACCTTGGTGTTCGGGGCGACGTCGCGGGCGTCGTCGGCCAGCTTGGCCGCCCACTCCGGGTTGCCCTCGACCTTCCAGCCCTGCTTGGCGATCCACCCGAGGTGGGTCTCCAGCACCTGGCCGAAGTTCATGCGGCCGGGGATGCCGAGCGGGTTCAGGACGACGTCGACCGGGGTTCCGTCGGCGAGGAACGGCATGTCCTCGACCGGCAGGATCTTGGCGATGACGCCCTTGTTGCCGTGGCGGCCGGAGAGCTTGTCGCCCTCGGTGATCTTGCGCTTCTGGGCGATGTAGACCACGACGCGGCGGTTGACGCCCGAGCCCAGCTCGTCGTCGCCCTCCTCGGCGTTGAACTCCTTGACGGCGATGATCGTGCCCTGCTCGCCGTGCGGCACCTTCAGGGAGGTGTCGCGGACCTCGCGGCTCTTCTCGTTGAAGATGGCACGCAGCAGGCGCTCCTCGGCCGAGAGCTCGGTCTCGCCCTTCGGGGTGACCTTGCCGACCAGGATGTCGCCGGGGCGGACCTCGGCGCCGATGCGGATGATGCCGCGCTCGTCCAGGTCCTTCAGCAGCTCGGGGCTGACGTTGGGGAGGTCACGGGTGATCTCCTCCTTGCCCAGCTTGGTGTCGCGGGCATCGACCTCGTACTCCTCGATGTGGATCGAGGAGAGGGTGTCGTCCTTCACGATCTCCTGGCTCAGGACGATCGCGTCCTCGTAGTTGTGGCCCTCCCACGGCATGAACGCGACCAGCAGGTTCTTGCCGAGCGCGAGCTCGCCGTTGTCGGTGGCGGGGCCGTCGGCGATGACCTCGCCGACCTCCACGCGCTCACCGGCGTTGACGACGACGCGCTGGTTGTAGGACGTGCCCTGGTTGGAGCGGTCGAACTTGCGCAGGTGGTACTCCTGCGTGCCGCCCTCGTCGAGCATGACGACCACGCGGTCGGCGGAGACCTCGCTGACGACACCGGCCTTCAGCGCGGTGATCACGTCGCCGGCGTCGATGGCGGTGTAGCCCTCCATACCGGTTCCGACCAGCGGGGAGTCGCTGCGCAGCAGCGGCACGGCCTGGCGCTGCATGTTGGCGCCCATGAGCGCGCGCTGCGCGTCGTCGTGCTCGAGGAACGGCACCAGCGAGGTCGCGACCGACACCATCTGGCGCGGCGAGACATCGATGTAGCCGATCTCCTCGGGCAGGAACAGGTCGACCTCGCCCGATCCGCCGCGGGGGCGGGCCAGCACGTGGGTCTCGGTGAAGCGGCCGTCGGCGGCCAGCGGCGCGTTGGCCTGGGCGATGTTGAAGTCGGCCTCCTCAGCGGCGCTGAGGTAGTCGATCTGGTCGGTGACCTTACCGCCCTCGACCTTGCGGTACGGGGTCTCGATGAAGCCGAACGAGTTGATGCGCGCGAACGTCGCAAGCGCGCCGATCAGACCGATGTTCGGGCCTTCAGGCGTCTCGATCGGGCACATGCGGCCGTAGTGCGACGGGTGCACGTCGCGGACCTCGACGCCGGCGCGGTCGCGGCTGAGGCCACCGGGGCCCAGGGCCGACAGACGGCGCTTGTTGGTCAGACCCGCGAGCGGGTTGTTCTGGTCCATGAACTGCGACAGCTGCGAGGTGCCGAAGAACTCCTTGATCGCGGCCACCACGGGGCGCACGTTGATCAGGGTCTGCGGGGTGATCGCCTCGATGTCCTG
The DNA here is from genome assembly GCF_049650565.1 of Microbacterium sp. Classification (GTDB taxonomy): domain Bacteria; phylum Actinomycetota; class Actinomycetes; order Actinomycetales; family Microbacteriaceae; genus Microbacterium. The sequence goes on from NZ_JBASAK010000068.1 coordinate 20,554, forward strand.
CGTGGTCATTCGCTCGCGGACGACGCGCTCCATGCGGGAAAGGCCCGTGCGGACCTGATTCTGGATGAGCTCGCCGACGGCGCGGATGCGGCGGTTGCCGAAGTTGTCGATGTCATCGGTCGCGATGCGGATCTCGGCCTTCTTGCCCGAGCGGATGCCCTCGAAGGACTCGTCGCCGCGGTGCAGGCGCACCATGTACTTGATGGTCGCGACGATGTCTTCGACAGTCAGCACCGAATCGGTCAGAGCGCCGGCCAGCCCGAGCTTCTGATTGATCTTGTAACGACCGACCTTGGCCAGGTCGTAGCGCTTCGGGTTGAAGTAGAAGTTGTCCAGCAGCGCACGGGCGGCCTCGGCGGCGACCTGCTCGCCCGGCCGCAGCTTGCGGTAGATGTCGCGGAGCGCGTCCTCCTTGGTGAGGATGGTGTCCTTGGACAGCGTGTCCTCGATGGAGGGGAAGCCGGCGAACTCGGCGAGGATCTCCTCGCTGGTCATGCCGAGGGCCTTCAGGAAGACCGTGACCGACTGCTTGCGCTTGCGGTCGATGCGCACGCCGACCTGGTCGCGCTTGTCGACCTCGAACTCGAGCCAGGCGCCGCGCGACGGGATGACACGGGCGGTGACGATGTCCTTGTCACTGGTCTTGTCGGGCGTCTTGTCGAAGTACACGCCGGGCGAGCGCACCAGCTGCGAGACGACGACGCGCTCGGAGCCGTTGATGATGAACGTGCCCTTGTCGGTCTGCAGCGGGAAATCGCCCATGAAGACCGTCTGGGTCTTGATCTCACCGGTGAGGTGGTTCATGAACTCGGCCTCGACGTACAGGGGGGCGGCGTACGTCTTGCCACGCTCCTTGCACTCGTCGATCGAGTACTTCTCGGGCTCCAGGTACGGGTTCGTGAACGAGAGCTGCATGGTCTCGCCCAGGTCCTCGATGGGGGAGATCTCCTCGAAGATCTCACCGAGGCCGGAGACCTGCGGGACGTCGTTGCGTCCGGCCTTCTTGGCCTCGGCCGCGCGGGCCTTCCAGCTGTCGTTGCCGACGAGCCAGCCGAACGACTCGGTCTGGATTGCCAGCAGATCAGGGACAGCCAACGTGTCGGAGATCTTGGCGAACGAGAGGCGGGAGACTCCGCGGCCGTTCTTCTTGGTGGTGGATGTGGATGCGTTGCGAGCAGCAGCCAAGGGAGTAACCTCCGTGAGCCCGGGCAGGGGCTGGTAGTTTCCTAGACGTCGGTGGAGTGCGCGCTCGAGACCTCGACGACTGCCGACCACCATATGAGGGCACGGAGATAGCGAGCGCAACTACCAACTATAAGCCCGATTCTGCGACATGGCAAGTGTGATCCTTGACCAATCCGGAAAGCTGCGGTAAAAGCATCCGCATTCCCGGATCCGGATGCCGGATAGGCTCGTGCTCATGGGCAGAGCACGCGGCCGGGATGCCGAGAATCCGCGCATCCGGCTGCAGCACGGCGGCATCGCCGAGATCGCGCCCAGCGAGTTCACGAGCGGCTTCGAGCTGATCGTCGACGGCACGCCGCAGTCCCACGTCGACCTCGACGACCCCCGGCATCTGCACTTCGAGTACGTCGTGCGGATGGGCGCGGTGATCGATCAGCTCGGCGCCACGGCATCCGCTCCTCTCAGCGCCGTGCACTTGGGCGCCGGCGCCCTGACCATCCCCCGCTACATCGCCGCGACCCGGCCCGGGTCGCGGCAGCAGGTGATCGAGTGGGAGGCGCCGCTGGTCGAACTGGTGCGCGAGCATCTGCCGCTGCCGAAGGGCGCGGCCATCCGGATGCGGATCGGCGACGCCCGCGAGGGGCTGCGGCGGCTGCCGCCCGCGCTGCGCGGCCGCTGCGACCTGGTGGTCTCGGACGTCTTCTCGGGCGCGCAGACGCCGGCCCATCTGACCAGCGTGGAGTTCTACCGCGAGATCGCCGGGCTGCTGGCTCCCGACGGCGTGCTGCTGGTGAACGTCGCCGACGGGCCCGGGCTCGCGTTCGCGCGCCGGCAGGTGGCGACGGCCGCGGTCGCGTTCGCAGATGTCGCGGTGCTGGCCGACACGCAGATCCTGAAGGGGCGCAGGTTCGGGAACCTCGTGCTGGCGGCATCCGCCTCCCCGCTTCCGACCGAGTGGCTGCCGCGGATCCTGGCCGCGGGTCCCCATCCGGCGAAGATCGCCCAGGGTCAGGAGGCGGTCGCCTTCGCGCACGGCGCGCAGATCGTGACGGATGCCGACGCCACGGCCTCTCCGAAGCCGGATTCCTCGCTGTTCCTGAGGTGAGCCGGGCGTGCCTCGACGGGTTCTCGGTGGCGCGGGGCAGACTGGGACGACGCGGAGAGGAGCAGTCGTGAATGTGATCCAGGGATACGACCCGGAGACTCTGCGCGAGATCGTCGACGAGCGGGAATGCCGCATGCGGCTCGAGGAGATCGAGCACCAGCGCAGCCTGCCTCTGCTGATGGAGCGCGTGTTCCTGCTGAAGGTGCTCGACCGGCTCGACGAGGCTCTGGAGGCCGCCGAGGAGGCCGTGCGCCAGGCGCGCATGGCGGGCACTCGCAAAGACCTGCTGCGCGCTCGGGTGCTGCACGCGACCGTGCTGCAGAACCGCGGTGCGCACGAGGCTGCGGCCAAGGAGCTGCTGCACGTGGCCGATGAGGCGGAGGGACAGCGCTGGGCCGGCATCGCCGCGTTCGCGCACCAGCATCGCGGCCGCAACGCGTACGAGGCGCAGGAGTTCACCGAGGCCAGGGAGAGCTTCAAGCGCTCGCTGTTCCTGCGCCGCGAGGCCGGAGCTGACGATGCCGAGCTGGAGAAGGCGCTGCGCGCCATCGAGGCCGCCGAGCGCCGCAGCACCGAGAACGTCGACGTCCTGATCTGAC
>NZ_JBASAK010000069.1:0-6948 GCF_049650565.1 Microbacterium sp.
GACCCCCATGTGGCGTGTCGGCCCCCGAACTGTGACCCGTGCCGCCCACCTGCGAGCCGTGGGCGGCGGGGCGACGACCGCTGGTCAGTCGGCGAGGCGGGTGAGGGCGGCGAGGATCGCGGCCCGCACGGTCGGCCAGTCGTGCACGATCTGGGCGTAGTCGAAGCGCAGGGTCTCGTAGCCGACGGCGGATGCCGCGGCATCCCGCACCAGGTCGTGGTGACGTCGCTCGGACGTGGCGTGATTCTGCCGGCCGTCGACCTCGATGATCAGCCGGCCGGCAGCGACGAAGTCGACACGGCCCACGCCGTCGATGTGCACCTGCGTCTGCAGTGAGATGCCGAGCAGGTGCAGTCGTACGCGCAGCAGTGATTCAAGGCCGCTCTCAGCATCCGACCGTGCGAAGTCGACCAGCCGGCGAGCGGATGCGGGCAGCCCGGCGCGCATGCGCAGGCGGGCGGATGCCGGCAGCTTGCGCTGCTGCAGTGCGGACTCCAACGACACGAAGAACGCCTCGGCGCCCTCGCAGTGGAAGAGATGGATCAGGGCCGTTTCGACGTCGACGAGCCCGAGCGCCGATCCGTCGCGGAAGTAGTGGGTCGTGCAGTCGCACCGGGCATGGTCGTACACTCGCCCGCGGTGCCCGACCCAGACATGCGGTGCGCCCTCATCGGACAGCACCCAGAGGCCGTGCCTGCGCAGCGCTCCGGCGCAGGTGAGGGCGCCGCCGTGCAGCACCGCCGCGCGCTCGGGTGCGGACAGGGTCGTGGAGGCGAACGTACCGGGGCGGATGCGCTCGATCCGGCCTGCTCGTACGGCCTTCGACAGCTGCGTGCGAGTGACGCCGAATCTCTGCAGGTGCACGCCACGCGCGAGACCGCCGAGGGTGTCCAGCAGCGCCTGCGGATCGTAGGGGTCGAGTGCGGTCATGACGTCAGGATGCGGCATCCGCGGCATCCTGCCGCCCCGGATTCCCCCTATGTGTGGAGAACTCGCGCGACAGTCGAAATGTGGATGGAAGTGGTGCCGCACACTCTGGGGGCCGACACGCCAGTTCGGGGGCCGGGAACACGAACGGGGGCCGACATCTGGCGTGTCGGCCCCCGAACTGTGCGCCGGAACGGCGGCAGGGTCAGCCGGCGTGCGTCATGGACAGCAGGTCGAGCTTGGCGTCGAGCTGCTCCTCGGTGATCTCACCGCGCTCCACGTAGCCCAGTTCGATCACGGCGGCGCGGATCGTGATGCCCTTGGCGACCGCGTGCTTGGCGATCTTCGCCGCGGCCTCGTAGCCGATGAGCTTGTTCAGCGGCGTGACCGTGGAGGGGCTCATGCCCGCCAGCGCGGTGGTGCGCTCGACGTTGGCCACCAGGCCGTCGACGGTCTTGTCAGCCAGTACGCGGGTGGCGTTGGCCAGCAGGCGGATCGACTCGAGCACGGCGGTGCCCATCACGGGGATCTGCACGTTGAGTTCGAAGGAGCCCGATGCCCCGCCCCAAGCGACGGTCGCATCGTTGCCGATGACGCGTGCGGCGACCTGCAGCACGGCTTCGGGGATGACCGGGTTGACCTTGCCGGGCATGATCGACGAGCCGGGCTGCAGGTCGGGCAGGTGGATCTCGCCGAGGCCCGTGTTCGGGCCCGAGCCCATCCAGCGCAGGTCGTTGTTGATCTTCGTCAGCGAGACGGCGATGGTGCGCAGCACACCGGATGCCTCGACCAGGCCGTCACGGTTGGCCTGAGCCTCGAAGTGGTCCTTCGCCTCGGTGATCGGCAGACCGGTCTCGGCGGCCAGCAGGGTGATGACCTTCTGCGGGAAGCCCTTCGGGGTGTTGATGCCCGTGCCGACGGCGGTGCCGCCCAGGGGGACCTCGGCGACGCGGGGAAGCGCTGCCTGCACCCGCTCGATGCCCAGGCGCATCTGGCGGGCGTAGCCGCCGAACTCCTGGCCGAGGGTCACGGGGGTGGCGTCCATCAGATGGGTGCGGCCCGACTTGACCACGCTCTTCCATTCCTCGGCCTTCGCCTCGAACGCGACAGCCAGGTGCTCCAGCGAGGGCACCAGGTTGTTGATGAGTGCCTCGGTCACGGCGATGTGCACCGACGTCGGGAAGACGTCGTTGGACGACTGCGACGCGTTCACGTGGTCGTTCGGATGCACCGGGGAGCCGAGGATGCGGGAGGCGAGGGTCGCGACGACCTCGTTCATGTTCATGTTCGACGAGGTGCCCGAGCCGGTCTGGTACACGTCGATCGGGAACTCGCCATCGTGCACGCCCGTGGCGACCTCGTCGGCGGCCTGTGCGACGGCATCCGCGATGGCGGCGTCGAGCGTGCCCAGCTCCTTGTTGGCCAGCGCCGCGGCCTTCTTGATGCGTGCCAGCGCGGCGATCTGCGCGGACTCGAGGCCCTTGCCGGAGATCGGGAAGTTCTCCACCGCACGCTGGGTCTGCGCGCCGTAGAGAGCGTTCACGGGCACACGCACTTCACCCATGGTGTCGTGCTCAATGCGGTACTCGTTGTCAGTCACTTCTGCTCCTTCGAGAGTGATGGGATATCGGATTCGGTCAGGCCGACCTGGGCGATGGGGACGGCGGTGCCGTCAGTGAGTCGGTACTTGGCGCCGACGATGGCCAGCCGGCCCTCGTCGACGGCGGTGCTGATGATCTCGGAGGACTCCAGAAGCCCCGCGATGGTGCCTCGGAGGTGCTCCCTGCCGACCGCCTCGCGGTCGATGTCGGCGACGGAGGTGCCGCCGGAGCTCTTCAGCACTCGGCGGGCGGCGGGGACGATCGGAGCGATGAGCTTCCAGATCTTCGGCGGCAGCGGATCCGCGTCGATGGCGGTGCCGGCGACCGCGGCGGCGACGGCGCCGCAGGAGTCGTGCGCGAGCACGATCACCAGTGGGACATCCAGCAGGGCGACGGCGTACTCGATGCTGGCCACCGCGGACTCGGTCACCATCTGGCCGGCGTTGCGGGTGGTGAACAGGTCGCCCAGACCGACGTCGAACAGCGTCTCGGCGGCCACGCGCGAGTCCGAGCACCCCAGGAACGTGGCGAACGGGTTCTGTCCGTTGGCCAACTCCGCACGGTGCTGTGCGTCTTGGTTGGGGTGCCGCGGCGTGCCCGCGACGAAGCGCTGGTTGCCCTCGAGCAGCCTCTCCCATGCCTCGGCGGGGGTGAGCGTGGTGCTCATCCGGCCTCCTTCAGAGCGTTCAGCTGCGGTGTGAGGGATGCTGCGAGCTTCTTGGTGGAGTCGGCGGAGCGCGATCCGTACAGCAGCACGTAGTCGTGTCCGGCCTGGGTTCCCAGCGCGTACGTGATGTTCGCCGTGCCGCGGTCGCCCATGTCGAACACATCCCAGGCGATGCCGTCGATCTTCGCGGTGCCGTTCGGCGCCATGCCGCCGGTCGCCTGCGGCGCCCACTTCACGTCGGAGTCGAAGGCCTGCCCCAGCTTGATGAAGCCGCGCTCCTTCTCACCCGCGGGTGCCAGCGTGATGCTCCACACCGTGACCCCGCCGGTGTCCAGCCCCGCGGCGTTCACACGCCAGAAATCGCCCAGCTTCGGCACAACCACGGCGTGGCCGGTGGTGGAGGTGACATCGGCGGCGATCTTGGCGACGTCGATCCTCGGCGCTGCCGTGGGCTCGCCGCGCGGCACGGCGAACACGATCACGGCCACCACGGCGACCGTGACGATCAGCGCGGCGATGAGGTTCCGGAACGTCTGGCTGGAGCGGTAGACGCGGCTGGATTCGGCCTTGCGGTCGGCGGTCTCCTGCGCAGTCTCGGGGCGACCGAGCTCTGCGACGATCCCCGGCTTGCGGCTCATTCGTCTCCTTCAGCGGATGCCGCTTCGCGGGCGGCATCGAGGCGGCGCTTCGCGCCCAGCAGCCACTCCTCGCAGCGGGCGGCGAGGGCTTCGCCGCGCTCCCACAGTGCGAGGGAGTGCTCCAGCGTGGGGGAACCCTGTTCGAGTTCGGCGACCACGCGCACGAGCTCGTCGCGGGCGGCCTCGAACGACAGCGATTCGACGGGAGTGTCGTTGGACGCAGTCACGGCATCCATCCTACCGGCGCACCGCGGTGAGTCCTGCCGCCCTCGTGCCGGTACGAATCGGGGGCCGACACGCCACTCTGGGGGCCGACACGCCGGAGAACGTCCCGACAGCTGGCGTGTCGGCCCCCAGAGTGTGTCGCCGGTCGCCGGTCGCCGGTCGCCGGTCGCCGGTCGCCGGATGCCGGGCTCAGGCGCCCTCGGAGAGCTGGCCCTCGGAGCGGGCGCGCAGCGAGCCGCGGTCGACGGTGACGGTCAACGGCGTGCCTGCGGGGGCGTCCGCGGCGTCGGCCAGGATGCGGCCGTCATCCAGGTGCACGATCGCGTACCCGCGCGCCAGGGTCGCGGCGGGTGACAGGGCGCGCAGCGACGCGCGCAGCTCGGCGGTGGTGCGCTGGGCGGCATCCAGCCGTCGGGTGAGCGTGTCACGCCCGCGGGATGCCAGCAGCCACACCTCCTGCGCTCGGTCATCGACGATGGGGTCGGGGGAGCGCAGCACCGGGCGCGTGCGCAGCTGCTCGAGCCGGGCGATGTCGTTCGAGATGCGCTGCGTGAGTCGCCCGGTCGCGCGAGCGCGCAGCTGTGCGATCAGGGCGCGCTGCTCGCCGACATCCGGCACGACCCTCTTGGCGGCATCCGTCGGCGTCGACGCCCGCAGATCCGCGACGTCGTCCAGCAGGGGATGGTCGTTCTCGTGCCCGATGGCGCTGACCACCGGGGTCGCCGCTTGAGCCACGGCCCGCACGAGACGCTCGTCGCTGAAGCCCAGCAGCGTCTGCGGGTCGCCGCCGCCGCGGGCGATGATGATCACGTCGACCTCGGGATCGGCATCCAGCCTCGCCAGTGCGGCGAGCACCTCAGGAACGCTGCGATCGCCCTGCACGGCCGCGTACGCGGTGCGGAAGCGCACCTGCGGCCAGCGCAGCTCGGCATTGCGCAGCACGTCCTTCTCGGCATCCGATCGCTCGCCGGTGATCAGCCCGATCAGGTGCGGCAGGAACGGCAACTCCTTCTTGCGGGAGGCGTCGAACAGTCCCTCGCCGCGCAGTTGCGCGCGAAGCCGCTCCAGCTTCTCCAGCTGGTCGCCCAGGCCCACGTGCTTCATCGACGAGACGATGAAGCTGAAGTCGCCGCCTTTGACGAAGTAATCGGCCTTGACGGCGGCGATCACGTGGTCGCCGACGGCGAGGTCGGCCGGAACCCGGGCGCGCACGCTGGACCAGATCCGGATCGAGATCTGCGCGTCGGAGCGGACATCCTTCAGGCGCGCGAACACATTGCCGCCCCGCAGGTTCCAGGACGTGATCTCGCCCTCCACCCACACCGTGTTCCAGCGCGCGATGAAGTCGCGGATCGTGCCGTTCAGGCGCGCGACCGAGGTGGGCGCATCCGGCGTCGAGTCGCGCGGGGCGACCGAGTCCGCAGGCGGCGGTTCGCCGGGCAGGGCTGCGGCTTCGAAGACGGTCACCTCCCCATTGTCGCGGATGCCGCGGACACGGCCCTTCCCGGAGGCACGAATGTCGGCGGAAAGAACGGATGTCGGCGGAGAACGCACATCTGCGCCGACATCCGTGATCCGAGCCGGCATCCGTGCCAGGCAATCAGTACCGCTCGGCCCTTCATCAGGGGCGCTCGGTAGACTCGAAGCGTGAGTGCAACCATCGTCAGGCTCCCCGCCCCGCCGCGTCCGAACCGTCGCACGGCGCCGCTGGAGGACCGTCCCGTCGACGGCGTCAAGCGCGTGCTGCTGGCCGCTCCGCGCGGCTACTGCGCAGGGGTCGACCGTGCCGTGGTCGCGGTCGAGAAGGCGCTGGAGCGCTACGGCTCACCGGTGTACGTGCGCAAGCAGATCGTGCACAACATCCACGTCGTGACCGAGTTGGAGAAGAAGGGCGCGATCTTCGTCGATGAGGTCGATGAGGTGCCGGAAGGCGCGCACGTGGTCTTCAGCGCGCACGGCGTGTCGCCCGCGGTGGTGAACGCCGCCGCCGACCGTGGCCTGCTGGCCATCGACGCCACCTGCCCGCTGGTGACCAAGGTGCACCGCGAGGCCGTGCGCTTCGCCCGTGACGACTACGAGATCCTGCTGATCGGCCACGACGGCCATGAGGAGGTCGAGGGCACCGCCGGTGAGGTGCCCGATCACGTGACCGTCGTGAACTCCCCGGAGGAGGCCGACACCGTCGTCGTCAAGGACCCCAGCAAGGTGGTGTGGCTCTCGCAGACCACTCTCTCGGTCGATGAGACCATGGAGACCGTCAACCGGCTCCGTGCTCGGTTCCCCGAGCTGCACAACCCGCCGTCCGACGACATCTGCTACGCCACGCAGAACCGTCAGGTCGCGATCAAGAAGGTCGCGAAGGAGGCCGACCTCGTGATCGTGGTCGGGTCCGCCAACTCCTCCAACAGCGTGCGGCTGGTCGAGGTCGCCCGGGAGCACGGCGCTGCGGCGGCCTACCGCGTCGACTACGCCGATGAGGTCAAGCAGGAGTGGCTGGAGGGCGTGCGCACCGTCGGCGTGACCAGCGGCGCCTCGGTGCCCGAGGTGCTGGTGCGCGAGGTGCTCGAGGCGCTCAGCGAGGCCGGCTACGCCGACGTCGAGGAGGTGCGCACGGCGGAGGAGGACCTGATGTTCTCGCTGCCGAAGGAGCTGCGCACGGATGCTGACGGCAAGCGCGACACGAGGGCGCTCGGCGGCCACCTGCGCTGAGGGACGTCCGCAGCGCGGCGGCCACCTGCGCTGAGTTCTCACGGCCGAGCCCAAGACGCGCACGGTAGCGTGGAGCGCATGAGCATGGACCGGCCGCAGTACGGCGAGTATGCGACCCCCGAGGAGCAGCGCGCCAGGGCGGGGCTGCCGCCGATCGAGGCGGAGCCCGTCGTGACGGCGC
>NZ_JBASAK010000070.1:0-9239 GCF_049650565.1 Microbacterium sp.
ATCTGGGACGGCAACGAGGTGTGGCTGATCACCGCCGGCGCCGCCATGTTCGCGGCCTTCCCCGCCTGGTACGCCGCGCTGTTCTCCACCCTGTACGTGCCGCTGACCATCACCCTGGTCGGGCTGATCGTGCGGGCCGTGGGCATCGAGTACCGCGGCAAGCTGCACACCGAGCGGTGGCGCACGATGTGGACCTGGCTGATCGGCGTCGGCTCCCTGATCGTCGCGTTCTGCATCGGCGCGGCCCTCGCGCTCACCTCGACCGGGCTGCCACTGGACGCCAACGGCGACCGCGTCGGCGGACCGTTCGTGTGGCTCACGCTGCCCGCCCTGCTGGGCGGCCTGGCCGTGGTCGGCTTCGCTCTCGCGCACTCGGCGACCTTCCTGGGCCTGAAGGCGGATGGCCCCGTGCGCGAGCGGGCCGGGCGCTTCGCGGCGCGCTGGGCGCCGCTGTGCCTGGTGCCCGCCGCCGGGTGGGCCATCCTGGTGCAGTTCGAGCACGGCGGCAGTGTGCTGTCGTGGGCGCTGGTCGCGCTGGCCGCCGTCGCTGCCGCAGTCGGCTGGGTCGCGGCACGGGCCAGGCGCGAGGGCATCGCGTTCGCGGGGTACGCGGGATTCGGGCTGTTCGGCGCCGCGTCGATCTTCGCCGGGATGTTCCCGCTGGTGCTGCCTTCGACAGTGGATGCCGCGTTCGACCTGACCGTGTGGAACGCCGCCAACGGCCCGTACACACTGGGTGTGATGACCGTTGTCGCGGGGATCTCGCTGCCGGTGATCGTGCTGTATCAGGCCTGGAGCTACTGGATCTTCCGCAAGCGCGTGACGCCGGGGATGATCCCCGAGGTGCACATCGTGCTGCCGGCGGTGCTCCGGGCGCGCTGAGGGGCGGAGCGGATCGAGTGCGTGTGCGGCGAGCGCCGGCCGCGGGGATGTGCGCTTCGCGCGGGCGGATTTCGGGTATTCGTCCGCGCGCGGCGCACATCCCCGCGCGAAGCGCACGCGCCACGAAGCAGGGCATTGTCGCCGGCGGTCACCGCAGCGTGAAACCGCCGTCGCTGCTGATCACCTGACCGACCACCCACGAGCCGGCGTCCGTGCACAGCCATCCGATCAGCCGAGCCGGGTCCTCAGGCCGTCCGAACCTGCCGAAGGGAGTGGACGCCAGGAATTCGGGGACCCAGCTCAGATCGCGGTCGGTCGTGGCAGGGTCCAGGTACCCGGTGTCCACCGGGCCGGGGTTCACGGTGTTGAGCACGATCCCGGCATCCAGCAGCTCGGCGGCAACGGTCTTCGTGACACCGGCCAGCGCGGCCTTGCTGGTCGCGTAGGCGACCTCGCCGCGCATCGGCCCGTCCAGCTGACCCGAGGTCATCCAGATCACGTGCCCGGTGGGCTTCTCGAACGGCCGCGACGACGCGCCCCGATCTCCGGGACGCGCCGCTGTCTCGGCATCGGGCGCGCCGAGTCGAGAGCGGGTGCGGCGTGCGAACTCCGCGGTCAGCAGGAGGGTGGCTCTCGCGTTCGCTTGCCAGTGCGCGTCGAGGTGATCGGCGGTCATGTCGAGGATGCTGCCGTCGGAGCCGCTCAGTGCCTGGTTGCACACCAGGATGTCGAGTTGCCCGGTGAGAGCCGCTGCCTCGTCGATGAGCGGTCCGATGGTGCTGGTGTCGCGCAGATCGGCGTGCAGATCGCCCTGCTGCGCGCCGGGGACGAGGGCATTCCGGATGCCCTGTCGCACGGCGGCGAGGTCGTCGCCTCCCCAGGGCTGGTCCAGGTCGTGTGGGCGGTAGTGGTGGATGAAGACGCTGGCTCCGAGCGAGGCGAGAGTCGTGGCGACGGCGAAGCCGATACCGGCGCGGCGTGAGACGCCGGTGACGAGCGCGGTCCTTCCGGACAGGGGCAGGTGCATGATGAGTCCTTCGAGCTGAGGATGCCGCGAGCGCGGCGGATGATTGCGACGGGCTCATCTGCATTGCATGCCTGAAACGATAGCAACGTCGGTCGCCTTCGCGCCCGCAGGGCCCGACACGCGGCATCCGTGGTGCGCGAGCGGATGCCGCGACTAGTCTGGCCGCATGATGTACGAGCACCTCGGGGCTCGGCCCCGCATCCACGACACCGCCGTCGTGGCGCCGACCGCTGTGATCTCCGGCGATGTGGAGATCGGGCCGAGCTGTCAGGTGCTGCACGGCGCCGTGATCACCGCCGAAGGCGGGCCCATCGTGCTCGGCGAGCACGTGATCGTCATGGAGAACGCGCTCATCCGCGCGACGGCTGCGGATGCCGTGCACGTCGGCCACCATTCGCTGCTGGGCACGCTGTCGTCCGTCGCGGGTGCCGACATCGGGGCGGAGTCGTTCCTGGCATCCGGCGCCCGCGTCTTCAATGGCGCACGCGTCGGCTCGCACTGCGAGATCCGCGTGAACGCGATCGTGCATCGGCGCTGCATCCTGCCGGACGGGAGCGTGGTCCCGATCGGCTGGATCGCCGTCGGCGACCCGGCGCAGCTGCTCTCGCCCGACCACGATGAGAAGATCGCGGCACTGCAGCCCGAGCTGGATTTCCCCGGCTACGTGTTCGGCGTCGATCGCGACACCCCCGACTTGATGGTCCAGCTCACCGAGCGCTACGCCAGCTCCCTGGCTCGCCACCGGCACGACCAGCAGGTCTGACCCCCGCTCGGTGCGTCCCTGCTGAACGCCGAGACCCCTCGTGAATCACGCGATTCACGAGGGGTCTCGACGGTGCAGAGGAGTTTCGATCAGATGACGCCCTGCGCCAGCATCGCGTCGGCGACGCGCTCGAAGCCGGCGATGTTCGCACCCGCCACGTAGTCGCCGGGGGCGCCGTAGCGCTCGGCGGCGCGGAACGACGCGTCGTGGATGTCGGTCATGATCTCGCGGAGCTTCTGCTCGCTGTTGGCGAAGTTCCAGCGCTGGCGGGACGCGTTCTGGCTCATCTCCAGGGCCGAAGTGGCCACGCCGCCGGCGTTGGCGGCCTTGCCCGGCGCGAACAGCACCTCGGAGTTCTGGAACTCGCCGACGGCCTCGGGGGTGGAGGGCATGTTGGCGCCCTCGGCGACAGCGCGCACGCCGTTGGCGATCAGCGTCTGCGCGGACTGGAGGTTCAACTCGTTCTGTGTAGCCGACGGGATGGCGATGTCGACCGGGGTCTCCCAGACGTTGCCCCCCTCGACGAAGGTGGCACCGGGGCGGCGTCGGGCGTACTCGACGATGCGGCCGCGCTCGACCTCCTTGATCTGGCGGAGCAGCTCCAGATCGATGCCGGCGTCGTCGAGCACGTAGCCCGAGGAGTCGGATGCCGTGACAGCCCGAGCTCCGAGCTGCTGTGCCTTCTCGATGGCGTACAGCGCCACGTTGCCCGAGCCCGAGACGGCCACGCGCTTGCCCTCGAGTGTCTGGCCGTGCACGGCCAGCATCGACTGCACGAAGAACACCGCGCCGTAGCCGGTCGCCTCGGTGCGCACCTGGGCGCCGCCCCAGCCGATGCCCTTGCCGGTGAGCACACCCGTCTCATGACGGTTGGTCATCTTGCGGTACATGCCGAACAGGTAGCCGATCTCGCGGCCGCCCACGCCGATGTCACCGGCGGGGACGTCGGTGTGCTCGCCGATGTGGCGGAACAGCTCGTTCATGAACGACTGGCAGAAGCGCATGATCTCCGCGTCGCTGCGTCCGTGCGGGTTGAAGTTCGCGCCGCCCTTGGCTCCGCCGATGCCCTGACCGGTGAGCGCGTTCTTGAAGATCTGCTCGAAGCCGAGGAACTTCATGATCGAGATGTTCACGGTGGGATGGAAGCGCAGACCGCCCTTGTACGGGCCGAGAGCCGAGTTGTACTGCACCCGGTAGCCGCGGTTCACGTGCAGCTGGCCCGCGTCGTCGATCCACGGCACCCGGAAGATGATCTGGCGCTCGGGCTCGATGAGCCGCTCGAGCACGCCGTTCTCGACGTACTTCGGGTGACGTTCGAGCACCGGGCCGATGGAGTGCAGCACCTCGTGCACCGCCTGGTGGAACTCCGGCTCGTTCGGGTTGAGCGCGCGCACCGTGTCGAAGACGGGCTGTGCGGCGGCGCTGAGCGGATGGAAATCGGCAGTGGTATCGGTCACGCGGGGAAGCTTTCTCGGAATATGAATGGGGATGCGAGCGATCGTGTCGCATGATGCTTCGCCGGATCAGGCTGGAGTCTCACTTTACATCGGCTGTTAGGGGTCCCTAGCAAACGTGTCAGCCCGCCCGATCGGGGCCGATCACCCGGTGTTCTGCAGGCCGGCGGCGACCCCGCTCACTGAGAGCAGCAGCAGGCGCTGCAGATCGGGATCGGGCGCAGGCGCAGTGGTCGCCGCTGTGCGCAGGGCGCGCAGCGCCCGCAGCTGCAGCAGCGACAGCGCGTCCACATAGGGGGTCCGCAGCTGCACGGCGCGCTGCAGGATGGGCTTGTTCTGCAGCAGGCTCTCGCCGCCGGTGAGCCGGATGACCCAGTCGCGGGTCAGCCGCAGCTCGCCCAGCACGATGGCGGCGAGGTCGTCGCGATCGCCCAGGGCCAGGTACTGCGCGGCGATGCGCTCGTCGGTCTTGGCCAGGCTCATCGCGACGTTGTCGACCATGGTGTGCAGCAGCGGCCATTCGCGGTAGGCCTCGCGCAGCGCCTGCTCGTCGCCTACGGCATCCAGAGCCGACCCCAGTCCGAACCAGCCCGCCAGGTTGATGCGCGCCTGCGTCCAGGCGAACACCCACGGGATGGCGCGCAGATCCTCCAGCGACTCCACCGACAGCCCGCGGCGCGCGGGCCGCGAGCCCAGCGCCAGCAGGCCGATCTCCTCCATGGGCGTGACGGTCGCGAACCAGGGTGCGAATCCGTCGGCGTGCACGAGGGAGAAGAACCGCTCGCGCGAGGCGACGTCCATAGTCGCGGCGATGGGCGCGAAGCGCTCGGCGGCGCCGCTGGTGCGCTTCTCGACCGTCGGGGAGGATGCCAGCAGCGTGGCGGCCGCGACCTGGTCCATGTGGCGCATGGCGATGGCGGGCTCGCCGTAGCGGGCGAAGATCACCTCGCCCTGCTCGGTGAGCTTGAACCGGCCGTCGACGGAGTGCGGCGGCTGGGCGAGGATGGCCGAGTTGGCGGGTCCGCCGCCGCGGCCCAGCGCACCGCCGCGGCCGTGGAACAGGGTGAGGCGGATGCCGGCATCCACCGCCCACTGGGCGATGTCGCGCTGTGCGTCGTACAGTGCCAGCGTGGCCGCCACCGGACCGACGTCCTTGGAGGAGTCGGAGTAGCCGAGCATGACCTCCAGTCGATTGCCCGTGGCCGCGAGTCGCGCCTTGAACTCGGGGAACTCGATGACCTCGGCGAGGATGCCCGGTGCCGCCTGAAGGTCGGCGAAGGTCTCGAACAGCGGTACGACGTCCAGCACCGGGGCGTTCTCGCCCAGGGCGTACGCGGCCAGGCGGTGCACGTTCTGCAGATCGGCGGCCGAGCGGGTGAACGAGACCACGTAGCGGCCGGTCGCGCGCAGGCCGTAACGGCCCTGGATGTCGGCGATCGCGCGGAACACCTCCAGCACCTCCTGCGTCCGCTCGCTGAGCTCGCCGCCTGCGTCCAGTTCCGCGAGCGCCTCGGCGTGCACCTGCGAGTGCTGGCGCACCTCCAGCTCGGCCAGGTGGAAGCCGTAGGTCTCCACCTGCCAGATCAGGTGCTGCACGCCGCCGAACGCGTGGCGGGTGGCGCCGGCATCCGCAAGAGACGACTGCACGGTCCGCAGGTCCGCCAGCAGCTCCTCGGGTGCGCGGTAGGCGTCGTCCTCGCCGGTGCGGGTGGCCAGCACTCGGTGTCCGAGCGCCAGCAGCACGCGGCGGTGCGGCTCGTCCGGGGAGCGCTTGGCGATGGCGGCGGCCAGCTCCGGGTGCGCCTGTTCGAACCGCTCCCACTGGGCGACGACCTCGGCGCTGGGCGGGGTGCCCTCGGCGTCGAGGGTGAGGGTGCGGCCGATGCGCTCGATGGCGCGCTCGATGCCGCGCAGCACGTGGTCGGCGGCGATGCCGGCGGCCTCGCGAGTGACGGATGCCGTGACGAACGGGTTGCCGTCACGGTCACCGCCCACCCACGTGCCCACCCTCACGAATGCCGGGACGAGGGGGGCGCCGTTGCCCGATCCCTCGCCACGGAGCTCGTCATCGATCCGCCGATACACGTGCGGAACGGTGGTGAACAGCGTCTCGTCGAACACGCTCATCACCGTGCGCACCTCGTCGGTGGGCGACGGCTTCTGGGCCCGCAGCGGCGCGGTGCGCCAGAGTGTGTCGATCTCTTCCAGCATCCGGCGGTGCGCGCGCTTCTGCTCCGCGCCACCGGCGCTTGCCGCGTCGTTCTGCGTGAGCAGATCGGACAGGCGACGGATGCTGCTGGACACCGCTCGACGGCGAGCCTCGGTGGGGTGTGCGGTGAAGACGGGGTGGAAGCGCAGCTCGGCGAGGCGGGCTCTGGCCTCGGCATCGCCGATCTCCTGGCGCAGCTGCGCGAACGCGGCGGCCACGGTGTCGGTCGCGCCCTCCCGGCCAGGCCGGCCGGCGCGCTCGCGCAGCACGCGCACGCGCTGGTGCTCCTCGGCGAGGTTCACCAGATGGAAGTAGCAGGTGAACGCGCGTGCGACCTCGTCGGCGCGCTCGATGGTGAACGACTCCGCGATGGATGCCGCCCGCGCGAAGGCCTCGTCGTCGGCATCCGCCGCCTGGATGGCGGCCAGCCGGAGCCGCTCGACGTCCTCGAACAGGCCCGGCGTGCCGGACTCCCGGAGAACCTGACCGAGCAGCCCGCCCAGCATGCGCACGTCGGCGCGCATGCTGTCGGGAATGCCGTTGGACGCCTCGAAACGGGAGATGACTCGGATGGCTTCGGTGTTCGTCGGCTCGAGGGTCATGACCCGAGCGTAACTCGGGCTCCGGACGGGCCCGTGCTTCGTGACGGCCGCCCCGCGAACGGTCACGACCTACGATGGTGGGGATGCGCATCACGGCCAATCCACTACGGGGACAGCAGTTCCCCGCCGCCCTCCTGCTCGCCGCCGCGGCCCTCGGGCTGCTGTTCGCGAACCTGCCTGCGCATGACGGGATCGCCGTCGTGCTGGATGGGCATATCGCCATCCCCGGCACCGCGCTGGACCTCTCCGTGCACGAGTGGGTGGCCGACGGTCTGCTGGCGATCTTCTTCCTGGTGGTCGCCATCGAGCTGCGACACGAGCTCACGCACGGCGAGCTGAATTCGCTGAGCAAGGCGGTGCAGCCCGCGATCGCCGCCGGCGGCGGCGTG
This sequence comes from Microbacterium sp., assembly GCF_049650565.1. Lineage (GTDB taxonomy): Bacteria > Actinomycetota > Actinomycetes > Actinomycetales > Microbacteriaceae > Microbacterium. The sequence goes on from NZ_JBASAK010000070.1 coordinate 7,327, forward strand.
ATCGTGCCGATCCTCATCTACCTGCTGGTCGCGGGGGGAGGAGCGACCCACGTCGGCTGGCCGATCCCCACGGCCACCGACATCGCCTTCGCGCTCGGCGTGCTGGCCATGTTCGGGAAGGGACTGCCCTCGGCGGTGCGGGTGTTCCTGCTGGCACTGGCCATTCTCGACGACATCATCGGCATCGTGTTCATCGCCGTGCTGTTCGCGCACAACGTGGACTGGCTGATGTTCGGCCTGTCGGTCGCGGCCGTGGTGGCGTTCTGGGCGCTCAGCCACTGGCTGCACGCCACCGGGCATCCGGGCATCGCCGTGGCGATGGGCGTGGTCGGCCTGATCGCCTGGGGGTGCATGGCCCTCTCGGGCATTCACGCGACCATCGCCGGCGTGCTGCTGGGCCTGGTGATGGCGCCCGTGCCCGCCGAGCGCGTGCGGCACGCGCTGGAGCCCACCGTGAACGGACTCATCCTGCCGGTGTTCGCCTTCGTCGCGGCGTTCGTCGTCATCCCGCAGGTGTCGCCCTTGCAGCTGTCGCCGGCGTTCTGGGGCATCCTCATCGCGCTGCCCGTCGGCAAGGTCATCGGCATCACGCTGTTCGGCTGGCTGAGCCTGCAGATCCGCCCACGCGGCACGGCACCCGCGCTGGTGCTGCCGGATCTCATCGCTGCCGGCGTGCTGGGCGGGATCGGCTTCACCGTCTCGCTGCTGCTGGCCAATCTCGCGTTCGCCGGGGAAGGTCCGTTGCGTGACGAGGCGATTCTGGGCGTGCTGGGCGGATCGCTGATCGCGCTGGTGCTGTCCGGGGCGTTCGTGTCGATGCGCGCCAGGCACTATCGGACGCTGGCGAAGAGCGCCGCGTGAGGAGGAAGCCGTGATCGACCCGCTCTCGGATGCCTCCGACCCGCTGCGGGCCGCCGCGGAGACCATGCGTCACGTGCGCGAGCGCTGCGTGTGGTCGCAGCGCATCACGCACCGCGACCTGGTGCCGTACCTGATCGAGGAGGCGCACGAGGTCATCGAGGCCGTCGAGACCGAGGACCGTGCGGGCCTGCGGGAGGAGCTCGGCGACCTGCTCTGGCAGGTGCTGTTCCACTCCGCCGTCGCCGCGCAGGATCCGGATGACCCGTTCGACATCGACGACGTGGCGCGCGGGCTCACCGAGAAGATGGTGCGCCGACATCCGCATGTCTTCGGGGGTGCCGTGGCGAGGACTCCCGAAGAGGTGCTGGTGCACTGGAACGCGGCCAAGGCCGCCGAGAAGCGCGAGCGGCGCAGCGTGCTCGACGGCGTGCCCGCCGGCATGCCCGCGCTCGCGAGGGCGCAGAAGGTGCTCGGGCGGGCGGCGAAGGTCGTTCCGGTCGTTGAGCGAGCCGAAGGCGAGACGAAACGCGTCGACTCCGAATCCGCCCTCGGCGACGCGCTCATCGCCCTGGTCGCCCATGCCCGTACCAACGGCTGGGATGCCGAGCGCGCGCTGCGCGAGCGCATCCGGCTGCTGGAGGACGAGGTCCGCGCGGCCGAGGCCGGCCTGGATCGATAACGCCGCGGCACCGGCATCCGCTCGACTCTCTCTTCTCTGTCCAGGAGCCGAGTGCCGGTTCTCAGGCCTCATCGCCGACGTTTGGCTTCTCGGGAGCTGGATGCCGGATGCCGATTCTCAAGTCCCACCGTCGGCATTTGGCTTCTCGGGAGCCGGATTCCGGTTCTCACGCCGCATACCCGACATGTGGCTCCCTGCCAGGGAGCTGAAGTCCCATCAGCGAACGGGACGGACGGGCATACTCGTCAGACCTGGAAAGATGGACGGGTGGCAACCGTGAACCCGCCGCGCGGAATGCGCGACTTCCTCCCCGCTGACAAGGCCCGTCGCGAGCGCGTGCTCGCCGTCATCCGCGAGCGCTACCGCGCGCACG
>NZ_JBASAK010000071.1:0-2279 GCF_049650565.1 Microbacterium sp.
GACGTGCTTCTGCACCGCGGCGAACGACATCTCGTAGTCGTGGGCCAGGGCCGAGACCGACTGCTCGCGCTCGATCGTCCGGCGCAGGATGTCGCGCCGGGTCGCCGTCGCCAGTGCGTGGAACACACGGTCGATCTCCGCTTCGCTGAGTTCATTTTGTACAACCATTTGGTTGTACGTTATGCGAGAGCCGACGTCATGTCAAGAGCATCCGCGATGGGTCAGACCGCGCTGGCACCGCATCAGCAGAAGGGGTAGCGTCCCCGCCATGGCTGCACGGTTCGTGTACTGGATGAACGTGTCACTCGATCTCATGATCGAATCCGCTCCCGGCGAGAACGGCGGCGGCGACTGGATGCGCATCGGCGAGCAGCTGCACCGCGAATTCAACGCGCGAGCCCGACCCATGACGATGTCGATCGAAGGGCGCACGACCTACGAGATCATGGAGTCGTTCTGGCCGGCGGCCGCGCAGGATGCCACCCTGCCCGCGTATCTGCAGGAGTACGGCGAGATCTGGACGTCGATGCCGAAGATCCTCGTCTCCCGCACGCGGACGACGGCATCGCACGGCACCCGCATCGTGGGCGACGGCGCAATCGACGAACTCGCCCGCGTGCGCAGCGAAGCCTCCGGAGACATCGGCGTCGGCGGCGCGACACTTGCGACGCAGCTGCGCGATGCCGGCCTGCTCGACGAGATCATGCTGTTCACCCGCCCCGTCATCCTCGGACGCGGGCGCCCGCTCTTCGACGGGACGCCTGCGCCGATGGACCTCGAGCTGATCGAGCAGGCGGAGTACGCCGACGGTGTCACCCTGCACCGCTACGCGCTGCGCCCCTCCGCCCGGAGGCCGCAACTCCCGTAGCGATCAGCGCCGCCCGAACAGAGCGTGCAGCAGCGGCACGGCCGAGACGCACATCAGCACGACCCCCAGCGGAGGAACGGGTGCCAGCAGCAGTGCGCCGCCGATGAGCAGCCCGCCGAACAGCACCGCCGACACCGCCCGGAACGCGACGCGGATGATGCGGTCGAGTCGGTTCTCCAGACTGGAGAGATCGAAGGTCAGAGACCCGGCGTCCAGTCTGTCCAGCGCGGAGTCCACCCGCGCCGGGAGCCGCCACAGCGAGCTGAGGTTCGAGACGGTCTGCGAGCCGAGGTCGGCCAGCAGCCCCGCGCTCTGGTCCTTGATCAGCCGGTCCGCGTACGGCTCGACCGGCTCCCAGATGTTGAACGTGGGATCCAGCGCGCTGCACAGCCCGGACGTCAGCGACACGGCGCGGATCAGCAGCAGCATCCGCTCGGGGAACTGCACCGGCAAAGACCGCATGGTCTCACCGAATTCGGTGCCGAAGTCGGCCAGCTCGCGCGGGTCGACGTCGCGCAGCTCGTGGAATCCCATCCCGCCGAAGCGGGCGAAGAGCACGGTGAGCGCACGCTCCAGCTCGATGGTGCGCGCCGACGGCAGCAGGATGCCGATCTGCTGAGCGGCTGCGACCAGACCGTGGCTGTCGCGCGACGCGACGGCGATCACCAGGGTGCGCAGCCCCGCGCGGATGCCGTCGGGGACCTCGGCCATCATCCCGAAGTCGATGAACGTGAGGCGCCAGCGACGCTTCGACTCTGGGCCCCGACGCTTCGACAGGCTCAGCGACCCAGGTTGCGCAGGGCCGGATTCCTGGGTCCCTGAGCTCGTCGAAGGGCTGACGCCCGTCGCCTGTACTGAGCGAGCGTCAGCGAGACGAAGTGAAGGGTCAAGCGGCGTCACGAAGATGTTGCCGGGATGCGGGTCGGCGTGCACGAATGAGTGCGTGAACACCTGGTCGAGCATCACGTCCCCGAACACCGCCGCGACCTCGGTCGGGTCGATCCCGGCGTCCCGCAGTGCCGCCACGTCGTTGATCTTGATGGCGGTGACGTCCTCGAGCGTCAGCACCTTGCGGGTGGTGCGCTCCCAGACGACCGCGGGCGCGGCGACACGCGGGTCGTCGGCGAAGCAGGCGGCGAAGCGCTCGGCGTTCGCAGCCTCGTGCAGGTAGTCGATCTCCTCGTGGCAGGTCTGCGCGAACTCCTCCACCAGTGCGGGAGCATCCACGCGATCGCGCACGATGCGCACGCGCTGCGCCCAGCGGGCCACACGGCGCAGCGCGGCCAGGTCGACCGCGACGATCTCGTCGATGCCGGGTCGCTGCACCTTGACGACGACGTTCGAGAGGCCGGTCCCGGCGGCATCCGCCTCGCTGAGGGTCGCGCGATGCGCCTGTCCGAGAGACGCCGCG
>NZ_JBASAK010000072.1:0-3002 GCF_049650565.1 Microbacterium sp.
GGTGCGACGATGAGCCCGGCGCGCGGGGCGAGCCGGCGTGAGCGCCCTCGACGGCCTCGACGAGCGGCAGCGCGAGGCCGCCTCCGTGCTGCGCGGTCCGGTCGCCGTGCTGGCCGGCGCCGGCACGGGCAAGACCCGCGTCATCACGCACCGCATCGCCCACGGCGTGGACACCGGCGCGTACTCTCCCTCGCGGGTGATGGCGGTCACCTTCACCGCGAAGGCCGCCGGCGAGCTGCGCGGCCGGCTGCGCGCCCTCGGTGTCGGCGGTGTCGCCGCACGCACCTTCCACGCGGCGGCCCTGGCACAGCTGAACTTCTTCTGGCCCACGCTCACCGGCGACACCGCCCCCGCCATCGTCGACAACAAGGTGCGCCTGCTGGGTCAGGCTGCGGATGCCATGCGCCTGCGCCCCAGCACCGCCACGCTGCGCGATATCGCCTCCGAGATCGAATGGCGCAAGGTATCGATGCTGTCGATCGAGCAGTACGCGGAGCAGGACAGGCCCATCACCGGCATCCGTCCTGAGCAGCTGCTGGAGCTGCAGGCGGCCTACGAGGCGTTGAAGGACGAACGGCGGCAGCTGGACTTCGAGGACGTGCTGCTGGCCTGCGCGGGGATGCTGGAGACCGAGAGCCGGGTGGCGGCGGCCGTGCACGAGCAGTACCGGCACTTCACGGTGGACGAGTTCCAGGATGTGTCGCCGCTGCAGAACCGTCTGCTGGAGCTGTGGCTGGGAGACCGCCGCGACATCTGCGTGGTGGGCGATGCCAGCCAGACCATCTACTCGTTCGCCGGTGCGCAGCAGCGGTATCTGCTGGAGTTCGGACAGCGGTATCCGGATGCCACCATCGTGCGGCTGGAGACCAACTACCGCTCGCACGCGCCCATCCTCACCGCTGCCAATGCACTGATGAAGGGGCGACCGGGCGCGCTGGCCCTCGTGCCCGCGCACGACGGCCCGGCCGAGGCGCCGATGCTCACCGGTTATGACACCGAGCGCGAGGAGGCCGACGGCATCGCCGCGGCCATCGCGGCGCGCATCGCCGGCGGGGTCTCGCCTGCGGAGATCGCCGTGCTGTACCGCGCGCACGCGCAGTCGGCCGTGCTGCAGCAGGCGCTCGCCGCACGCGGCATCGCGACCACGGTGCTCGGCGGCACGCGCTTCTTCGACATGCCGGAGGTGCGCCAGGCCGTGCTGGGCCTGCGGGCGGCGGCGGTGGCACCCACGTCGCTGGGGTTCCTGCCCACCGTGCGCGACGTGCTGCGGGGGCTGGGACTGACCGAGGAGCCGCCGGAGGCCGGCGGCGCGCAGCGCAACGGCTGGGAGGCGCGCCGCGCCATCCTGCGGCTGGCCGAGGAGGCGCCCGAGGGCACGACGCTGCGAGTCTTCGCCGATGAGCTCATGGCCCGCGCGAAGGATCAGCACGAGCCGGCGCTGCGGACGGTGACCCTCTCCACCCTGCACGCGGCCAAGGGCCTGGAATGGCCGCACGTGCTGCTTTCGGGCTGGGCCGAGGGTGCTCTGCCGATCTCCTACGCCTCGACGTTCGAGCAGGTCGACGAGGAGCGCCGACTGGCGTATGTGGGAATCACGCGCGCAGCGCGCACCCTGGCGATCTCGTGGTCATCGGGCGCGGGTCGAGGCGATCGGGCCCCGTCGCGCTTCCTGGCTGAGATCGGTACGACGTCCCGAGGCACGGGCATCCTTCGTGATGGCGCAGCGAGCGCCACACGTGGCGCCCGTCGGGGCTGACCCGCACCAGCACCCCAGCGTCGTCGACCGGCGTGCGCAGCACCCGGGTGACCAGGCTCGCCGCGTTGGCGACGCGTGCGGTGCTCACGTCCACCGCACGCCCGACCAGCTGCGCATGCAGTATCGGCCAGGCCTGGTCGCGTCGCCGCTCGTGCTCGTCGCGGCACGACAGGCATGGCGTGCGACCGGGAACCACCAGCGGACCGACCGTCACGGCGTCATGTTCGAACGCCACGGGCAGGTGCGCCCGGTCCTCGCGCAGGTACGGGGCGAACTGCAGGGCGGCTGCCGCGCCTTCCACGACGACGACCGCGACGGCGTCGGCATCCGTTCGGCCGGAGATGCGGATCCCCTCGTCGGCCAGCGACTGCCGCATCCGCTCGGTCATGCGCCCGTCGGAGACGTTGACATCTTCGACGAAGACGGCGGGCGTGCTCCTGGCATCCGTCACGAGCACGGGGCGCAGGCTGCTGAGCAGCCTCTTGGCGGCGGCGCGCGGCGCGCCGACGCCGTGCGCCACCACGTCGAAGGCCGACAGGCGGATGCCCGAGCGCAGCCGCGTGAGCAGTGGCTCGATCCACGGCTCGTCGACGTCCAGGGTCACGACGCCCTCCAGTCCGAACTGCACGGTGCTCGCATCGCGCCACAGGATCGGGTAGCGCGCATCCAGGCGCGTCAGCGCGGGCTTCGGTCTGGGACTCATGCCCTCGATTGTGTCGATCGCGCGGCATCCGCGGGGCGCGCCCGAGCGATCTGTGGACAGATCCGCGCAATCCGCCACGTGTGCAGGAGGAGTGAACGCCGTACGGATGCCCCCGGCGCGGGAGACGGGTCAGACGGGGCGGTCGCCCTCAGGGCGGTCCTCGCCCGGCTCGTCGCCATCATCGTCTGGCTCGTCGCCATCGTCGTCTGGCTCGTCGCGATCCTCGCCCGGCTCGCTGTCGCCGTCACCGGGGGCGCCGCCGAAGTCGTCGCCTTCCAGCAGACGCGCCAGCGCCTCGTCGAACTCGTCGGCTGCCGGCGCCTCGCCGCGGGCGGAAGCCTGCAGGCGCTCGATCAGCGCGGAGGGATCGTCGATGTCCGATGCCAGCGGCATCAGGTCGGGGTAGTCCCACAGCGAGTCGCGGGCGGCCACGCCCACGGCATCCGTCACGGCCTTCCACATCGCCGATGCCTCACGCAGGCGGCGCGGCCGCAGCTTCAGCCCGACCAGCGCACCCAGCGCATCCTCCGCGGGGCCGCCGAC
>NZ_JBASAK010000073.1:0-43185 GCF_049650565.1 Microbacterium sp.
AGCGTCATGGACTGGTTCGATCAGAACGGCGACACCATGGACGTCGAGCAGTGGAACGACCCCCGCAACCGCACCCTGCAGTACGTGGCGGCCAGCGTCCCGGAGAACGGGGCGTCCAACCGCATCCTGCTGATCGTGCACGGCACCGAGGCCCCCATCGACGTGCGGCTGCCCGACTCCATCGAGGGCGCGACAGGTTTCGTCGAGCTCTGGTCGAGCGCCGATGAGAGCCCGTCCGACGAGCACAGGCGACACGCCCCGGGCGATGTGCTGCCCGTTCCCGGCACTTCGATGCGGCTTTTCCGGGTGGAGTGACGTCGAGCCCGTCGAGGGGCTGGCAGAAGTCCCGCTGAGCGGTACATTCAAGGTGTGGCAGCACGAACCGCTCAAGAACCCGCGGCGCTGAGAAGCCCCGCCCGGATTCCTCTGCGGCCCGCCGCCGAGACCCCCTCTCCGCAGGGCGTGCGCGCAGGGCGGATACCCCTGTTCCTCCCCACGCCGCGCGTGCCGCAGGAGTACCCGCCCAAGGCGTTCGCCGGCGAGGTCGTGCCGTTCGGCGTCGTCGCCTTCCGCGAGGGGCACGACCGCATCGGAGTGCACGTACGGCTGCGGGATCCTTCCGGCACCGAGAGCCTGCACCGACTGGACGCGCTCGAGGACGGCACCGACCGATGGCGCGCGCAGATCGCGCTCGATGCCGTCGGCGATTGGCAGTACCGGTTCGAGGCCTTCGCCGACGACTTCGCCACGTGGGCGCACGCGAGCGAGGTCAAGGCCGCCGCCGGCGTCGATATCGGGGTCATGTCCGCGCTGGGCGTCTCGCTGCTCACCGCTGCGGCGTCCGAGAAGGATCGTCCGGCGGCCGAGAGGCGGATGCTGCGGGCCGCAGCCGCACGACTCCGACCGGCGGATGCCGGGGAGCTGACGACCGTGTCCACGGACGCCGCGCTCGCCGCTGCGTTCGCCGCGCGCCCGCACGCTGCACTGGGATCGGTCACCGACTGGCTGCCGCTGCGCGTCGAGCGCCGGGCAGCGGGCGTCGGCTCCTGGTACGAGTTCTTCCCCCGCTCCGAGGGCGCAGCCCGCCGCAAGGACGGCACGGTCAAGAGCGGCACGTTCCGGTCGGCCATCAAGCGCCTGCCGGGTGTCGCGGGCATGGGCTTCGACATCCTGTACCTGGTGCCCGTGCATCCCATCGGCACGACCAACCGGAAGGGCCGCAACAACTCGCTGACCACCGAGCCCGGCGACCCCGGCTCGCCGTACGCGATCGGCTCCGCCGAGGGCGGGCACGACGCCATCCACTCCGAGCTCGGCACCGAGAAGGACTTCCGCGCACTGCTGCGCGCCGCGCAGAAGGAGGGGCTCGAGGTGGCGCTCGACCTGGCGCTGCAGGCCTCCCCCGACCACCCCTGGGTCGTCGAGCATCCGGAGTGGTTCACGACACTGCCCGACGGCACCATCGCCTATGCGGAGAACCCGCCGAAGAAGTACCAGGACATCTACCCGCTGAACTTCGACAACGACCCCGAGGGCATCTACGCCGAGATGCTGCGCGTGGTCATGCACTGGGTGAACCTGGGCGTGCGGATCTTCCGCGTCGACAACCCGCACACCAAGCCGCTGCAGTTCTGGGAGTGGCTGATCGCTCAGGTCGACGCCGCGCAACCGGGCGTGGTGTTCCTGGCCGAGGCGTTCACACGCCCGGCAGTCATGCAAGCGCTGGCCGCGGTCGGATTCCAGCAGAGCTACTCGTACTTCACCTGGCGCAACACCAAAGCCGAGCTGCAGGAGTTCCTCACCAGCGTCTCGCAGGAGACGAGCGACTACATGCGGCCGAATCTGTTCGTGAACACCCACGACATCCTCACCGAGTACCTGCAATTCGGCGGCCGCGCGGCGTATCGCATCCGCGCCTGCATCGCGGCGACGGCGGCGCCGACCTGGGGCGTGTACGCGGGGTACGAACTGATCGAGAACGTGGCCAGGCCCGGTTCCGAGGAGAACATCGACAACGAGAAGTACGAGTTCAAGTTCCGCGACTGGGACGGCGCCGAGGAGCGCGGCGAGTCGCTGGCACCGCTGCTGCGCAGGCTGAACGCGATCCGCGCCGCGCATCCCGCACTGCAGCAGCTGCGCAACATCTCGTTCCACTGGAGCGACGACGACGCGATCCTGGTGTACTCCAAGCACCTGGACGCGGCGTTCACCAGCACTGGCCGTGCCGACACGCTGATCGTCGTCGCGAACCTCGACCCGCATTCCGTCCGCGAGACGACCGTGCATCTCGACACGCGCATCTGGGGCGTACAGCCCGGTGATGGATTCGAGGTGGAGGATCTGATCACAGGAGCCGCGTGGACGTGGAACGATCACAACTACGTGCGGCTCGACGCCTTCGCCGAGCCGGTTCACATCCTGAGGGTGAAGGAGCGATCATGAGCTACATCGAGGACGTCTCCGTTTCCGAGGAGTGGGAGAAGGCCGCCGTCGGCGCGCATCACAACCCCCATATGCTTCTCGGCGCGCATCCGGCCACGGATGCCGCGGGCCGGACCATCACGATCATCCGCACGCGCCGTCCACTCGCGGAGTCGGTCACCGCCGTCTTCCTCGACGGCGACAGGCTTCCCCTCGAGCACGTGGTGCACGGCATCTGGGAGGGCAGGCACGCGGGTCCCCCCTCGGCCTACCGCATCGCCACCGTCTACGCCGGCCAGAACGAGAAGCTCGCCGGTGACCCGTACCGCCACGTGCCGGCTCTGGGCGAGATGGATCTGCATCTGATCGGCGAGGGGCGCCACGAGCGACTGTGGCAGGTGCTGGGAGCACACCCCCGTGCCCTGGATGGCGAGACCGGGGTCGACTTCGCCGTCTGGGCGCCGGATGCCCAGGCCGTGCGCGTCTGCGGCGACTGGAACAGCTGGAACGGCGAGGGCCACGCCATGCGCTCGATGGGCGCCAGCGGCGTGTGGGAGCTCTTCGTCCCCGATGTGTCGGTGGGCAGCAGGTACAAGTACGAGATCCTCACTCCCGCCGGCAAGTGGATCCTCAAGGCCGACCCGATGGCGCAGCAGGCGGAGGTGCCGCCGGCGACGGCATCCGTCGTCACGCTCAGCGCCTACACCTGGGCCGACGGGGCGTGGATGACCCGCCGTGCCGCACGACACGCTGTCGCGCAGCCCATGTCGATCTACGAGCTGCACCTGGGTTCGTGGCGCGAAGGACTCGATTACCGTTCCATCGCCGACCCGCTCATCGAGCATGTCACCGCCACGGGCTTCACGCACGTCGAGTTCATGCCGCTGGCCGAGCACCCCTTCGGCGGTTCCTGGGGCTACCAGGTCAGCGGATACTACGCGCCCACCAGCCGCTACGGCTCCCCCGACGATCTGCGCTATCTCATCGATCGTCTGCACCAGGCCGGCATCGGGGTGCTCATGGACTGGGTGCCGGGCCACTTCCCCAAGGACGACTTCGCGCTGGCACGATTCGACGGGCGCCCGCTGTACGAGCATCCGGATCCGCGGCGCGGCGAGCACCAGGACTGGGGAACGCTGATCTTCGACTACGGCCGCAACGAGGTGCGCAACTTCCTCGTGGCCAACGCGCTGTACTGGCTCAGCGAGTTCCACGTCGACGGGCTGCGCGTCGATGCCGTCGCCTCCATGCTGTACCTGGACTACTCCCGCGAGGACGGCGAGTGGGAGCCCAACGTGCACGGCGGCCGCGAGAACCTGGAGGCCATCAGGTTCCTGCAGGAGGTCAACGCCACGACGTACCGCCTGCATCCGGGCATCGTCATGATCGCCGAGGAGTCCACCGCCTTCCCCGGTGTGACCGCACCGACCTCCGCCGCCGGCCTGGGGTTCGGTTTCAAATGGAACATGGGGTGGATGAACGACTCGCTGGAGTACATGAAGCGCGACCCCCTGTACCGCTCGCACCACGAGGGCGAGATCACCTTCTCGTTCGTGTACGCGTTCGGCGAGAACTACGTCCTCCCGATCAGCCACGACGAGGTCGTGCACGGCAAGGGCACCCTCGTCTCGCGGATGCCGGGAGACCACGCGCACAAGCTCGCCAACGTCCGCGCCTACCTGGCGTACATGTGGGGTCACCCGGGCAAGAAGCTGCTGTTCATGGGGCAGGAGTTCGGTCAGATCGGCGAGTGGTCCGTCGACAGGGAGCTGGACTGGTGGCTGCTGGACCAGCCCGCGCACACTCAGCTGGAGCACTTCGTCGGTGCGCTGAACGCCGTGTACCGGCGGCAGGCCCCGCTGTGGGAGCGCGACAACGAGTCCTCGGCCTTCACCCGGCTGGGCGGCCCGACCTGGGATCCCAACGTCGTGGTGTTCGAGCGACGCGATGCGCACGGCGGTCATCTGGCCGTGGTGACGAACTTCTCCGGTGCGACACTCTCCGGCTACCGTCTGCAGCTGCCGAAGGAGGGCTCCTGGCAGGAGGTCCTCAACTCGGACGCCGTGGAGTACGGCGGTGCGGGCGCGGGCAACATGGGGTTCATCGAGGCGCACTGCGAGGACTACGACTCACCTGCCATCGCGATCGCGACACTCCCCGCACTGTCGACGATCTGGTTCCGCTACCAGAACGACCCGCACATCCCCTCGATCGGCAAGGGCTGACCGAGGACCTGAGGGCGGATTCAGAACAGCAGCGACGCCAGGCGGGTCCGTGCGGATGCCACGCGCGGGTCCGCCGCCCCGATCAACTCGAACAGCTCGACCAGGCGCTCGCGCACCGGCGTGCGCTGATCGTCGTCGGCGGCCGCGAACAGGTCGAGGAGGCGTCCGAACGCGTCCTCGACGTGCCCGCCCGCGATGTCCAGGTCGGCGACGCGGAACTGCGCCTCCACATCGGTCGGCGCAGCAGCGGCCGCGGCGCGTGCCTCCTGCAGGTCCAGTCCCTGGACCCGGTCCAGCAGACGCACCTGGCCGAGACCCACCCTGGCCTCTTCATCGCGCGGGTTCTCCGCGAGAGCGTGCTGATAGGCGGCGATCGCACGTGCGTAGTCACCGGCCTCGATGGCGGCGAACGCCTCGGCGTGCAGCGGAGGCAGGGGCTTCTCGTCGGGCTCGTCAGGCGCCGGGGCCTCTGCGCCGTCGGCCGGCACGGTGCCGGTCACGCCGTTCTGCGCGGCGACTTCCAGCAGCTTCGAGAAGACCTCGCGCACCTGTTCCTCGGGCACCGCCCCGGTGAACATCGGCACCGGCTGGCCGCCGATGAGCGCGACCACCAGCGGGATCGACTGGGCGCGGAACGCCTGGGCGATCTGCGGGTTGGCATCGACGTCGACCTTCGCCAGTACGACGCGGCCCGCCAGTTCGCGGGTGACCTTCTCGATGATGGGGCTGAGCTGCTTGCACGGTCCGCACCACTCGGCCCACAGGTCCACGACCACCGGCACGGAGCGGGACAGCTCGAGGATCTGGGCGAAGCTCGCGTCGGTGACGTCGACGACGAGGCCGGAGGGCGCCTCGGATGGCGCGCCGTCCTGGTCGGCGGGCTGCGCGGCACGGCCCCGCAGGGATGACAGGTCGACGGCGCCGCGAAGCGCGGCGGCAGAGATCTCGGTCATTTGATCACCTTCACACTGAGGAGGTCCTGATGATAGGCCAGCAGACGGATCTGCTCGTTGGAGCCCTGCGCGGGCACAGCGAAGAAGAGCTGGATGCCATAGGTCGTCTCCACGCCCTTGGCTGCCTCGGAGGCGCCCGTGAGTGCCTTGGCCTCGGCGTTCCCGTCGTACTTGATCACCGCGTCCGGCGACGTCGGCGTCACCTGCTGGGTGTCGATCACGCTCACCGAGACCACGGCGCCGCTGTTGAGGGTCGCCAGAGACAGCGGCTCGTATTCGGAGGGAGCCATCGCGAAGGTCGCCTGGGAGGTCGTGCCTGCGCCGGCGTCCTTGAGTCCGTTGACGATGGCGTCCCTGCTCGCGCGGAATGAATCGGCGGCCTTCGTCGCCAGGTCGTCGAAGCGGCCGACGAATTCGCTCTTGTCTCCGGCGTCCACGAAGTTCGAGAACGCGCCTGCGAGCTCCGACGGCGGGATGGACAGGAACGCCGACTCCGCCGGAACCCTCGTCGTGCCGAGCCAGGCCGGAGCGACGTCGGGGAATGCGCTCGAGGCCGGCATGTCGGCCATGGCCGTGACCCGATAGTTCGCCCACGGGTCCGCCTGGGTCATCGTCAGCAGCACGGGAGGCTTCTTGGCGTCGTTCTCCGCCACAGTGAGCGCCAGCACCGTCCGGGGCCAGCTGTCGGTGGCTTCGGGCAGCAGGATCTTGACCGCGCCCGCAGGGGACAGCAGTGCGGTGGCCTTCCGATCCTCGATCTTGCTGCGCAGCTCGTACTCGGTCTGGCGCCCCGCCAGCGCCGCACCGCTCAGCCTGGTCTCCGCCAGCGCGGCGTCGAGATCCGTGTCCGCCTTGGTCAGCGTCTTCGCGATGTCGCCGACGATGCGCTGGCCCTGCTTCTGAGTGATCACCGGTGGCTTCTGGTTGTCCGGTTTGACGACGGTCGGGGTCGGGGTCGGGGTCGGGGTTCCCGCAGAGAACTGCGGCCACGAGTCCGCCGTGCAGCCGGTGGCGAGCAGCGCTGTCACGGCCAGCGCGGGGACGGCGATGGCGAGCCGGCGCGGCGCGCGTCGCGCGGCGCGGTTCTCGACCGTGCCGTGTTCGATCTCGGCCCGCTCGGGCATGGTGATCGGCTGCGTCTCGGGCAACGGCCCCGGACCCTTGCGGCGGGGCCCGCGTCCGCGACGCTGGTGCCGGATGCCGAGGATGTACAGCACGATGCCGATGGCCAGCAGCAGGCCGCCGAGACTGATCAGCGGCCCAGCCCACGGCGTGCGCGTGTCCAGCGGCCACGACACCAGGATGTTCGTCGGCGCGTCCTTCACGCCGTCCTTGGCGATCAGGACGCTGTTGCCCTTCGTCAGCTGCATCTCGGCGACCAGGGCGTCCTTGTCGGCGAACGAGTCCAGCCACAGGTCGGATCCGACCGGCGATCGGCCGGAGGTCTCGCCGCCGTCAGCGGGCTGCTGCTTCGCCTCGATGCGCTCGGTCTTCGGCTTGTGCGACTTCGTGAGCGACACGCGATCGTACGCCGTATCGGAGAGCCAGGCCGTCATGTCCGCGGTGCGGGCGTAGGCGACGAAGATGTCGCCCTTGTCCCGCACCATCAGCGTCTGGAGCCCGGGGTGAGCACGGAGCACATCGGCATCCACCATCACGTATGGCGACGAGTCATCGACGCTCAGAGTCATGCGCTGCTCCGAGGGCCCCATGAAGACGGTGCGCTGGGCGATCCCCAGGCCAATGAGTACCGTGGCCAGCACGAAGGCCACGACGGCCCATACGAATCGCACGAATCAGCTCCTTACGTGCCACCGGACGCGTCCCGGCGGTCTCCGCTCGACATTTCAGACTATCGAAAGCGGCTGTGCATTGCCCACGAGTGCGCGCCGCACGTCCTATCGGGCCGTGCCACCGCAGGCGATTAGGCTTGCGACATCCGATCAGGAGAACGATGAAGATCCACAGTCCCTTCCGCACCGCTCTGGTGGCGACGCTCGGCGTCGGCCTGGGCATCATGCTGCTCACCAGCGTTCAGATGCTCTCCACCGTGCTGCTGTATCTCGGCACCGCGCTCTTCCTCAGCCTGGGCCTGGATCCGCTGGTGTCGTTCCTCACGCGTCGTGGACTCCCGCGGTGGGCGGCTGTGCTGACGACCATCCTCGCGGTGCTCGGCGTCTTCACGGCCATCGTGCTGATCGTGCTCCCGGTCGTCATCGAGCAGATCTCCCAGTTGGTCACCAAGGTCACGGACCTCATCGTCAATGGCGATCAGACCGTCCAGAATCTCAAGGACTGGATGACCGACACCTTCCCCGACCTGCGCGTGGACGACGTGTTCGCGTATGTGGAGAACTGGCTGGCCACCGAGGACTGGGCCAAGAACGTGACGGAATGGGGCGGGTCGATCGGGCAGGGCGTGCTGGTGGTCGGCGGCGCTGTGCTCACCGGCATGTTCGGCGCGTTCATCGTGCTCGTGCTGACCATCTACCTGACGGCATCCACGCCCTCGCTCAAGCGCGCGGTGTATCACCTGGTGCCGGCATCCCGCCGGGATCGCTTCATCGACATCGCCGACCAGATCACCGACTCCGTCGGGCACTACGTGATGGGGCAGGTAACGCTGGGCGTGATCAACGGCGTCCTCAGCTCGATCTACCTGTCGATCATCCATGCGCCCTTCACCGCCGTGCTGGCAGTGATCGCGTTCTTCTTCTCGCTCATCCCGCTGGTGGGCACCCTGACCGGCTCGACGATCATCGTGCTGGCATGTCTGATCCCGGGAGTCGGCTCGCCCGGTACAGCGCTGGCTGCGGCCATCTACTACCTGATCTACATGCAGGTCGAGGCGTACTTCATCGCGCCGCGCATCATGAGCCGCGCCGTCGCCGTGCCCGGTGCGGTGGTCGTCATCGCCGCGCTGTCCGGCGGCGCCCTCCTGGGGCTGCTGGGCGCCCTCATCGCGATCCCCGTGGCGGCCAGCATCCTGATCATCTACCGACAGGTGCTGCGTCCCCGCATGGACGCGCGCTGATCACTCGTCCCAGGTCGTGGCCAGCGGCAGCGCCGCGGGGTTGACGGCGGCGACGATCTCGGTGAGCACGCGCCGCGTCTGCGTCTCTCCCACCCACAGGTGCCGCCCGCCGGCGACGGCGATCACCTTCGCGTGCGGCACGCAGGCGAAGCGCCGGACGGCTTCGTCCGGCCGCAGGTAGTCGTCGAGCTCGGGGATGACGGCGACGAGCTCCCGCGCATCGCCCTTCCACGCCTCGAGTTCGGCATCCGTCGCCCGGTGCAGCGGCGGCGAGAGCAGGATGGCGCCGCGGATGTCGTGATCGCGACCGTATTTGACTGCGAGCTCGGTGCCGAACGACCAGCCCACCAACCACGGGTCGGGAAGACCTCGCTCGCGGACGAAGTCGACAGCGGCGGCCACGTCGAACTGCTCGAGCCCTCCCCCGTCGAATGAGCCCCCGCTGGCACCGCGCGGTGAGGTCGTGCCCCGCGTGTTGAACCGCAGCACGGCCAGATCCGCCTGAGCGGGCAGGCGGGCGGCGGCCTTGCGCAGCACATGGGTGTCCATGTTGCCGCCGGCGGTCGGAAGCGGATGCAGGGCGATGAGCGTGGCGACCGGTTCGTGCTCGGCGGGGACGGCGAGCTCGCCGACCAGGGTCACTCCGTCGGCCGTGATCAGCTCGACGTCGGTGCGCTGCGCGGGGAGCAGCATCGGCCCGCGAATCTGCAGCGTCACGCGATGCGCCAGCAGTGCGTGTGCCAGTGCCGACGCGCGGCGAGGTCGGCGGACTCCCCCATCACCCCGTCGGCGCGCCACGCGACCAGGTGCGCGGTACCGGGCAGAATGCTTCCGCCGCATCCGGGGCAGGTGTACTCCTTCACCGACTTCGCTCCCGCGACCGGCTGCACGATCCACTCCCGGCCCCGGCGCGTCTCAGTGCGTTTCCAGCCGGCGAGCAGGCGCTCGAAGGACTCATCCGCGCGGGTGGTGTCAGTCCGCCGTCTGTGAGATCGTGCCATGCCTTCGGTCTACCACCAGTGGTGGGTCCGCCAGAAGTTGTACGCGCCCGCCCAACCGCCGTAGCGGCCGGTGGCGTACCCCGTCCCCCAGCGCAGGTTGTCGACCGGGTTGTAGCCGTTGCCGGGCACCTTGCTGCACGGCAGCGCCTGCACCAGGCCGCACGCGCCGGAGGACCTGTTGGTGGCGTTGGGATTCCAGCCGCTCTCGCGGGAGACGATGTAGTCCACGTAGGGGTAGTCGCCGGCGGAGATGCCCGCCGCGGCCATCCACTCCTCCTTGCTGCCACCGCCGGTGTACTTCGGGATGGAGCTGCCGCCGGCCTTGGGCTTGGCCGATGCCGTCTCCGGCTTCGGCGTGGGCTTCGGCTTGACGTACACCTCGAAGCCGCCACGGACCATGGGCTCGATCTTCGCGCCCTCGACGGTCACCGTGATGTTCTGGGTGTCCTTGGCTGCGAGATCGAAGGTGGTCACCGACGCGGTCGCGGGTCCGGACGGATCAGCCGACGCGCTGCCGGTCGGAGCGAGCAGCGCCGCCGAGAAGCCGATGACGGCCAGCCCGGCGCCGACAGCACTCAGACGACGTCGCCACGGATGCTTCAGGTTCGACGGGGATGCGTTCGGGCGCACCGGCGTCGATATCAATTCGTTATCGGGAGTCACGATGGGTGCCAGTCTACGCAGAAGACCCTGGAACGTCCATGAGAGTCTCCCGTGTGGCGCGAGAATCAGCGCACCGCGAGCATGACCTCCACCGTCGCATCCAGCAGGGCGTCCACCTGCTCCTCGCGGTAGCCGCCCCGCTGCATGCGGAACGCCGCACCGCGGACCTGCTCCACGCTCAGCGCGTCTCCGTCGCGCAGGAACGCCGAGATCCGGTCGGCGACGTGATCGACCTCACCGATCCGATACCCGAAGGCGAGCCGGTTCGCCCGGGCGAACCGATGCTTGGCGGGGCGCGCGAGGTGGTCGAGCACGCACTGCGCATCCTCCCGCGCCTTCGCGACCCACTCGGTCACTCCCATCGACCGGACCGCCTGTTCGCGTGCGCGGGATGCGAACGCGTCCTCGACGCGTCCCAGTGCCGCGTCGACGTCGGCGATCACATAGCCGTGCCTGACCAGCGGGAACGACGCGCTGCGGACGTCCTCCGCGCCGAAGTCGTCGCGGCCGTCCTCGAACGCGGCGCGAGCGGCTTCGAGGAAGGTGTCGACGGCTGCGCGGTGGTAGCCGCGACGCCGTCCTGCGGTGAGGGGGAACGCCGCCGGCGTCTCCTCCTCCTCGTCGAACACGTCCAGATCTTCATCAGCCATCACGACACCATCCACGCGGAGAGAAGGAAGTACAGGGCCAGCGCGGGGATCGTCGACGGCAGGATGCTGTCCAGCCGATCGAGCAGACCGCCATGGCCGGGCAACCAGGAGCTCATGTCCTTGATGCCGAGGTCGCGCTTGAGCATCGACTCGCCGAGGTCGCCGAGCGTCGCCGAGATCAGGATGACAGCACCCAGGATCAGACCGCACCACCACTGCAGCTCGAGCAGGTAGACCGCCAGCGCCACGCCCACAGCAAGGGAACCGACGACCGCGCCGGCGAAGCCCTCCCAGGTCTTCTTGGGGCTGATCCTCGGCGCCATGGGATGCTTCCCGAGCGACAGGCCCGCGACGTATGCGCAGGTGTCTGCGGCCACGGCGATCGCCACGAACGAGAGCACCCACCACTCACCCCGATCCTGCAGCAGCAGCATGATCGCGACCGAGGTGAGGAATGGCACGTACACCTGCACGAAGGCGCCCACCACGACGTCGGAGAGCACGTCGCCGTACATCCTGCCGTCCTTGACGACCATCTGCGCGACCATCCGCCACACGGCGATGAAGGACACAGCGACGATCAGCACGACCCAGCTCAGCCAGAACTGACCGGACGCCCCTGCCAGGAGCACGCCGACGGCTGCGATGAGCTGGGCGACGACGTCCACCCGTCGTCCGCCTGCGCGCAGCGCGCGGGAGAGCTCATAGGTGCCCAGCAGGCCCGCGGCGAGGGCGATCGGCACGAACAGCCACTTGGTGAACAGCAGCGATGCGATGAGTGCCCCGCCGAAGGCCACGCCGATGACGATCGCCAGGATCAGGTCTCGCCCGGTGCGCTCCTTGATGCGCTCATTGGCCTGATCGAAGTGATCCCT
Organism: Microbacterium sp.; assembly: GCF_049650565.1. Taxonomy (GTDB): domain Bacteria; phylum Actinomycetota; class Actinomycetes; order Actinomycetales; family Microbacteriaceae; genus Microbacterium. The sequence continues at coordinate 11,823 of NZ_JBASAK010000073.1, forward strand.
GGCCTGCGAGACGTGCGTCTCGATCTCGCCCTTGCGGGCCCGCCACTGCTCGCGGATGGCATTGTGCTCGCCCGTGGACAGCGGGTCGGCGGGACGCGGCGGCAGAGGAGGGCGCGGCGGCACCTGGGACACGTCGAAGACGGGCTGCGGCTCGGCCGCACCCCGCTCGGGAGGACGCCGATCCTCCCCGTCGTTCTCGCCGGACATCCTGCTCAGACCTCGAGGAGCTCAGCCTCTTTGCGCTTGAGGGCATCGTCGATGGCCTCGACGTGCTGACGGGTCAGAGCATCCAGCTCCTTCTCGCCGCGCGCGACCTCGTCCTCGCCGACCTCGTCCTTGAGCGCATCCAGCTCATCCTTCGCCTTGCGGCGGATGCCGCGCACGCGGACCTTCGCGTCCTCGCCCTTGGACCGCACGAGCTTGACGTACTCCTTGCGTCGCTCCTGCGTCAGCTCGGGCATGGTCACCCGGATGATGTTGCCGTCGTTGCTGGGGTTCGCGCCGAGGTTCGGCATGTCGCGGATCGCCTGCTCGATGGCCTTCAGCGCCGACTTGTCGTAGGGCGTGACGATGAGCGAACGGGCTTCGGGATTCGCCAGCGACGCGAGCTGCGCGAGCGGTGTGGGCGAGCCGTAGTAGTCGACCAGCACCTTCTGGAACAGCTGAGGGTTGGCGCGCCCGGTGCGGACCGTGGCGAAGTCCTCCTTGGCGGCATCGACGGCACGCGTCATGCGCACAGTGGTTTCGGAGAGGACATCCGCGATCACGAGGGCTCCTTGCTTCAGGGGTTTCTGACGATTCTATCCGGCGCGCTCCGCCGGACCGTGGAGATGCGCGCGCTCAGGCCGTGACCAGCGTGCCGATCGGCTCGCCGAGCAGTGCGCGGGTGACGTTGCCGGCGGGCTCCATGCCGAACACGCGCATGTCCATGGCGTTGTCCATGCACAGGCTGAACGCCGTGGAGTCGACGACCTTCAGGCCGCGCTGCAGGGCGTCACGGTAGGTCACACGCTCGATGCGCTCCGCATTCGGGTCCCTGTGGGGATCGGCCGTGTAGATGGCGTCCACCCCGTTCTTGGCGACCAGCACCTCCTGAGCGCCGATCTCCAGCGCGCGCTGCGCGGCGACGGTGTCCGTGGAGAAGTACGGCAGGCCGGCACCCGCGCCGAAGATCACGACGCGGCCCTTCTCCATGTGGCGCTCCGCCCGCAACGGGATGTAGGGCTCGGCGACCTGGGTCATCTGGATGGCGGACTGCACACGCGTGGGCGCGCCGGCCTGCTCGAGGAAGTCCTGCAGCGCGAGGGCGTTCATCACGGTGCCCAGCATGCCCATGTAGTCGGCGCGGCCGCGGTCCATGCCGCGCTGGCTCAGTTCCGCGCCGCGGAAGAAGTTGCCGCCACCGACGACCACCGCGATCTCGACGCGGTCCACGGCTGCGGCGATGTCCCGGGCGATGCCGCTGACCACATCGGGGTTCACGCCCAGGGATCCCCCGCCGAATGCCTCGCCGGACAGTTTGAGAAGGACGCGACGGCGTCCGGTGCGTTCAGTCATGGGTGGGTCCTCTCGTCCGGTTTCAAGATAGTGCCTCGGACTGTTCCGGGCATGCAGAAGGGGTCCGGATCGCGGTTGATCCGAACCCCTTCGAGGTGTTACGCGCCGACCTTGAAGCGGGCGAAGTCGGTGACGGTGAGACCCGCCTCCTTCAGCACCTGCTCCACGGACTTCTTGTTGTCCCTGGCGTAGTCCTGCTCGAGAAGCGCGACCTGCTTGAAGTACGCGGTCACGCGACCCTCGACGATCTTCGGCAGGGCGGCCTCAGGCTTGCCCTCGTTGCGAGAGATCTCGGTCACGATCTCGCGCTCCTTCTCCACGTCGGCCGCGGGGACGTCCTCGCGGCTGAGGTAGGAGGGGTTCGCGAACGAGATGTGCTGCGCGATGCTGCGAGCGGTCTCCGCGTCGGCGCCCGTGTAGGCCACGACGACGCCGATCTGCGGCGGCAGGTCCTTGCTGGTGTGGTGCAGGTACACCGACAGGGAATCGCCCTTGACGGTGCGCACGCGACGCAGCTCGACCTTCTCGCCGATGATCGCCGCCTCCTCGGAGATGAGATCCGCGACGGTCTTGTCACCGGCGGATGCGGCCAGCGCGGCCTCCAGCGAGTCGGCGCCGGCAACGGCGACCGCGTCGGCCACCTTGTCGGCCAGCGCGATGAAGCGCTCGTTCTTGGCGACGAAGTCGGTCTCGCAGGCGAGCTCGATCAGCGTCACGGCGCCGTCGGTCTCGCGAGCGGCGACCAGGCCCTCGCTGGTGGAGCGGTCAGCGCGCTTGGCGTTGCCCTTGGCACCCTTCAGGCGCAGGATCTCGGTGGCCTTCTCGACGTCTCCGTCGGCCTCCTCGAGCGCCTTCTTGGTGTCGACCATTCCGGTTCCGAGCTGCTCGCGCAGCGCCTTGATGTCGGCGATGGTGAAGTTGGCCATGTGTGGTGGCTCCTTGCTTCGTATCTGTGCGGGTGTGCGGATTACTTGGTGTCTGCGTCGGCAGCGGGCGCCTCAGCAGGGGCGGCCTCAGCGGCCTCAGCGGCCTCAGCAGCGGGCGCCTCGGCAGCGGGCGCCTCAGCGGCAGCCTCGGCCTCGGCAGCGGGCGCCTCGACACCGGACTCGGCGGGCGCCTCGACACCGGACTCGGCGGCGTCGGCAGCAGGTGCCTCGGCGGCGTCGCCCTGCAGGAGCTCCTGCTCCCACTCGGCGAGCGGCTCGGCGTCGCCCTCGGGGTTGTGCTTCTGCTGCAGGCCCTCGGCCGCGGCGTCGGCGATGATGCGCGTCAGCAGCGAGACGGAGCGGATCGCGTCGTCGTTGCCGGGGATCGGGTACTGGAAGTCGTCCGGGTCGGCGTTGGTGTCCAGGATGCCGATCACCGGGATGCCGAGCTTCTTGGCCTCGTCGATGGCGAGGTGCTCGCGCTTGGCGTCGACGACCCACAGGGCCGAAGGCGTCTTCGACAGGTTGCGGATGCCGCCCAGCGACTTGTGCAGCTTGTCGAGCTCGCGCTTCTTGAGCAGCAGCTCCTTCTTGGTGAAGCCCGAAGCTGCGGGGTTCTCGTAGTCGAGCTCCTCGAGCTCCTTCATCCGGGCGAGGCGCTTGGCGATGGTCGAGAAGTTGGTCAGCAGACCGCCCAGCCAGCGCTGGTTGACGAAGGGCTGGCCGACGCGGGTGGCCTGCTCGGCGAGGACCTCCTGCGCCTGCTTCTTGGTGCCGACGAAGAGGATCGTGCCACCGCGGGCGACGGTCTCCTTGACGAAGTCGTAGGCGCGGTCGATGTACGCCAGCGACTGCTGCAGGTCGATGATGTGGATGCCGCTGCGCTCGGTGAGGATGAAGCGCTTCACCTTCGGGTTCCACCGACGGGTCTGGTGTCCGAAGTGCACGCCGCTGTCGAGCAGCTGGCGGATGGTGACCACAGCCATGGTCGTCTCCTGTTTCTGGCGCTCTCACGCCGTTGAGGTTGTTCCCGTCGATCTCGCGATCGACGATCCTGGTGCCCGGCGCACACCCGCCTTCTCGGAGAGAAGGACCTGTGGGAGTGGATGCCGCGACGGAGTCGCTCTGGGCACGCGTAGTCATCCCGATTTCGGGATGCCCCTTCAGTGTACAGGATGCGGTGCCTCATGCCGGGCGCAGGCAGGGCCGCTCGCCCTGCACATTCTCCGAGCGCGCGGAGTTGTCCACCGGCAGTGCGAATCGAGCGCTTCGACCCTCCGAAGCGGTGCGAGAGTGGGGGGATGACCGGGATCCGCAGCGATGTGCGACGCCGTCGGCTCCACGCGCAGACGGCGGTGCTGCTGCTGGTCGCGCTGTGCGTGCTCGCGCCGGCCCCCGCGGCGGGCGCAGGCAGCCGTACCGGCCCGCAGGCGGCATCCGAGAGCACTGCGGATGCCGCTCCGGGATATCCCTGGACGTGGCCGGTTGAGGGCGCGCGCACCGTGACGCAGCAGTTCCGCGCCCCGGCACATGAATACGGCCCCGGACATCGCGGCATGGACGTGGCAGCCGTGCCCGCCGGCGGCGTGCGCTCACCGGCGGCGGGCGTGGTGGCGTTCCGCGGCGATGTGGCGGGCCGGCCGCTGATCACGATCGATCACGGTCATGGGTACGTCACGACTCTCGAGCCCGTCGCGTCGACCTTGGCGCCGGGCACCGCGGTGGCCGCTGGCGATGAGGTGGGGACGACGGCTGCGGGCGGGCACGCGGCGAGCGGGACGCTGCACGTCGGCGTGCGTGTGGACGGACGATACGTGAACCCGCGCGGCCTGTTCGGCGGGCTTCCGCGCGCCGTCCTTCTGCCGTGCTGCGCAGCCTGAGTTCTCACCTCGACGGCTGTCGGCCATGGATCCGGACAGGTGGCGGATTCGGGTGCGCCGAGCCGGGTGCGCCGAGCCGGATGCGCCTGCGGGTGGCCGCATGCGGCGCCAAGCGAAGGCGTGCGACGAGCAGGATCCGCGTCAGGCTCGCGGGTGCGCGAGGCGATACGCGGCAGTGAGCCGCTCCGCGGACACGTGGGTGTAGATCTGGGTGGTGCCGAGGCTGGCGTGCCCGAGCAGCTCCTGCACCGCGCGCAGGTCGGCACCGCCGTCCAGCAGATGGGTCGCGGCGGAGTGCCGCAGCGCGTGTGGACCGACATGATCCGATCCCACCACCGGTCCCAGCACGCGGGCGACAAGGGCGTAGACGGTGCGCGGGCCGATGCGTCCGCCACGGGCGCCCAGGAAGAGCGCCGCCGTGGGCCTCGCGGCGCGCGCGAGCAGCACCGGCCTCGCGCGCGTGAGGAACGCGCCGAGTGCCGCCGCGGCCGGGCCGCCGAATGGCACCACACGCTCCTTCGCGCCCTTGCCCAGCACGCGGATCGTGCGCCTGTGCAGATCCAGATCGTCGACGTCGGCGCCGCACAGCTCCGACACGCGGATGCCTGCCGCGTAAAGAAGCTCGAGGATGGCGTGATCGCGCAGCACGACGGGGTCGCCGGACTCCGCCGCGATGCGCTGAGCCTCCAGCAGCTCGCGCATGCCGTCGGCGGACGCGACGACGGGCAGCGTCTTCGACCGGCGCGGGGCCACCAGCCGAAGGCTGGGGTCGACGTCGATCAGCTCCGTCTCGTGCGCCCAGCCGAAGAACGACCGGACGGCTGCGGCACGCCGTGCGAGCGTGGAACGCGCGTCCCCGCGCTGCGTGGCCTGCCACAGCCACTCGCGCAGCACTTCGAGGTCGACGGACGCCAGCGAACCGTCGCGCAGCGTGCGCCCGAGGTCGGCGAGGTCGGAGCGGTATGCACGCACGGTGGCGGGCGACAGCCGGCGCACCTGAGTCAGGTGCACAGTGAAGGCCTCCACGGCCGCTGCGTACTCCACTCCTCCAGCATGCCCCGCACGCGAGGTGACGGCGCGCTCACGCGCCGGTCGTGCCCGCGCTTGGCCTCACCCGATCCGCCGCCATCCCTCCGGCGTCTGGACGACCACGCCGTCGAGGGCCAGCAGGCCCAGCAGGCTCCGCACCCGGTCGACGCTCAGACCGCACCGGCGTGCCAGGTCACCGGCATCCCGCGGCGTGCGCATGCTCATCGCATCCAGCAGGCGGACGCGCTCCGGATCGACGCGGGGCTGCGAAGGCGCATCGAGCGCTCTGTCATCCCAGAGCTCGCGCACCTCCTGCGCATTGGTGACGCAGATCGCGTCGAACTCGCGCAGGAGCCGATGGCATCCGGCCGAGGCTGCGCTGGTCACCGGCCCCGGCACGGCGCCGATCGGGCGCCCCAGGGCGGCCGCGTGCCCGGCGGTGTTGAGCGTGCCGCTGCGCCACCCGGCCTCTACGACCACCGTCGCGAGGCTCGCAGCGGCGATCAATCGGTTGCGCTGCAGGAAGCGCCATTTGGTGGGCGCGCCACCACAGGGCACCTCGCTGACCACGAGACCGCCCTTGCGGATGCGCTCGAACAGCTGATGATGACCGACCGGATACGCGCGGTCCACTCCCCCCGCCAGGAAGGCGACGGTCACGCCGCCCACGCCGAGCGCCGCGCGATGCGAGGCGCCGTCGATGCCGTACGCCCCGCCGGACACCACGACTGCGCAGGCCCCTGCCAGATCACCGGCGATGTCGGCCGCGACGGATTCGCCGTACGGGGAGGCGGCCCTGGCACCCACCATCGCCACGGCCGGCCCGGCGGTGAACGAGGTGAGGTCACCGCGCGCCCACAGCACCAGCGGCGCGTGCGGACCCAGATCCTGCAGCCCCGCGGGCCACCCGGTGTCCCCGGGGAGCATCAGGTGCCCGCCGACATCCAGACACGAGGTCATCGCCTCCATCACCGCCTGCGCGTGCGCACGCGGGTGCCAGCGGGTGCGTGCGTCGGCGAGGGCGGCCGGGGTCACGATGCCCGGGGTCAGGAGGCCTGCATCCTGCAAGGCGATCTCCAGCGCCTGCGGCGCCCCATGCGCGTCGACCAGCGCGCCGGCCGTCCCGTCACCCGGTTCCACGAGGACGGACCATGCGACGCGCGCCAGCGTCTCCACAGGATCCCCGGCCGGGCGCAGCCGCTCGGCGAGCGGCAGCAGCCGCGCATCGTCCAGCATCCTGATCCTCGTCGTCGTCTTCATGCCAGCAGGCCCTTCTTCAGGAACAGGGCACGGCCCAGTTCATCGATTCCCGGCGACACTGCGCCGGCCAGATCGGCGATCGTCCACGCGAGGCGCAGCACCCGGTCGTACGCGCGCAGCGTGACCGTCCCGCGCTCCAGCGCACGATCCAGAGGCGCTCTGACGGTCGCCGGCAGACGCAGTGCACCGAGCCGGAGCCGCTCGCCCGGCACCTCCCCGTTCACTCGCCAGGGTGTACCGCGCAGGCGCTCGGAGGCCGCACCGCGTGCGGCGACCACCCGCTCTCTCGCGCTCTCGGATGTCACATTCGAACGCTCGCCGGAGGTCGCCCTGGCCGCCGCTACGCGCGCGACCTGCAGGTCGATGTCGATGCGGTCCCGCAGCGGCCCCGACAGCTTCGAGGCGTAGCGGCGGATGGACATCGGCGGACACGCGCACTCGGCGCCGCGCACCCCGTAGTTGCCGCACGGACAGGGATTCATGGCCAGCACCAGCTGGAAGCGCGCCGGGTAGCTGGCGGTGAACCCCGCTCGGTGCACCTCGATGCGCCCGGACTCGAGCGGCTGCCGCAGCGCGTCCAGCGCCGCCCTCTGGAACTCCGGGGTCTCATCGAGGAACAGCACTCCGCGGTGCGCCCGCACGATCGCACCCGGCTTCGCCACCCGCGTTCCGCCGCCGACGAGAGCCGCCATCGAGGCGCTGTGATGGGGTGCGACGAACGGCACCACCGGGTCCAGCCTCGTCACCGGCTCGCCGACCAGCGATCGGATCGCGGCGACCTCCAGCGCCTCGTCGTCGAGCAGCAGCGGGAGGATGCCCGGGAGCCGGCGCGCCAGCATCGTCTTGCCCGATCCAGGAGGCCCGCTGAGCATCATGTGGTGGCCGCCTGCTGCGGCGATGATCAGCGCGTCGACGGCCTCCTCCTGCCCGATGACGTCCGCCAGATTCAGGGAATGCCTCTCCGGGTCGTCGGACGCGGCGAGTTCCACCGCTTCGACGTCCGGCACCTCCACGTCAGCGCCGTGCAGCGCCGCCACCTCCGCCAGCGAGGCCACGGCACGCACCTCGATGCCGGGCACCAGTGCGGCCTCCGCAGCATTGGCATGCGGCACGATCACGCGCTCGAAGCCCGCCCGCGCGGCCGCGTAGACCGCGGGCAGCACACCGGCCACCGGCCGCACGCGCCCGTCGAGCCCCAACTCCCCGATGTGCACGGTTCCGCGAATGGCACGGGCAGGCAGCAGTCCCCCGGCGGCCGCCGTCGCGATCGCGATTCCCATGTCGAACCCCGAACCGTGCTTGGGCAGGCTCGCCGGCGACAGGTTGACGGTGAGCCTGCGCCGCGGAATGTCCAGCCCGGAGTTGCTGCAGGCGTTGCGCACCCGCTGCACGGCCTCGCCGAGCGCCTTGTCGGGCAGCCCGATGATGCTGAACTCCGGTGTCTGCGCCGAGAAGTCCGCCTCGATCTCCACCAGGTGACCGTCCACACCGGTCAGCGCCACCGCCCACGTCCGCGCGGTGCTCACAGCAGGTCCACCAGATGCTCGAGCTGCGCGGTATCGGCATCCGCTCCGATCAGGCCGATGGCCTCCAGGCGGATCTCACGCCGACGGGCGGCATCGGGATGCGCGGCCGCCCATGCGAATGCCAGCCGCCAGAGCCGATGGCGCTTGCGCTCGTCGATGGCCTCGAACGGATGGCCGTACCGCACGGACCTGCGGGTCTTGACCTCAACGACGCACAGCACATCGTCGCGCCGGGCGACGATGTCGATCTCGCCCTGGGGGCACCGCCAGTTGCGGTCGAGGATGATGTATCCCTGCGCGCGCAGATGCCTCGCCGCGCGCTGCTCGCCCGCACGTCCCAACTCGTCTTTCGCTGCCATGACGACAGCCTGACGCGGTGCACCGACGCCGGATCACCGTGAACCCAGTCCTTGTGCAGAACTTCTCAGAACCGAGGGTCTGTGGAAAGAAGCCGCTGCGGAGCGGAGTGCGGAGGGATAGACCTACTTGCCGTCGAGCGACAGCTCATCGGGCAGTTCGAACTCCCGGCGCTGCAGCTCCTCGACGTTGACGTCCTTGAAGGTCAGCACGCGAACCGCCTTGACGAACCGGTCGGCCCGGTAGATGTCCCAGACCCAGACGTCGGTCATCGAGATCTCGAAGTAGAAGTCGTTCTCGGTGTCGCGACGGACGACGTTCACCTCGTTAGCGAGGTAGAAGCGCCTCTCGGTCTCCACGACGTACTGGAACTGTGCGACGACGTCCCGGTACTCGCGGAACAGCGCGAGCTCGAGTTCGCGGTCGTAGTCGTCGAAGGCATCCTCATCCATGATGACTCCATCCTAGAAGAGGGTCGGGGCATCGGCGATCGCCCAGGATGCGCGATGCAGCGGCGACAACCCCAGCTCACGGATCGCCTGGCGATGCTCGGCACTCGCGTAGCCCTTGTTGCGATCCCACTGATACGCCGGATGCTGGGGATGCTGTTCGATCATCCACTCATCCCTCGCGACCTTGGCGATCACCGACGCGGCCGACACCGACGCGCAGTCCCGGTCGGCCTTGATGACCGTGCGGACGGTCAGCGACACGGGGTGCACGCGGGAGACGTAGTCGTGGTTCCCGTCCAGCAGCACCAGCGCACGATCCAGCGAGGCCCCGAGATCCACGATGCCCTGCACGGCCCGGGATGCCGCCAGTCCCAGCGCGCGCATGATGCCGACCTCGTCGATCTCGGCGGCGCTCGCCCAGCCGACCGCCGAGGCCTGCACCCACGCGGCCGCACGCTCTGCCATCGGCGGACGTCTGCGCTCGGTGATCATCTTGGAGTCGCGCAGCCCCTCGGGCACGCGTCGGCGCGACCCCGCGGCATCCATCACCGCCGCCCCCACCGCGACAGGGCCCGCCAGCGCTCCTCGACCGACCTCGTCGAGGGCGATGACGATGTCGAACTCATCCTTGAGCAGTTGCCGTTCCAGGCGCAGCGTGGGCGCGACGACGGTCACTTGCTCTTCGCCGCCGGCACCGAGCGGAACACCTCGTCGTGGGTGTCGATGAGTCCGAACCGGTCGAGCGGCCAGGTGGTCAGGAATGCACGCCCCACGACGTTCTCCAGTGGCACGAAGCCGCCGCCGGGCAGCTCCTGGTGCGCGCGGGAGTCCTGCGAATGGTCTCGGTTGTCGCCCATCACCCACAGCCTGTCGGCGGGGACCGTGACGTCGAAGTCGACGTCGGAGGCCGCGGTGTCGCCGGCGGGCAGATCGAGGTACGAGGCCTCGTCGATGGGCGAGCCGTTGATGGTGATCTGGCCGAGGGCGTTGCAGCAGACCACATGGTCGCCGGGCAGTCCGATGACGCGCTTGACCAGATGGTCCTGGGCATCCGACGTCGACAGGCCGACGAAGGTGAGCACCCAGTCGGCGGCCTCGACGATGAACGGCCTCGCCGGCGCCTGCGGCACAGGCGGCAACCACCCGCCCGGATCCTTGAACACCACGACGTCGCCGTGATCGTATCCGGTCCACTGCGGGGTCAGCTCGTCGACCAGGATGCGGTCGTTGATGAGCAGCGTGCGCTCCATGGATCCGGACGGGATGTAGAACGAGCGCAGCACGAAGGTCTTCACGACGAACGAGACCAGGGCGGCGATGAGGATGATCACCAGCACATCGCGCAGGAAGGTCAGAAGACTGCGCCGCCGGGGGGCCTTCTCCGCAGGCTCGACGGCATCCGTGCTCATCTGATCTCTCTTCTTCTCGTGCACCGCGTGGGCGCGGCATCTACAAGGGTCGCACACAGATGCCCAGACGACGGAACCCCGAGACGATCGTGTCTCGGGGTTCCGTGCAGGCTCAAGCGCGTCAGTTGTCGCGCTTCTCCTTGATCTTCGCCTTCTTGCCGCGCAGGTTGCGCAGGTAGTACAGCTTGGCACGACGGACGTCACCGCGGGTGACGACCTCGATGCGGTCGATGACCGGCGAGTGCACCGGGAACACGCGCTCCACGCCCACCTGGAAGCTGATCTTGCGCACGGTGAAGGTCTCGCGCACGCCATCGCCCTGTCGGCCGATGACGACGCCCTGGAACACCTGGATGCGCGAACGCGAACCCTCAGTGATGTTCACGTGCACCTTGACGGTGTCACCGGGGTTGAAGACAGGGATGTCGGAACGGAGTGAAGCCGCGTCGACGGCGTCGAGGATCTGCATGATCGTCTCTCTCTGCACTCGCCTCAGGTCGGATGCATGATTCAAAGGATTAAGAACGGGCGTGTGCCGAGCGGCGCGCGAGGCGACCGCAGGCTCCCCTGGGGCAGAACCGGATCACGGCACAAGCATCCATTCTGCCATGAACCGCACCGCAGGCAAAACCGGAGTCAGTCCTTGCGCGGACGCTCTTCGATGACGACGACGTCGGGCTGTGCGCGCGCCGACGGGGGATCCTCGCGCGGCGCACTCCAGCTCATGGCCTCGCGGATGCGCAGACCGCTGCCGCGAGCCTCGTTCCACAGCTGCCACAGCTGCAGCCAGAACAGTCCGATGGCGGCGACGATCGCGCCGGTCAGCAGCCAACCGAAGGCACCGGCGGCGAACAGGCCGACCGAGACGGTCAGCACGTGCCAGACCGTGAAGCCCAGAACATCCCACCAGGACAGTGCGCGCTCGGCGCGCACCGAGGGGCGCGACCTGGTGAGAAGCGTGAGGATCAGCTGCCCGGCGAACACCGCGGGCGCCGCCATCAGCAGCACCCACAGCAGGCTCCACCCGCTGCGGCCGAAGATGATCCAGCCGACGACCAGCCACAGCGGCAGCAGGAACGCCGCCGGGAGAAGCCAGCGGAAGAATGCCTCACGCAACCACATGCTCCGATGGTACGTGCATCCGCACCCCGAGCCGCGGGTTTTCGCTGTGAGCTTGCGATGGCGGGGAACTGGAAGAATGGATGCCGACGAGAGGATTTCCCATGATCGAACTGCGCACGCCGGCCGAGATCGACGAGATGCGAGCCGCAGGCCGCTTCGTCGCGGAGACGCTGGCCACGCTGCGCGCGGAGACCAAGGTGGGCACGAATCTGCTCTCCATCGATCGCCACGCCCACGATCTCATCCGCAAGGCCGGCGCCGAGTCGTGCTACATCGACTACGCACCCTCGTTCGGCAACGGGCCGTTCGGCAAGGTCATCTGCACTTCCGTCAACGACGCCGTGCTGCACGGCCTCCCCCACGACTACCAGCTGCGCGACGGCGACCTGGTCTCGCTGGACTTCGCCGTCTCCGTCGACGGCTGGGTGGCCGATTCCGCTGTGTCCTTCGTGGTCGGGACTCCGCGCGATGAGGACCTGCGCCTGATCGACACGACGAACCGGGCACTGGATGCCGCGATCGCGACCGCGACCGTCGGCAACCGCATCGGCGACATCTCCGCGGCCATCGCCGCCATCGCGCACGGCGAGGGCTACTCGATCAACACGGACTTCGGCGGCCACGGCGTGGGCCGGATCATGCACGGCGACCCGCACGTGCCCAACGACGGCCGCGCCGGACGCGGCTTCCCCCTGCGCGAGGGGCTGGTGTTCGCACTGGAGCCGTGGCTGCTGGCCACGACCGACGAGCTGATCACGGATCCCGACGGCTGGACGCTCCGCAGCGCCGACGGCTCGCGCGGCTCGCACTCCGAGCACACGGTCGCCGTCACGGAGGACGGCCCGATCGTTCTCACCGACCGCGGCTTCCTCGGCGTCGACTGAGGTTCAGGCCGCCCGGTACACGTACACGTCGGTGATCTGCGGCAGGTCGAACTCGTCCTGTCCGCGGGTCGCCGGATCCGCGTCGAGGATGCGGTGCAGTTCGCCGACCATGCGCGTGCGCTCGGTCTCGGATGCCGCCAGGAACGAGCTCACGGTGAGCCATCGCGCGATGTAGTCGGCGCGGGTGATCCGCTCCTGCCAGGGCACCTGCACGAGCCGCGGCTCGCCGAAGCCCGGCAGCACCTCGGTGACGGCGTCATCGGCCGTCAGCCCGCCGGCGAGTCCGGGGTGCGCGACCCGGGTGCAGGCGCGATCCCAGGCGCACGAGGGGTCCGAGTGGTTCCACAGCAGCCCCAGCGTCCCGCCCGGCCGCAGCACGCGCCTGATCTCCGCGCACACCGGCTCGCGGTCGAACCAGTGGAACGCCTGCGCCACGGTCACGACATCCACCGCGGCATCCGCACTGGGAATCCGCTCGGCCGTGCCGACGTGGGCCTCGACGCCGGGCAGCTTCGCGCGCAGCACGTCGAGCATCTGCTCGGAAGGCTCGACGGCGATCACCCTGGCTGCCCTCGAGACCAGCAGGGAGGTGAACTTGCCCGTGCCCGCGCCGAGGTCGAGCGCGACGTCCACGGAGCCGGGCAGCACGGCATCCGCGGCCTCGTCGGGAAAGCCGGGACGGTACCGGTCGTAGTCCTCCCCCGCGTTCAGGAACGACTTCGCCAGCGACTGATCAGCCATCCCTCCAGCCTATCCGCGCCATTTCGTCGCATCCGCGCCATCGATCGGTGGAGCGGATGCGACGAAGTGCAGCGGATGCTGTGGAGGTCAGTCGAGCAGGTCGGGCCGTCGCGCGCGCGTGCGCTCGAGCTGCTGCTCGCGCCGCCAGGACGCGATCGCACCGTGGTTCCCGCTGAGCAGGATCGGTGGGACCTCGCGCCCGCGCCACACGGAGGGCTTGGTGTAGGAGCCGTACTCCAGCAGCCCGTCCTCGTGCGACTCCTCGACCAGGCTCTCGGGGTTGCCCACCACGCCGGGGATGAGCCGGCCGATGGCCTCGGTCATCGCCATGACGGCGACCTCTCCCCCGTTGAGCACGTAGTCGCCCAGGCTGATCAGCCGCACTTCGCCGAGCTCGGCGGCGTACTCGAACACACGCTCGTCGATGCCCTCGTACCGGCCGCAACCGAAGATCAGGTGCTCGCGCGTCGCGAGCTCGCGGGCAGTGGCCTGAGTGAAGACCTCACCCGCGGGTGAGGGGAAGATGATGGTGGGGCGGCCCTTCGACAGGCTCAGGAACCCAAGCTCGGAGCTCAGGAACCCAGGCTCGGGGCTCAGGGATCCAGCATCGGGGTCCGGGCTTCCAGCCTGTGCAGAGACGAGTGCGTCGAGGGCCTCGCCCCAGGGCTCGGGCTTCATGACCATGCCGGCGCCGCCGCCGTAGGGCGTGTCGTCGACTGTGCGGTGCCGGTCGTGCGTCCAGTCGCGCAGATCGTGCACGTGAAGATCCAGGATGCCGGTCTCCTGCGCTTTTCCCAGCAGGGAGAGCGTCAGGCCGTCGAAGTACGACGGGAAGATCGAGACGACGTCGATGCGCATGACGATCCCGGAATCACTCCGAGGCGGAGTCGTCCGCGGTCGGAAGCTCCTCGAAGAGGCCGGCAGGCGGGGTCACGATGATCCTGTGACCGGGGATGTCCACGGTGGGGACGATCGCCTCGACGAATGGCACCATGACCTCGGCATCCGCCGTCTTCACGATCAGCAGGTCCTGCGCGGGCAGGTGATCGACGCGCAGTACGCGGCCGATGACGGTCTCGTCGCGGACGACGTCCAGGCCGATCAGCTGGTGCGCGTACCAGGCGTCGTCCTCGACCTCATCGTCCTCGTCCATCCACAGGATCGCCTTGACCAGCGACTCGGCGGCGGTGCGGTCCTCGACGCCGTGCAGGAAGACGACGGAGCTGCCGTTCATCACGCGGTAGTCGCGAATGGTGATGGTCTTGCCATGCCACTCGGATGCCTCCGGCACCTGCAGGGTGAATTCGGCACCCGGCACGAAGCGCCGTTCGGGATTGTCGGTGTACAGCTCGAGCTTCAACGCGCCCTTGAGGCCGTGCGCCTTGAGCAGGCGGCCGACGCGCAGCTGGTTCTTCTCGCCGGCCACGTCAGTCGTCCGCGACATCGACGCGGACGCGGTGTCCGTCGGCGAGGGCGGAGATCAGCGTGCGCAGCGCCTTGGCGGTGCGGCCGCCGCGCCCGATCACGCGACCACGGTCATCCGGGTGCACGTGCACCTCGAGCAGGTCGCCCCGGGGCGACGCGGATGCGGTGATGCGGACGTCCTCCGGGTGATCGACGATCCCCTTGACGACGTGTTCGAGCGCGGCGGCGAGCACAGCGGATTACTCTGCGTCTGCGGCGGGAGCCTCAGCGGCCTCCGCGTCAGCGGCGGGAGCCTCGGCGGGCTCTTCGGCCTTCTTCTCGGCCTGGGGCTTGATGACCGACTTCTTGGAGGAGTCGACCTCGAACGCGGCCTTGGCCTCGGCGACCTGGACGGTGGACTTCGCGTCCTTGTCGCCCTTGAACTTGCCCCAGTCGCCAGTGAGCTTCAGCAGCGCGGTGACCTGCTCGCTCGGCTGGGCGCCGACGGACAGCCAGTACTGCGCGCGCTCGGAGTCGACCTCGATGAACGAGGGCTGCTCGGTGGGATGGTACTTGCCGATCTCCTCGATCACGCGACCGTCGCGCTTGGTGCGCGAATCGGCGACGACGATGCGGTAGTAGGGCGCGCGGATCTTGCCGAAGCGCTTGAGACGGATCTTGACAGCCACGATTCTCCTGAATGTGTGGAAAGGAAGATGAACGACGCCTGGAGAGTGGGGTGCACAACCCGGCGGAGGCTCTGGATGGGGGACGAAAGCTGGATAGAGGGTCGAGCAGCCGTCCGACCCTCTATTCTGCCAGATCCTGGGGCTGGGCGCGAAACCGTGCGACACGGCGTGTGCGCAGGGAGGATCCCGCGTGCCAGACTGTGCGCGTGCCGACCGAATTCGCGTCCTCCGCCCGCTCCACCGTCGGGTTGGAGTGGGAGATCATGCTGGCTGATCCGGACAGCGGCGATCTGGTGGGTCGAGCACCCGAGCTGCTGCAGGTGCTCGAGGCGCAGAGCGCCCACGAGCGGCACACCGTCACCGGGGAGCTACTCACCAACACGATCGAGGTCACCAGTGGCGTCGGGGGCACCGTGAAGGATGCCGTGGACGACATCGCCGCGGCCATCGGGGCCGTGCGGCGCGCCACCGATCCCGCGGGCATCGAGCTGCTCTCGGCAGGCAGCCACCCGTTCGCGCAGTGGTTCAACCAGCGCGTGACGGAGAAGACCCGCTACCGGAAGATGATCGAGCGCACCCAGTGGTGGGGCCGCAACATGATGATCTGGGGCATCCACGTGCACATCGGCATCGAGGACCGCCGCAAGGTGATGCCGATCATCAGCGCCCTCTCGGCCTTCCTCCCCCACCTTCAGGCCCTCTCGGCGTCCAGCCCGTTCTGGGCGGGCGAGCGCACCGGCTACGCCTCCAACCGCTCCCTGGTGTTCCAGCAGCTGCCCACTGCGGGCTTGCCCTGGCCGATCCACACCTGGGAGGACTTCGAGAACTACCTCGACGACATGATCCGCACCGGCGTCATGCGCGATGCATCGGAGGTGCGCTGGGACATCCGCCCCGCACCGCGCTGGGGCACCATCGAGATCCGCGCCTGCGACGGCATGTCGACGCTCACGGAGCTGGCCTCGGTCGCCGCGCTCACGCAGTGCCTGGTCGAGCACTTCTCCCGGCAGGTGGACGTCGGCATCCCGCTGCCGGGCCTGCAGCCGTGGTTCCACCGGGAGAACAAGTGGCGCACCGCCCGCTACGGGCTGGATGCGCGCGTCATCGTCGACGAGGCCGGCTCCCAGGTGCCCGTGCGCGAGCATCTGACCGCCGTCCTGGACGATCTGCAGCCCGTCGCCGCAGACCTGTCCTGCACCCGCGAGCTCGATGGAGTGCGCGACATCCTGCGCGACGGAGCCAGCTACTCGCGACAGCTGAAGGCGGCGGATGCCGGCGGCGGCGACCTGCACGAGGTCGTGCGCCACCTCATCCGCGAGTTCCGCGCCGGCCCCGAGACCGCCTTCGCGGACTGAGGCCGTTCAGTCCTCGCCGACCAGCAGCCGTGCGAGAGTCTCGTCGAGCACGACGTCGGTGACGATCCCGGCGGCGATCGCGGCGCGCAGAGTCCCGGCTTTGGCGGCGCCGGACACCACGCACACACGGCGGGGCACCCGCCGCAGCCGATCCAGGCCGAGGCCCGTGGAACGGGCGTTCAGACGGATGTCCTTCCAGCTGCCGTCCGCGCGGAAGAACACCGTCGCCACGTCGCCGATGGCGCCGTCCTCGCGCAGACTGCGATAGTCGTCCCTGCTGAGGTAGCCGCCGACGTAGACGCGGCTGGGCACCTCGGACTGCGGTGACCCGAGCCCGAACACGGCGATGTCCATCTTCGACTGGAATGCCAGCACGCGACGGGTGCTGCGCTCGCGCCACATGGCAGCGCGCGTCTCGGGGTCGTCGAAGAATGCGGGCACCGGGAACTGCTCCACCACTGCGCCGAACGCGTGCCCGAACCGCTGCAGGATCTCGCTCGAGTATTCCAGCCCGCTGGTCTGCACGTTCCCCGCGCCGTTGAGCTGCACGATGGTGGTTCCGTGGGTCTCCTTCTGCACGAGCGCCCGGCTGACCATGCCGACGGTGGAGCCCCACGCGATGCCCACCACCATGTTCGAGTCGATGAACTGCGACAGCAGCCGACCGGCGGTCAGCGCCACGCGCTCGAGCCGCTCCACCTCGCTGACGATGCCGGACATGGGCACGATGTGCGCCGCGATGCGGAACTGTCGTCGCAGCTGCTCCTCCAGCTGTCCGACCCTCTCGAATGGCGAGTTGATGCGAATGTCGACGAGCCCGGTCTCCCGCGCATGCGCCAGCAGCCGGGAGACAGAAGACCTCGAGGTGCCCAGCTCGGCCGCGATGACATCCATGGTCATGTCCTGCAGGTAGTACAGCTTCGCCGCGGTGAGCGCAGCGGTCGTCCTGGCGTCCGCGCGAGCGGCATCCGCTGTCATTGCAACCATCCCCTGAACAGTCTCTGCACATTCGTGCAGAGCGTTTGCATGATTCTGTCACAAGCCGGATGCTGGTACCAGGGACGAAGGGGACACCATGGTCGAGATCACGCGCAGCGCACACCGTCAGCAGGAGCTGGAGGCCGTCCGGAGCGCCGGTCGCACCACCGTGCTGATCATCGGCGCCGGCATCAACGGCATCTCCCTGTTCCGGGATCTCGCCCTGCAGGGCGTGGACGCCGTGATCGTCGACCGCGGCGACTTCGCAGGCGGCGCATCGTCGGCCTCCAGCCACATGGTCCACGGCGGTATCCGGTATCTGGAGAACGGCGAGTTCCGCCTGGTGCGGGAGTCCGTGCAGGAGCGCAACGGCCTGCTGCGCATCGCGCCGCACTACGTCAAGCCGCTCGAGACCACGATCCCGATCTACTCCACCTTCTCGGGCGTCCTGTCCGCGCCTTTCCGGTTCCTGCTGCACCGCAGCGGAAAGCCGCGCGAGCGTGGGGCTCTGCTGATCAAGGTCGGTCTGACCATCTACGACATGTTCTCGCGTGACGGCGGCTCGGTGCCCCGACACCGCTTCCTGGGGCGCACGTCCTCCCTGGCCGAGCTGCCTCACCTGGACCCGCACATCAAATACACCGCCACGTACTACGACGCCTCCATGCACGACCCCGAGCGACTCGCGCTGGACGTGCTGCAGGACGGTCGCTCGGCCCACGCCTCCGCCTACGCGCTGAACTACGTCGAGGCGGTCGCCCGCGACGGCGAGAAGGTCGTGCTGCGCGACCGCGAGACCGCGCAGGAGTTCGCGATCGCCGCCGACGTCATCGTCAACGCATCCGGCCCCTGGACGGACCTCACCAACGAGATCCTCGGCACGGACACCCGGTTCATGGGCGGCACGAAGGGCTCGCACATCGTGCTGGACCATCCCGAGCTGCTGGCCGCCACGGCGGGCCGGGAGATCTTCTTCGAGCACTCCGACGGCCGCATCGTGCTCATCTACCCGCTCAAGGGCCGTGTCATGGTCGGCACCACCGACATCGACGCCGACCCGCGCGAGCCCGCACGCTGCACCGAGGAGGAGATCGACTACTTCTTCGACCTCATCCACCACGTCTTCCCCACCATCGCCGTGGACAGGGATCAGATCGTGTACCGCTTCGCCGGCATCCGTCCGCTCCCCCGCCACGAGGACACCGCGCCGGGTTTCGTCTCGCGCGACTACCGCATCGAGCGGGACGACAGCGGTTCGACGCCCATGCTGAGCCTGGTGGGCGGCAAGTGGACCACGTTCCGCGCGCTCGGCGAGCACCTCGCGAACCGCGTGCTGGAGATCCTCGACCGTCCCCGTTCGGTCTCCGCCGCCGGTCTTCCGATCGGCGGCGGGCACGGCTTCCCGCGCACCACCCGCGCTCGCGCGGCGTGGAAGGCCACCAACCTGCCCGGCGCCGACGCCGCGCGCGCCGACCTGCTGCTGGAGCGCTACGGGACCCGTGCCGCGCAGGTGTGGGAGCACATCGAGAAGGAGGACGACCGCCTGCTGGCAGGCGGCGCCCTCTCGGTGCGCGAGCTGGAGTGGATGGTGCAGCACGAACTGGTGGTGAAGCTGGCCGACATCGTGCTGCGCCGTTCGAACATCGCCTTCGCGGGCGGGGTCACCACCGACCTGCTGGTCGAGGTCGGCGATGCGCTGGCGCCGCTGCTGGGCTGGGACGCCGATCGGCGGGATGCCGAGCTCGAGGCCACCGTTCACCTGCTGAACGACGCGCACGGCCTGGCACTCTCGGTTCCGGCGCGCAACTGACAGCATGATGGCGACGCGGGTCATCGAGGATCCGCCGAAGGAGGGCCGCATGGCCGAATACATCCTCTCGATCGATCAGGGCACCACGTCCAGCCGGGCGATCATCTTCGACCGCGCGGGGAAGCCCGTGGCCACCGGTCAGAAGGAGCACGAGCAGATCCTGCCCCGTGCGGGCTGGGTCGAGCACGACCCGGCGGAGATCTGGCGGAACGTGCAGGAGGTCGTCGGCCTCGCCCTCACCCGCGCGCACCTGACCAGGCACGACATCGCCGCCGTCGGCATCACCAACCAGCGGGAGACCGCCGTCGTGTGGGATCGCCGCACCGGCGAACCCGTGTACAACGCGATCGTCTGGCAGGACACCCGCACGCAGGAGATCGTCGATCGGCTGGCATCCGATGGGGGCATCGACCGCTTCAAGCAGATCGTCGGGCTGCCGCTGGCGACCTACTTCTCGGGCACGAAGATCGCCTGGATCCTGGAGAACGTCGAGGGCGCGCGCGAGAAGGCGGATGCCGGCGATCTGCTGTTCGGCACAACCGACTGCTGGGTACTGTGGAACCTCACCGGCGGGGTGCGAGGCGGCGTGCACGCCACGGACGTCACCAACGCCTCGCGGACCCTGTTCATGGACCTGCAGACCCTGAAATGGCGCGACGAGATCCTCGAGGCGTTCGGAGTGCCGCCCTCGATGATGCCCGAGATCCGCTCCTCGTCCGAGATCTACGGCAAGGCGGAGAGCTCGTCGTTGCTGCGCGAGACGCCCATCGCCGGCATCCTGGGCGATCAGCAGGCAGCGACGTTCGGACAGGCGGCATTCCAGGCCGGCGAGAGCAAGAACACCTACGGCACGGGGTGCTTCCTCATCTTCAACACCGGCGAGCAGATCGTGCACTCGGCCAACGGGCTGCTGACCACGGTCGGCTACAAGCTCGGCGACTCCCCCGCGCACTACGCACTGGAGGGCTCCATCGCCGTCGCGGGTTCGCTGATCCAGTGGCTGCGCGACCAGCTGGGGCTGATCTCGTCGGCGCCCGAGATCGAGAAGCTGGCGGCCGCAGTGGAGGACAACGGCGGCGTATACATCGTTCCGGCCTTCTCGGGGCTGTTCACGCCGTACTGGCGTCCGGACGCGCGCGGCGCGATCGTGGGGCTGACCCGCTTCGCGAACCGCAATCACATCGCCCGGGCGGCGCTGGAGGCAGTCGCCTTCCAGACCCGTGACGTGCTGGACGCCGTGAATGCGGATGCCGACGTGGCCCTCAGCGAGCTGAAGGTGGACGGCGGAATGGTCGCCAACGACGCGCTCATGCAGTTCCAGGCCGACGTGCTGGGCGTCCCTGTGGTGCGGCCGGTGGTTTCGGAGACCACCGCATTGGGTGCGGCGTACGCGGCGGGACTGGCCGTCGGCTTCTGGAAGGACCTCGACGAGCTGTCGGCGAACTGGCAGCCGGACCGTCGATGGGAGCCGATGATGGATGCCGATGAGCGCGACCGGCAGCTGCGCCTGTGGCGCAAGGCCGTGACCAAGTCGATGGACTGGGTCGACGACGACGTCAGGTGAACGGCACCGCGGACTCTTAGCGGAAGCCGATGCGGCGCTCATGCGCAGGGCGTAGCGTCGGCACCGTGATGCGAACCCGACGTCCTCGCGCATGGGCGCTGCTCGCCGGCGTGCTGTGCGCCGTGCTGCTCAGCGGGTGCGCTGCCGCTGCCGCCAGTGTGCGCACGCCCGCCCCGGGCGACACGGTGGTCGTCACGATCGGCGACTCGATCATGGCGGGCTACGGGCTCGACGACGGCGAGGACTGGCCGACCCAGCTGTCCTCGCGGACGGGCGTCAGCGTCGACAACCTCGCGTGCAGCGGCGCGGGTTTCGTCACCGTCGGCTCCTGCGGGTCGAGCTTCGCCGGCCTGATCCCGCAGGCGGTGAAGGACGCCCCGACGATCGTCATCGTGCAGGGGTCGGACAACGACGTCGGGCAGTCGGATGCCGACATCGAGGCCGCCACGGAGAAGACCGTCGACACCCTGCATCGCGCTCTGCCGAAGGCGCAGCTGATCGGCCTCAGCACGCTGTGGGATCCCGATGAGGACGAGCCGCAGGAGATCACCGAGACGTCAGCCGCCGTCAAGCGGGCCGTGACGGCGGTCCACGGCACCTACGTGGACATCGGCCAGCCGCTGCGCGAGGACCCGCCGACGCTGCTGCAGGACGACCACGAGCATCCCACCGTCGCCGGCCAGCACAAGCTGCTGGTGGTCATCCGGAAGGAGCTCGCCCGCGCCGGGCATCCGCTCTGACCAGTCCTGGCTCCCCGAGTCCCTGAGCCTCGGCTCCTTCCCTGGGGCCCTGAGCCCGTCGAAGGGTCGTCGCTCAGTTCTTGCCGAACAGTTTCTGGATCTCCGCCAGGTCGGCCTCGGTCGGCGCGCCCTTGGCTCCGCCCAGACCGAAGCCCGAGCCGGTGGCCGGAGCGCTCGAAGTCGCGAGGCCCGCGTTCTCGGCGGCGCGCTTGGCCGGGTTGCCGGACCGGGAGCCGCTCTTGCCCTTGGCGCCCTTCTTGCCGCGCTTCGCCGACGCGCCGGGCTTGCCCATCGGGCCCATCCCGGGGATCTGCGGGGTGCCGCCACGGGCGACGGTCTTCATCATCTTGGCGGCCTGCTCGAAGCGCTGCACGAGCTGGTTGACGTCCGTGACGGTCATGCCCGAGCCCTTGGCGATGCGCAGGCGGCGCGAGCCGTTGAGGATCTTGGTGTTGCGGCGCTCGGCCGGGGTCATCGACCGGATGATCGCCTCGGTGCGATCGATCTCGCGCTCGTCGAAGTTGTCGAGCTGCTGCTTCATCTGGCCCATGCCCGGCAGCATGCCGAGCATCTTCTTCATCGAGCCCATCTTGCGCATCTGCTGCATCTGATCGAGGAAGTCCTCGAGCGTGAAGGCCTCGTTGGCGAGCTTCTCGGCCATCTTCATGGCCTCTTCCTCGTCGAAGGCCGCCTGGGCCTGCTCGATGAGGGTCAGGATGTCGCCGAGGTCGAGGATGCGGCTCGCCATGCGGTCGGGGTGGAAGGGCTCGAGGTCCTCGAGGTTCTCACCGGTGGAGGCGAAGATGATCGGGCGGCCGGTGACGGATGCCACCGACAGCGCCGCACCACCGCGGGCGTCGCCGTCGAGCTTGGACAGCACGACGCCGGTGAAGTCGACGCCCTCCTGGAACGCCTTGGCCGTGTTGACGGCATCCTGTCCGATCATCGCGTCGATGACGAACAGCACCTCGTCGGGGTTGGTGGCCTTGCGGATGTCGGACGCCTGCTTCATGAGCTCGGCGTCCACACCGAGGCGACCGGCGGTGTCGATGATCACCACATCGTGCTGCTGACGGCGGGCGAAGTCCACGCCGGCCTGGGAGACCTTGACGGGGTCGCCGACGCCGTTGCCCGGCTCGGGCGCGAAGATCGTGGCGCCGGCGCGCTCGGCGACCACCTGCAGCTGGGTGACGGCGTTCGGACGCTGCAGGTCGGCGGCGACCAGCAGCGGCGTGTGCCCCTCGCCCTGCAACTGGCGGGCCAGCTTGCCCGCGAACGTGGTCTTGCCGGAGCCCTGCAGGCCCGCGAGCATGATCACCGTCGGCGGGGTCTTGGCGAACTCCAGGCGCCGCTGCTCGCCGCCGAGGATCGCGACGAGCTCCTCGTTGACGATCTGCACGACCTGCTGGGCCGGGTTCAGCGCCTTGTTGACCTCATCGCCCAGCGCGCGCTCACGCACCTTGCCGGTGAAGTCCTTCACCACCGCGAGGGCGACGTCGGCATCCAGCAGGGCGCGACGGATCTCGCGAACGGTGCCGTCGACGTCAGCGGGGCTCAGCTTTCCCTTCGTGCGCAGGTTGCGGAAGGTCTCGGTGAGCCGATCGGAGAGCGTGCCAAATGTAGCCATGGTGCCTCCGATTCTACGGGAGGGAAGCCTCCACTCCGAGCGCTGCCCGAGCCGATTCCGTCCGCTCAGCCCCAGGGAAGATCGTGGATGCTGCGCAGCGCCTGGTCGAACTGCGCCTCCAGCGATGCCTGCCCCGCGCCCTGCTCGGCCCAGACGCGCAGTGACGACAGCACGGCGGCGGCGAGAGCGGCGCCGAGGATGTCGGCACGGATCGCGTCGATCCCCGCGCTGCGGGCAGCGCCGGCCACTGCCGAGGCGATGCGCGCCTGGCGCAGCCCGGTATCGCGCAGCAGCTCCTGCTCCAGGCCCATCACGGCGGCATTGCGCAGGGCGAGCGCCAGCGGATCGGGCGCGAAGCCGTGCACGATCGGCTCCACCGCCGCGCGCACCGACGGTCCGTCGGCATCCCTCCCGAGAGCCGCCAGCGCCACCGAGGCCGCCGCGATCCGGGCATCCAGACCCGACCACAGCACATCGCTCTTCGAGGCGAAGTAGTTGAAGAAGCTCGAGCGACTCACGCCGGCGCGCTGCGCGATGTCGACGACCGAGGTCGCCTCGTAACCCTTCTCCAGGAACAGCTCGCACGCAGCCTCGGCCAGCGTCTCCCGCGATGAGGCGCGCGGCCTGCCTGCACGGGATTCGGATGCCATGCCGCCAGCGTACCGGCACGGTCTTGCACACCGCCCCGGCAACGGGCGTATGCTGAACCCTGCCGCATTATTGCACCGCATCCAACAACCTTGGGAGAGCGCACATGCTCGACATCCGCATCGCCGGTCTCGCGCCGGACTTCGTGCCGTACATGGACGGGTGGGAGCTGCAGCGCAGCATCCACCGCGACGTCGTCGCGGGCGACCGGCCAGACACACTGCTCCTGCTCGAGCATGAGGCCGTCTACACCGCCGGCAAGCGCACCGAGCCGCAGGAGCGCCCGCAGGACGGCACGCCCGTGGTCGACGTGGACCGCGGCGGCAAGATCACCTGGCACGGCCCGGGGCAGCTCGTCGGCTATCCGATCGTGCGCCTGCCGGAGCCGATGGACGTCGTCGCGCACGTGCGCCGACTGGAGCGCCTGCTGATCGGCATCCTGAAGCCGCTCGGTGTCGAGGGATACCAGGTCGCCGGCCGCAGCGGAGTGTGGGTTCGTCGACCACTGTCCGAAGACAAGATCGCCGCGATCGGCGTGCGCGTGCAGCAGGGAGTGACCATGCACGGTTTCGCCCTGAACTGCGACAACACGCTCGCGGGCTTCGGCGGCATCATCCCCTGCGGGATCACGGATGCCGGTGTCACCACCATCAGTGAGGTCATCGGTGCCGACGTCTCCCCCGCCGACATGGTGCAGGCCGTCTCCGATGCCTTCGCCGCCGAGTACGCCACCGAAGGAGCCCTGGTATGAGCGCCGCGCATCCCGACGGACGCAAGCTGCTGCGCCTGGAGGTCCGCAACGCGGAGACCCCCATCGAGCGCAAGCCGGAGTGGATCAAGACCAAGGCGAAGATGGGGCCCGAGTACCGCGCCCTGCACTCGCTGGTGAAGGACGAGGGCCTGCACACGGTGTGCCAGGAGGCCGGGTGCCCCAACATCTACGAGTGCTGGGAGGACAAGGAGGCCACCTTCCTCATCGGCGGCTCGCAGTGCACGCGTCGCTGCGACTTCTGCCAGATCGACACCGGCAAGCCCGCCGCCTACGACACCGACGAGCCGCGCCGCGTAGCCGAGAGCGTGCAGCGCATGGGCCTGCGGTATGCGACCGTCACCAGCGTCGCCCGTGACGACCTGCCCGACACGGGAGCCTGGCTGAACGCCGAGACCGTGCGGCAGATCCACGCGAAGAACCCCAACACGGGCGTCGAGCTGCTGGCGAACGACCACAGCGGCAGGCCGGAGTTCCTGGGCCAGATCTTCGACGCGCGTCCCGAGGTGTTCGCGCACAACGTCGAGACCGTCCCCCGCATCTTCCGCCGCATCCGACCGGCGTTCACCTACGAGCGCTCGCTGGGCGTCATCACGCAGGGACACGAGGCCGGGCTGATCACCAAGTCCAACCTCATCCTCGGCATGGGCGAGGAGCCGGAGGAGGTCGTCCAGGCCCTGCACGACCTGCACGACGCCGGCTGCGACATCATCACCATCACGCAGTACCTGCGGCCCACGCCGCGGCATCACCCCGTGGACCGCTGGGTCAAGCCCAGCGAGTTCGTCGAGTTCAAGGAGGAGGCCGAGCGCATCGGGTTCCTCGGCGTGCTGGCCGGTCCGCTGGTGCGCTCGTCGTACCGCGCCGGCCGGCTGTGGGCGCAGTCGATGATCTCGAAGGGCCGCCCGATTCCTGCGCACCTCGCGCACATCGCGGAGAGCGTCGAGAAGGGCTTCGCCCAGGCGGTGTGAGTTCGCGCCGGGGCATGGCGCTCGCACGGTGATCTCGTGCACAATCGGACTCACCGCGGGACACCGCGCAGTCTGGGGGCAGCCGTGGGAACGGACGAGGAGTACGCGAACATCTTCGCGCTGGCCAACGAGGATGCCGAGGATGCTCGCGCCTGGCTCTCCGCGGCGTTCATCGCGCAGCGCGGCGAGGGATCCGAGTACGCGCTGACCAGCGAGCAGCAGGAGGACATCCGCGAGGTCCTCAGCCTGGACTGGTGGCAGAGCGCCGTCGCCGACGGCGCGGACGACGGCCATGCCGCCCACGGAATCCGGCTGGGGAACCTGCTGCCCGCCGCCGTGCGAGCAGCATCCGCGTTCCCGCTCGGCGGCGTGGTGCTGGCGATGTACCTCAGGAATCTCGTGAACGAGGCCTGGGAGCTCAACTGGGACCATTCGCTGATCCGCGCCGCCGTCAACGCGGCCGTCGACACCGCGGATTCGCTGGCACCCGATGGCGCCGAAGCGGTCGCCTGGGATCTGCTGCGCTTCATGAACCAGGAGTTCGACGTCGAGACCGCTCTTCTCACCGGTGATCTGCGCGCCGTCGTCCTCGTGACGGCGGAGGCCGTGGCGCGGATCGCTGCGGTCCGGCAGTCCGCCGGCGACCTCCCCGCGCACCCGGGTCGGCGCCGGCTGATCGCCGAGACGCGCTTCGAGCACCGCTACTACCGGGCCATCCACGACATCGCGGTCGCGACCTCGGACCTGCTCACCCGCCGCAGCACCCCCGCCGATGTGGACCTCGCCCGGATCACCACCCTGATCGACCGCGGCGGGTTCCGGCCCAACGACGCCAGCGAGCTGCGCGGCCATCTGGCCTCGCTGCAGGCCGTGCACGACGCCGCCGCACAGCCGTGGCTGCATGTGGACGAGGGCCGCATGCGCATCGTGTACGGGTTCGGCATCCTGCGCCCCGGAGCCGACGAGCTGTCCGCCGACCACGATGCCGTGCGCCTTCTCGCCGATGCCGGCGAGAAGCGCGGGCGGCTCGGCCCGCTGCGCGTGGCGAAGGTGCTGCGCCGGCTCACCCTGAGCGATGTCTGGCAGGGCTCGGACAGCCTCGGCCGCCGCTACCGCGGCTCGACCTTCCAGCTGGAGGACATGCTGCTCGCTGTTCCGGGGACGGATGCCGAGCCGCTGAGGATCCGCACCCGGGTCCAGCTCTCCGAACTGGGCAATCATGCCGTGCTGTTCGACGTCGACCTGGTGGATGCGCCCGCCTTCGAGGTCGCCAGGATCGTCAATCTCGCAACCCCGGTGTTCGGCGACCTCACCGAGATCCCGCAGGCGCTGCACCTGCATCCGCGCGCGGCCCCTGGCACGCACCTCTCGCGGCTGTCTGACGTGACCGCGGCCATCCTGGACGACCTGCGCGTGCTCCTGCAGCCGGGACTCGACCCCTCGGGTGACGCGCACGACGCACCGGCGGATCCGATCTCCGCACGATCAGGCTCGTTCGGCGTGCACGTGACCATCGAACGCGCATCACGGGACGTCACAGGGGTGCGAACGTCGCTGCTGTCGGCCCGGGAGATCGCGGGCCTCTGGGGAGCTCAGCCTCTGCTGCATCCGCTCCCCGCGGGCGCCTCCGGCGTGGCGGACTGGGCGATGTACGACGTCGACGCGGTGCACCGCTTCGAACTGCTGCACCTCAACGACGAGCTGCTCGCCGCGAATTCGAACGTGACGCTGCTCGCCAGCTTCCGCTCCCCCGACTACGCGGTGAGCGAGATCGAGAGCTTCCTCACCTTCGCGCACAGCATGCACGGCATGTACGAGTCCTGGCAGGTGCGCGTGCGGGATCACGCCGAGCGCATCTCCGAACTGCTCACCGACGTGGAACGGCAGCTCGCAGCGGCGGACGCCTCGAACGCCGATGACGACTATGCGACGCAGCGAGAGGTGACCGATCAGCTCGGCGAGCTCATCCGAGTCATCGAGCGCGCCGAGCTGGAGCTGCAGTCCTTCGTGCAGTCCAAGCACGCCATCATGCTGTTCATCGAGGCACCCGCGATCGTGTCATCGCCGGCGCTGCGCGTGGACCTCGACACGGTGCTCGCCTCGAACCGCTACGACCTGCTCCGAGAAGGCTTCGAGCGGGCAGTGCGGGATGTGCTCGGCTCGCGCCTGCAGCCGCTGCTGGATGTCTGCCACCGCCGCCTCGGCCGCATCCTCGACGACAGGCAGGCCGAGCGCGAGCGTCGCACCGAGCGGGTCGAGCGCGTGCTCGGCGTCATCCTCGCCGTCATCGGCATCTCCGGCATAGCCTCACTGCTGCAGGAGGGACTCGGCCTGCGGGGCGGCATCACGTGGTGGTTCGTCGTAGCGATCCTGACGATCGCCGTGGCGACCGGGGTGGTCATGCTCGTGATGTCACGCCGTGCGGGCAGTCGCCATCACCAGCGGCACGGAGCCCGCCGATGATCTCGTTCGAGCCGTGCTCTGACGCACCGGTGCTGCGGGCCGTGCACCGATCCCTGATGGCGCCGTCGTTCCGACCGGGTGAGCTGGTATCCGAAGACGATCTCATCGCCCAGTTCGATCACGGTGCGCAAGCGGTGCTCGCGCACGATCAGGACGGTCCGATGCTGGGCGCCGCCATCATCGAGCATTACGGCGGTGCCGTGCTGCTGGAGTACCTGGTCACTGCTCCTGAAGCTCGCGGGCAGGGCGTCGGCTCCGGACTGATGTCCGCGGTCCTCTCCGGCTGGGGAGCATCGGCCACCGTGCTACTGGCGGAGTTCGACCGTCCGGACGTGCAGCCGGTGCATCCGGTGCACGGCGACCCCACGGCGCGGCTGCGCTTCTACGCGCGTTTCGGGGCGCTCGCGCTCGACCTGCCGTACTTCCAGCCGCCCGTGGCAGCGGGTGCGGACCGGGAGCACGGGATGCTTCTGGCGGTCTTCGACCAGGACGGAGCGATCTCCGATCGCGGTGCGCTGGATGCGCGTCAGCAGAGCGCCGTGCGGCACTACCTGGATGAGATCCTCGAGTCGGCGGACGACCCCGACGCACGCCGACTGCGCGCCGCCGCCGCGCGTGACCGGCTGCGCGCACTCGAACTGGACCGCTATCCCGAGATCGCGCGCTCCCCGCTCTGACCTCAGCCGCGCCGGAGGTCAGTCCGCGCTCATCACCGACAGCACGGAGCCGTCGGACCCGAGGTTGACCAGCAGCACGTCATCGGTGGCGTCCGCATCCAGCGCGTACTCCATGACGGCGAACGGATCGGTGCCGCCGTGCTCGTCGGCGAGGATCGTCATGCTCATCAGGCACAGCGAGCGGATGATGTCGACCGCGGCGTCGCCGCTGACATCCACCAGCACCTCTTCCAGCTCATCGCCGTACGCCTCCTGCTGCTGCAGGATGTACTCGGTCACCTCGCTGGTGCGGTCGTCGACCTCGGCCAGCATGGCGCGCCGCACCACGGCATCCAGATTCTCGATGCCGGAGATCAGCCCCGCCGCCACATCGAGTGCTTCCTGCGAGACGTCATCCTGGTTGGGAGCCGTGAGGTCCACGGTCAGGGACTGGTCGCCGAACTCGATCCGCTCACTCCAGAAGATGGCCCCGTCGGGTCCCGCGGAGAGGACTCCGAAGTAGTCGTGTTCGATCGCCATATCGCTATGAAACCAGCCTCTGCGCCCGTCCGGTAGTCCTACGCGCCGACCAGGGACTGCACGAACACGTGCGGCGTGAACCCGGTGAGATCGTCGATGCCCTCGCCCTGTCCGAGCAGCTTCACCGGGATGCCGGTGCGCTCCTGCACGGCCAGGATGAATCCGCCCTTCGCGGAGCCGTCGAGCTTGGTGATGACCAGGCCGGTGACGCCCGCGTGCTCGAGGAACGCCTCGGCCTGCAGCACGCCGTTCTGGCCGGTCGTGGCGTCCAGCACCAGCAGCACCTCGCTGATCGGTGCGAGCTTCTCGACCACCCGGCGCACCTTGGACAGCTCGTCCATCAGCCCGCCCTTGGTGTGCAGCCGGCCTGCGGTGTCGATGATCGCGATCTCGATACCGTGCTGCTTGGCGTACTCGACGGTCTGATAGGCGACGGATGCCGGATCCTGCCCCTCGTGCTGGGGTCGGACGATGGCGGCTCCCCCGCGCTGCGCCCAGGTGGCAAGTTGCTCGACCGCTGCGGCGCGGAAGGTGTCGGCGCCGCCGACCACCACGCTGCGCTCGAACCCGCGCAGGAACTTGGTGAACTTGCCGATGGTCGTCGTCTTCCCCACCCCGTTGACACCGACGACCAGCACGACGGCCGGGCGCTCGGTGAGTTTGAGCGTGGTGTCGAACTTGGCGAAGCGCTCCTCGAGGGTCTCCCGCAGCATGCGCTGCAGATCCTTCGGGTCGGTGGTGCGGTAGTGGTCGACCTTCTCGCGCAGTTCGTCCAGCAGCGCCTCGGTGATGCCCGGGCCGAAGTCCGCCGTGATCAGCGCGACCTCCAGATCGTCCCACGTCGTCTCGTCGATGGTGGGTTTGACGAACATGCCGCGCAGCGCGCGACCGAGGGACCAGGACTTCTCCGCCATGCCTCCAGCCTAGTGAGGCTGTGACTCCGCGAGTGCTCAGACGGATGCGCGGTCACCGACGCGCTGGCCGACGACCGCCGAGACGCCGTCCTGGCGCATCGAGACGCCGTACAGGGCGTCGGCGATCTCCATGGTGCGCTTCTGGTGCGTGATCACCAGCAGCTGCGAGTTCTCGCGCAGCTGCTCGAACACCGTCAGCAGCCGGCCGAGGTTGGCGTCGTCCAGCGCCGCCTCCACCTCGTCGAGGATGTAGAAGGGACTCGGGCGCGCCTTGAAGATGGCGACCAGCAGGGCCACGGCGGCCAGCGATCGCTCCCCGCCGGAGAGCAGCGAGAGCCGCTCGATCTTCTTGCCGACAGGGCGCACGGCCACCTCGATCCCGGTGGTGAGCAAGTCGTCGGGGTTCGTCAGCGAGATGCTTCCCGATCCGCCGGGGAACAGCAGCGGGAACACCTCGCCGAACGCCTGCTTGGTGTCCTCGAACGCCTCCGCGAAGATCACCTGCATCCGCTCGTCGAGCTCGGCGATGATGGCCAGCAGGTCCTGGCGGGTCCTGGTGAGATCGGCCAGCTGCTCGGTGAGGAACGCGTGCCGCTGCTCGAGCGCGGCGAACTCCTCCAGCGCCAGCGGGTTGACCCGACCGAGCTGCGCGAGCTTGCGCTCGGCGTCCTTCAGTCGGCGCTCCTGAATGCGGCGGTCGAACGGGATCGCGGCGTCGTCGTCCTGCTCCTGCGCGCCAGGGTCGCGGGGAACCGGCTGATCCGGTCCATATTCCGCAATGAGAATATCTTCGTCGAGTGCGAGTTCGGATGCCACGCGCTCCAGGAGCCCGGTCAGGTGCAGCTTCTTCTCGTGGATCTGCAGCTCGAGCCCGTGCACACTCTCGGTCAGGCCCGCCAGACGCTCCCGCAGCGAGCCCTCCTGGACCCGCAGCCCCGTGAGTTCCTCGTTGTGGGCCGAGCGCTCGGCCTCGGCGGCGGCCAGTGCGACGTGCGCTTCGGTGACCGATCGCGAGACCGAGTCCAGCACGCGCGGGACCTCCTCGGCGACGGCGGATGCCGCCTCGCGCTGCGCACGGCGGATGACCGCGCG
>NZ_JBASAK010000074.1:0-5871 GCF_049650565.1 Microbacterium sp.
GGTTCTCAGCCGACGCACTCCGATCCAGTCAGGGCGGATGCTGGGCCCCGCGAGGCCCCACGTAGACTGGGGCAGTCCATATTCCCCGATCAGAAGGAATCCTCCGTGCTCCGCACACACACGGCAGGCTCGCTGCGAGCCTCGCACATCGGTCAGACCGTCACCCTCTCGGGCTGGGTCGATCGTCGCCGCGATCACGGAGGCGTCGCGTTCATCGATCTTCGCGATGCGTCCGGCATCGCGCAGGTCGTCATCCGCGACGAGGAGGTCGCGCACCCGCTGCGCAGCGAGTTCGTGCTGAAGGTCACCGGCACCGTCGAGCGCCGCCCCGAGGGCAACGAGAACCCGAACCTGCCGACCGGCGA
This sequence comes from Microbacterium sp., assembly GCF_049650565.1. Taxonomy (GTDB): domain Bacteria; phylum Actinomycetota; class Actinomycetes; order Actinomycetales; family Microbacteriaceae; genus Microbacterium. The sequence goes on from NZ_JBASAK010000074.1 coordinate 366, forward strand.
GGTCGAGCTGATCGCGGCGGATGTCGTGGTACTGAACGAGTCCGCCCCGCTCCCCTTCCCGGTGTCGAGCGGGCTGGCCGAGACCGACCCGATCGGCGAGGAGACGCGCCTCAAGCACCGCTACCTCGACCTGCGCCGTCCGGCTCCCGCCGCCGCCATGCGCCTGCGTTCGGATGTCTACAAGGCCATCCGCGACGAGCTGCACAGCCGCGACTTCACCGAGGTCGAGACTCCCACGCTCACCCGTTCCACGCCCGAGGGCGCGCGCGACTTCCTGGTGCCCGCTCGCCTGCGCCCCGGCTCCTGGTACGCGCTGCCGCAGTCCCCTCAGCTGTTCAAGCAGCTGCTGATGGTGGGCGGCATCGAGAAGTACTTCCAGATCGCGCGCTGCTACCGCGATGAGGACTTCCGCGCCGACCGCCAGCCGGAGTTCACGCAGCTCGACATCGAGATGAGCTTCGTGGAGCAGGAGGACATCATCGAGATGATGGAGTCCCTCATCGTCGCGATGTGGAAGACCATCGACGTCGACGTGCAGCTCCCCCTGCCGCGGATGACGTACGCCGACGCCATGGCCAAGTACGGCTCCGACAAGCCCGACCTGCGGTTCGGACTGGAGCTGGTCGAGGCCACCGACTACTTCACCGAGACCCCTTTCCGCGTGTTCCAGTCGGAGTACGTCGGCGCCGTGCTCATGCCCGGCGGCGCCTCGCAGCCGCGCAAGACGCTGGATGCCTGGCAGGACTGGGCCAAGCAGCGCGGTGCGCGGGGCCTGGCATATGTGCTCTTCAACGAGGACGGCACGCTGGGCGGCCCCGTCGCCAAGAACCTGTCCGAGTCCGAGCGCGAGGGCCTCGCGGCGCTCGTGGGCGCGAAGCCCGGCGACTGCGCGTTCTTCGCCGCCGGTTCCGCGAAGGACTCCCGCGCCCTGCTGGGCGCCGCCCGTGTGGAGATCGGCCGCCGCCTGAACCTGCTGAACCCCGACGAGTTCGCGTTCACCTGGGTGCTGGACGCCCCGATGTTCGAGCCGGCGGCGGATGCCGTTGCCTCGGGCGACGTGGCTGTCGGCGCCGGTGCGTGGACGGCCGTGCACCACGCGTTCACCGGCCCCAAGCCGGAGTTCGAGGACACGTTCGACACCGACCCGGCATCCGCCCTGGCCTACGCGTACGACATCGTCTGCAACGGCTCCGAGCTGGGCGGCGGTTCGATCCGCATCCACCGCGAGGACATCCAGAAGCGCGTCTTCAAGGTGATGGGCATCAGCGAGGAGCAGGCCGACGAGAAGTTCGGCTTCCTGCTGGACGCGTTCGCCTTCGGCGCCCCACCGCACGGCGGGATCGCGCTGGGCATGGACCGCGTCATGCAGCACCTGACCAAGACCGACTCGATCCGCGAGGTGATCGCGTTCCCGAAGTCCGGCAACGGCTTCGACCCGCTCACCGAGGCTCCCGGCCCCATCACGCCCGAGCAGCGCGCCGAGGCCGGCGTGGACTTCGTCCCCGAGGACAACGAGGACGTGCAGCCCGCCGAGGCCTGATCGCCGCCCCTGTTCACCGTCGCCGCCCCTGCTGATCCACGTCGTTCAGCAGGGGCGGCGTCGTTCAGCAGGGGCAGCAATACAGCTGGGGCCCTGAGCCGTGTCCGCGCGCCCCGGAGGCTCCAGGCGGCGCTGAGCCGCGGGTGGAGTGGGACGTGGGGAGCGAAGGGTCGAGCGACGCGGTCAGGGCAGCGCGGCGAGGAACGGCCCGAGGTTCTCGTTCCACACGTCCACGCCGAGCTTGCCGATCAGGCCGATCACCACGAGCAGGAACACCACGCGGATGAACTTCGAGCCACGGGCGATGGCCATCCGCGACCCCAGGTAGCTGCCGGCGACGTTGGCGACCGCCAGGATCGCGCCGAAGGCCCACAGCACCGCGCCATGCGGGATGAACAGCAGCAGCGCGCCGAGGTTGGTGGCCAGATTCACGATCTTGGCCTTGGCGCTGGACTGCAGGAAGTCATAGCCCAGCAGCGCCACCAGCGTGATCACCAGGAACGTGCCGGTGCCCGGCCCGATCAACCCGTCGTAGAACCCGATCACCACCCCGATCACCCCCGCCGTGATGTGGTGCCTGCGGCCCTGGTAGCGCAGCTTCGTCGCGGCTCCCAGTTCGGGCCGGAAGAACGTGAAGATCGCAACCGCCAGCAGGGCGATCACGATGATGGGCTTGAAGGCGGATGCCGGAAGCAGGATCGCCACGGCGGCACCGCCGAATGATCCGGCCAGCGCGATGAGGGCCATCGGGATGGCGGTCCGCAGGTCGGGTCTCGCACGCCGATAGTAGGTCACAGCGGATGTCGTCGTCCCGAAGACGCCGGCGAGCTTGTTGGTGGCCAGCGCCTGCACCGGCAGGATGCCCGGGATCAGCAGCAGCGCGGGCAGCTGCAGCAGCCCGCCGCCGCCCACCACGGCATCGATCCAGCCCGCGCCGAAGGCAGCCACGACGATGAGCACGAGCATGCCCCACGTGAGCTGTTCGAGTCCGAGGAGCGCTCCGATGTCCATCAGCTCCCAGGATGCCAGAATCGAGCGCACCGTCACGACGACCGTCACCGAAGCGCAACTTGTCGAAGTCGACATCCACGGGCCGCGCCCGATAACCTCGCGTTAACCGGCCCCGCCCCGGGACGTCACCGGAGACGCATAGCGTTCCTCCCGTTCCCGCCCCGGCACCGGCCGGATATCCGAGAGGAAGACATGGCAATCATCACCCGCCGCGCGCGCCTGGGCGCCGGCATCGCACTGGCCACAGCCGCAGCGCTGCTGCTCACGTCGTGCTCAGGCGCCACGACCGACGGCGGCGACGCCTCCCAGGCGGCCACCGCGACCTCCGTCAAAGACTTCGGCTCGTTCGCGGATCTCGAGGCCGCGGCGAAGAAGGAGGCTCAGCTGAACGTCATCGCCCTCCCGCACGACTGGGCCAACTACGGCGCCATCCTCGACGCGTTCAAGAAGAAGTACCCCGAGATCACGATCAACGAGCAGTCGCCGGACGTCTCCAGCGCCGAGGAGATCCAGGCGGCCAAGACCAACAAGGGCCTGGACACCGCCCCCGACGTGTTCGATCTGGGTCTGGCCGTCGCGCTGGCGAACACCGACGTGTTCGCCCCGTACAAGGTGCAGACCTGGGACGACATCCCCGCTGAGCTGAAGGAGTCCACCGGGTTGTTCGTGGGCGACTACGGCGGATACATGTCCATCGGCTACGACTCCTCGAAGTTCCCCGAGCCGAAGAGCCTCGACGATCTGAAGAGCTCGAAGTTCAAGGGCTCCGTCGCCATCAACGGCGACCCGACGCAGGCCGGCGCGGCCTTCGCCGCCATCGGCCTGGCGACCGTGCAGTCCGACGGAACGCTGGACGACTTCCAGCCCGGCATCGACTACTTCGCCGAGCTGCAGAAGACCGGCAACTTCCTCAAGGTCGACCCGACGCCCGCCACCGTCGCCAGCGGCGAGACCCCGGTCGTGTTCGACTGGGACTACCTGAACGCCGCCTACTCCAAGGACGTCAAGAACTGGAAGGTGACCGTGCTGCCCGGAGTCGGTTACGCCGGCTACTACAACCAGGCCATCAACAAGGACGCCGCTCACCCGGCGGCCGCTCGCCTGTGGCAGGAGTTCCTGTACAGCGATGAGGGCCAGAACCTGTATCTGGGCGGCGGCGCGCGCCCGGCCCGCATGGAGGCCATGACCGCCGCCGGCACGATCAACGCCGAGGTGGCGGCCACGCTGCCGAAGGTGCCGGAGAAGACCGTCGTGCCCACCGAGAAGCAGAGCACCGATGCCGGCAAGCTGCTCGGCGAGAAGTGGGCGGCGGCGATCCAGTGACGGCCGCCGTCACCGCGGGGGCGGGTGCTTCGGCATCCGCCCCCGTTCCCGTACTCGCCGGACGCGCCCGGCGCGGCGCCTCCTGGGCGTGGCTGGGTCTGACTCCTTTCGCCGCCTATGTGCTGCTGTTCCTGGCTCTGCCGACAGTGCTGGCCATCGGCAGCGGTTTCTTCACCAAGACCGGCGCGTTCACCTGGGGCAATCTGTCGGCGCTGACCGACCCCGTGGTGCTGGAGACGTTCGCCGACTCCGCCTGGGTGTCCCTGCTGACGGCCGTCGTCGGCGCCGTCGCCGGCGCCCTGGTCTGCTACGCCATGCTGGGCCTGAACCCCGAGGGCGCCATCCGCCAGTCGGTGGATGCCGCCTCCGGCGTGCTCGCGCAGTTCGGCGGCGTGATGCTGGCCTTCGCGTTCATCTCGACCATCGGCATCCAGGGCGTGATCACGGTGCTGCTGAAGGACGCGTTCGGGATCAACATCTTCGCCGAGGGCAACTGGATCTACGAGGTTCCGGGACTCCTCCTGCCCTACATCTACTTCCAGGTCCCCCTGATGGTGATCACGTTCATGCCCGCCCTCGCCGCGCTCAAGCCGCAGTGGGCCGAGGCCAACGCCACACTCGGCGGCACCCGCCGCAGCTTCTGGATGCAGATCGGCTTCCCCGTGCTGGCCCCGTCGTTCCTGGCCAGCCTGCTGCTGCTGTTCGCCAACGCGTTCTCGTCGTACGCCACGGCCGCTGCGCTCATCAGCCAGGGCTCGCAGATCGTGCCGCTGCAGATCCGCGCGGCGCTCACCAGCGAAACGGTGCTGGGCCGCGAGAACCTGGCCGGCGCGCTGGCACTCGGCATGATCATCGTGGTCGGCATCGTGATGGCGGTCTACTCGCTCATCCAGCGCCGGGCTGCGAGGTGGCAGGCATGAACGCGCTCGCCCCCTCTCGCCTCACGCGCTGGATCATCGGCATCCTCGTCGGCGCGTTCTTCGCCATCCCGCTCATCTCGACGTTCCTGTACACCCTGCGAGACGACAAGAAGGGCGGCTACTCGCTCGTGCACTGGGCGGCGCTGTTCGATCCGGCATCCGCGGGCATGATCAGGCCCATCTGGACGGGCCTGGGCAACTCGCTCGTGCTGTCGGTGGTGACGGTCGTGATCGTGCTGGTGCTGCTGGCGCCGACGATGATCCTCGTGCACCTGCGCTTTCCGAAGCTGCGGCCGTACTTCGAGTTCCTCGCACTGCTGCCCATCTCGATCCCCGCCATCGTGCTCGTGGTCGGCCTGTCTCCGATCTACCTGCAGATCGCGAGGATGATGGGCACCGGCACCTGGACTCTGGCGTTCGCCTACGGCATCACCGTGCTGCCGTTCGCGTACCGCGCCATCCAGGCATCCATCGACGCGGCCGATCTGCGCACCCTCGCCGAGGCCGCGCGCACCCTGGGCGCCAACTGGTTCAGCGTGGTCGTCAAGGTGCTCGCGCCCAACATCCGCCAGGGCCTGCTGGCGGCATCCCTCATCTCGGTGGCCGTGGTGCTGGGCGAGTTCACGATCGCCTCGCTGCTGAACCGGCAGGTCTTCCAGACCGCCATGGTCGTCGTCCGCAACCAGGATCCGTACCTGCCCGCCATCTTCAC
>NZ_JBASAK010000075.1:0-7250 GCF_049650565.1 Microbacterium sp.
GTGAAGATCGTCCCCGCGGCACGCACCGCCGACGGTGCCACGGGGATGAGCGCGCCGTTGCCGGCGGCCTCGGGGTTGCTCGGGTGCGAGATGCGACCGGTGTGCATGAGCTGGGCGACGATCGTGCCGCCGTTCGCATGCACGGCCTCGGTCACCTTTCGCCAGGAGTCCACCTGCGCGGCGGAGTGGATGCCGGGGGTGGCGGGGTAGCCCTGCCCGATGGCGCTGGGCTGGATCCCCTCGGTGATGATGAGCCCTGCACCTGCGCGCTGCGCGTAGTACTCGGCCATGTCGGCGGTCGCCAGAGTGCGGGGCGCTCGGCTGCGGGTCATGGGCGCCATCGCGATGCGATTGCGCAGCCGGAGGCCACCGGCGGTGATCGGCTCGAAAGCGGTTCGTGTGGCGGTTGATGTCTCGTGCATTGCGGAACTCCTGTTCAGACGGCTCCCTGCCGTCTTAGTTGTTCGAACAAGGGGTTTGATGAAGCTATTCCTTGTCCGAGCAAGGACTTTCGGTTCGCATCGACCGATGCAGTCCTGGGGCTCGGTGAGAAAGGGTCTCGTCAGGCTTCGGGAGAGGGCGATCCGGAGGTCTCGAGGTGAGACTCCAGCTCCTTCAGTGCGCGCAGGAGCTCGGCCTGACGCCGCTCTGAGGCATCGCCGACGGTGAGCTGCTCCAACCGGGCCCAGGCAGCAGCGACCCGCGGGCGGAGCGGCAGGCTGCTCTCCGTGGCCTGGACGATCACCACGCGCCCGTCCTGAGCAGACCGGCTGCGCGCCACCAGCCCGGACCTCTCGAGGCGGGCGATGCTGCGAGTCATCGTCGGAGCGTCCGAGTCGAGCATCTGCACCAGGTCGACGAGTCGCTGCGGACCCCTGTCCCACAGCGTCATCAGGACCAGTTCTTGACCGGGGCGCAGTCCGGTCTCCCGCAGCAGCTGGGCGGCGATGCTCTTGTGCAGGCGTGCGAGCTGGAACACCGCATGACTCAGTGGTGCCGCGCTCAGCGGTGCGTCGCTCGGCGGGGCGCCCCCCTGAAGCATCGGCTTGTCCACGGGCTCAGCGTAGGTTCGGATCCTCCCGCGGGCAAACGCCGACGAGCCGGCGCGCGTCGCCGGCCGGCTCGCAGGCGGCTGGGCGGCACCGAGATCGGTCCGGGATGAAGCGCGTCCAGGAGTCGGGGAGCCGATCGCTCCTGGAGGAATCACGCCCCTGAAGGGCGGGAGTCCCAGCGGCCGGGCTCTGCCAGCACGTGCGAGCGCGCGCTCGCGGCATCCGCTTGGACCTCGGCCGTGCAGTACAGCAGCGATTCGGTGGGGTAGCCGTGCGCGTTGTTGTCGCGGATGATGGCGCGATCGTCGTCGGGGGAGAGCTCTGCGCTGCGGGCCAGCAGGGTGATCCAGCGATCCGCCCAGCCGTCGTCATCCGGCCGTGCGGCGGCGAACTCCGGGAGCCACGCCGCGATCCGGGCCGTGCGCGGATCGTCGAGGTCGTCGTGCGCGATCATGTGCACGCCGCCCGGCACCGGCGTCTCGCGCAGCTCTATGCCATCCCAGTGCAGCACCCGTGAGCCATGCGGAGCAGCCTCGAGCAGGTTGAAGCCGTGCATCCGCAGCGGCGCCTCCGGCGACCTGCCCGCGACGGACTCCAGTGCCAGCGAGCCGCGGGAGAGCACCTCGCTCTCGGGCAGGTCGAGCACGTCGGCGCGGTTCAGCAGCACTGCCAGGCGGTGGGATGCCGGATCCAGGGCCAGCCAGGCGCCTCCGGCACGGCGGTCGTGGATGCCGATCACGCCCGGGTACTCGTCCGGCCACCATTCGCCCAGGTCATCCCAGGCGCGCTGGGGATCCTCGTCGCGCACGGCCAGCAGCCGTGCTCCGCCATCTGCGACATCGATCACCACGGTGCACACGTGCACGAGTCTATGGGCACCGCGGGCGCACGGCTCCGCGGCATCGGCTCTGCCCGCCGTGCATCCGTGCCGAGTCGCGCGGTTGTGCCGGATGCTGCGACGAAGAACCTGCGCCGTGCGACCGCGGGTCGGGCAGAATCGAAGCGTGAACATCGTCGTGGGAGTCACCGGCGGGATCGCCGCGTACAAGGCGGTGCACCTGGTGCGCCTGCTCATCAAGGACGGACACGAGGTGACGGTCATCCCCACCGAGGATGCGCTGCGCTTCGTGGGCCTGCCGACCTGGGAGGCCATCAGCCGCCATCCGGTCACCACCAGCGTGCACGACGACGTCGCGAAGGTGCGCCACGTCGCCCTCGGGCAGGCTGCCGAGCTCGTGATCGTCGCGCCCGCCACCGCCAATACCATCGCGAAGATGGCCGCGGGCTTGGCCGACGACCTGCTGGGCACCACGCTGCTGGCCACCACCGCGCCGGTCGCGATCGCCCCCGCCATGCACACCGAGATGTGGCTCCACCCGGCCACCCAGGCGAACATCGACACCCTGCGCGAGCGCGGCGTCGCCATCCTCGGCCCCGCCGAGGGCGAGCTCACCGGAGGCGACTCCGGGCCGGGGCGGATGCTGGAGTCCGAGCAGATCGCCGAGCGGGCGCTCGCGCTGATCGCCGAACGCGATCTGGACGGTCTGCGCGTCGTCGTCTCCGCGGGCGGCACCCGCGAGCCCCTCGACCCGGTGCGGTTCCTGGGCAACCGGTCCAGCGGGAGGCAGGGCACAGCCCTCGCGCTGGCAGCCGCCGATCGCGGCGCCGAGGTGGTGCTGGTCGCCGCGCACGTCGACGGTGCGGTGCTGGCGGATGCTGTCCGGCATCCGCTCGTGCGCATCGAGCACACAGGAACCGCGGCCGAACTCGGCGACGCCATGCGTCGTGCCGCCGAGGACGCGGCCGTGATCGTGATGGCCGCGGCGGTCGCCGACTACCGGCCCGCGGAGGTCGCCGATGCCAAGCTCACCAAGGAATCCGGACCGCTGGAGAGCATCGAGCTGGTGCAGAACGAGGACATCGTCGCCGGGCTGGCCGCGCGCCGGCACCCGGGGCAGATCGTCGTCGCGTTCGCCGCCGAGAGCCCGCAGGACGCCGACGAGATGCTGGCCCGTGCTCGGCGCAAGCGCGAGCGCAAGCGCGTGGACCTGCTGGTGGTCAACGAGGTCGGCTGGGACCGCGGGTTCGAGTCCGCCACCAACGCTGTGCAGGTGATCGGCGAGAGCGGGGCGGTGCTGTCCCGGGCATCCGGCTCCAAGCGCGCAATCGCCGACGACATCTGGGACGTGATCTCCGCGCACCTGGGATGACCGGAAACCGGCATTCTGCTAAAGTTGAGTCATCACCACTCAACTTTGAAGGAGTCTCCTCAGGAGGAACGAATGAGCAACCCCGCACAGCAGAGCGAAGAGCAGCAGAGCGCCCTCGAGCAGTTCGGCATCAACCTCACCGATCGCGCCCGTCAGGGCAAGCTCGATCCGGTGATCGGCCGTGACAGCGAGATCCGCCGCGTGAGCCAGGTGCTCACCCGGCGCACCAAGAACAACCCCGTGCTGATCGGGGAGCCCGGCGTCGGCAAGACCGCCGTGGTCGAGGGGCTCGCGCAGCGCATCGTCGCGGGGGATGTGGCCGAGTCGCTGAAGGACAAGCAGCTCATCTCGCTCGACATCTCCGCTCTGGTCGCCGGCGCCATGTACCGGGGCCAGTTCGAGGAGCGGCTGAAGAGCGTCCTGAAGGAGATCGCCGACTCCGAGGGCCGGGTCATCACCTTCATCGACGAGCTGCACGTGCTGATGGGCGCGGGCGGCGGCGAGGGGTCGGTCGCGGCATCCAACATGCTCAAGCCCATGCTGGCCCGCGGCGAGCTGCGCATGATCGGCGCCACCACTCTCAACGAGTACCGCGAGTTCATCGAGAAGGATGCCGCGCTCGAACGCCGCTTCCAGCAGGTGTACGTCGGCGAGCCCTCCGTCGAGGACACCATCGCCATCCTCCGCGGGTTGAAGGGCCGCTACGAGGCGCACCACGGGGTGACCATCTCCGATGGCGCGCTGGTGGCTGCCGCCGCGCTCTCCCACCGCTACCTGCCCAGCAGGCAGCTGCCCGACAAGGCCATCGACCTCATCGACGAGGCCATGTCGCGCCTGAAGATGGAGATCGACTCCTCGCCGGTGGAGATCGATGAGCTCAAGCGCCAGGTCGACCGCATGAAGCTCGAGGAGCTGGCCCTCAAGCGCGAGAAGGATGCCGCGTCGAAGGAGCGCCTGGCCACGCTGCGCGAGCACCTGGCGGGCCTGGAGAGCGAGCTGTCCGCGCTCGAGGAGCGCTGGGCGCGCGAGCGCCAGGGGCTCAACCGTGTGGGCGAGCTGAAGAAGAAGCTGGACGACGCGATCACGCAGCGCGACCTGGCCATGCGCGAGGCCGACTACACGAAGGCGTCCAAGCTCGAGTACGAGACCATCAAGCGCCTGCAGGCCGAGATCGCCGAGGCCGAGGTGTCTGAGGCGGCGCTCTCGAGCGAAGGCCGGATGGTCAACGAGCAGGTCACCGACGAGGACATCGCCGGCGTGATCGCCGCCTGGACCGGCATTCCCGTCGGCCGGCTGCTGCAGGGCGAGAGCGAGAAGCTGCTGCACCTGGAGAGCGAGCTCGGCAAGCGGCTGATCGGGCAGAAGGATGCCGTGAAGGCCGTGTCGGATGCCGTCCGGCGCTCGCGCGCCGGCATCAGCGACCCCGGTCGCCCCACCGGATCGTTCCTGTTCCTGGGGCCCACCGGCGTCGGCAAGACCGAGCTGGCCAAGGCGCTGGCGGAGTTCCTCTTCGACGACGAGCACGCCATGGTGCGCATCGACATGAGCGAGTACGGCGAGAAGCACTCCGTCTCGCGCCTGGTCGGCGCCCCTCCGGGCTACATCGGCTACGAGCAGGGCGGTCAGCTGACTGAGGCCGTGCGCCGGCGGCCGTACAGCGTCGTGCTGCTGGACGAGGTCGAGAAGGCGCACCCCGAGGTGTTCGACGTGCTGCTGCAGGTGCTCGACGACGGGCGGCTCACCGACGGCCAGGGCCGCACGGTGGACTTCTCCAACGTCATCCTGATCCTCACCAGCAACATCGGCTCGCCGATCCTCATCGACCCGCTGATGTCTCAGGACGAGAAGCGGGATGCCGTGATGGGGCTGGTGCGGCAGTCGTTCCGCCCCGAGTTCCTGAACCGGCTGGACGACATCGTGATGTTCGCAGCCCTCACGCAGGATGACCTCGCGCAGATCGTGGAGCTGTCGGTGGATGCGCTTCAGCGCCGCCTCGGCGATCGCCGGCTCACGCTGGCCGTCACCCCGGATGCCCGGTCGTGGCTGTCCGAGCGCGGCTACGACCCGGTGTTCGGCGCGCGTCCGCTGCGCCGCCTCATCCAGACCGAGGTGCAGAACCGGCTCGCCACCGCGCTGCTGTCCGGTGCCGTGCACGACGGCGACATCGTGCGGGTGGATGTCGCAGCCGACGGCTCGGGCCTGGTGCTCACCAGCGAGGGCTCCGGCACGGCGTCCGGGGCCGCGGGGTGAACCTGCGCGATCTGTCGTACCTGGTCGCCGTCGCCGAGGAGGGGCACTTCGGCCGGGCGGCGGCGGCCTGCTTCGTCAGCCAGCCCACGCTGTCCACGCAGATCCGCAAGCTCGAGCGCGAGCTGGGAGTGACGCTCGTCGAGCGCGCCCGCGGCGGAGTGCTGCTCACGCCCGTGGGCGCGAAGATCGTCGAGCGCGCTCAGGCGGCGCTGGGCGCGGTGGCCGACATGGAGGCGCTGGCCCGCGCCGCGCAGGATCCCGAGTCCGGCATCCTGCAGCTGGGCGTGCTGCCCACCTCCGGCCCCTACCTCATGCCGCACGTGCTGCGCCGCGTGCGGGATCGGTATCCGCGCGTGCAGCTGCGGCTGGTGGAGGACAAGACCGACGCACTGCTGGCCCGGCTGAACGCCGGGGCTCTGGATGCCGTGATCTGCGCCCTGCCCGTGGAGGATGCCGGGCTGCACACCGAGACGCTCTTCCGGGAGCCGTTCGTGCTGGCGACGCCGACCGGGCATCACCTGGCGGGCAAGCCGGATCTGGCCGTCGACGACCTGGCCGGCGAACAGCTCCTGCTGCTGGAGAACGGGCATTGCCTGCGCGATCAGGCGCTGGACGTGTGCACGCTGGCCGGCGCCTCCGAGAAGGGCGACTTCCGCGCGACGAGCCTGGAGACGCTGCGCGAGATGGTGGCCGTCGACGTCGGCATCACTCTGCTGCCGGTGCTGGCCGTGCAGCCGCCGATCGCCCGGACGGACTCCCTGCGCGTGACGCCGTTCGCGGGCCTGACGCCCGCGCGCACCATGGCCATGCTGTGGCGCAGCTCGGCCATCGGCGGTGAGCTGCTGAGCGGCATCGCGGACATCATCCGCGACATCCCGGCCGATCTGCTGGATGCCGGACGCCTCGCCACTGCATAGGCATAGCCTATCAATTGTTAAGAATCAATTGATTGGACGAGCGTTGCCGCCGCTCATAGGCTGGATGCGGGCAGAGGCTGCCCGAAGGAGGACACGAATATGGCGAACGCGCACGGACCCCGTCGACTGGGACCGCTCACCTGGCTGGTCGGCGAATGGGAGGGTGACACGGGAACCGACGTGTCGTACCACAACCGCGAGGACGAGACGAGCCCCACGGGATACTTCGAGAAGGCCTGGTTCCGTCCGATCCCGTTGCAGGAGAACGGCCAACAGCGCATCGAGGGCCTGACTTACGGCATGAAGGCGTGGCGCCACGGCGAAGAGGCGATGGACCCGTTCCACGACGAGGTCGGCTACCTGCTGTGGGAGCCTTCCACCCGCCAGGTGATCCGCAACGTGGTCTTCGGCCGCGGCATCGCGCTGATGGCCGGCGGCGAGGCGGATGCCTACGACAGTTCGTTCTCGGTCAAGGCCACCCCCGGTGACCCGAACTACGGCATCCTGCAGAACAAGTACCTGTCGGGTCGCGCCGAGCTGCGCAGCTTCGAGGCCACCTTCACGTTCAATGAGGACGAGACCTTCACCTACACGCAGACCCTGGTGCTGAAGCTCGGCGCCCTCGGCGGCGTGGAGATGGACCACACCGACACCAACACGCTGCACCGCGTGAAGCGCTACCACCCGGGCTCCGAGTTCAACTGAGCTCTCCCGCTGCGGACGGCCCGCGCCAGGCATCCGCCGGCGCGGGCCGTTCTGCGTGCGCGCACGTTCATCTGATCGCACCGCGAGGCTGAGATCGACGACGCGGTCGTCGGTGC
>NZ_JBASAK010000076.1:0-3459 GCF_049650565.1 Microbacterium sp.
GAACAGCAGCGACCGGTCGCTGGCTGGTGCTCGACGGGCCCTCGGGCTCGGGCAAGTCCACGCTGCTCTCGGCCATCATGGGAGCCCTGCCGCTGGCATCCGGTGCCGTCCGCGCCGATCACGCGCCCCTGACGGATCTCGACGAGCGCGCATGGCGTGATCGGGTGGCCTGGTGCCCACAGGACGCGTACGTCTTCGACTCCACGCTGCGGGGCAACCTCGCGCTGGCGCGTTCGCGCGACGACGCACCCGACGAGCAGTCGATGCGGCGCGCGCTGCGGCGGGCCGGGCTCGCCGGACTCCTGGGCACGCTCTCCGATGGTCTGGACACGCGCGTGGGCGCGGGCGGCTCCGCGCTGTCCGGCGGCGAGCGCCAGCGGCTGGCCGTGGCCAGGGCACTGCTCACCCGGGCCGACGTGATCCTGCTGGACGAGCCCACTGCGCACCTCGACGAGCCCACCGCCGCCGCGATGATGGCGGACGTGCGTGCGGCGGCGTCCGAGCGGATCGTCGTGCTGGTCACGCATCGTCAGGTCGGCCGCCGGGAAGACGACGTGATCGTGCGGCTGCCCGGCAGCATCAGCATTCCGGAGCCGGCACTGCGCTGACTCTCTAGCGGGCCTCACTCACGCATGGCGTCATGCGGGTTGAGGAGTGCCGCGCGAGGTGAGGATGCCGCGCGCGGGTTGAGGACTGCCGCTCGAGCGGGAACCGGATCCGTGCGGCGGCGCCCCCGCGCGATGGCTCAGTGCGCGAGCCTGCGGAACCGGTCGCTGACCCGCATCGAGCCCGACACCGGCTGATCGGCGCCGGGCGCGCCGCCGGCGCCGACCTGCAGGATCGCGCGCGCCAGCACCTCGTCGTGAACTTCGTGGCGGGCGTGGTCGTCGGCGAGCATCTCGACCAGGGCCGCGACCTCGACCTCGGCGCGCGCGGCGATCGGGAACCACGGCAGCGCCGAGCGCCACGCCCGGAATGCCAGCAGCAGCAGATCGTGACGCTGCTCGACGTGCGCGCGTTCATGGGCGATGACGGCGACCAGTTCGTCGGCATCGAGCCGGTCCAGCAGCCCTTGGGAGAGCACAGTCACCGAGCTCGCCCCGCGGGGCAGGCAGTACGCCATCGGGACGGCCTGATCGATCACGCGGGTGCGAGCGCGCGTGGGATGCGGTGAGGTCAGCATCTCCAGCAGCGCGAGGTGGCGGTGACGGAGCCGGGTGACCTGCACGATCGTGACGGCGAGGTGGGTCAGCAGATACGCCGCGAAGACCACCGCCGCGATCGGGGCGAGCCACGGATGCTGAGGCAGCGCGGCGTATCCGGCCAGCGCCAGCGCGCCGATCATCGACAGCCCGCCGGCCAGCCCGATCACCTGCCACAGCAGCAGGGCCATCACCGGGGCGCGCATCGGCCATGTCGCGCGCGACAGCGCGACGGGCACGGGCCAGGCCAGGGCCAAGGCGACGACGCCGAAGACGGCTGCGCCGACGATGATCACGCCGTGCGGGATCACCAGGGCGCCGGTCGGTGCGGCATCCATCGCGACGAGAAGCATGGGATCAGCCGGTGCGGCCGAGCAGCTGCCGCAGGATCGCGGCATCCTCAGTGGAGACCCCGCCGACGAACCGCTCGAGCACGGCGGTGCGGTCGGAGGCGTCGCCCAGCACGGTGTGCATGAGCTCGGCCACGTGCTCGGCGCGGGAGGAGACGGGGGTGTACCGGTGCGGGCGCGCGGAGCGGTCGGAGGACACGAAACCCTTCTTCTCCAGTCGCGACAGCACGGTGAGCAGCGTCGTGATGGCGAGGGTCCTGCCGTCGGCCTCGAGTCGGCTCTGCACGTCATAGGCGCTGAGTGAGGCATCGGCATCCCAGAGCGCCTCCATCACCGCGCGCTCGAGTTCTCCGAGTGTTCCCATCGCGTCTCCCGTCATCCGCTGCCAATGATTCTACTCCACGTAGAAAGTGTTCTATTGTGTGTCGAAGTAGTTCTACGTGACGTAGAATTCAAGAGTCGACCGGATGCGGCATCCGGCCCGAGGAGGAGAACCGCATGGACGTGCTCGACATCGCGCGATGGCAGTTCGGCATCGTGACCGTCTACCACTTCCTCATGGTCCCGCTGACGCTGGGACTGGGAATGATGGTCGCCATCATGCAGACGCGCTGGGTGCGCACGGGCGACGAGAAGTTCCTGCGCATGACGAAGTTCTGGGGCAAGGTCTACCTGATCAACTTCATCATCGGCGTGGCCACGGGTCTGGTGCAGGAGTTCCAGTTCGGCATGGCCTGGAGCGAGTACTCGCGCTTCGTGGGCGACGTGTTCGGCGCGCCCCTGGCCATGGAGGGCCTGCTGGCGTTCTTCGTCGAGTCCACATTCCTAGGCATCTGGATCTTCGGCTGGGGCCGGCTGCGCAAGGGACTGCACCTGGCCGCGCTGTGGTGCGCGGTGATCGGCTCGTGGATCTCCGCGTTCTTCATCATCTGCGCGAACTCCTGGATGCAGCATCCGGTGGGCGTGGTGAAGGGCCCCGACGGTCGCCCGGTCATGAACGACATCTGGGCCGTGCTCACCAACAACACCGCACTGGCCGCGTACACGCACACCATCCTCGGAGCCCTGGTCGTGGCAGGCATGTTCCTGCTCGGCATCTCGTGGTACCACCTGTGGCGGCGTCGTCACGACGGCATCGACACGATCGACGAGACCGGTCGCGTGATCGTCGGGAAGGCGGATGCCGCGCCCGGGCGCGACCGCGCGGATCACGGCGTCTGGCTGTGGTCGCTGCGCCTCGGAGCGGTGGTCGCCATCATCGCATTCGGCGGCACCGTCATCTCGGGCGACGTGCAGGGCAAGCTCATGTACGAGCAGCAGCCCATGAAGATGGCGGCCGCGGAGGCCGCCTGCCACACCGGCTCGGACTTCTCGGTGCTCTCGCTCGGCGACCCCGGATCCACGGACTGCGCCGACGTGGTCACGCTCATCAAGATCCCCGGCGCCCTGGGATTCCTGGGCACGGGCGAATGGGGAGCCGACATGCCCGGCATCCGAGATCTGGAGACGCACTACGTCGACCAGTACGGCAAGACCATCCCGAACAAGGCGATCTACGGCGACATGGCCGGCACCGACGTGAAGTACGTGCCGGTGATGTGGGTCACGTACTGGGGCTTCCGGCTGATGATCGGCCTCGGCGGCGTGGTCGCACTCGGCGGTGCGGTGGCGCTGTGGCTGACCCGCAAGGGCACCGTGCCGAGTTCGAAGTGGATCATGCGGCTGGCGCTGCTGGGCATCGTCGCGCCGTTCTCGGCGAACATCGCCGGGTGGATCTTCACCGAGCTGGGTCGACAGCCCTTCGTCGTGGCGCCCAACCCCACCGGCGTCGACGGGGTGTACATGTTCACCGCGGCCGCCGTCTCACCCGGCGTCACCGTCGGGGAGCTGCTGTTCTCGGTCATCAC
>NZ_JBASAK010000077.1:0-7425 GCF_049650565.1 Microbacterium sp.
TCTTGATGGCCGTGGGCGTGGGGCTGCCCGGCAGGCCCATCATCTGCACCATCACCGGCAGCGCCGGCGGATCCTTCACGAGGGCCGCAGGCGGCAGGTAGATCGATGCATCGCGCGGAACGAATCCGGCCGTGGAGGGGATGCGCTGCGCACCGGTCAGCTGCCGCACCTCGCCCTGGCGCGGCATGTCCGCGGGAGCCTTCCACGTGGCGTACAGCGACCGCGGACCGGCGGAGGGAGTCGGCGTGAGCAACGGCTTCGGCAGGGCTCCGACGGGCGCGAGCGTCGAGATCTCCAGCAGATCGCCCAGATTGCGATCCAGGCCGAAGGCCGCATTGATGCCGAGGGTGGTCGAGATCAGCGAGAGGACGATGGTGAGAACCGCCGTCATCTTCCGCAGTGCCTTCGAGTCCCACAGGCTCACGATTCCCAGGGCGACCGCGGCGAAACCGCCTGCCGCCCACCACTTCACCCCTGCGGGCAGGGGCGTGCCGAACGCATCCACGGCATCGAGCATCCAGCTCAGCGCCAACCCCAGTGCGCCGCCGATCGCGATGGCCAGCACAGCGCGCAGCAGGCGGCGGGGCGTGTAGCGGCGCATGAGAAGGATGAGCACGAACAGCGCGGTGACGCCCCACACTGTCCACGGCACTGGCCCCGCGAGGATGTCGGCATTCAGCAGCCAGTCCAGCATCCGCAACTCCCGTTCCACCGCGGGGAGCGCCCCGGCCTGCCAATGCTAGAACCTGGCGGCTTCGAGCCGGCCACGAGCGGGCTATGCGAATGCTGATGGTCGATGCACGACATGGATGTCGTCTTCCGCCGGATCGCGACCACACATTAGCGTGATGCCAGGTGGGCGATGGCGCCCCTCATGGAGAGGAATCCACATGGCTGGCAAGTACGAGCTGTATCAGGACAAGGGCGGCGACTGGCGGTTCCGCCTGAAGGCCGGCAACGGCGAGGTCATCGCCACGGGCCAGGGCTATGCGTCGAAGTCCGGGGCGCTGAACGGCATCGACTCGGTGCGCCGCAACGCCGACTCCGAGGTCATCGAAGTCGAGCACTGACACACGAGAAGGGTGGGATGCCCGGCATCCCACCCTTCTTCGGGTCTGCGGCCCGGTCAGAGCACGCGCGAGAGGAAGTCCTGCGTGCGCGGATGCTGGGGATTGGCCAGCACCTCGTGCGGGTCGCCCTGCTCGAGGATGTGCCCGCCGTCCATGAAGATCAGCCGGGAGCCCACCTCACGGGCGAAGCCCATCTCGTGCGTGACCACCAGCATGGTCATGCCCTCGTCGGCCAGCTGGCGCATGACCTGCAGCACCTCGCCGACCAGTTCGGGGTCGAGAGCCGAGGTGGGCTCGTCGAAGAGCATCATGTCGGGGTTCATGCACAGCGCACGGGCGATGGCCACGCGCTGCTGCTGCCCGCCGGAGAGGTGGCTGGGGTAGGCATCCGCCTTCTCGGCCAGTCCGACCCGGTCCAGCATCTCCCGCGCGATCCTCTCGGCCTCGGCCTTGCCGCGCTTCTTCACGCGCCGCTGGGCTATCGTCAGGTTGCCCAGCACGCTCATGTGCGGGAACAGGTTGAAGCTCTGGAACACCATGCCGATGCGCTGGCGCACCCGATCCAGGTCGGTGTCCTCGTCTGTGACGTCGATGCCCTCGATGAGGATGTGCCCGCCTGTGGGGTGCTCGAGCAGATTGACAGAGCGCAGCAGAGTCGACTTGCCCGAACCCGACGGTCCGATGATGCAGACCACCTCGCCCGCCAGCACCGTGAGGTCGATGCCCTTGAGCACCTCGTTCTCGCCGTAGCTCTTGACCAGTCCCTGGATGTCGATCGCCGGGGCGTGGACATCGATCAGATCCGTGCTCATCTCTCCCTCGCCATCCGCCGCTCGAGCCACGCGGTGAAGCGCGTGAGCGGAATCGTCACGATCAGGTACAGGAGCGCCGCCATGATCAGCGGAGTTCCGTTGGCGTTCTGCGTGCTCGCGTCGCGGGCGAAGGTCGTGAGCTCCTTCGACCAGATGAACGTACCGGCCACGAACAGCAATGAGGTGTCCTTCAGCAGAAGCACGAACTCGTTGGTCAGCGGCGGGATGATGATGCGGAATCCCTGCGGGATCACGATCCAGAACGTCGTGGCCATCGGCGACATGCCCAGCGAGCGGGCCGCCTCGGTCTGGCCCTTCGGCACGGCCTGGAGCCCGGCGCGAATGGTCTCGGCCATGTACGCGGCCGCCACCAGCACCAGGCCGATCAGTCCGAGCACGACGGGACCGCCGAGGTCCTTGCCGGGCACACCCGCCGCGATCGGCAGGATGAAGGCGATCGTGAAGATCGTGAGGATGGCCGGCAGGCCTCGGAACAGCTCGACGTAGATCGTCGCGATCCAGCGGAAGGGACCGATGACCGACATCTTCATCAGGGCCAGCGCGACGCCGATGATGAGGCCCGCGATGAACGCCACGACGGTGAACCAGACGGTGTTCACCAGGCCGACCGTGATGATGCTCGGAAACATCTTCAGGGCGACTTCGGGGTTGAGGAACAGCGGCACCAGTCGCGCCCAGTTCGCGGTGAGCACGACCCATACGGCGATCGCGATCAGGACTGCGTAGACGATGTAGCGGTACAGCTTCTGCTTCTGAGTGCGCCTCAGAGCCATTGTGCGGATCCTTCCGATTCAGACCGCGGCAGGATCACTTCGCGGTGAAGTACTCGTCGTAGATCTTCTTGTACTCGCCGCTGTCCTTCAGCTCCTTGAGGGCCTTGTTGACCGCGTCGAGCAGAGCCGTCCTCTTGCCCTTCTCGAAGGCGAAGCCGTACTGCTCGTCGGTGTTGTAGGTCTCGACGATCTTGTACGCCTTGTCGGCCTTCTCGTGCTCGAGGTTGACCGGCTGGTCCTGGAGGATCGCGTCGAGCTGCCCGGCCTGCATGGCCGGCCACAGGTCGCCGTCCGAGCCCATCTGCAGCAGCTCGGCGCCCTTGGCGTGCTCCTTGGCGTAGCTCTCGCCCGTCGTGCCCTGCTGCACGCCGACCGTCTTGCCCTTGAGGTCGTCGATGCTCTTGATGCCCGAGTCGGTGCGGACCAGCAGCGACTGCAGCGAGTCGTAGTACGGATCGGAGAAGTCGATGCTCTTCTTGCGGGCGTCGGTGATCGTCATGGCGGATGCGCCGACGTCGCAGGTGCCCGCGGCCAGCGTGGTGCCGGACTGCAGGGCGTCGAAGCCCACGTCCTGGACGTTCAGCTTGAGGTCCAGCTTCTTGGCGACAGCGCCGAGCAGGTCGATGTCGAAGCCCGTGTAGCCCGTCCCGTTGTCGCCGCCCTCGAACTCGAAAGGCGGGTAGGGGATGTCCGAGCAGACCGAGAGCGTGCCGGCCGAGACGAGGCCGTAGTCCGGGCCCGACGGCGCCTTGCTGCTGTCGGAGCCGGAGCCCGGGTTGCTGGCGCAGCCAGTGAGCGCGAGAGCGGCTGCTGCGACGACAGCGAGGCCTGCGAGTAGGGGACGACGGTTCATAGTCACTCCAATGTGACGGGCGATACGCCCGGGAACGGGTATGCCATTCATCTTGACATGGCCGCCACCCTGCTCACCAACCCGTGAGGGAGACCCGTGGTCACGGTTGGGTTGCGAGAATGGACATATGTACAAAGCAGTATGGACAGAAGTCGTGAACTCTGCTGAGTTCTGCTGATCAGAACTCAAAGGATTCGACCGCTGCCCGAGGCCGATCAGGCGACGGCGATCTCGAGAGCATCCTTCAGACGCTCGGGTGACAGTCTCCACTGCGCGTGGAACTTCCCATCGATGAGCACGACCGGGATCTTCTCCCACCACAGCTCGTACAGCGCCGGGTCGTCGTCGATGGACTTCTCGACGATCTCCAGCCGCTCGGCCGCAGCATCCGGCAGGTCCGCCACGACCGCGTCGACGACCTCGCTCGCGACCTCGCAGAGGTGGCAGTCCGGCTTGCCGATGAGGGTGAGGGTGGTCACTTCTCCACCGGGTGCCCCTGCGCGATCCACTCGCTGGTGCCGCCCTCCACGTTGGTGGCGTCGTAACCCTGCGATTCCAGGGCGCGCACCGCGCGGGACGAACGACCGCCGCCGTGGCAGATCACGTCGAAGGCCTCGTTCGGAAGCTCCTCGAGGCGGTCGACCAGTTCCGACATGGGGATGCTGATCGCCCCGGGAACGTGACCTGACGCGTACTCGTCGGGCTCGCGCACGTCGATGAGGGGCACACCGTGACGGGCGGCGAGCTGGGCGACGTCGATGGACTTCATGGTCTTCCTTCACTGATCGAGTACGTCGGGGACTGCGGGGCAGACACCAAGCGCCCCCTTCGACCGGCTCAGGGACCCAGTGAGGAGGCGCTCGTGTCGTGCCGCTTACTTCTTGTTGCGGCGCTGGTGGCGAGTCTTGCGAAGCAGCTTGCGGTGCTTCTTCTTCGCCATGCGCTTGCGGCGCTTCTTGATGACTGAACCCACGGAAACCTCACTAAGTCAGGGGCTGGATGCCACGAAGGCGGGCACCCGGGTACGGGCACGGAAAATGCCTCAGACGATTCTAGCAAACGGTGAACCCGCGCCCGAACCGCACGGCACCATCCTACGTCCGCTCGAGGGGCGCCTCGTTCACCCGGCGTCGGCGATGGGCCGCCGCAGCGCCTCGACCACAGCCGATTCGGGCACGCGGTAGCTGCGACCGAACCGGATCGCCGGCAGGTCGCCGGCGTGCACCAGCCGGTACACGGTCATCTTCGACACGCGCATGAGCTCGGCGACCTCGGCCACCGTCAGGAACTTGACGTCGTGAACATCGGGCATCCCACGTACCCCTTTCTGCTGATGCACAGCATATGGGGTAGCTGTGACGGCTGTAAACCGCTGTGATGGAAGTGATTCCTGTGACGGATCAGCTGCCCAGCCGCTTGAAGGCGCTGGTCACGACATGCTTCGCCGATGCCGCGGCCCGGCCCACGACCTCCGCCGCATGCGCGGCGCCGTCGGGCAGCGGCGCTACCGGATAGTCGATGTCGGGCGCCTGATCGCCGTAAGCATCCATCAGGAAGGGGACGAGCCAGTCGTCCACGGCCTCCAGCGGCGCGACGGCCAGGCTGTAGAAGCGGCGCTGCCCCTCCTCGCGCACGGTGACCAGCTCCGATTCGCGCAGCACCTTCAGGTGCTTGGACACGGTGGGCTGGCTGACCCCCAGCTCGCTGACGATCTCCGTGACGCTGGTGCCGGCATCGCCGTCGGCGGAACGGCTCAGCAGCAGTCGGAGGATGTCGCGCCTCGTGCCGTCCGCGATCACGTCGAAGATGTCGGTCATGCCCTCAGGGTAGTCGCCGAGTGCCTCCTCTCCTAGCCTGGGCCGTGTCGTCCGGGGCCTCCGGAGTACCATGTGCAAGGCTCGGCGAAGGTCGTCGCGCGCGCGAGTGAAGGGGGAACGATGTCGGGCATCCTGTCGGCATCCTCTCCCCGAGGCGGCCTCAAGGCCGCGGCGCGGGGAGTGCGGCACGTCATCACGGCGTCGCCCTCGCGCTTCGCGATCGTCATCTTCGCCGCCCTCATCCTGCTCTTCACCGCGCTGCTCTCGCTGCCGATCTCATCGGTGTCCCGGACGATCACGCCGCTCAGCGACGCGCTGTTCACTGCGGTCTCCACGATCTGCGTCACGGGCCTGGCCACCGTGGACATGAGCACCCACTGGTCGGGCTTCGGCCAGGTGGTCATCTTCGTCGGCGTGAACATCGGCGGATTGGGCGTGCTGACCCTGGCATCCCTGATGGGCATGGTCATCTCCAAGCGCCTGGGCTTGAGCGCCAAGCTCATGGCCGCCGGCGACACCAATCCGCTGCGCGCGCACGGCGGCCCGGTCAACGAGAGCCAGACCGTGCGGCTCGGCGAGGTCGGTCAGCTGCTGACCACCGTGGCGCTGTCGGCGCTGATCATCGAGAGCGGCCTGGCCGTGCTCCTCTATCCGTCACTGATCATGACCGGTGTGAGCCCCGTCTCCGCGCTGTGGGAGGCGCCGTACTTCGCCGCCATGTCTTTCACCAACACCGGCTTCGCTCCCAATGCCGGCGGAGTGGCCGCATTCGGCGACGACTACCTGGTGCTCATGCTGCTGATGGCAGGCGTATTCCTCGGCAGCATCGGCTTCCCGGTGATCTACTCACTGGCCAAGCACGTCTGGCACTTCAAGCGCTGGTCGCTGCACTCCAAACTGACCCTGGTGACGACCGTGCTGCTGTTCTTCGCCGGCGCCGTCGTCTTCCTCCTGCTGGAGTACGACAACCCGCGCACCTTCGGATCGATGGATGCCGTGGACACGACCGTCCAGGCCTTCTTCCTCTCGGCGATGACCCGCTCGGGCGGGTTCAACGTGATCGACATGTCCGACCTGAACGGGTCATCCATGCTCGTGGCGTGCATGCTCATGTTCGTCGGCGGCGGCTCGGCATCCACCGCCGGCGGCATCAAGGTGACCACCCTTGCCGTGCTGGCCATCGCGGTGTGGTCGGAGGCGCGGGGGCGCCAGTCCGTGGAGGCGTTCGGGCGCCGCATCCCGTCCGACGTGCAGCGCGTCGCGCTCTCGGTCGTCGCGTGGGGCGCCACCATCGTGGCCGTCTCCACGGTCACCATCACCCAGATCACCCAGCTGCCGGTGATCGACGTGCTCTTCGACGTGATCTCCGCGTTCGGCACCGTCGGCCTCAGCTCGGGCGTCACCGAAGCACTGCCCGACGCCGGATCCTACGTGCTGGCGGCGACCATCTTCATGGGGCGCGTTGGTACAGTGACTCTCGCCGCGGCGGTCGCCGCGACATCCCGTTCGCAGCTGTACTCGCTGCCCGTGGAAAGGCCGATCGTTGGTTGATGATCGCCACCCGTTTCCAGCCGAATAGGTCGGGAACGACGATGACGTCGGGGAGGCAGTTGATGCCCCTCCCCGACGTCATTTCAGACCATTACGAATCCGCGGCTACGTTTCCAGGCTCAGTTCCGAAGAGCCTCGCGAGCGCAACACCAGCTTCGTTCTGCACCTCCGAGTAAACGACGTAGGAGCGACCAGACGCGTTTTCAGCCGCCCAGCTCATCACTTCGTCGATATTCCGAGCAGCTTCGATACGCCACTCATCACTGTTCTCGTTCGCGTCCCAGAAGTCGACGCGATACGCGGGGGAGTCCTCGATGTGATTGGCGTAGCGCGGATCGACCGAAGATGCACGCAATTTCAGATCGCCTTCCAGGCCGTCTTCGTCTGCGAACCGACCGTGGAGTACTTCCCATCCACGACGAAGTACCAGGTCGACGTCGCGCGCCAGTATCCCGTGCCTCGGCCACCATTCAAGCCTGTCTTGGGTGTGTAATACGTCTTCTCAGCCCCGTTGACAGTGATCGTCTG
>NZ_JBASAK010000078.1:0-2620 GCF_049650565.1 Microbacterium sp.
GCGCAGCGCGGGACGCTCGGCGCGTGCGACCAGGGCGGCAGCTCCCAGCAGCGCCCAGCCCGCGGCCAGCAGCGCAGAGGCCCGCCACGGCACGGCATCCGTCCCGTCGGCCGCGATCAGCAGCGCCAGCACCGGCACGATCGCACCCGCCAGTCCCGCCGCGAGCAGCGGCACGGCCGGCGCGCCGCGGAGCATGAGCAGCACGGCCACCACCGCCGCACCCAGCGACGGGGGCAGCAGATAGGCCTCTGGCAACCCGACACCGTTCAGCGCCCACAACGACCACAGCGCGCCGGTGAACGCCGCAGCCGACACCCACCAGCCGTAGCGGCGACCGGCCAGCATCGACATCAGCGCCGCTCCGGCGCCGAGCAGGATCAGCACCAGGCACGCCGTGCCGAAGCCGGCGGCCTCGCGCAGAAGGGCCAGGATCACGGCGATGGCTCCGGTCAGCAGCGCGGAGGCCTCGATCGCCGCGCGGGCGGCATCCGCCGTCGCGGCGACCCGGCCCCGGGCGACCAGCGCATCGCGGATCATCCGCCCCGACGGCAGCACCAGGGCGACCACGACGGCGATGATCGGAAGCACCACCGGAGAGCCGCTGCGCACCAGCAGCTGCGCGCCCAGGCACAGGATCGTCACCGACAGCGCGGGCACCAGCAGTGCCGCTGCCAGCGTTCGGATGACGACGGTCAGCCCGGCACGCCGGGTGAGCAGCAGCACCAGTGCGAGAGCGAACATCATCCCGGTGGACAGCGCCGTCCAACCGCTGCGCTCGAACGCGACCTGCACGACGCCGATCGCGAACGGCACCGTGGCGACGACCAGCACGGCCTGCCAGTTGCGGGCGCCGATGGGCAGGAACGTCGCGGCGACGGCTCCCAGGAGGCCGGCGGATGCCACGAGCGACAGCAGCGTGATGCCGCCGACTCCTGCGAGCGAGACCGCGGTGCCGACCAGCGCCAGGGCGTAGCCGTATCCGGCACCGGCGTAGAGGAACCGTGCGGCGACGGGTGTCGTGCGCGCCACGACCGCCAGCGCGATCAGGGTGCCGACGCCGGCGTACGGCACGACCGCTTCATCCTGCCAGGCCAGCGCCACCGAGATGAGCAGCGCGAGATGCAGCGCCGCGACGAGCAGGAGACGAGCCGAAGACCAGCCGCTGCCGGCGGGCCGAGCGCTCGCGAAGCCAGCCGCGGCCGTGACGACCAGCAGCACGGCGATGCTCAGCGGCAGGGGGAGCACCCGTCCGGCGCTCAGCGAGAGCACGGCGGCGGTGGCGTACAGCACGGCGACCACGAGGGCTGCGGGTCGCAGCGAGAGGATGTCCGGCCTGCGCCGGGTGCACAGCGCGAACAGCGCGAAGCCCGCTGAGATCACGCCCAGGCCGACGATCCCCGCCCACGTCAGCGAGCCGAGCACGGATGAGCCGGTGAGCCGCCCCGCCTGCTCTCCCGCGGGCCGCAGGAGGTCGCTGCCGATGATCGCCCCGGAGAGCACGGCAGGGGCGCTGGTGATCCCGGCCGCCAGACCCGCGCCGATGGACAGCGGCACGCGCGTCGTGGGGCGCGGCAGCGGCACGAGGGCGCACACGAGCAGCACCAGCGCCGCTCCCGCCGGCACGATCGTCGCGAGCCAGTCCACCCACCGGCTCCCGCCGGACAGCAGAGCGGATGCCGCGAACGCGCCGGCGGCGACGGCCAGCCCGCCCGCGACGAAGGACCACGCCCACGCCATGGTGCGCGTCGTGGCGACGACGGCCTGCACGGCGAGCACCGCGAGGACCACCGCGATCGGCACGGCCCCGCCTGCGGTGAAGACGATGCGCCCTGCGGCCAGCGCGGTGACGATCACCTGCAGCACGGTCAAGGCGGCAAGCTCCGGCATCAGCGGGCGGCGGGGAGCGGCGAGCACGGCGGACGCGGAACGCTCGTCGGGTAGTGCCGACTCGCCGACGGCATCCGGCCGGTCGGCCCCTGCAGTATCGGCTCGTGCCGCATCGGTGAAGATGCCGATTCCGGCATCCGCCGCGTCCGTGTCGCCCGCGGCACCCCGCCGCATGGGGAACCTCGGCGCGAGCCGCGGCAGCAGGCCCATCAGCCCGGTCGCCGCGAAGCCGGAGACCGCGAGCCACAGCGCCCCGCCGAGATCATCGGACGTACCGAATCCCCGCATGGCCGGCACAGCTGCCAGCGCCAGCAGCGAAGTCCACACCCAGATCCGGATGCGGGCGCGCAGGCCCGCGGCGAGCATCAGCCCGCCTGCGACCAGCGCCGCCAGCGCGGCGGAGGTCCAGGTGGCCCCCTGTCCCGTGAACGAGCCCGCGACGGCCTGCACGTCGAGCCCGACGAACACCAGGCCCAATCCGCCGACGGCCTCGGCCGAGGACTGCAGCCTCCGCCTGGCCAGCAGCCAGGCGCCCGCGAGGAACACCAGCGTCACTCCTCCGATGATCCAGCTGCGCACCGCGCGGTCGCCGAGCTCGGGGTTGAAGAAGGTGAACACGATGGCCGCGACCGCGAACAGCGCGGCACCTGCCGTCGCCAGCACCGATTGCAGGCTGGCGCCGTCGGTGGGAGCGCCCGTGCGCACGGCGGGCGGCGGTGCGACGAGCCCCGCC
>NZ_JBASAK010000079.1:0-11417 GCF_049650565.1 Microbacterium sp.
CCGCCGGTCCCCGTGCAGAACGGCGCGACCAGCCTCAGCGTCGCGGTCAAGCGCGACGAGGGCGGCGTGTTCTCCACCTGGGCGCAGACCGAGCTGACCCCCGGTTTCGAGATCGACGTGATGAGCCCGCAGGGCACGTTCACCTCGGGCCTTTCGGAGTTGGACGGCACGCACGTCGTGGGCATCGCCGCGGGCTCGGGCATCACGCCGATGATGGCGCTCGCGCGGAACCTGCTCACAGCATCCGACACCACCCGCTTCACACTGCTGTACACGAACAAATCCACCAGCGACGTGATGTTCCTCGAGGACCTGGCCGACCTGAAGGACCGCTACCCCACCCGGCTGGTGCTGCACCACGTGCTCTCCCGCGAGCAGCGCACGGCGCCGGTGCTGTCGGGCCGGATCGATGAGCAGAAGCTGCGCACGATCCTGGATGCACTGATCCTGCCCGCCACGGTGGACGAATGGTTCCTGTGCGGACCGTTCGCGCTGGTGGACATGTGCCGCGAGGTGCTGGCCGACATCGGCGTGCCGCGCGAGCACGTGCGGTTCGAGCTGTTCACCACCGGCGACGCCCCGATCGAGCGCGGGCCGCGGCAGGTGGAGGTGCATGCGGGGCAGAAGACGGTCCGCATCGAGATCAACCTCGACGGCGTCTCCTCCACCGTGGAGAGCCCCGTCGACGCGCACGAGTCCGTGCTGAACGCCGCGCTGCGGGTGCGGCCGGACACCCCGTTCGCGTGCTCGGGCGGCGTGTGCGGCACGTGCCGCGCGCGGGTGCTGGAGGGCAGCGTGACCATGACCGAGAACTACGCCCTGGAGCCCGACGAGCTCGAACGCGGCTACGTGCTCACCTGCCAGTCCCACCCCACCAGCGACCGCGTCGTGGTCGACTACGACGTCTGATGCGGATGCCGGGCCACTGAGCGTGTCGCTCGTGCTGAGCGAGCGCAGCGAGCCGAAGTGAAGCGCCGCCCCCACACAACAAGGAGTCTCATGATCGACCTCGCCATCGCCGCCGACGTCGCGCACGTCACCCTGAACGCCCCCGCGAAGCTCAACGCGCTCGATGAGCAGGCGCTTGCCGACCTGGGCGCAGCGTACGACGAGGCCGAGCACGCGGGAGTACGCGCTCTCGTGCTGCGCGGTGAGGGCCGGGCGTTCTGCGCGGGCCGCGACATCTCCGGCGTCGATCCCCGCGACGACGATGTGATGGGCTACCTCGGCGGCCTGGTCACGCCCCTGCTCAAGCGGATGTCGGCGTTCCCCGCCCCCACGTTCGCCGTCGCGCACGGCGCCTGCCTGGGTGTGGGCCTCGGCCTGCTGATCGCCACGGATGTCGTGTACGTGGCCGAACAGGCGAAGATCGGGTCCCCCTTCGCAGCTCTCGGCGCCACGCTGGACTCCGGCGGGCACGCGCTGTTCCTGGATCGGCTGGGTGCGCACCGCACGCTCGATCTCATCTACACCGGCCGGCTGATGACCGGCGCGGAGGCCGCCGCCGCAGGGCTCTTCTCACGGGTGTTCCCCGACGACGAGGTGCTGCAGGCGACCGAGGACGCCGCGTCGAAGGCATCCCACGGCGCGACCGCCGCATTCTTGGCGAGCAAGCAGCTCGTGGCACGCATCCGCGACGAGCGCCTGGCGCTGTGGGAGTCGGTCGAGCTCGAGAACGCCGCACAGGCCGCGCTGTGCGACACGGACGACTACCGCGAGGGCTTCGCCGCGTTCCAGCAGAAGCGCCGCCCGGAGTTCACCGGGCGCTGAGCACCCCTGCCCGGTACGAATGCAGGATGATTCCCCGGTTGCAGGGCGACACGCCCGAGGATCCTCCTGCAGGCGTGCAAAAGGTCCTGCATCCGTACCCGGGGCGGATCGCCCGGGCGCTGATGGCAATGTCGGGTCCCGGTGCGACAATGCCGAGATGATGCTCTCGGAGCTGGTGTCCGCCGTCGACGAGGTCGCCGCGACGCGATCCCGGTTGGCGAAGATCGACGCGCTGGCGCGGGTGCTGCAGCGCGCCGAGGCGGAGGAGATCCTCCCCCTCGTCGGCCTGCTGCTCGCGTCACCGCGGCAGGGCCGCCTCGGCGTCGGCTGGCGCACGCTGAC
The DNA here is from genome assembly GCF_049650565.1 of Microbacterium sp. GTDB lineage: Bacteria > Actinomycetota > Actinomycetes > Actinomycetales > Microbacteriaceae > Microbacterium. The sequence continues at coordinate 2,113 of NZ_JBASAK010000079.1, forward strand.
GGCGCTCGAGGTCGAGCATGCGGTTGCCGGAGAGCTCACGATCAGCGACGTCGATGAGGCGCTGGATGCCCTGGCCGCGGCATCCGGATCCGGCTCCGCCGCCGCCCGCCAGCGCGTGCTCGCGCACCTGGCCGAGCGCTCCACGGAGCCGGAGTGGGATCTGCTCGTCCGCGCGATGCTGGGTGAGCTGCGCACGGGCGCACTGTCCGGAGTGCTGACGGACGCCATCGCCGCCGCATCCAGCCGGCCCACGGCATCCGTCCGCCGCGCGGCCATGCTCGCGGGCGACCTCGGCGAGACGGCCCGGCTCGCCCTGACCGGCACCGACGCAGAGCTCGACGCGGTCGGCCTTCGTGTGGGGCGGCCGGTGCTGCCGATGCTGGCCGCGACGGCTGCGACGCCGACGGCGGCGCTGGAGATCACCGGCCGCGGGTCAGTGGAGTACAAGATGGACGGCGCCAGGATCCAGGTGCATCGGCACGGCGACGAGGTGAGCGTGTTCACCCGCAGCCTCGCCGACATCACCCATCGCGTTCCCGAGATCGTCGAGATCGTGAGGGCCCTGCCCGCGCAGCACGTGATCCTCGACGGCGAGACCCTGGCGCTGGACGAGGACGGCGGGCCGCGGCCGTTCCAGGAGACGATGTCGCGCTTCGGGGCCGAGACCGCCCGCGAGCTCGCGCTGCGCCCGTGGTTCTTCGACGTGCTGCACATCGACGGCCGCGACCTGATCGACGAGCCGCTGTCGACGCGTCTGGCCGAGCTGGATCGCATCGCCGGCGAGTGGCGGATGCCGGGGATCGTCACCGACGAGGCGGATGCCGCCGAGCAGCTCTCACGCGATGCCCTCGCCGCCGGCCACGAGGGCGTCGTCGTCAAGGCGATCGACTCGCCCTACGCCGCGGGACGCCGGGGCAAGTCCTGGGTCAAGGTCAAGCCCGTGCTCACGTTCGACCTGGTCGTGCTCGCCGCCGAGTGGGGGTCGGGACGGCGCCGCGGGCTGCTGTCGAACCTGCACCTGGGAGCGCTCGACCCGGCCGGTGAGTTCGGCGAGCCTGGAGGCCTCGTGATGGTCGGCAAGACGTTCAAGGGGCTCACCGATGAGCTGCTCCGCTGGCAGACCGAGACCTTCCCCGGCATCGAGAGTCACCGCACTCCGCATGCGGTCTTCCTGCGCCCGGAGATCGTCGTGGAGATCGCCATCGACGGCGTGCAGCGGTCTCCGCGCTACCCGGGCGGCATCGCCCTGCGCTTCGCGCGCGTGAAGGGCTACCGGCCCGACAAGCAGCCTGTCGAGGCCGACACCATCCAGTCACTGCGCGCGCTGCTGCGGGGCTGAGCCGATGAGCGCGGCGGTCAGGCGCTCGGCGGCAGGCCCTGATCCTCCTCCGTGACAGTGCCCCTGTACGACCACGGGAAGTCGATCCAGCGATCGGTGGCCTTCCACGAGAAGTCCGGGTCGATGATTGTGGTGGGCTTGGTGTAGATCGTCACCGACTTCACGATGGCGCCCCGCTCCTGCAGCAGTTCGACGGCCAGCGCCAGCGTGCGGCCCGAGTCGGCCACGTCGTCGACCAGCAGCACACGACGCCCGTCGAGGTACTCCATGTCCAGGGCGGGCGGCAGCACCTGGGGTGTGTCGAGGACCGTACCGATGCCGGTGTAGAACTCCATGTTGATCGCGCCGCAGTTCTTCGCGCCCAGGCCGTAGGCGATGGCGCCGGCAGGCAGCAGCCCGCCGCGGGCGATGGCGACGACGACCTCGGGCACGAATCCGCTGTCGAGGATGCGCCTGGCCAGCTCTCGCGTCGCGTCTCCGAAACCATCCCAGGTGAGCGTCTCGCGCTCGATCACAGCATCCGTCATTGCTCCATCCTCCCGCATCCGCGCGGGTAGAATCGACGCGTCCGGCTCCGGCCGGTGCCCGAAAAAGGGGCACGAAGCACTCTGCGACCTGACACGTCCCCGCGATGACGCGCGAGCAGCGAGACATATACGGAACCCCTCCGTCTCTCTCGAAAGGCTTTCGCATGCCCACCGTCTCCGCCCACGTCGCCCTCACCCTCGCCCAGCACATCGACCACGTCTTCGGTGTGATGGGCAACGGCAACGCCTACTTCCTCGACGCCATCGAGACGCAGACGGATGCCGTCTTCACCGCCGTCCGGCACGAGCAGGGCGCCGTGGTCGCCGCCGACGCGCACTTCCGCGCGTCCGGCCGGATCGCCGCGGCCACCGCCACCTACGGCGCCGGCTTCACGAACACCCTCACCTCACTGGCCGAGGCCGTGCAGGCGCACGTGCCGCTGGTGCTGGTGGTCGGCGACGAGCCCACCTCGGGCCCGCGCCCGTGGGACGTGGATCAGATCGCGCTGGCCTCCGCCGTCGGCGCGCGCACCTACACGACCGGCCGAGCGGATGCCGCGGCCACCACCGTCATCGCGATCGAGCACGCCCTGACGTACCGGGTTCCGGTCGTGCTGGCCATCCCCTACGACGTCGCCGCCCTCGAGGCGGGCCCGGTGCCCGCCTCTCCCGAGCCCCGGGTCCCCGCTCCGCTGAGCCCGAAGGGCGAGTTCGCGGACGGGATGCTGGACGAGATCGCCGCAGCCCTCGCGGGCGCTGAGCGCCCGTTCCTGCTCGCCGGGCGCGGCGCTTGGCTGGCCGGTGCGAGCGAAGCCCTCGGGGAGCTGGCCGAGACGACCGGTGCTCTCACCGCATCCAGCGCCCTGGGCCGCGGCGTCTTCCCGGACACCCGCTACGACCTGGGCGTGGCCGGCGGCTTCGGCGCAGACGGGGCCATGGCACTGGTGCGCGAGGCCGACGTGGCCGTGGTGTTCGGCGCCTCGCTGAACCAGTTCACGATGCGCTTCGGCGAGCTGTTCGCGCCCGGCACCCGAGTGTTCCAGATCGACGTGGCCCCCGCCGCCACGCATCCGCACGTCGGCGGTTTCGTGCGCGCGGATGCCCGCGTCGCGGCCCAGGCGCTGGTCGCACGGCTGGCCGACCCTTCACTTCGACTCGCTGACGCTCGCTCAGTACAGGCGACAGGCTCAGGGGCCCAGAAATCTGAATGGGTCGCTGAGCCTGTCGAAGCGTCGCAGCGCACCCCGTGGCGCGAGACCGTCGACATCGCCGCTGCCCGCACCTACCCGGAAGGCGACGCGCTGGCCCCCGACGGTCGGCTGGATCCGCGCTCGGCCGCCCGTCGCATCGCCGAGCTGCTGCCGGAGGACCGCGTGGTGGTCTCCGACGGCGGGCACTTCATCGGCTGGGCCAACATGTACTGGCCGGTGGCCGCCCCCGACCGCATGATGATGGTCGGCACGGCGTTCCAGTCCATCGGCCAGGGCTGGCCGAGCGTCGTGGGCGCCACCCGCGCCCGTCCGGAGAGCACGGTCGTGCTGACCTCCGGCGACGGCGGCGGACTGATGGCCATCCCCGACCTGGAGTCCGCCGTGCGCGCGGCCGGCGGGCGCGGCTGCGCCGTGGTCTGGAACGACGCGGCCTACGGCGCTGAGGTCAACCTGTACGGGCTGAAGGGCCTGGCAGAGGGCCCGATGATGATCCCCCAGGTCGACTTCGCGGCGTTCGGCGAGGCCGTCGGGGCGGAGGGCGTCGTGGTCCGCACGCTCGACGACCTGGAGCGGTTGGCATCGTGGGCCGCGGAGGATCCGGCATCCCGCCGCTTCCTGGTGCTCGATCTGCGCATCTCGGGCAGGGTGATCGCCCCGTACCAGCAGGAGATCATCCGCGTGAACTCGTGAGCAGAGGCATCCGCTCGGGGACGGGTTCTCAGTCCAGCTGTTCGATCCCCTGCAGGCGCACCTGCTCCAGGTCGAGCTCGGCCGAGATCCGGTGCACGATCAGATCGTCGACGGCGCCCGAGCGGCGCAGCCCGTGCAGCACCTCGCGCTTGTGCTCGATCACCGCGAGTCTGAGCCGCGACATCTCCGCATGGCGGATCAGCGGCGAGCGCTGCTCCAGGTCGACGTCGGCCGAGATCGCGACCATCTGCAGCACGGCGCCGCCCGCCGTCTCGTCGACCGGGTCGAGGGGAGCGATGGGTTCCACGGGGCCGCCAGCCAGCGGATCGGGAGCATCGAGCAGATCCTCCATCGCACCCAGCTCCGTGTCGATCAGCGCACGCTCCCTCGCCATCGCCCTCGCGTTGGCGAGCTCGAGCCGCTCATACCCTTCGCGCCGCAGCCGATCGCGCACCTCGTCGCTGATCCCGTGCTCGGCGGCGAGCGCGTCCAGGGCCGACATCGCCGCTCCCGAGATGGCGCGCTCGGCGAGCTCGAACTCCTCCGCCTCGCCCTGGTCGACGGGGAACCGCGCCCACCGGACGATCGCCGGCAGCAGCGGACCCTGAACCAGCAGGCTCAACAGGATCACCCCGGCCGTGACGAAGATGATGTCGTCGCGGCCGGCGAGGCGGCCACCGCTGGTGGTGGCGATCGGCACCGACAGCGCGATCGCCAGGGAGACCGCGCCGCGCATACCCGCCACGGTCGTGACGATCTGCATTCTGGTGCGCAGCCCCAGCGGATGCACCGGTGCTCCTGCCATCCGCTGGAACGGCACCGCGAGCATCTGGAACAGGAAGCGCACCACCAGCAGCGCCGCCCAGACGGCGAGAGTCGTCAGCATCAGCCAGCCGACGGTCTGCAGCGAAGTCTGATGCACCACCCACTGCACTTCCAGACCGATCAGCACGAACAGCGCCCCGTTGAGCAGGAAGACCCCGAACGGCCACGCGGCGTCGGACTGGCGCCTCGATGCGGCGGTGGTGACCTGCGAGCTCAGGTACGCGGCGACGAGGCCCGCGACGACCACGGCGAGCACGCCGGAGGCGTGGATCATCTCGGCCAGCAGGAATGAGAGGAACGGCACCAGGAGCATGGTCACGTTGATCGTGATCGTCGACTGCCTGCGGCGCAGCAGCAGCCATGCCGCCGCGGCGACCACGGCCCCGACCAGGATGCCGCCGAGGTACGACACGATCACCGTCCAGGTGACGAGAAGCGGCGTGACCTGACCGCCGACAGCGAGCGAGACGGCGATGGCGTACAGCACCAGCGCCGTGCCGTCGTTCGTGAGGCTCTCGGCCTTGAGCTTCATGAAGCTGCGCCGTGGCAGCAGCCGCCCGAGCGCGGCGACGGCAGTCGCGTCGGGAGGAGCAACCGCGGCGCCGAGGATCAGGGCGATCTCCCACGGCAGACCGAACAGCACTCCCACACCGGCGACCGCGAAGGCCGAGGCGACCACCAGCAGCGTGCTCATCGGCAGGATGTACCGGAAATCGCGGCGGATCGACCGCAGCGAAGTCGTCAGGCTCTCCCAGAACAGCATCACCGGCAGGAACAGCAGCAGCACGGTCTCGGGCGGCAGCTGCACGTCCCTCAGGGCGGGCACGAAGCCCAGCAGCAGCCCGAACACGACCAGCACCAGCGGCAGCGCGACGCGGATCCTGGGCGCCAGCATCGTTCCCGCCAGGATCGTCAGCCCCAGCAGGACCGTGATCTCCAGACCTTCCATGCGCCACCCCATCCGCCGTCGCAGCAGGACGCGACGTGCTCAGAGCACAGCATCCATGACAGCGACGGTATTCCCGTGTTCCGTCGGAGGGAAGAGCGATCTCACAGACCTCAGACCCAGCCCTTGTCCTGCGCGATGCGCACGGCCTGCGCGCGGTTGGAGGCGCCGGTCTTGCCGATGGCCGCGGACAGGTGGTTGCGCACGGTGCCGGCGGAGAGGAAGACCTCGGATGCGATCGCCGCAGCCGACCTGCCGTCGGCGGCGAGCTTCAGCACCTGCCGTTCTCGATCGCTGAGCGGGTTCGCACCGTCGAACAGGCTCTCCTCGGCGAGCGCGACATCCACCACACGCAAGCCGGAGTGCACCCGGCGCACGGCATCCGCCAGCTCCTCGGCGGGGGCATCCTTGGCCATGAAGCCGGAGGCACCGGCATCCAGAGCCGACCGCAGATAGCCGGGCCGGGCGAACGTCGTCACGACCAGTACGCGCGTGCCGGGGCCGGCCGCGCGCAGCCGACGGGTGGCCTCGATGCCGTCGATGCCGGGCATCTGGATGTCCATCAGGCACACGTCCGGGGCGAGTGAGGTCACCAGCGACAGCGCCTCGGCGCCGTCAGCGGCGACGCCGACCACCTCGATGTCGTGCTCCAGCTCCAGCAGCGCCGCCAGCGCACCGCGCACGAGCGCCTGGTCGTCGGCGATCACGATCCGGATGCTCACCACGTCACCTCCACGCGCGTGCCGCCGACCGCGGGCCTGACCAGCTCGAACCGGGCACCGGCGGCGGCCGCGCGCTCGCGCATCCCGCGCACGCCGTTGCCCTCGCGCTCGCCCGCGCCGCGTCCGTCGTCCTGCACGGCCAGCCTTCCGGGCCTGACCGTGACCGTCACCGCTGATGCCCCCGCGTGACGGAGGATGTTGGTGGTGGCCTCGCGCAGGATCCAGCTGGCCGTCAGCCCCTGGGCAGGTGAGAGCGCGCCGGGGTCGCCGTCCACGTGCGGGACGACGCCCGCCGAGCGCAGCGCGTCGGCACTGGCCGCCAGCTGTTCGGTCAGCGACGCGGCCCGAGCCCCGGCGACCGTCGCCCGGACACCGGCGATGGCCTCGGCGGCGAGCGCCTCGATGTCGGCCAGTTCGGCCTTCGCGCGATCAGGATCGGCGTCGATCAGGCGGCGGGCCAGCTGCGCCTTCATCTTCACCACGGTCAGCGAGTGCCCGATGAGGTCGTGCACGTCGCGGGCGACGGCCTCGCGGCCCTCGCTGGTGGCAAGCTCCAAGCCGAGACGCTCGGCGTCGGCCGAGCGGATGATGAGCCACGTCGAGACCGTGTTCACCACGCCCAGCAGGCCGACGATGGCGAGGATCGAGATGTAGTCCGACCAATCCTGGGACACCAGCATCCACGCCACCGTCGCGAAGACGGCGCCGATGAACGTCGCCCAGTGCGCGATGCGGTTCAGTCCGTACGACGCGAACGACATGATGAACGGCAGGAAGCTCAGCGCGGAGCCGCCCTCGGCGGGGATCGAGATCGCCGCGCACGCGATGAGTCCTGCGAAGAACAGCCACTGACTCGGCAGGGGCGGGCGTCCCAGACCTCCGCCCGAGCTCATCCCCCGCATGAAGCCCAGCACGTACAGCACGACGAACACTGCCATCGCCACCCAGCCGACGACGATCCAGACATCGGATGCCGTCGAGTTCAGCAGCGCGATGATCGGGTACGTCAGGAACACCAGCCAGATCACGGCCATCAGCCAGCCGAAGCGATCCCAGTGACTCTTCGGCGGCGTGCCGTGCGGCTCGGCCAGCCAGGTGGCGGGCACGGAGCCGGCCGCGGGCCGGATCGCCTCAGTGCCCCGGCCCGCGGCCTTCTCGTCGGATTCCCGAGTCATGAGTCCAACCTACTGACGGGTGCGCGAACGGCGCGCGCCGGCCACTACCAGGATGATGAACAGCGTCAGCCACACGGCCACGTTCAGCAGCGGCAGCCACAGCGGGTCGGTCTGCCCGGTGGTGAGCGTGCCGTCGGTGAGCGGCCAGCGGCTCAGCGCCACGAAGCCGTACAGCGGGGTGAAGCGGGCGATCGAGAGCATCACGCCGTCCAGCGGCATGAACACGTTGCCGAAGAAGGCGAAGAAGGTCATCGAGATCGAGGCGAGGGCGGCGGCCGAGTCGGCGTTGAAGAACAGTCCGACACCCAGGCCGAACAGTCCGTAGATCAGCCCGATGCCGAGGATCAGCGCTGCGGCGGCGACCCAGCGCCAGGTGTCGGCGGCCTCGGCACCGGTGAGGATGCCGGCGACGAACACGGCCGCCAGCGCGAGAGCGGCGAACGTCACGGACATGATGAGCTTGGTCAGCGCGTAGCCGGCCGTGCCGAGCGGGGTCATGGCCAGCTGGCGTCCCCAACCCTGCTTCGACTCGGTTGCCGCCAGCGAGGTCAGCGAGCTCATGGCCACGGCCGTGCCGTACGCGGCCATCGAGATCATCACGTAGAAGGACACGTTGCCGTGCCCGGCGGACTGCGAGCCGTAGGCGGCGCTGGCGCCGAACAGGATGTACATCACCACCGGCATCGCGAGCGTGAACGCCAGCGTGTACGGGTTGCGCAGCTGGCGCAGCCCCTCGATGCGCAGCATGGTCATCGAGATCCCCGTGCGGGAGGCGCGCAGGCCGCGCGGGGTGCGGGTGAGAGCAGTGGTGGTCATGGTCAGTCCTCTGTCAGGGCGGTGAAGGCGGTCTCGAGGGTGGGAGCGGTGATCTCCAGGTCGCGGGCGCCGGATGCCAGAAGCGCCGCGGCGACGGCATCCGAATCCGCCGCGCGCAGCGTGAGCCGGTCCGCATCCATGCGCAGTTCGGTGATGTCGTCGCGATCCCGGAGGGAGGAGAGGATGCCGTCGGCGTCGGCGTCGGCCGGCAGGCTCGCCGCGACGGTCCGCGCGCCCAGGCCCGCGCGCAGTTGCGCGGTGGGAGCGTCGGCGACGACGCGGCCGTGGTTCATCACCACCGTGCGCCGGGCGAACTGCTCCGCCTCCTCGAGGTAGTGGGTGGCGAAGATGATGGTGCGGCCGGCATCGGCATCCGCGCGCATGACGTTCCAGAAGTGCCGGCGGGCGGTGACGTCCATGCCTGCCGTGGGCTCGTCGAGCACGAGGATGTCGGGATCGGCGACCAGTGCGAGAGCGAACTTCACGCGCTGCTGCTCGCCGCCGGAGCACTTCGAGACGCGGCGGTGGACGAGCTTCTCCAGATCCGCGCGGACCAGCACCTCGGGCACGCGGTCGAGCGCCGCCCTGCCGTGCAGGGAGGCGATCAGGCGCACGGTCTCGCCGACGGTGAGGTCGGAGAGCAACCCGCCGGTCTGCAGCACCGCGGCGATGGCGCCGTCGTCCGTGGCCTTCGCCGGACGGGCGCCGAGCACCTGCGCGGCGCCCTCATCGGGGTCGGTGAGGCCCAGGAGCATGTCGAGGGTCGTGGTCTTGCCCGCGCCGTTGGGACCCAGCAGCGCCACGATCTCGCCACGCCGCACGACCAGATCGATCCCGTCGACGGCCTGCACGCGCTTCTCACCCGAGCCGTAGCCCTTGCGGATGCCGTGCAGCTCGATGACGGCATCCTGCGGGCGCACGTCGTGGACTGTGGATGCGGGGGTGAGCCGGGTCCGCGGCTCTGCTGTCGTCTGCATGCTTCCAGCGTCGTCGCGTGAGCGAGCGGATGCCGGAGGTCGATGTCACGAGGTGGACGTGACACGTGTCATGCGTC
>NZ_JBASAK010000080.1:0-70173 GCF_049650565.1 Microbacterium sp.
GGACACATCCTGGAACGTCTACGTGAAGCCCCGCTGGGGCGATACCGAGGTCGGCGACATCAAGCCCTCCCACGTCGAGACATGGATCGCTGAGATCACCGCAGGCACCGCGATCACAGACCGGCAACGCGACAGGAAGAACACGCGCGGGCCCCGATCCGCATCCGTCGTGCTCCGTGCGCTCGGCGTGCTCGCCGGGATCCTCGACGGTGCTGTGCGTGACCGGCGCATCCCGAAGAACCCCGCCCGGGGTGCACGGAACCTGCCACGGAAGGTCTCGAAGAAGGAGCGCCGCTACCTCACCGACGACGAGGTCGTACGACTTGCGACTGCGACGAGAAACCACACGCACGCGACCCTGATCCTCGTCCTCGCGTACTGCGGCCTCCGCTGGTCGGAAGCGATCGGACTACGGGTCGCCGACGTGAACCAGCTGCGCAAGCGCCTGCACGTGAACCGTGCCGCCGTCGAAGTCGACGGGGTCATCGAGGTCGGAGCCCCGAAGACCTGGGAGAAGCGCACCGTCCCGTACCCGGCATTCCTCGCGGCAGCGCTCGAGCGGCAATGCGACGGGAAGGGCAGGACGGACCTCGTCTTCACCGACACCGCCGGGAACTACCTGCGCCGTGCGAAGACCACCGAGGTCGACGGGTCATGGCTCGCAGCAGCCACCGCACGCGCCGGCCTCGACAGGATCACCCCACACGATCTGCGGCACACTGCCGCGTCCCTGGCGATCAGCTCGGGCGCGAACCCCAAGGCCGTGCAGAGGATGCTCGGCCACAAGTCCGCAGCGATGACCCTCGACACGTACGCCGACCTGTTCGATGACGACCTCGACAACGTCGCTGCACGCCTCGACGAGCGCGCTAGGGCTGCGGATGTGGGCAAAACGTGGGCAAGCCTGGGTTATCCACAGGCCGCCCAGGCATAGAAAAACCCCCGCGCTCCCCTACTCTCGTAAGGGAATGCGGGGGTTGATCTCCGTGACAACGGCTGGTGGAGCTGGGGGGAATCGAACCCCCGTCCGACGCTGCTCATCCACGTCTTCTCCGGGCGCATTCTGTGAAAGCGTTCTGCTCGGCTCCGACCTTTGTCACAGACACCCAAGTCGACGAGCCCAGCCTGGGAAGAGTCCCACGTGACGTCCAGACGCCGTCACGCAGCAAGATTCCTAGATGACGCCAGGATCCGTACCGGAATCACATACGGTCTGACGGACTATCGGGCTCGCTTAGGCAGCGAGGGCGAAGTCGTTGCGCTTTGCATTGGCAACTATTTTTTCGCAGGGGGCGTTCACGAGATAACCCTGCATCCTCGGCCCGCTTCCCGTCGATACACAGACGCCGTCGAAACCGATCAGCCCCGTGCACCTTCTTGCGAAGGAGCCGTTGTCACTCTGTGGAATTACCAGATCGGATGCTGACGCACCCGAGCATCACAGGTTACAACGGATTCCCGCTCCGCGCCATTCCACGACCGGTGCCCGCGCCGTGACGTACAGTCGCACCCATGAGCGAAGTCATCATCACCGTCCGTGGCGAGCACGAGCTGCGCCTCGCTCCCGAGCGCGCCACCGTCCACCTGTCGGTGACCTTCGACGGCCCCGAGCGGGCGGATGTCGTGGAGCGGACGCTGGCAGCGGCAGAACCGGTCAGAACCGGGCTGGAGGCTCGCAAGGCCTCGGCCGCGGTCACCGAGTGGACCAGTCGGCGCCTGAGCGTGTACGCGGACAGGCCGTGGAACAGCGACGGTCGACGTCTCGCCCCGGTGTACCGCGCCTCGATCGACTTCACCGGCACGTTCGCCGACTTCTCCGAGCTCTCGGTGTGGGTCACCGAACTCACCGTGCAGGACGGCGTGAGCATCGGCGCCGTCGACTGGCACCTCACGCCCGAGACGGAGGCGGAGGTCGAGAGGGAGGTCGCCACGCAGGCGGTGGGCGTCGCCGTCTCGCGAGCACGCGCCTACGCCGAGGCACTGGGGCTGTCCACCGTCGCACCACGGGAGATCGCCGACCGCGGGCTCATCTCCGAAAGCGTACCGATCATGCCCAAGATGATGATGGCGCGCAGCGCTGCCCTGCCGATGGACTCCGGCCCGTCGCTGGAGCTCCAGGGCGAGGAGATCACCGTCTCCGCAGCCGTGGAGGGGCGCTTCGCCGCCAGCTGACACGAAACCGTCGTGTGGGCGCTCAGCGGCCCTTCGACACGCTCAGGGGCCCGATCCCAGAGCCGGCGGACCTGGGGCGGAGGCCGGTCAGCGGACGGCGTAGGGCGCGAGTTCCGCGGCCAGACGCTCGGACACGTGCGCGTGCACGAGCGTGCCGGTCTCCTCGTGCTCGGACGAGAGCAGCACCCCGGTCTCGTGCACGGCGGAGACCAGGTCTCCGCGGTCATAGGGCACGAGCGCGGTGATCTCGACGGCCGGCAGCGGCAGCATCCGCTCGATGGCCTCGCGCAGCTCGTCGATGCCCTCGCCGGTGCGTGAGGAGACGAAGTGCGCGTCGGGCACCAGCCCGCGCAGCACGAGGCGCTCATCCTCGTCGACCAGATCGGCCTTGTTGAACACGACGATCTCGGGGATGTCCCGCGCGCCCACGTCGCCCACCACATCACGGACGGTCTGCAGCTGCGCGGACGGGTCGGGGTGGGAGCCGTCCACGACATGCACGATCAGGTCGGCCTGGCCGACCTCCTCGAGCGTGGAGCGGAACGCCTCGACGAGCTGGTGCGGCAGGTTGCGCACGAACCCGACGGTGTCGGTGAGCGTGTACACCCGCCCGTCGTGCGCCTCGGCGCGGCGCACGGTGGCGTCCAACGTCGCGAACAGCGCGTTCTCCACCAGCACGCCGGCGCTGGTGAGCGCGTTCAGCAGGCTGGACTTGCCCGCGTTGGTGTAGCCGGCGATGGCCACCGAAGGGATCGTGTTCCGCTTGCGCTCGGCGCGCTTCGCATCGCGCGCCGGCGCGAACTCGCGGATCTGACGGCGCAGCTGCGCCATGCGAGTGCGGATGCGGCGGCGGTCCAGCTCGATCTTGGTCTCACCGGGTCCGCGCGAGCCCATGCCCGCTCCCCCTGCGCCGACCTGGCCGCCGGCCTGCCGGCTCATCGACTCGCCCCAGCCCCGCAGGCGCGGGAGCAGGTACTCCAGCTGCGCGAGCTCGACCTGCGCCTTGCCCTCGCGGCTCTTGGCATGCTGGCTGAAGATATCGAGGATCACCGTGGTGCGGTCGATCACCTTCACCTTCACGACGTCCTCCAGCGCACGGCGCTGGCTGGCCGCGAGCTCGGTGTCGGCGATCACGGTGTCGGCGCCGACCGCGGCGACGATGTCCTTCAGCTCCTGGGCCTTGCCCCGGCCGAGATAGGTCGCGGGATCCGGATGCGGCCTGCGCTGCAGCAGCCCGTCGAGGACGGCCGCTCCCGCCGTCTCGGCGAGGGCCGCCAGCTCGCGCAGTGAGTTCTCGGCATCGTCCTGCGCCCCCTGGGGGTAGACACCCACCAGCACCACGTTCTCCAGCCGGAGCTGCCGGTACTCGACTTCGGTGACGTCCTGCAGCTCGGTGGACAGTCCCGCCACCCGGCGCAGCGCGTGGCGGTCATCCAGATCCCACTGATCACCGTCGGTCGCGGCGTGCGAGACCGTCGCCTCATCCTGCAGGGCCTGGGCGGCGCTGAACACTCTCGCCTCCGTGTGGGTTTCGGCGTGCGCGAGCACCCGATCCACGGCATCCGATGCGGTGCCCCGGTCGTTGGTCTTCGTCATCTAGTCCTTTTCCTCAGCGGAATCTGGTCAAGGCGCCTTAACACTAGCGCCGCTGTCCGGTACGCTCACTGCATGCCGTCCGACCACTACTTCAGCGCGGCCCCGGCAAGTGCAGAGAATCTGCGCACCATCAACGTCACCCTCGCGGGACGTGAGCTGGAAGTCACCACGGCAAGTGGAATCTTCAGTCCCGACCGCCTGGATGCCGGAACGGCCGTGCTGCTGTCCAACATGCCTCCCCTGCCTCCCAGCGGCGATTTCCTCGACCTCGGCTGCGGCTGGGGTCCGATCACCCTCACCATGGCACTCTCATCCCCCCACGCCGCGGTCTGGGCCGTCGATGTCAACGAGCGGGCCCTGGATCTCGTCCGACGCAATGCCGCGTCGCTGGGCCTTGACAACGTCAACGCTGTGACGCCCGACGATGTTCCCGATGACGTGCTGTTCCGCACGATCCGTTCGAACCCTCCGATCCGCGTCGGGAAGAGCATCCTGCACGACATGCTGCAGCGCTGGATCCCCCGGCTCGACGAGCGCAGTGACGCGTGGATGGTCGTGCAGCGCAATCTCGGATCGGACTCCTTGCAGCGCTGGATGGCGGCGACGTTCGATTCGAGCTTCAGCGTGCATCGTGCCGCCACGGGGCGCGGCTACCGGGTGCTGAAGGTGCGCAGGCACGGCAACCCGCCGACCGCGCCCATCGTCATCGCCGAGTAGCGCGGGCGTCCGCCGAGAGGTCTCAGGCGAGGTCAATCTCGCCGCGGAACACCAGCTGTGCGGGCCCGGAGAGCGCCACGTGCTCGCCGTCCTCGGCCGGGAACATCCGAACGCCCAGCGTGCCGCCCGGAACCTCCACGCGCCACTCGTGCGGTGCGCGCTCACCCGCCCAGTGCCGCACGGCCAGTGCCGAGGCGACAGCGCCCGTGCCGCAGCTGAGGGTCTCCCCCGAGCCGCGCTCGTGCACGCGCATGCGCACGCGCCCGACGCCGTCTCGCACCAGAGGCTCACCGGGCACGACGAACTCGACGTTGGCGCCGTCGGCGGGTGCCGGCTCGAGGATCGGAGTCGGGTTCAGGTCGAGGCCCTCCAGCTCATCCTCGGATGCCAGAGCGACCACGACGTGCGGATTGCCGACGTCGATGCCGAGACCCGGGCGTGCGACGGACAGTCCAGCGGCGCGAGCCAGCGGCTCGCCGCCGGCCAGACGCCATCGGCCCATGTCCACCTGGTAGCCGGTCTGGCTGCGCAGCACGTCGCGCACCCCGGCGCGTGTGCCGATCGGCAGGGTCGAACCGGGCTCCAGCGTCGCCAGCCCCGAGCGCAGCAGGTAATGCGCGAACACGCGGACACCGTTGCCGCACATCTCCGACACGGAGCCGTCGGCGTTGCGATAGTCCATGAACCACTCGGCGCCGGGTTCCTCGGCCAGTGCCGCGGCGCCCTCGGCGGTCGCCGTGGAGCGCACCACGCGCAGCACACCGTCGGCGCCGACGCCGAAGTTGCGGTCGCACAGCGCGCGCACCTGCTCGGGCGCCAGGTCGAGAGCGCCGTCGGCATCCTCGATGATCACGAAGTCGTTGCCGGTGCCGTGCCCCTTGGTGAATGCGACCATGGGATCATTCTACGGATCGGCACGATCACCGGCCCTCAGACGACGACGTCCTCCCCGGCGGTCAGGGCGCCCGTGACCCGGTAGCGGCCGCACAGGAAGCTGCGGTTGCGCGCCACGTCGATGAGCTCCAGATCGAGTGCGCGCGGAAGCACGGGAGCGCCTGCGCCGAGGGTGACCGGCGCGTACTGGATCCACACCTCGTCCAGCAGCCCGGCATCCGCGAACGATCCGACCAGCTCTCCCCCGCCGGCGATCCACAGGTCCTTCCCCGCCGCACGCTCGGTCATCTCGGCGTGCACCTGCCGCACATCGGCCTGCGTGAGTCGGATATCGGCACCCTCCGGCAGCTCGAGATCGCGATGTGAGAACACCCAGGTCGGCAGCGTGTAGTCCCAGCCGTCGCCGTGGTGCACGATCCACTCGTAGGTGTGCGCGCCCATCGCCATCGCGCCCAGTCCTTCGCGGAACCCCGGATACGCCATGGCCCCTTCCTCGTCGATGTCCTGCGTGAGCAGCCACTCCAGCGACTCGTCGACGGTCGCGATGAACCCGTCCAGGCTGGAGGCGGTGTAGTAGCAGGTGGTCATCACTCCATGGTGCAGGCGGCCACCGACATCGGCCGCACCCTCATGAGCGGGTGAGGATCGCTCCGGCATCCGCCCTGCTGCTCTCGACCCATCGGATGTCCGGATACCGCTTGAACCAGGACACCTGCCGGCGCGCATACCGGCGGGTGAGCGCCTGGGTCTCGGCGATGGCCTGCCGCTCGGTGACGTCGCCCCGCAGCTGCGCCAGCGCCTGCGCGTAGCCGATGGCCCGGGATGCGGTGACGCCGCGCTCCAGGCCCTGCTCGCGGAGGGCGGCGACCTCGTCCAGCATCCCGGTGCGCCACATGCCCTCGACGCGTCGGTCCAGGCGCTCCACGAGCACGTCCCGAGCCGTGCTCATGCCGATGATGGCGGTGGCCGGATGCCAGAGGTCGGGCTTCTCGGGGAGGGCGGCGCCGTGGGTGGCTCCGCCGGCCTCCAGCACCTCCAGCGCGCGGACCACGCGCCGGCCGTTGCGCGCGTCGATGCGTGCGGCCGTCGCAGGGTCCAGCGTCTTCAGCCGCTCGAACAGCGCACCCGCACCGGACTCCTCGAGCTCCGCCTCCAGACGCGCCCGCACGGCGGCATCCCTCGGTGGGAAGCGGAAGTCGAAGATCACGCTCGAGACGTACAGACCCGATCCTCCGACGAGGATGGCGTCGCCGCCGCGGGCGTGGATCCCGGCGATCGCTTCGCGCGCCCACGGCTGATACCACGCCACAGCCGCCTCCTGAGTCACCTCCCGCACGTCGAGCAGATGATGGGGGATGCCGCGGCGCTCGGGCACACTGAGCTTGGCGGTGCCGATGTCCATGCCGCGGTACAGCTGCATGGCATCCGCATTGACGATCTCCGCAGGGTTCCCCTGCGCCCGCAGAACCTCGGCGAGCTGCAGCGCGAGCTCGCTCTTGCCGGTCCCCGTCGCTCCGACGACCGCCCAGAGGCGGGTCGAGTCGCTGGACGAGCTCACACCCCGGCGCGCAGGGTCGGCAGGCCCAGCGAGACCGGACGCCCGGCACCGGAGTCGCCGTGCGCGGGCACGCCGCAGCTGGCCGCCTGCGCGCGCTCCCAGGCGTCGCCGCCACGGGTGCGGCGGATGCGCAGAGGGGCACCGGTGGGATCGTCGGCCAGCAGGTGGAACGGTGCGCCGTGCGTGATGGTGACCGTGACCATGTCGCCGGGACGCGGCAGCTCGGAGCCCGGCGTCACCTCGAAGTGCACCAGGCGGTTGTCCCGTGCTCGCCCAGTGAGGCGATGCGTCTCGGCGTCCTTCTTGCCCTCGCCGACGGAGACCAGCACCTCGACCTCGCGGCCGACCTGCTTCTCGTTCTCCTCCAGCGAGATGCGCTCCTGCAGGGCGATCAGGCGGTCGTAGCGCTCCTGCACGACCTCCTTGGGCACCTGGTCCGCCATGGTCGCGGCGGGCGTGCCCTCGCGGATGGAGTACTGGAAGGTGAAGGCGCCCGAGAAGCGGGCCTGCTCGACGACGCGCAGAGTGTCCTCGAAGTCCTCGTCGGTCTCGCCGGGGAAGCCCACGATGATGTCGGTGGTGATGGCGGCGTCCGGGATGCGCTCGCGAACGCGATCGAGGATGCCGAGGAACCGCGCGCTGCGATAGGAGCGGCGCATGGCCTTGAGAATGCGATCGCTGCCGGACTGCAGCGGCATGTGCAGCTGAGGCATGACGTTCGGGGTCTCGGCCATCGCAGCGATGACGTCATCGGTGAAGGCGGCGGGATGCGGGCTGGTGAAGCGCACGCGCTCGAGCCCGTCGATCTCGCCGGTGGCGCGCAGCAGCTTGCCGAACGCCTGGCGGTCGCCGAACTCGACGCCGTAGGAGTTCACGTTCTGGCCGAGCAGCGTGACCTCGAGGGCGCCGTCCTCGACCAGCAGCCGGATCTCGTTCAGGATGTCGCCAGGGCGGCGGTCCTTCTCCTTGCCGCGCAGGCTGGGCACGATGCAGAACGTGCAGGTGTTGTTGCAGCCGACCGAGATGGACACCCAGCCGCTGTGCGCGGAGTCGCGCTTGGTGGGGAGGGTGGAGGGGAACACCTCAAGTGATTCGAGGATCTCCAGCTGGGCCTCATGGTTGTGACGCGAGCGCTCTAGCAGGCCGGGAAGCGAGCCCATGTTGTGCGTGCCGAAGACCACATCCACCCACGGCGCCTTATCGAGCACAGCCTGCTGGTCCATCTGAGCCAGGCAGCCGCCGACGGCGATCTGCATGCCCGCATGCTTGTCCTTGCGCGACTTCAGGTGCCCCAGCGTGCCGTACAGCTTGCCGGCGGCGTTGTCGCGGACGGCGCAGGTGTTGATGATGACGATGTCGGCGTCCTCGCCGTCACGCGCGGCTACATAGCCCGCGCTCTCCAGCGACCCGGCCAGCCGCTCGGAGTCGTGCACGTTCATCTGGCAGCCGAAGGTGCGGACCTCGTAGGAGCGTCGGCGACCGTCGGCATCGATCGCTGCCGGTGAGGCCGCGATGATCGTCGGTTCGGAGGAGAGAAGAGACATGATCCAGCCATTCTACGATCCGCGGAGAGTGCCAGGGCTCTCCGGCGGCGGCCGAACGGATGCTGTTCAGTCCGAGTCGACGAACCGCACGCTGCCGCGACCGCTTCCGGCCTCGCGGAGCGCCGTGCGGGCCGCATTCATCGCGACCGATCCGCCGTAGCCGCGCCGGGCGAGCTGACCCAGCAGACGCCGCAGCGCGGTGTCCGGCTCGAGCCCGGACATGCTCGATGCCTTGCTGCGCGCGTAGTCCAGCGCGCGCTCGGCGTCGTCGTCGGGCAGTTCGCCGAGCACGTCGTCGACGATGTCACGCGGGATGCCGCGCTGCGACAGCGACCTGGACAGCGCGATCCTCCCCTGCCCCTTGCGCTCGACGCCGGAGGTGACGAGCAGCTCGGCCAGGGTGCGATCGTCGAGGTAGCCGCGGTGCAGGAACTCATCGATGATCGACTCTGCGACATCGCGGTCGACGTCGGTCATGCGGAGCACGGTGCGCGCCTCCGAGACGGAGAGCTGCTTGCCGCGCAGCTTGCGCACCAGCACCTCCTCGGCTCGGGCGCGGAGCTCCCCTGAGTCGCGCTCCGCAACCGGCGGCTCCCCTGTCTCAGGGCCGGCCTTCGACGGGCGGGGTTGGGCGCGAGCGGGCCCCGGGCGATGCGAACCGTCCATCAGCGCAGAACGCCATTGAGCGGCCTCGGCCTCACCCCGCTGGGCGCCCCGGTTCGCGGCACGGGCGGGGTGGGCCGGCGAAGGGCCACGACGATCGCCGCCGAAGAGCGGGATCACGGGGGCGAGGTGCTCCTCGCCCCCGTCTTCCTGCCGAGACATCACGCCGGGCGACGCTCGGCGAGCTCGTCGGCCGGCGCCTCGACGGCCGCCAGCACCCCGATGCCGAGCTTCTGCTTGATCTGCGTCTCGATGTCGAGGGCGATGTCCGGGTTCTTGATCAGGAAGTTGCGGGCGTTCTCCTTGCCCTGACCGAGCTGGTCGCCGTCGTAGGTGTACCAGGAGCCGGACTTCTTGACGATTCCGTGCTCGACGCCGAAGTCGATCAGACTGCCCTCGCGGGAGATGCCGATGCCGTACAGGATGTCGAACTCGGCCTGCTTGAACGGCGGGGCCATCTTGTTCTTGACGACCTTCACACGGGTGCGGTTTCCGACCGCCTCGGCGCCGTCCTTCAGCGTCTCGATGCGACGGATGTCCAGACGCACCGACGCGTAGAACTTCAGCGCCTTTCCACCGGCGGTGGTCTCCGGCGAGCCGAAGAAGACGCCGATCTTCTCGCGCAGCTGGTTGATGAAGATGGCGGTGGTCTTGGTCTGGTTCAGGCCACCCGTGAGCTTGCGCAGCGCCTGGGACATGAGTCGAGCCTGCAGGCCGACGTGCGAGTCGCCCATCTCGCCCTTGATCTCCGCCTCGGGCACCAGCGCTGCGACGGAGTCGATCACGACCAGATCGATCGCGCCGGAGCGGATCAGCATGTCGGCGATCTCCAGCGCCTGCTCGCCCGTGTCGGGCTGGGAGACAAGCAGCTGGTCGATGTCGACGCCGAGCTTGCGGGCGTACTCGGGGTCGAGCGCGTGCTCCGCGTCGATGAAGGCTGCGATGCCGCCGGCGCGCTGGGCGTTGGCGATGGCGTGCAGCGTGAGCGTGGTCTTTCCCGAGGACTCGGGACCGTAGATCTCGATGATGCGGCCGCGCGGCAGGCCGCCGATGCCGAGGGCGGAGTCCAGCGCGATGGAACCGGTGGGGATGACCTCGACGGGAGCGCGCTCGTCGCTGCCCAGTCGCATGATCGATCCCTTGCCGAACTGGCGCTCGATGTGCGCGAGTGCCGAATCCAGTGCCTTCTCGCGGTCGTCGGTGGATGGCATGACGTGCTCCTCAATGTCTCGAATGCTGCCGCCTGTAGGCTGTCGCGGCCGCTCCGGGATGGGGCGACTCTGCGACAAGGCGCATGGCTTGTGCCACGTCCTTCACGGTAGGAGGTGCCACCGACATCGCGTCGGCGGAACCGCCCGCTGTGGAGAGAAATCGCACATCGGCCACTTGTGCAGAACGATACGCGCTCATCGAACGCATCTTCGACGACACGCCGGATCCGAATGCGGGAGATTCGATCAGCGGCGCCGTGGCTCGAGCTGTCCCACGCCGTAGCGGCGCTCGGCAGGCACCTCCGCGTCCTCGCACAGTGCCAGCCAGATGTCCCTCGGCGGCACGCCGGCATCCAATGCCTCCAGCGCTGTCACTCCGAGACCGCTGAGGATCAGGTCGTGCGTGAGCGAGATCGCGCGCGCGCCGAACTCGTCGTCGACGGCACGCAGGAACTCGCTGCGTCTCATTCGCGTGAGCCGCCGATCAGTGCAGCGACAGCTCGGGCTCGACCGAGGCGACCAGGTCGTCGGGGACGACGTCCGGGAAGCCGCTGATGCCCTCGAGCACCGAGATGCGGTCGCCGACCTCGCGCATGATCGTCGAGATGGGAACATCCAGAGCATCCGCCACGGAGGCGAGGATCTCGCTGGAGGCCTCCTTCTGGCCGCGCTCCACCTCGCTCAGGTAGCCGAGGGCGACGGACGCCTTGCTGGCAACCTGGCGCAGCGTGCGCCCCTTCTGCAGGCGGAAGTCCCGCAGCACATCGCCGATCTCCTGTCTGACAAGGATCATCGGAACCTCCTCTCCCCGTTTCCCCTCGGAGCTCCGCCCGAGTGGATCGCCAGTCTAACCCGACTGGACGATGTTGAATCTACTGTTTCACGCTGTGCTTCAGTTGTGAGGGAATTTTCGGCAGTGGACCTGGTGTGTCGTCGAATGCGCACATCGTCTGCAACCGCCGATTCGCACCGGCTATTCCCGCACGGCGGCCAGCGCGAGGGCGATCACGGCATCCGTCGCCTGCTGCCGGACCTCGGCACGAGAGCCGGCGAACACATGCAGCCGCGAGATGCGCTCGTGCGGCGTGACCACGCCGACGTGGACCGTGCCGACAGGCTGCCCGTCAGGGGAATCGGGGCCGGCGATGCCCGTGGTGGAGATCCCGACGTCGGCCGCACGTCCGTCGACCGCGACGACCCGGCGGATGCCGTCGGCCATCTGCACGGCGACCTCCGCGTGCACAGGCCCGAACTCGGCCAGCAGATCGGCATCCACGCCCAGCACCGTGTGCTTGACCGGCGTCGCGTACGCGACCACCGCGCCCCACAGTGCGGCGGAGGCGCCGGCGACCGACACGATCTCGGCTGCAACCGCTCCCCCGGTCAGGGATTCGGCGACGCCGAGCGTCCACCCTCGCTGCCGCAGTGCGGCGATGAGCTCCGCCGCCTCACTCATGCCGTGCTCCGCCGGCCGCGCACCTGCGCGACGATGTAGTCGATGCCGCTGAGCACGGTCAGCACGAGCGCCGCGATCATCAGGATCAGCGTCACGACCGTCCAGACCGGCATCCCGATCCACACGTGCAGCGGCAGCAGCGCCCAGCCGAGGGCGATGCCCTGCACGGTGGTCTTGATCTTGCCCATCCAGGCCGCCGCCACCACGTGCTCGTGCACGATCATCAGCCGGTGGACGGTGATGCCCCACTCGCGGATCAGGATGACGACGACGATCCACCAGCTCACCTCGCCGAGGATCGCGAGCCCGAGGAAACCGGCGCCCGTGAGCAGCTTGTCGGCGATGGGGTCCCACAGCTTGCCGAAGTCGCTGACGATCTCGTGCTTGCGCGCGAGGTAGCCGTCGACCCAGTCCGTGGAGATCGCGAGCACGAACAGCGCACCGGCGACCCATCGCATGGCCAGGTCTGTCGCGCCGTTCGTCCCCGCCAGGAGCAGAAGGACGAAGAACACGATCGCCAGCGGGATGCGGGCGATCGTGATCGCGTTCGGGAGCTGCCGGGGGATCGCCATCAGTCGCGGCCCGTCAGGCCCCAGGCGTCCTCGTCGCCGTCGTCCTCGCTCTCCACGACAGGCAGACCCTCGAACTGCTGCTCGACGGGGTCGTGCCCGTACGGGTCGTGCTCGGCAGCGGCAGGCACTGCCGGCGCGGCCGGCTTCTGCGCGGGAACATCGTCGCCACGGAGCTTGGCGATGACCATGGGCAGCTGCTCGGCGGTCACCAGCACGTCGCGGGCCTTCGATCCCTCGGACGGCCCGACGATCTCGCGGGACTCCAGCAGGTCCATCAGGCGACCGGCCTTGGCGAAGCCGACGCGCAGTTTGCGCTGCAGCATCGAGGTCGAGCCGAACTGCGATGAGACGATGAGCTCGGCGGCGGCCAACAGCAGCTCGAGATCGTCTCCGATGTCCTCATCGACGTGCTTCTTCTTCGCTTCGGCGGACTCCTGCACATCGGCACGGTACTCGGGACGCGCCTGGTGAGTGACGTGCTTGACGACGGCCGCGATCTCGCTCTCCTCGACCCACGCGCCCTGCAGTCGGAACGGCTTGGACGACCCCATCGGCGAGAACAGGGCGTCACCCTGGCCGATGAGCTTGTCCGCACCCGGCGAGTCCAGGATGACGCGGCTGTCGGTGACGCTGGTGACGGCGAAGGCCAGTCGTGACGGCACGTTGGCCTTGATCAGACCGGTGACGACGTCGACGCTGGGTCGCTGGGTCGCCAGCACGAGGTGGATGCCGGAGGCTCGGGCCAGCTGCGTGATGCGGACGATCGAGTCCTCGACGTCGCGCGGAGCCACCATCATCAGGTCGGCCAGCTCATCGACCACCACCAACAGGTAGGGATACGGCTTGAGCACCCGCTCGCTGCCGGCCGGCAGCTGGATCTCGCCGTTGCGCACGGCCTTGTTGAAGTCGTCGATGTGGCGGTACCCGAACGACGCGAGGTCGTCGTACCGCATGTCCATCTCCTTCACGACCCACTGCAGCGCCTCGGCGGCCTTCTTGGGACTCGTGATGATCGGGGTGATCAGGTGCGGCACGCCCGCGTAGCTGGTGAGCTCCACGCGCTTCGGGTCGATGAGCACCATCCGCACATCCGCCGGACGGGCGCGCACCAGCAGGCTCGTGATCATCGAGTTCACGAAGCTGGACTTGCCCGATCCTGTGGAGCCGGCGACCAGCAGGTGCGGCATCTTGGCGAGGTTGGCGACGACGATCTTGCCGCCGACGTCCTTGCCGACGCCGATGGTCAGCGGATGCGTGCTCTTCTGCGCCGCGGGCGAGCGCAGCACGTCGCCGAGGGCCACGGTCTCTTTGTCGACGTTGGGGATCTCGATGCCGATGGCGCTCTTGCCGGGGATCGGCGAGAGGATGCGCACGTCGTTGGATGCCACGGCGTAAGCGAAGTTGTTGCTGAGCTGCAGGATCTTCTCGACCTTGACGCCCAGACCCACCTCGACCTCGTACTGCGTGACCGTCGGGCCGCGCGAGAATCCGGTGACCTTGGCATCCACCTTGAACTGCTCGAGCACGCTGGTGATCTGCGCGATGGTGTGATCGGTGGCATCCGACCGCGTCACCGGCGGCGGACCCGCCTTGAGGATCGTGGTCGGGGGCAGCACATAAGGCGCTGCCGGAGGCTGCGGACCACCGGCACCGGGGCCGTTCGTGCCGAAGCCGTCCAGACCCGGCAGTTCGCCCGTGGAGCCGTCGTCGTCCAGCAGTGCCGTCGTGTTCTGCTCACCGAGGCCTCCGGTGAGCGCGCTGATGTCGGTGAGCACCTCGGTGGCCGCGTCGTGCACATCGTCATCGACGAGCACGGCCTGGTCGTAGGCGCCCTCTCCGGTGGCCTCCTCGAACAGCGCGGTGATGGCCTGCGATGAGGCCCCCTCGTCGGGATCCTCCTCGCGGCCGGTTCTGTTGCGCCGCCACCAGGGCAGCGAGTCCTTGTCGTCCTCGTCGTCCTGCGGCGCCTCGTCGACGGCAGCCGCGCGCAGCGGGCGCTCCGCGCCGAACATCCAGGCGTACAGGTCTCCGAGCCGCTGGCCGATGCGGTTCGGCGGTGTCTTGGTGAGGATGAGGATGCTGAGCACCGTCAGCACGGCCAGCACGATGTATGCGACCACCGGCGTCAGGCGCGCCAGCGGCTCCCCCAGCAGCCAGCCGAACAGGCCACCGGCGGCGCTGAGTGCGGGCATCCCGTCTTTGGGCTGCGGACGCACGAGATCGCCGGCCGCACCGACGGCGCCGGAGGCGACGTGGCAGAAGCCCGCCATCGCCAGTGTGAAGAACCCGAAGCCGATCCCGATCCGCCCGTTGTCGTTCACGGATGCCGGATGCCGGAACAGCCAGCCGGCCAGGAGCAGCAGCAGCACGGGCAGCACGAAGGCCACCCGGCCGACGATCAGTCCGAAGGTGTACGCGCTGATGGCCTGGGCGATCTTCTCGCCGATGAAGAACCACTCCACGACCGCGCCCGCGCAGGCCAGCAGCACCAGGAAGAACGGGAAGCCGTCGCGCCGCTGATCCTTCTCGAGCGCCTCCGGGCCGAATGCGCGGAACAGACCCCCCACGACATGGGCGAGTCCGAGCCACATGCGCACGATGACCGGCGGCTTGTCGGCGGCGTCGACGTACTTCTTCGGGGCGGGGGCGGACTTGGGCTTGGCGGCGCGCGAGGTCGTCTGCCGCTTGGATCGCGACGCGGGCGTCGTCGACGCGCGCTCAGACTTCGTGGTGCTCCTGGCCATGTGTCCACGGTACGGCCAGGTGCCGACATTCGCCCGCAATGACGCGGGTTTCCGCGCGGTTCACTTCGACTCGCCGGCGCCCACTCAGTACAGGCGACGGGCTCAGCGACCCAGCAGCACGCAGAAGGGCCCGCCGGCCATCAGGCCGACGGGCCTCCAGCGGTCGTCGCTCAGGCCTCGATGACCAGCGGGACGATCATCGGGCGACGACGCAGCTTCTGGTTGACCCAGCGGCCGATCGTGCGGCGCACGATCTGCGAGAGGGCGTGATTGTCGCGCACGCCGTTGCCGGCGGCCTCCTTGAGCGCGGCGACGATCTTCGGGGTGACGTCGTCGAAGACGCTGTCGTCCTCTGCGACGCCGCGGGCGTGGATCTCCGGGCCGGAGATGATGCGCCCGGTGGCGGAGTCGACCACGACGATGACGGACACGAAGCCCTCCTCGCCGAGGATGCGACGGTCCTTCAGATCGGCATCCGTCACGCCGCCGACGGAGGAGCCGTCGACGTACACGAAACCGATGTCGAGCTGACCGACCACAGTCGCCCTGCCGTCCTTCAGGTCGACCACGGTGCCGTTGGAGCCGATGATCGTGTTCTCCTCCGGGATGCCGGTGCTCTGGGCCAGCCGCGCGTTGGCGAACAGGTGGCGGTACTCGCCGTGCACGGGCAGCACGTTCTTGGGCGTGAGGATGTTGTAGCAGTACAGCAGCTCGCCGGCGGCGGCGTGGCCGGAGACGTGCACCTTGGCGTTGGCCTTGTGCACGACATGCGCGCCGAGCTTGGTCAGTCCGTCGATCACGCGATAGACGGCGTTCTCGTTGCCGGGGATGAGGCTGGAGGCCAGGATGACGGTGTCGCCGGGGCCCGGCTCGATGGCGTGGTCGAGGTTGGCCATGCGGCTGAGCACGGCCATCGGCTCGCCCTGCGAGCCCGTGGACATGTACACGATCTGGTCGTCGGGCAGGTCGCGGGCCTTCTTGTAGTCGATGAGCACGCCGTCGGGCACGTGCAGGTAGCCCAGCTGCTCGGCGATGGTCATGTTGCGCACCATGCTGCGGCCCAGGAACGCGACCCGGCGCCCGTGGGCGGCCGCGGCGTCGATGACCTGCTGCACGCGGTGCACGTGACTGGAGAAGCTCGCCACGATCACGCGGCGCGGCGCCTTCGCGATGACCTGGTCCAGCACCGGCCCGATGGAGCGCTCGGTGGGCGTGAAGCCCGGCACGTCGGCGTTGGTGGAGTCGACGAGGAACAGGTCGACGCCCTCGTCGCCGAGGCGTGCGAACGCGCGCAGGTCGGTGATGCGTCCGTCCAGCGGCAGCTGGTCCATCTTGAAGTCGCCGGTGGCGAGAACGAGGCCCGCGGGCGTGCGGATGGCGACGGCCAGAGCATCCGGGATGGAGTGGTTGACCGCGATGAACTCGAGGTCGAACGGTCCGGTCTTCTCGCGCTGGCCCTCCTTCACCGTGAGGGTGAAGGGCTTGATGCGGTGCTCCTTGAGCTTGGCCTCCACCAGTGCGAGCGTGAGCCCGGAGCCGATCAGCGGGATGTCGTTCTTCAGGCGCAGCAGGTACGGCACCGCGCCGATGTGGTCCTCGTGGCCGTGCGTGAGCACGACGCCCACGACGTCGTCGAGCCGGTCCTTGATGGGCTCGAAGTCGGGCAGGATCAGGTCGACGCCCGGCTGGTACTCCTCGGGGAACAGAACGCCGCAGTCGACGATCAGCAGCTTCCCGTCGAATTCGTAGACGGTCATGTTGCGGCCGACCTCGCCGAGCCCGCCCAGCGGGAACACGCGGAGCGTACCCTTGGCGAGCGGTGCGGGGGCGGAAATGGGGATGGACATTCAGTCTCCTAGGCCGGACACCCCGTGCCCGACAGTGCAGTTCAGCGCAGTCGTGCGCTCATCGTGTGGTGCCTGGCACCTTCGGCAGTGCGCCGCCGGCGGCCGCGTTGCGGTCGGGGCGGAAGTTCGAGAAATCAGCGCCGGGGACGTCGTGGACCAGTGACAGCTCATCCTCGATGATCGCCGCCTCCCACTCCTCCGGGCCCACCAGCGGCAGCCGCACGCGCGGGCTGCCGATCCGGCCGAGGCCGTGCAGGATGTACTTGGTCGAGACGGTGCCCGGGATGTGCGTCATGACCGCGCGCACCAGCGGCTCCAGGCGCTGGTGCTCGGCGGTGGCCGCGGCGAGGTCGCCGCGGTTCACGGCGTCGACGATGGTGCGGTACGGGGCCGCAGCGATGTTGGCCGTCACGCCCACCAGGCCCGTCGCGCCGATGGCCAGGTGCGGGAGCACGTTGGCGTCGTCGCCGGAGAAGTACATCAGGTCCGTCTGGTTCAGCACCCGGCTGACCTCGCTGAACTTCCCCTTCGCGTCCTTGACGGCGAGGATGTTCGGGTGCTTGGCCAGGCGCAGCATGGTCTCGTACTCGATCGGCACGCCGGTGCGGCCGGGGATGTCGTAGAGCATCATCGGCAGGTCCGTGGCATCCGCCACCATGCGGAAGTGGGTGAGGATGCCGGCCTGCGTCGGCTTGTTGTAGTACGGCGTGACGACGAGGATGGCGTCGGCGCCGGCCTTGGCGCTGTCACGGTACAGCTGGATGGCGTGCGCGGTCTCGTTGGACCCGCCGCCGGTGATGATCTTGGCCCGCCCTGCGGCGACGTCCTTGCCGACCTCGACCAGGCGGATCTTCTCCGGGTCGGTCAGCGTGGAGGTCTCGCCGGTGGTTCCGGTGACCAGGATGCCGTCGACGCCCGCGGTGATCACGTCGTCCATGTGCTTCTCGACGGCAGGCCAGTCGACCTCGCCGTCGGCGGTCATCGGAGTGACCAGCGCGACGATGACCTGCCCGAAGGGGTTGTCCGTGTGCGTCATGGCATCCAGATTATCCCGTTGAGGGCGCCGTGATGAGCCGGTGACCGCGAGAATCCGTCTCAGACCCGTCCACGGCGGGCCACGCCCGCCGTGAGAGAGCCCGGCAGCACGCGCGTGAGAGCGACGATGACCTTGTACCGCAGCGACGGGATCGACACCGCCTTCCCGCGCGCGGCGTCCCGCAGCCCCTCGCGCACGACCAGCGGGGCGTCCAGCCACATCAGCGCGGGGACGCCCTCGCGCCCGGGTTCCAGCCCCATCCGGGAGTGGAAAGCGGTGTGCGTGAAACCGGGGCACACGGCGGTGACGGTCACTCCATCCCGGGAGTACTCGCTGTTCGCCCAGCGGCTGAAGCCGATCAGCCAGCCCTTGCAGGCCGAGTACGTCGAGCGCGAGATGAAACCGGCGACGGACGCCACGTTGACGATGCGCCCGCCCCGTCCGCGCATCGAGCGGATGCCGGCGTGCATGAGCCGCATGGACGCCTCCACGTGCACGCGGAGATGACGCACCTCGTCATCAATGTCGTTGTCGGCGAACTGCAGCGGCAGTCCGAATCCGGCGTTGTTCACCAGCATGTCGATCGGATGCCCGGCATCCGAGACGCGTTCGGCGACGCGGGCGACCTCGGCCTCGACCGACAGGTCGGCGGTGAGCACCTCGACGGCCACGCCGTGCCGCGTGCGCAGCTCCGCGGCGAGGGTCTCCAGGGCCTCCGCACCACGGGCGACCAGCACGAGGTCGGCGCCCTTCGCCGCCAGCTGACGGGCGAATTCGGCGCCCAGTCCGGCGCTTGCTCCAGTGATCAGTGCGGTGGGCATCAGCGCTGGTATCCCAGGAACCGGAAGCGGATGCCGGTGCGGGAGAGCTGCCAGTCCCCCTCGTCGACCAGGTGCCAGCCCGCCCGCGACGGAGCGAAGGCGTCGCCGTCATCGACCTCCAGGTCGAGCTCGGTGACCTCGAGCCGATCGGCGCGATCGATCACCTCGCCGAAGATCTGAGAACCGCCGATCACCCAGCCGTCGTCCAGGCCCGCCAGCGCATCCGCCACGCTCGCGGCGCGGCGCGCGCCGTCGGCGGCCCAGTCGGCCTGCCGCGTGATGACGATGTTCGCCCGGCCCGGCAGCGGGCGGAATCTCTCGGGCAGCGAGTCCCAGGTGCGCCTGCCCATGACGACCGGGGCGCCGAGGGTGATCCGCTTGAAGTGCGCGAGGTCCTCGGGCACGTGCCACGGCATCCCGCCGCCGGCGCCGATGACCCCGCCGTGCGCCTCCGCCCAGACGAGGCCGAGCGTCATACCGCGACCGCCGCGCGGATGGCCGGGTGGTGCTGATAGCCCTCGACGGAGAAGTCCTCGTAGGCGTAGTCCAGGATCGTGTCCGGCGTGCGAGCGAACGTCAGCGCCGGGTACGGGTACGGCTCGCGGGTGAGCTGCTCGCGCACCTGGTCGACGTGGTTGTCGTAGATGTGGCAGTCGCCGCCCGTCCAGACGAAGTCGCCGGGTTCGAGGCCGGTCTGCTGCGCCACCATCAGCGTCAGCAGCGCATAGGAGGCGATGTTGAACGGCACGCCCAGGAACAGGTCGGCGCTGCGCTGGTACAGCTGGCACGACAGCCTGCCGTCGGCGACGTAGAACTGGAACAGCGCGTGGCAGGGAGCCAGCGCCATGTCCGGGATGTCGGCGGGGTTCCACGCCGACACGATCAGCCGGCGGGAGTCGGGCGTGGCGCGGATCTGGTCGATCACCTGCGAGAGCTGATCGATGCGCCCGCCATCCGGAGTCGGCCACGAACGCCACTGCACGCCGTACACCGGGCCGAGGTCGCCATCGGCATCCGCCCACTCGTCCCAGATGGTGACGCCGTGCTCCTGCAGCCAGCGCACGTTGGAGTCGCCCCGCAGGAACCACAGCAGCTCGTACGCGATGGACTTGAAGTGCACGCGCTTGGTGGTGATCAGCGGGAAGCCCGCCGATAGATCGAACCGGATCTGCCGGCCGAACACGCTGGTGGTTCCGGTACCGGTGCGATCGTCCTTGTGCGTGCCGTGCTCCAGCACGTCGCGGAGCAGGTCTTCATAGGGCGTGGGGACGGCGGCGCTCATGCCTGCAACGATACCTGCGACAGCGCGACAGGGCGTGGATCGTCATGCTCCGTCACATCCGGGCCCACCCCCGGCAGGCGGACCTATCGTGGGTGCATGGCCTTCTCCTCCGCCCTGATCGCGCTGGCCGCACTGATCGCGGTCACCGTCGTGGCCGGGGCGATCTGGCGTGCCCGAGACGGCCGCCGCCGTCGCGGGTCGGATGCCGTGGATCTGACCGACCTCGGCGTCACCGTCGGCCGCGTCACGCTCGTGCAGTTCAGCACCGAGACCTGCACGCGCTGCCCGCAGGTGCGCAGGATGCTGCGCGGCATCGCCTCCGCTCATCCCGGCGTCGAGCACGTCGACGTCGACCTCACCCACCGCCCGGACCTCACCGCACGGCACCACGTTCTGAGCACCCCGACGACGTTCGTGATCAGTGCGGACGCTGTGCTCGTCGCTCGTTTCACCGGGGCTCCGCGCCGCGCCGACGTCGAGGCAGTGCTGTCCGAGCTCCCCGCCCTTCAGGAGGCATCATGACCGAGAACGCACCCGTCCGCGGCATCGACCCGCGCGCTCCGCGCTTCGGCGCCTGGATCACCTCGGCGCTGCTGCTGGCAGCCACATTCCTCGGTCTGGTCGAGGTCGGCGGTTTCCGCTTCAGCGCGGCATTCTGGTTGACTCTCGTCATCGCCGCACTGTTCCTGTGGGGTGTGCTCTCTCCCTCGACCGCGCCGTGGGGCGTGCTGTTCCGCAGGGTCGTGCGCCCGCGCCTGGATCCTCCGGCCGAGCTGGAGGACCCGCGTCCGCCGCGGTTCGCGCAGGGAGTCGGCCTGTTCGTCGTCGCCGCGGGGCTGATCCTGCACCTGGTCGGCGTGCCGCTGGCGCTTCCCATCGCCACGGCCATGGCGTTCATCGCCGCCTTCCTGAACGCCGCCTTCGGCTTCTGCCTGGGCTGCCAGCTGTACCTGCTGCTGCAGCGCGCCGGCCTGGTCGGCCGCGCCGCTCCGGCATCCTGAGCACAGTACCGGAGGACCTTCCGCGTGGGTAGGCTTGCGGAGCGACGCGAACCCGCGCCCCGCAGAAAGCCACCTCTGGAGGAACCATGGCCATCACCAGCGAAGCCGCCGCCACCTGGACCGGATCACTGATGGAAGGCTCGGGCACCGTCGCGTTCTCGAGCTCCAACCTGGGCACCTTCCCCATCGACTGGAAGGCGCGCAGCGAGGGCTCCGACACCACCACGACGCCCGAGGAGATGATCGCCGCCGCGCACGCCTCGTGCTTCAGCATGGCGCTGTCGCACGCGCTGGCCGAGAACGGCACTCCGCCGGAGCGCGTCAACGCCTCGGCATCCGTCACGTTCAAGCCCGGCACCGGCATCACCGGCAGTCACCTCAACGTCAACGCGACCGTGCCCGGCATCACCCCGGAGAAGTTCCAGGAGATCGCCGAGGGCGCCAAGGTCGGATGCCCGGTGTCGCAGGCCCTCGCCGGAATCGAGATCACCCTCGAAGCCAGCCTGGCCTGATCCGGCCCCGCTACATGACGCGAAGCGTCCCGATTCCCGCGAATCCGGGGCGCTTCGCGCGACGGAGAAGGGTTCTAGGGACGCACGCGGGCGAGACGGATGGCCTGGCGGATGCTGACCCTGGCGTCCTTGCGCCGCCCTGCTGCGTCCTGTACGACACCCAGCCGATAGCGTGCGCGCCAGTCGTCGACGTCCGCCTGCGCGGCGGTCGTGTACTGCTCGATCATCGGCTCCACGTCCTCGCGGCGCAGTCGCCCGCTGGGCGTGAGCTGTGCGGGAGCCTCCGGCATGCCGCCCTCGCCGTCCAGCTGTCTTCCCAGCCGGTCGGCCGCGTACCCGAACGCCAGTTCGCGGATCATCGCCCACGCGCCGATCGGCGCGATCACGATGAGCGCCACGCCCATCCCGATCGACACTCCGGTGCCGCCGCGGAGGAACAGCACGGCGAACCACACGGCGACGACGATGTACAGCAGCAGTGCGGCGCCCATCACGGCGACGCCGATGCGCGAGGTCACGAGCGCACGCCGAGATCGATGACGTTCTCCAGGCCGACGACCAGTTCGTGCGTGTCCCGGGCGAAGGGCAGCGCCAGGCGGATGCCGGGCGCATAGGCCGCCGCGGAGTCGACGGTGTCGTGCACGATCGTGAGCGTCTCGCCCGCACCGGACAGGATGGCCTCCTGCCGGGCGATCACGCCGGGGCGGCGCAGCGAGTGCACGGGGATGCCCGACACCTGCTGACCCCGAGCCCGCTGATCGACGTGCGGCGCGTGGAACGGTCCCTCGGCCTCGCGGGCGTCGGCCATCAGCTCGGCCGTGCGCACCGCGGTGCCGCTGGGCGAGTCGATCTTCGTGTCGCGATGCGTCTCGACGATCTCCGCGAACGGGAAGAACCGGGCGGCGGTGGCCGCCAGTGCCGTGCCCAATGCGGAGCCGATGGAGAAGTTGGGGATGAACACCACTCCGGTGCCCGCCGATGCCTGCAGCGGGCGCACCAGCGAGATGCGCTCCTGCGACCAGCCGGACGTGCCGATGAGGATGTTGATACCGCGCTCCAGCGCGACGCGCACGACCTCCACGCTGACTGCCGGCGTGGAGGCGTCCACGATCAGATCCGCGCCGTCGAGTTCGCCGAGGCCGCTGGCCGAGCCGAGCACATTGCGCACCTCGAACCCGTCGAGGTCATCGATCACACCATGGATGATGCGGCCGAGCTTGCCTGTTCCGCCGACGAGGGCCACCTGAGTCGTCATGCATCCAGTCTAGATTCGCCGACGCCGGGGCCAGGCCGCATGACGGCGCCGTTCACACCGAGGCGTAATCGGGAAGCCCGGTGCGAAGCTCCATGGGCAGATGGCCGAGATCGTTGTGACTGAGCAGCGACCACGGTCGGCCCTGCTTCTGCGCGATCACGGTCAGCCCGCAGTGCGCCTGGTTCAGCGTCATCCAGCGCCAGTCCGGTGCACCCAGCACCTCGCGCACGAACCAGGAGATGACGAAGTTGTGCGTGATGAGCACCTCATGCACCTCACCGTGACGACGCCGCAGGAACTCCCCTGTGGCATCCGCCATCTGCGCTCGCCCGGCCTCGATCTCCGCGTCGCTGACGGAGCCGAAGAACGGTTCGTACGCGGCGGGCGTGTCTTCGGTCATGCCCGTCGGCACGCAGTCGAACAGCAGGGCCGATGGCTGCGGATCCACCGACGGAAGGCGCTCCGCGATCGCACGCGCCGTCTCGGTCGCGCGCAGCAACGGCGAGTGCCAGACGGCGTCCAGCGGAAGGCCGGACAGCCGGTCCGCGATGTGCTCGGCCTGACGCTGTCCTCGTGGTGAGAGGGGTCCGTCATCGATGCCGTGCTCGGCATCCTGATGTTCACCATGTCTGACCAGATATATGTAGTGCGTCACAACCCTGCTCGCTTCATGCCGCGGCACCGCGACGCCTCCAGCTTAGGACACCCTGCCGACGTCACGTCCAACGGATGCCGTGTGCTCAGGCGCCTGCGCGGCTCAATTCGGCGAGCTGGGTGCGACTGAGCGTGATTCCCGCCCCCTGCATCAACTCCTCCACATGCGCCTCGGCGAAGGCGTTCACGATGGGCGCGACGATCGTGCGCTGCGCGAGCAGCCACCCGATGGACACGGCCGCGACGGGCACCGCGAGCTCCGCGGCGACGAGGTCCAGCGCGCGCAGCACGCGGATGCCGCGGCGGTTGAGCTGGCTCCGCAGCTGCTGGCCGCGCACGCCCGCGACGGCCGCTCTGCTGCGGTGCCGGCCGGACAGGAACCCGTGCTCCAGGGCATGGGAGGGCGTCACGGCGAGGCTCTGCGCGTCGGCGACGAGACGCAGGTCGCCCTCGAATCCCTGGCGCCGCACGAGGTTGTACGGCTCGTCGAGCACGTCCAGGCGCGGGTAGCCTGCGGATGCCAGGATGCGGGCCTCGACCAGCCGCTCCGGTGCGAAGCGGAAGCCGCCCACGGCTGAGATCTTGCCGGCGTCCCGCAGCCACTCCACGGTGGCCAGCGTGTCCTCCAGGTTGGTCGCGTCGTCATCCAGGGACGCATCCAGGTACAGCACGTCGATCCGGTCGGCGCCCAGTCTGGTCAGCGAGCCCTCCACGGCGCGCACGAGGTTGACCGATCCGAGACCGGGGTTGTCGGCGTGCGACCCCACTCGCACGCTCAGCACGACCCGATCGCGGGTGCCGCGGGATCGCAGCCACTGGCCGATGATGTGCTCGCTGCGGCCGCCGGAGAAGCCGTCCGCGGTGTGGATCGCGTTGCCTCCGTATTCCAGGTAGCGATCCAGCAGCGCGTGGCTCGTGGGCAGGTCGACGTTCCAGCCGAACTCGGCTGCGCCCAGCATGAGCGGGAACACCGAGAAGCCGGTCTCGCCCAGCGGCACGCGGATGCTCTCCCCCACACCGGGTCCGATCAC
The DNA here is from genome assembly GCF_049650565.1 of Microbacterium sp. Classification (GTDB taxonomy): domain Bacteria; phylum Actinomycetota; class Actinomycetes; order Actinomycetales; family Microbacteriaceae; genus Microbacterium. The sequence continues at coordinate 24,567 of NZ_JBASAK010000080.1, forward strand.
GGGGATCGGGGCGGACGGATGCTCGTCGAGGGCAACCTCAGGGCGCGGCTTCCGTTCGGCCGTGCCGTTGGAGAAGAGCCTCATTCCTCACCCCCGTGAGAATCCTGCGATCACGCACCCCGTGCGTACTGACAGGCTAAGCGACGCCGCACACGGTATCGGCCGTGACCGGGGCGTGCGTCACAACTTCTCGTAACGATCCGGTCACGTCCAATGCGAAAGGGCCCGGTGGCATGCGATCTCGCATGCCACCGGGCCCTGTCGGCCGGATGCCGGGTCACCGGCATCCGCTCGGATCACGCCTCGGCAGGCTCCGCGGCCTTCTCGGCCTCGGCCGGGGTCTCCTCGAGCACCGGCTCGAGGGACAGCTTGCCGCGGTCGTCGATCTTCGTGATGCGCACCAGCAGCTTCTGGCCGACCGAGAGCACGTCTCCGACGTCCTCCACGCGCTTGCCACCGGCGAGCTTGCGCACCTCGGTGACGTGCAGCAGGCCGTCCTTGCCGGGCAGCAGCGAGATGAAGGCGCCGAAGCTGGCGATCTTCACGATGGTGCCCAGGAACTGCTCGCCGACCTCCGGGTTGGTGGGGTTGGCGATGGCGTTGACCTGCGCACGTGCGGCCTCGGCCGACGGGCCGTCGACGGCGCCGATGTAGACGGTGCCGTCCTCCTCGATGGAGATCTGCGCGCCGGTCTCGTCCTGGATGGCGTTGATCGTCTTGCCCTTGGGCCCGATCAGTTCGCCGATCTTGTCGACCGGGATCTGCACGCTGATGACGCGCGGCGCGGTGGGCGCCATCTCGTCGGGCGTGTCGATCGCGGCGTTCAGCACGCCGAGGATCGTCAGGCGCGCGTCGCGGGCCTGCGTCAGGGCGCCGGCCAGCACGGACGACGGGATGCCGTCGAGCTTGGTGTCCAGCTGAATGGCCGTGACGAACTCGCTGGTGCCCGCGACCTTGAAGTCCATGTCGCCCAACGCGTCCTCAGCCCCGAGGATGTCGGTGAGCGCCGCGTAGCGGGTCTCACCATCGACCTCGTCGGAGACCAGGCCCATGGCGATCCCGGCGACGGGCGCGCGCAGCGGCACACCGGCGTTCAGCAGCGACAGGGTCGACGCGCAGACCGAGCCCATCGACGTGGAGCCGTTGGAGCCGAGCGCCTCGGAGACCTGACGGATCGCATAGGGGAACTCCTCGCGGCTGGGCAGCACCGGCACGAGCGCGCGCTCGGCCAGGAAGCCGTGCCCGATCTCGCGACGCTTCGGCGACCCCACGCGACCGGTCTCGCCGGTGGAGTAGGGCGGGAAGTTGTAGTGGTGCATGTAGCGCTTGCTCGTGGTGGGCGAGAGCGAGTCGATCTGCTGCTCCATCTTGAGCATGTTCAGCGTGGTGACGCCCAGGATCTGGGTCTCACCGCGCTGGAAGATCGCCGAGCCGTGCACGCGCGGGATCACCTGCACCTCTGCGTCCAGCGGACGGATGTCGGCAAGACCCCGGCCGTCGATGCGGACGCCGTCGGTGAGGATGCGGCCGCGCACGATCTTCTTCGTGACGCCCTTGTACGCCGCTGAGAACTCCGACAGCGCGGACTCGGGCAGCGCACCCGCCTCGACCGCGGCGGTCAGCTCGCCCCTGACGCGCTCCTTGAGGGCGTCGTCGGCGTCCTGGCGCTCGATCTTGTCGGCGATCTGGTACACCGAGGCCAGCTCGGAGTAGGCGCGCTCGTTGACGAACGCGAACGTCTCGTCGGCGTACGGCAGGAACACCGGGTAGACGCCCGGCTCCTTGGATGCGTGCGAGGCGAGCTCGGCCTGCGCCTTGACGAGCTGGGCGATGAAGGGCTTGGCGGCCTCGAGGCCCTGCGCGACGATGTCCTCGCTGGGCTTGGTGGCGCCGGCCTTGATCAGGTTCCAGCTGTTCTCGGTGGCCTCGGCCTCGACCATCATGATCGCGACGTCCTCGGAGCCGTCCTTCTTGGTCACGATGCGACCGGCGACGACGAGGTCGAAGACGGCCTGCTCGACCTGCTCCGCGTTCGGGAACACGACCCACTGGTCGGCGTGCTCGCCGTGACCGGGGATGAAGGCCAGGCGCACGCCGGCGATGGGGCCGGAGAACGGCAGGCCGGAGATCTGCGTCGAGGCGGATGCCGCGTTGATCGCGAGGGCGTCGTAGTACTCCCCCGGTGCGATCGACAGCACGGTGATGACGATCTGGACCTCGTTGCGCAGACCGGTCACGAACGACGGGCGCAGCGGGCGGTCGATCAGGCGGCAGACCAGGATCGCGTCCGTAGAAGGACGGCCCTCGCGGCGGAAGAACGAACCGGGGATCTTGCCGGCGGCGTACGAGCGCTCCTCGACGTCGACGGTCAGCGGGAAGAAGTCGAACCCCTCGCGCGGGTGCTTGCCCGCGCTGGTGGCCGACAGGAGCATGGTCTCATCGTCCAGGTAGGCGGCGACAGAGCCCTGTGCCTGCTGGGCGAGGCGTCCGGTCTCGAACCGGACGGTGCGGGTGCCGAACCGGCCGTTGTCGAGAACGGCCTCGGTTGCGGTGATTTCAGGACCTTCCAAGAGGTCTCTCCTTCTTTGTTTAGGCTCGCACACCCGTGTGGCGCGCGAGTTCGTGCAGATGCCACAGGCATCCTCTTCCAGCCTATCAGCGCGGATCCGGCCGTCTGAATCACCCTCGGCAGCGGGCGACGATGCAGCTAGGCTGACGGACATGAGCGATGACAAGGCAGTCTCCCCCGAGGAGATGAAGCGCAAGTTCAAGGAGGCGCTCGAGCGGAAGAACTCGCAGAACCGGAGCGGGCAGTCGCACCTCGACGGCGATTCGGCCGTGCATGCGACTCACGCCCCGCAGATGAAGCGGGAGTTCCGCCGCAAGAGCGGCTGAGACCACGATCCACGAGAAGGCGGGCCCGTCGTGCATGCGCATGGCGGGCCCGCCTTCGTCGTGAAGGTCCTACTCGCCTGCCAGACCGCCGAGCAGGTGACCGAAGGACTTGCCCTTGCCGAGGTAGCTGTCCGGATCGAACGGGTCTTCGCCGGTAGCCGGATCACGCCGGAGGATCGCTTCGGACAGCTCCCTCGCGCCGCGCTCGACGCGCGAGCTCAGCGGAGCCACCTCGTCGGCGGCGTCGCCCCAGTCGCTGGAGGCGGCGAACACCCCTGTGGAGACGGGCTCGGCATGCAGGTAGGTGAACAGCGGCCGGATGGCATAGTCGATGGCCAGCGAGTGGCGCGCGGTCCCCGCGTTCGCGCCGATCAGCACCGGCTTGCCGCTCAGGGCGTCCGGGTCGATCACGTCGATGAACGACTTGAACAGCCCCGCGTAGCTCGTGGAGAAGATCGGCGTGACGGCGATGAGCGCGTCGGCGGAGACCACCCGGTTGATGGCCTCCTCCAACGGGGCGGGCGCGAAACCGGTGAGCAGGTTGTTGGTGATGTCGTGCGCGAGGTCGCGCAGCTCGATCACGTCGACCTTCACCTGCACGCCGCGCTCGGCCAGCGCCTTCACGGTCTCGGCGACCATGCGATCGGCCAGCATCCGGGTGGAGGACGGGTTGGACAGGCCGGAGGAGATCACGGCGATCCGGCGCTCGGTCATCGTCAGGCCTCCTTCCGAGCCAGGCCGAACGCCGCCCCCTTCGACAGGCTCAGGGACCCACTCCCCGAGCCGCCGTCCTGGTACGGGGATCCGGCGGTGAGGTTGTCACCGCGGTTGGCGCCGGGGCGCGCCTGGCGCGTGGGCCCGTCGCCGTAGACCGCCTTGACGCGTGCGGCGTGGGTGGGGGCATCCGGAACGTTCGCCGGACGGTTCTGCGCGAGCTCGCGGCGCAGCACGGGCACGACCTCGCTGCCGAGCAGATCGATCTGCTCGAGCACCGCCTTCAGCGGCAGGCCTGCGTGATCCACGAGGAACAGCTGGCGCTGGTAGTCGCCGAAGTGGTCGCGCATGGCGGCGTAGCGGTCGATGACCTGCTGCGGCGACCCGACGGTCAACGGCGTCATCTCGGTGAAGTCCTCCATCGAGGGGCCGTGGCCGTACACCGGCGCGTTGTCGAAGTACGGCCGGAACGCGTTCACGGCGTCCTGGGAGTTCTTCGCCATGAACACCTGACCGCCCAGGCCCACGATGGCCGTCTCCGGTGCGCCGTGGCCGTAGTGGCTCCAGCGCTGGCGGTACAGCTCGATCAGGCGCTGGTAGTGCTCCTTGGGCCAGAAGATGTTGTTGGCGAAGAATCCGTCGCCGTAGTACGCGGCCTGCTCGGCGATCTCCGGAGTGCGGATGGAGCCGTGCCAGACGAAGGGCTTGACGCCGTCCAGCGGCCGGGGCGTGGCGGTGAAGCCCTGCAGCGAGGTGCGGAACTTGCCCTCCCAGTCCACGACATCCTTGGTCCACAGCTCGTTCAGCAGCGCGTAGTTCTCGATGGCCAGCGGCAGGCCCTGGCGGATGTCCTTGCCGAACCACGGGTACACCGGACCGGTGTTGCCCCGGCCCATCATGAGGTCCATGCGGCCGCCGGACAGGTGCTGCAGCATCGCGTACTCCTCGGCGATGCGCACCGGGTCGTTCGTGGTGATCAGCGTGGTGCCCGTCGAGACGATCAGGCGCTCCGTCCGCGCCACGATGTACGCGAGCAGCGTGGTCGGGCTGGAGGAGAAGAACGGCGGGTTGTGGTGCTCGCCGATGGCGAAGACGTCGAGTCCCGCCTCCTCGGCGTGCTCGGCGATGGCGACGGCGGCCTTGATCCGCTCCCCCTCGCTGGGCGTGATGCCCGTGGTCGGGTCCTGCGTGATGTCGCTGACCGACATGATGCCGAACTGCATACCGGACTTGTCGCTGTTGTGCGCGTCCATGTTCATCTCCACTCGGGATGCGGTGGCATCCGCTTCTATTCAACTGAATGTACTTGGTGAAACGCACGCGCCGCAAGGTTATTCCCTCCGGCTTCGAGAGCTCTCCGAGGGTAGCCTCGAACGATGAGCAGTGCCGATCAGCATCCGCCCGAGACCGCATCGACGGGGGTGATCCCCCGGCCACGCCGGCGCGTCCCGTTCTGGGACAACGCCCGCTTCATCTGCGTCGCTCTGGTGGTCGTCGGGCACGGCACGCAGCGGCTGATCTACGACTCCGACATCTCCTACGCGTTCTACCTGCTGATCTACGCGTTCCATATGCCGGCCTTCGCGATCATCTCCGGGTACTTCTCCAAATCCGCCAGCCCCACGCGCCGTCAGATGGCACGGGTGATCACCGACATCCTCGTGCCCTACGTGATCTTCGAGGGACTGTGGACGCTGATGAAGTGGCTCGTGGAGGGCCACGCCAACCCCAATCTCACCGAGCCGTCGTGGACGCTGTGGTTCCTGCTGGCCCTGGGCATCTTCCGGCTGGTGCTGCCGTACCTGTCGCTGCTGCGCTGGCCCCTGCTGTGGACGCTGGGCATCTCGATCGGCGTCGGCTACCTGGGCAACGTCGACAGCACGTTCTCGCTCTCGCGCACGCTGGGCCTGATGTTCTACTTCACGCTGGGGTGGTGGCTGCGCGAGCACGACATCGTGCGCAGGTTCCGGCTGATCGACTTCCGGCCCTGGTGGCTGCGGGTGTGCGCGGTGGCGGCGTTCGCGGCGTGGGGGTTCGCATGCTGGCGCTGGCTGCCGTTCTGGGACGACATCGATCTGCGGTTCTGGTTCTTCTACGACGACTCCTACGCCGATCTCACGGCGGACCAGTGGTGGGCGGGCGGCATCCGCCTGGGTCTGATGGGGCTGTCGCTGATCCTGTGCGCGTCGTTCTTCATCCTCGTCCCCCGCGGCGGGCTGTGGTGGACGACGCTGGGGCAGTACACGATGTACGTCTACCTGCTGCACTCCTTCGTGCTGTACCCGTTCCGCGAGTCCGGGGCGCTGCGCGGACTGGATCCCACGTGGTTCTGGCTGCCGCTGATCACCGTGCTGGCCGTCGCCATCGCCTTCGTGACGGCGTCCAGGCCCGTGCGGCGGCTGTTCCGTCCGCTCATCGAGCCCCGCCCGCGCTGGATGTTCACGGACCCGGCGCTGGCGTCGGGCTCCGACCACCGCAGCGACCCGACCGGGTCGCGCCGCAGCCGCTGAGCGCGCTCAGGAGAACAGCGGCTGCCCGACGTACCCGCCCTCGGCGGCGCCCGGGGGGATCGCCCAGATCCCCGAGCCGGTGTGCCTGATGTACTCGTTCAGCAGATCCGTCGACAGCTTGCGCTGCAGCGCGATGAACTGCGCGGGATCGCGCTGGTAGGCCAGGAAGAACAGCCCCGCGTCGAGCCTGCCCAGGCTGTTGTTGCCGCCGACGTAATTGAAGCCGCGGCGCAGGATGCGGGTGCCGTCGTTGGAACCGGGGTTGGCGAGCCGCACATGACTGTGCGCGTCGAGCCCGGAGAGCCTCGGCGCGGTCTGCTCGGTGCCGCCGCTGAGCGGCGCGCCCTCGCCCTTGTCGCGCCCGAAGATGCGCTCCTGCTCGCTCAGCTGCACGCGATCCCAGGTCTCGATGAGCATGGCGATCTTGCGCGCGACGAGGTACGAGCCGCCGGCCAGCCACGCCGGCCCGTCATCCTCCGCCACCCACACATGCTCGTCGAGGGCCGCGGCGTCGTCGGCGAGGATGTTGGCCGTGCCGTCCTTGAAGCCGAACAGGTTGCGCGGGGTCTGCTGGTCGGCGGTGGTGCGGGAGGTCTTGCCGAAGCCCAGCTGCGACCAGCGCAGCTTCGCACGCCCGAAGGCGATCCGACTGAGGTTGCGGATGGCGTGGACGGCCACCTGCGGGTCGTCTGCGCACACCTGGATGCACAGGTCGCCGCCAGACTGCGCAGGGTCGAGGTCCTCGCCGAGGAACGCCGGCAGGCGCCGCAGCTTGGCCGGACGCCGATCCCGGATGCCGTAGCGGTCGCCGTCCTCGTTCTCGAACAGCGTGGGCCCGAACCCGATGGTGATGCTCAGCGCGCCGGCCGGCAGCCCTAGGGCCTCTCCGGTGTCATCCGGCGGCGCCTCCGGGGGACCGCCGACGGCGCCCGTCGCGCTGACCTCGAGACCCGCCGTCATGCGCGATGCCGCGTAGGACCAGTCCTTCAACAACTCGATGAGATCGTCCCGGTCGCCGCGCGGCATCATGTCGAACGCGGCGAAGTGCAGGTGCTCCTGCACTTCGGTCGTGATGCCGGACTGGTGCGCACCGAAGAACGGGTGCACGACAGCGGCCTCGCCGTCCTGCCGCTGCGCGGCGCCGAGGGCGAATGCGCCGCCGGCCAGGGCGATCGCCGCCGCGGAACCGCCCGCGGCCAGGCCCAGCAGTCCGCGCCTGCTCAAGCCAAGATGCGGAGCGGCTCCCGCCTCTTCGGTCATCCGCGTCCCCGCTCAGGCCAAAGCGGTCGAGGTGAGCTTCGAGAGCGGCTCGGCCAGGGCGTTGATGAGATCGATGAGGCTGCGACGGTCGGCATCACCGAGGTCTGTGAACGACGCGAATCCGGCATCCAGCGAACCGTGCTCGTCGAGAGCCGCCTCGAGGTCGGCGTAACCGGTGGAGATCGACGCCACCAGCTTCTCCCCGTCGGCGTTCTTGCCGGCGACGTAGTCCTTCACCAGCTCGAAGGCCATCTTCGAGCCTTCGACGTTGGCGGCGAAGTCGTAGAGGTCGGTGTGCGACCACCAGTCCTCCTCGCCCGTGATCTTGCCGGTGGCGACCTCGTCCAGCAGCGCGACGGCGCCGTTGGAGATGCCGGCGATGCCCTGGTCGCCCAGTGCGGTGGTGAACTTCTCGGAATGCACGTAGTCGTACAGCTCCTGCACGTCGGCGATCAACCGGTCTCCGAACTCCCCGCGCTGCTGGGCATTCGAGGGCGCCCAGTCCTTCCAGGCGGAGGTCTCGTCATCGGAGTTCAGCGCATCCCTCGCGGGCACCCACAGGTCTTTCTCGAGGCGGTGGAAACCGGTCCAGTCCAGGCCGTCGGCGACGGCATCCACCTCACGGAAGTCGATACGCGGGTCCAGGTCGCCGAGGGATTCGGCCACCGGCTCGATCCGCTCGTAGTACGCGCGCGCCTGCGGGAACAGTTCACGGGCCTTCGCGTCGTCACCGGCCTGGTACGCCGCGACGAGCTCGGCGACGGCGGGCACCAGCTGCCCGACCTGATCCTTCACGAAAGCGGCGTACAGATCGACGGCCTTCTGCTTCTGCTCGGCATCCGGTCCGTCGATGGCGACCTTGGCGCCGCTCACGCTGAACGCGGCCTTCCCGACCCCGTCGCCGACCATGCCGGGCTTGCAGACCGTGAAGTAGTCGCCGGGCTGGGCGACGACCGTCATGGTTCGGGAGGCCGCGGGCGCGATGTTCTCGACCTCGCCGACGATGCGCAGGCCGTCCGAGGCCAGCAGGTAGAACTCGGTCACCTGGTCGCCGCTGTTGGTGATGTCGAACGTCAGCGGGCCGCTCTTGGCCGTCGATGCCGACACCGTGCACGCATCCGCGGTGGAGCTCACGGCGAACGACGCCGACGGGTCGGCGGCGGACTTCGCGACGCAGCCGGTGAGGGCGATGACGGATGCCGTGAGTGCCGCGAGGGCGCCGACAGTGCGGGCTGTGATGATCATGCTGCTCCAGAGGACGTCGAGGTGAACGGGGCGGTGCGCGGAGCGACCTGAGCTGCCGCGCGCCTGCGAGCGCCGCCGGAGCGGACGCCGCGGACGAAGAACGAGCCCACGACGACGAGGTACGCCGCCCAGGCGATGACCTGCAGCCAGGTCATGTGCGGCATGAATCCCACCGTCGCCTGCAGGATCGACGCCAATGCGCCGCCAGGCGCCACGACGGCGCTCGCATCGAAGGCCCAGCCGAGCGGGAAGCCCGCGGCGCCGGACAGCACGGCGCCGGTGGCGGGGTCGGTGGGCGCCAGCGCGGAGAAGGGACCGGGAAGCACGCCGGCCTCCTGCAGGTCCATCACGGCGTAGGCCAGCACGCCGGCGGCGACGATCACCAGGAAACCGCCGGTCCAGGAGAAGAATCGCCGCAGATCCAGTCGCACGGCGCCGCGTGCCAGCAGCCATCCGATCACGACGGCGATGCCGAGGCCCACCAGCGCGCCGGGCAGCGCCAGGGGCGCCCTTCCGGAGGACTGCACCATCGACCAGAGCAGCAGCGTGGTCTCGATGCCCTCACGTGCGACGGACACGAAGCCCACCGCGATCAGGGCCCACAGGCCGCCGTCGGCCAGGGCGCGGTCGATTCCGCCCTGCAGGCTGGACTTCATCGTGCGGCCGGCCTTCTGGATCCAGAAGATCATCCAGGTCACCATCACGACGGCCACCAGCGACAGCGAACCGCCGATGATCTCCTGCGCCCCCGGTGCGAGCGCGTAGGTGCCGAAGGTCAGCGCAGCGCCGGTGCCCAGCGCGAGGGCGATGGCGAGTGCGATGCCGATCCACATGCGGCCCAGCACGTCCGCGCGACCGAGGCGGCGGATGTAGGCGACCAGGATGCCGACGACGAGGGCCGCCTCGAGGCCTTCGCGCAGGCCGATGAGGAGGGCGGGGAGCATTGCTGCGAGCACGAGCGGGACTTCTCCGTGTGTCGATCAGTAGTAAGGGATGCCTTACCTAACCAACCCTAGCAGGATGCTCTCCGCCCACCCCGCCCCGAGGCAGGGTAAGAGAAGGCAACATTCCGCCGGCTCCACCGGCATCCGCACTACCGTCGATGCATGCCAGACCTGAACCTTCCGATCCTGGACCTGTCCCGACTCGATGCCGGCGAGGCGGAGGCTGCCGCGTTCTGCGCCGACCTGCGCACCGCCACGCACGACGTGGGCTTCTTCTACCTGACCGGGACCGGGATCCCCGCCGAGCTCGAGCAGCGGCTGCACCGCGCGGCTCGCGACTTCTTCGCGCTGCCCGAGGCCGACAAGCTCGCCATCGAGAACGTGCACAGCCCGCACTTCCGCGGATACACGCGCGTCGGCGGCGAGCGGACGCAGGGCGAGGTGGACTGGCGCGAGCAGATCGACATCGGCCCCGAGCGGGATCCCGTGACCGGCGGCCCCGCATTCACCCGGCTGATCGGCCCGAACCTGTGGCCGAAGACGCAGCCGGAACTGCGCGAGGTCGTGGACGAATGGCACGCGGCGCTGTCGGGCATCTCGCGTCGGCTGCTGCGCGCCTGGGCACTGGCGCTGGGTGCCGAGGAGTCGTACTTCGACGATCACTTCGGGGAGCCGTCCACGCTCATCAAGATCGTGCGCTACCCGGGAACGCACGAGCTGCTCCCCCAGCAAGGCGTCGGCGCGCATCGCGACAGCGGCGTGCTGACGCTGCTGTGGGTGGAACCGGGGCGCGGCGGGCTGCAGGTGGAGCGCGACGGCGAGTGGGTGGACGCACCTCCCGTCGACGGCGCGTTCGTGGTCAACATCGGCGAGCTGCTGGAGTACGCCACCGGCGGCTACCTGAAGGCCACCAACCACCGGGTGATCTCCCCCACGGCGCCCGATGACCGGCTCTCCATCCCGTTCTTCTTCAACCCCGCGCTGGACGCGCGGCTGCCGCTCATCGAGCTGCCGCCGGAGCTGGCGGCGCAGGCACGAGGTGTGACGCAGGATCCGTCGAACCCGATCCACAGCCTGTACGGCGAGAACGCGCTGAAGTCACGGTTGCGCGCGCATCCGGACGTCGCCGCGATCCACCACCCTGATCTGGTCGGCGAGAACGCCTGAGCGCAGACGCGAAGCGAGAGCCGCCCTACACCGGTAGGGCGGCTCTCCAAGAATGTTCGGCGCGATATACGCGGCAGCGGTGCTTATCGACGAAGACCGAGGCGCTCGATGAGCGAGCGGTACCGGTTGATGTCGATGTCCTGCAGGTAACCCAGCAGGCGACGGCGCTGACCGACGAGCAGGAACAGGCCACGACGCGAGTGGTGGTCGTGCTTGTGCTCCTTGAGGTGCTCGGTGAGGTCCTTGATGCGCTGCGTCAGCATCGCGACCTGCACCTCGGGGGATCCGGTGTCGCCGGGGTGCGTCGCGTACTCTTCGATGATCGCCTTCTTGACGTCTGCTTCCAGTGCCATAGATTCGATCCCCTCTCTGCTTGTTGCGCGGCGCCCGGCACTGAATGTGCGGGCTCTCTTTATCCGCGGCCGATCGAACGGCAACCACAACAGCCTACCAGCATCCGCGTCCGCGCCGCGCCCGGGCCGCTAGCCTCGAGATGTGCAGTTCCCCCGCGGTCTCCTCATCGACCTCTCCCCGCTGAAGATCAGTCCGGCGTTCGCGCGCATGTGGATCGGATCGGCTCTGGCGGGCATCGGCAGCCAGCTGACCGTGGTGACGGTGATGCTGCACGTGTTCGCCCTGACCGGCAGCACGTTCGCCGTGTCCATGATCGCGGTGGCGGGGCTGGTGCCGATGATCCTGGCAGGGCTGTACGGCGGAATGCTGGCGGATGCCTTCGACCGCCGTCGCGTGGCGCTGATCTCCGCCACCGTCGCCTTCGCCGCCACCGCTCTGCTGGCGGCGCTGACCTGGACGCGCACCGAGTCGATCTGGTGGCTGTACGGACTCAGCATGCTCATCGCCGCCGCAGGCTCGGTCGGAATGGCGACGCGGACCGCCATCGTGCCTCGGCTGATCCCGCTGGACCGGCTGGCCGCAGCATCCGCCCTGAACGGCGTCTCGTTCGGGCTCACCGTCATGGTCGGCCCCGCCGTGGCGGGCATACTGGTGGCGCTGACCGGCTTCGGCTGGACCTACACCATTGACATCATCCTGATGCTGTCACTGTTCATGGGACTGTGGACCCTGCCCACGCTGCTGCCGGAGGGCACGATCGTGCGGCCCGGCCTGGCCTCGCTCGTGGACGGGTGGCGGTTCCTGCGCCGTGCGGGCAATATCCGGATGCAGTACCTGCTGGACATCACGGCGATGACCTTCGGCCAGCCACTGGCACTGTTCCCCGCCCTCGGCACGGTGCTGCTGGGCGGCGGCGCCTTCACCACGGGCATCCTCACCGCCGCGGTCGCCGTGGGCACCTTCTCCTGCAGCCTGTTCTCGGGACAGCTGGTGCACTACCGGTGGCACGGACTCGGCATCGCGCGCGCCGTGCAGGCCTACGGCGCGGCCATCGCGGTCTTCGGCGGCATCCTGCTGATCGGCGTGTTCCTGCCCGGGGCATCCGAGCAGGTGCCGCACGTCGCCCTGATCGTCGCGGCCTGCATCGCGCTGGCGCTCTCGGGCGCCGCCGACAACATCAGCTCCATCTACCGCAACACGATGATGCAGGCGGCCGTGCCGGACACCATGCGCGGGCGGCTGCAGGGCATCTTCATCATCGTCGTCGCCGGCGGCCCGCGCGTGGGCGCGCTGTACGCCGGTGTGCTGGCGACGCTCACGAGCCTGTGGTTCCCACCACTGCTGGGCGGGTTCCTGGTGATCGGGATCGCCATGACGCTGGCGCGGTTGAGTCCGCGCTTCCGCGGCTACGACGCACTGAGCCCCGAGGCCTGACGCATGGCGTCGGGGCCCCGGGGCTCGGGATGCGGATCGATCAGGCCTGAAGGGCGCCCTGCAGGTCGAGGCCGATGGTGATCTCCTTGCCGACCAGCACGCCGCCGGTCTCCAGCGCGGCGTTCCAGGTCAGGCCGAAGTCCTCGCGGTTGATGACGGTCTTGGCCGAGGCGCCGGCCTTGTAGTTGCCATACGGGTCGGTGCCGAAGCCGCCGAACTCGAACTCGAACGTGACAGGCTTGGTGATGCCGCGGATCGTCAGGTCGCCGTCCACGAAGAAGTCGCCGTCCTCGACGCGCGCGCCGGTGGACGCGAAGTGCATCGTGGGGTGGTTCTCGGTGTCGAAGAAGTCGGCCGAGCGCAGGTGCGCGTCGCGGTTCTCATCCTTGGTGTCGATCGAGGTCACGTCGACCTTGGCGTCGACGGCGACCTCGAGCGGGTTCTCCGGGGCGGTGAAGGTGGCTTCCTTGACGCCGAACGTGCCGCGCACCTTCGAGATCATCATGTGGCGGACGCTGAAGGTCACCTCGCTGTGCGCGGGGTCCAGAACGTACGTGCCAGGACGGTAACCGGGGATCTCGATCGACATATGCGCTTCTCCTTGAAGTCGTTGGTGCCACGTGGGCGCTGCATCAGGCATAACTTCCATGCGATTGCATGCATTCCCGCTCTCGGCATTCTCACAGAAAGCCCCCGCCCGCGGGGTGCGGACGGGGGTCTGCGGATGCTGTCGGGCAACCGGATGCCGTCGGGCAGCCGGAGGCGGTCAGCCGACGGCGACCAGGTCGATGCCGGATGCCGTCGGGCAGCCGGAGGCGGTCAGCCGACGGCGACCAGGTCGATGATGAAGATGAGCGTCTTGCCGGAGAGGAAGTGCCCGGAGCCGGCGGGCCCGTAGGCCAGGTGCGGCGGGATGGTCAGCTCGCGGCGTCCGCCGACCTTCATGCCCGGGATGCCCTCCTGCCAGCCCTGGATGAGGCCGCGCAACGGGAACTGGATGGTCTCGCCGCGTCCCCAGGACGAGTCGAACTCCTCGCCGGAGTCGTGCTCGACGCCGGCGTAGTGCACCGTGACGGTGTCGCCGGGCTTCGCCTCGTCGCCGTCTCCCACGATGAGGTCGCGGATGACCAGTTCGGTGGGGGCGGGTCCGGTGGGGGCGTCGAACTCGGGCTTTGTGCGATCTGTCATGGTTCCATCAAACCTTCCGGGATCACGACGGTCAACGTGACGACGCGCGCCGAGAGCGAACACACCGCACGGCACGGGCGCCTTGATACCGCCCGTCACCGCGCCAGGGCGCGCGAGACCTGCTCGATGTGATCGGCGGCCGCCGCGCGCGCACCCTCGGGATCCCCTGCCTCGATGGCGTCGACGATCCGGGCGTGCTCCAGGTCGGATGCCGCTCGTCGGGCCCTGGTGATGTTGAGGAACTCGGACTGCGGATCCAGCGCCTGCCGCATGGACTCGATGATGGCCGCGAGCACCGGGTTGCCGCTGGCCTGCCCGATCGCGCGGTGGAACTGGCCGTCGAGCCGCACCCAGGCGTGCAGATCCTCGGCATCCTGCATGCTCGTGAGATACCCGCGCAGCACGGCGATCTGCTCGGCGCCGCGCCGTTCGGCGGCGTACCCCGCCGCGGGGATCTCGACGTTCAGCCGCGCCTCGACCAGGTCTGCCGCCGAGTAGCCGCCGAAGGTCAGCTGCGGATGCTCCTCCTTCGACACCACGAACGTGCCGCGGCCGCTGCGGGTCTCGACCAGTCCGAGTGTGGCGCAGGCGCCGAGCGCCTCGCGCAGGATGGATCTGCTGACGCCGAACCGCTTGGCCAGCTCGATCTCACCGGGAAGCCGGCTGCCCACCTCGATGTCGTCGGAGGAGATGAGCGTCTTCAGCGCCTGGAACGCGACCTCCGCCGCGCTGACGCGCTGCAGGGGGACCTGCTGCGTGGACTCTGACACGGCTCACCTCAGACCTTCGTGGGACGTGAGCCATCCTATTCCGGCATCCCGCGCCAGAGGGGAAGGCGAGCGTCACGGGAAAGTCATTGCACTCTGCAGCCAGACCTGTCATGCTGTCGGACAGCATGACAGCTGGACAGCACCTGTCACCCACGCCCCGAGTTCACACCGAGAAAGGACTCAGATGGATCGCAACAGCGGTGTTCGACCCACAGAAGCGACGCATTCCGCCGTCGTCGACGCCGGCGACGGCGGCTACCGGAAGTCGCTCAAACGCCGGCACATGAACATGATCGCCATCGGCGGCTCGATCGGCACGGGGCTGTTCCTCGGCGCCGGAAGCCGCATGGAGATCGCAGGCCCGTCACTGGCCGTGGTGTACATCATCTGCGGGCTCTTCGCCTTCATCGTGGTGCGCGCGCTCGGCGAGCTGGTCATGTACCGCCCGTCCTCCGGCGCGTTCGTGTCGTACGCCCGGGAGTTCATGGGCGAGAAGGGCGCCTTCTCGGTCGGCTGGCTGTTCTTCCTCGACTGGGGGACCACGGTCATCGCCGACATCACGGCCATCGCGCTCTACGCGCACTTCTGGTCGTTCTTCACGCCCATCCCGCAGTGGGTGCTCGCGCTGGTGGCCCTGGTCATCGTGATGGCCATGAACATCACCTCCGCCGTGCTGTTCGGCGAGCTGGAATACTGGTTCGCGCTCATCAAGGTCGGGGCCATCGTGCTCTTCGGCATCCTGGGCATCTACTTCATCGTGACGCAGACCCCCATCGACGGTCACACACCCGGCTTCGCGATGATCGCCGACAACGGCGGCTTCTTCCCGAACGGGATCGGCGCCATGTTCGTGATCGCCCTCGGCGTCGTCTTCGCCTACGGCGGCACCGAGATGGTCGGCGTCGCGGCCGGCGAGGCGAAGGACGCCCGCAAGGTCATCCCCCGTGCCGTGAACTCCATCATGTGGCGCATCATGCTCTTCTACGCAGGCTCCGTCGTGCTGTTCACGCTGCTCATGCCGTGGACCTCGTACAAGGGCGACGAGAGCCCGTTCGTCACGGTCATGAACTCCATCGGCATCCCGTACGCGGGCGACATCATGAACCTGGTCGTGCTGACCGCCGCCATGTCCAGCCTGAACGCCGGCCTGTACTCCACCGGCCGCACGCTGCGTTCGCTGGCCATGGCCGGCACCGGCCCGAAGTTCGCCAAGCGGATGAACAAGGCGGGCGTCCCCTACGGCGGCATCCTGATCACCACCGCCCTCGGCGTCGTCGGCGTGTTCCTCAACCTCATCGTCCCCGGGCAGGTGTTCGAGATCGTGTTGAACCTGGCGGGTCTGGGCATCGTGGGCGTGTGGGGTTCGATCATCATCTGCCACTGGCTGTTCGTGCGGAAGATGAAGAAGGACGGCCGAGAGCGACCCGGCTTCCGACTGCCCTGGGCGCCGGTGACCAACGTGATCACCCTGCTGTTCCTGGTGCTGGTCGTGCTTCTGATGGCGCTGGACCCCGGAGTGGGGCGCATCACGCTGGGGGCGTTCATCGTCGTCGTCATCCTGATGGTGATCGGCTGGTACCGCGTCCGAGGGCGCATCGACCCCGCCGCGCTCACGTCGACCATCGACATCACGGACGACGTGCCTCCCCTCGTCGTGCGCGACGACGAGAAGGAGTGACCCGTGGCTCGGGGAGACGAGACGAGACGGCACCGCATCGGCATCATCGCAGGCTCCGGCCCGGAGGCCGGGATCGACCTGTGGCGCAAGGTGCTGCAAGAGCACCGGGCTGCGCTCGGGAGTCGATACCGCGGCGACATCGACGCGCCCGAGACCGTCATCGTCTCGCTCCCCGAGCTGGGATACTCGATGGACCTCGAGCACCAGGAGCCCCGCGTCTGGGCCGCACTGCAGGATGCGGCCCGGCGCGTGGCCGGACAGGTGGACGTCTTCGTCATCGCCTGCAACACGCTCAACCACTTCGCCGACCGCCTGCGGGCCCTGCAGCTGCCGGCCGCGCTGATCACGCCCGCCGAAGCGGCGCTGGCCGAGATCGAGCGCCGCGGGCTGACCCGCGTCGCACTGCTGGGGTCCCGGCAGACGATGGACCTGGACGGCTGGTCGTCGTACCGCACGCTGCGCGACCGCGTGCAGCTCGAGCTGCCCGAGGACCCCGAGCGGCTGCACCGTCTGATCGAGGCGGTGAAGCTCGCCGGCGGCACCTCCCCCGCGCTCGAGGACGAGTTCGCGTCCCTCCGCCGCGAACTGGACAGTGACGCGGTGCTGCTCGCCTGCACGGAACTGCCCCTGCTCGAGGGGCCCGCCGCTTCCGAGGAGTCCGGGGCGATCGACGTCTCCCGTCTCCTGGCCCGGGCCGCCGTGAACTGGGCGCCGACCGCAGCCGCCGAGAACACCGGTCCGGTCGCGGTGCTGTACACCGGCGGGACTTTCGGCATGACGCCCACCCCGCGCGGCCTGGCACCCAACCCGCATCTCGGCGAGGAGCTGACGAAGCTCGTCGAGCGGATGCGCGACGACGATGCTCCCGCCCCGCGCTGGGCGTACCACGAGACGTCGCGGGCCATCGACAGCGCCGAGCTGCAGCCC
Organism: Microbacterium sp.; assembly: GCF_049650565.1. Taxonomy (GTDB): domain Bacteria; phylum Actinomycetota; class Actinomycetes; order Actinomycetales; family Microbacteriaceae; genus Microbacterium. Next base: position 41,653 of record NZ_JBASAK010000080.1, read on the forward strand.
GCGGGTATGGGGCGCCTCGCCGACAGCATCCGCGACATCGTGCAGGACGAGAGCCCCGCAGGCGTCGTCGTCGTCCACGGCACGGACACCATGGCCTACAGCGCAGCGCACGCCGCATTCGCCCTCGCCGACCTGGACCTTCCCATCGTGTTCACCGGGGCCCAGCTTCCGCTGGGAGCGCCCGACAGCGACGCCGAGCAGAACTTCTCCGATGCCTTCGATGCCGTGCGACACGGTGCCGTCTCCGGGGTGAGCATCGCCTTCGGCGGACGGATGCTGCCCGCTGTCCGCGCTGTGAAGCGATCCAGCGAGAGTCTGGACGCGTTCGCCGCCCCGCGTCTGCGGGCCCCGGAAGCCGAGGGCGCCGACGAGGAGCTGCGCATCGCGCTGCGCGCCGCGATCGGTCGCCCCGCGCCGCGAGTCGGACTGGTGAAGGTCTCCCCCGGGCTCACCGCGACCCAGCTGCGGGCCGTGCTCGAGGAGTGCCCGGCGGGTGTCGTGCTGGAGTGCTACGGCGCGGGCACTGCGCCAGTGGGATGCGGCGGACTGGCCCCCGTGATCCGCGCCGCCGTGGATCGCGGCACCGCGGTCGTCGCCGTGACGCAATGCGAGGACGGCTCCGTGGAGCTGAGCCGATACGCCGTCGGGTCGGCACTGGCGGATGCCGGTGTCCTTCCCGGCGGGAACATGACCACCGAGGCTGCTCTCGGCAAGCTCGGAGCCCTGCTGCGCGCGGGCCTCTCGGGCGCCGGGCTCGCGGCGGCTCTCGGGCGTAATCTCCTCGGCGAACGGACTCCATCCGGGGCGTGAGCCCGTTCGCCGAGGACCCTTGACTTCGCGGGGATCGTCATGCAAGCTGAAAGCAGATCAACTCAGCGCCCGGATTCGCTTGCAGGCATCGCCGCAGCACCGGGCGCTGAGTCTTGACACGGCTCGGATCCCTGCGCGAAGCGCGGTGAAGCGAGCCGTGTCAAGGCTGAGCGACACTTCTACTCGCTCCGCTCGCTCTGCGCGGTCTTCGCAAGTCGAAGCCTCACCCCGACTTCAGTACGCCAGCAGTTGCGCCCTGGTCGCCCTGGTGCGCAGCAGCAGCGCCTGCTCGTCGGCGGCGGCATACGCGTCGTGACCGGTGATGGCACGCTGGCGCACGGCCGCCAGCGCTGTCGCATCCTTGATGAAGGTGCGCATCAGCCGGCGCCGGTCGCCGGGGAGACCGGCCGCCCACCGCAGCCCCGCCCTGCGTCCCGCCGGGGTCGCCAGCATGACGACCTCCTCGTTCGTGAACCAGCCGGCCTGCGCATAGTCCGCGAGCCGACGCTGCGTCAGCCGCGACTCCGCCTTCCGCAGCGCGACGATCGCGAAGATGAAGCCGATGAAGAGCGGGATCTGCGTGGTGAGGTACAGCACGATGAAGTCGCCCAGCATCGACGAGCCGTTCCAGAACGCGTGCAGCGCCATCGCCCCCAGCAGGCCCAGCGACCCGGTGCTGATCGCGCCGGACACCCCCGCACCTCGCCGCGCGGCGAGACCGATCGCCAGCCCGGTCAGCGCCGTGAACATGGCGTGCGCGAACGGCGACAGCAGGCCGCGCAGGATGAACGTGAGCGTGAGGGTGCCCGCACCGCCGTTGATGAGGCTGATGCCGAAGTACTGGATGTTCTCGGTGAACGCGAACCCCGCGCCGACCAGGGCTCCGTACACGACGCCGTCCACCGGCCCGTCGAACGCGCGCTTGCCGATGACGAAGGCCAGCAGCACGCCCAGGCCCTTGGCGGTCTCCTCCACGATGGGCGCCTGGATCACCGCGCTCGAGAAGCCGCTGCGCTGGCCGACCGCCAGGGTCAGCAGCAGATCGACCAGCAGTGCGATGCCGACCGCCGCCACACCGCCCCACGCCAGGGCGAACGCGACCATGCTCTTGGGCTCAGGCTCCCACCGGTCCATGAGGTGCACGCCGAAGAGCACGATCCCCAGCGGCACGAACGCGAGGATCAGGCCGACCACAGACGCCCCGGTGCCCAGGAACAGCGCGAAGTACGCGATCATCGCCAGCAGGGCGAAGCCCAGCACCCCGAACACCCAGATCGACACCGTGCGGCCCTTGCGGACGGGCATGGGCAGGGCGGGCACGGCAGGCGCGGGAGCGGGAGCCGGCGGAGCCGCTGGAGCGTACGCCGGATACGCCTGTGCAGACGCCGGCTGCGCGTCGTGCGAAGGAGCCGGCTGAGCGTACGCCGGCGGCACAGACTGAGCGTACGCCGGCGGCACCGACTGAGCGTACGTCGGCGGCACAGGCTGAGCGTATGGCTGAGACGCGGGCTGAGTGGAGTACGGCGGTCGGGGCGGCTGACCGTAATGCTGCGGAGCGGGAGCTGCTTGCACAGGCTGCGGCTGCGCCGGCTGTCCGTAGGGCTGAGGAGCTGCGATCGGCGGCATCTCGCCGCTCGGCCGCGGTGACTGCGGCTGTGCCGGGGGCTCTCCTCCAAAGCTCATATGCAAAGCCTAGAGGGAGCCTCAGCGATCACGGGCAGATCGGCCGGTACCGTAGAACCATGCGGTTTGCCCATCTGAGCGCTCGCGACTCCCAGGACCTCCAGCTCGCCGTCGTCGACGGCGAGGAGGCCATCCTGGTCAGCGACCTCCTCTCCCCCAGCCCGAGAACACTCCAGGACCTGATCGCAGGCGGTGACGAGATGCTCGAGCGCCTGCGCGCAGCGCTGGCCGAGGGCCGGGCTCCCAGGCATCCGCTGGATGGATTCTCGTTCGGATCGGCCGTGCTGAACCCACCGGCGATCCTCGCGGTCGGACTGAACTACTCCGCGCACTCCAGCGAACTGGGGCTGAAGACCGACAAGGACCCGACGGTGTTCACCCTGTGGCCCAACTCCCTCACAGGACACGGCCAGACCACGTCGTGGACGCGCTCGCTCAGCGAGTCCGTGGACTACGAGGCCGAGCTCGGTGTGATCATCGGCAGGTCGACGAAGAACGTCTCCGTCGAGAACGCGCTCGACGCGGTGTGGGGGTACACGGCCGTCAACGATGTCACCGCCCGCGACATCCAGTTCGCGGAGGCGCAGTGGTGTCGCTGCAAGTCGTTCGACGGCTTCACGCCCACCGGTCCCGTGGTCGTCACCGCTGATGAGATCCCCGATCCGCAGGCGCTGCACATCTGGACCGTCGTCGACGGCCACACCGTTCAGGATGCGACAACGGCTCAGATGGTGCGGCCCGTCGCGGCCCTCGTCGCGCACCTGTCGTCGTCCATCACGCTGCAGCCCGGCACGCTGATCTCCACCGGCAGCCCGGGCGGCGCCGGCTACTCCCGCGACCCGCAGATCTTCCTGCGCGACCGCTCGACGGTCACCGTCGGGATCGAGGGCATCGGCGAGCTCACCACGCACTGCCGAATCGTCGACTGAACTCGCCAAGACCCCCCACCACAGCCGAAACCCCTCCTGATCCGCGGTGGATCAGGAGGGGTTTCGGCGTTCACGAGCGTCTCGCGGACGGAGGAGGTGGGATCAGCTCTGCGGCAGGTCCTCGGCGGCGATCACCGAGATGGCCGCCGTCGTCGTCTCCAGACCGGACAGGCGCGCCGGTGAGATCTGCTTCATGACCTCCTCGCGCGTCATCAGGCCCGCCTCGACGACCAGGTCGGCGATGTTGCGGTTGGTGAGCAGCGCGGTCTTGGCAAGGGCGGCGGAGGCCGCATAACCGATGAACGGGGTCAGCGCGGTGACGACGCCCACCGAGGCGCCCACCATCGCGCCGAGGCGCTCACGGTTGGCGGTGATGCCGTCGACGCAGTTCACGCGCAGCGTCCACATGGCCTGGCGCATCCAGATGATCGACTGGTAGATCGAGTGCGCGATGACGGGCTCGAAGGCATTCAGCTGCAGCTGCCCGGCCTCGACCGCCATCGTGACGGTCACGTCGGCACCGGCGACGGCGAACGCGACCTGGTTCACGGCCTCAGGGATGACGGGATTGACCTTGCCCGGCATGATGCTGGAGCCGGCCTGCGTGGCAGGCAGGTTGATCTCCCCCAGACCCGCCTGCGGACCGGAGGACAGCAGACGCAGGTCATTGCAGATCTTCGAGAGCTTGATGGCATTGCGCTTGAGCGAGGACGAGAACGACATGAAGGCGCCGGTGTCACTGGTGGCCTCCACCAGGTCCGTGGCGGTGCTGAGGTCGAGGCCCGAGATCGCACGCAGGTGCTTGAGCACCGTCGGCGCGTAGTCGGGGTGCGTGGTGATGCCGGTTCCAATGGCAGTCGCACCCATGTTGATCTCGGTGAGCAGCGACGCGTTCTCGGTAAGGCGGCTGTGGTCCTCGCCCAGGGTCGTCGCGAAGCCGTGGAACTCCTGGCCCAGGGTCATCGGCACGGCGTCCTGCAGCTGGGTGCGGCCGACCTTGAGCACGTCGTGGAACTCGCCGGCCTTGCCGAGGAAGGACTTGCGCAGCAGGTCGAGCTCGTCCAGCAGCGAGATCAGGTTCAGCGACAAGCCGATCTTGACCGCGGTCGGGTACACGTCGTTGGTGGACTGGCTGCGGTTGGTGTGGTCGATCGGGTGCAGGTACGAGTAGTCGCCCTTGGCGTGCCCGGCCATCTCCAGCGCGATGTTGGTGATGACCTCGTTGGCGTTCATGTTCGTCGACGTGCCGGCGCCTCCCTGGATGACGCCGACGATGAACTGGTCGTGGAACTCCCCGTCGATCACGCGCTGCGCGGCGCGGTCGATGAGGTCAGCGCGCTCGGCGTCGAGGACGCCGATCTCGTTGTTGGCGCGCGCCGAGGCCTGCTTGACCATGGCCAGCGCGCGGATCAGGTCGGGGTAGACCGAGATGGGACGCTTCGTGATCGGGAAATTCTGCTCGGCCCGGAGGGTATGGACGCCGTAGTACGCGTCAGCGGGGATCTCGAGGCTTCCGATGGAGTCGGTCTCAGTACGGGTCTGGGCAGGCGCGTCGACGGCCATGTCACTTCCTTGTGGGTGGGGTGCGAATGGAAATCCGGGGGGTGACACCAGTCTACGCCAGAGCGCGCGGCGGCTTTCTCGAGAAGACCTCCAGACGATCGGCGGGTGAGAGCGCGGCCATCCGCGCCGTCCACTCCGCGCTGAAGTAGTCACCCGTGGGCGCCTGCGCCACCGGGACGACGGTGTGCGTGATCACATCGGGGCGCACGTGCACGAGCTGGAACGACTGCGCGGCATCCATGCCGTTGACCTCGTCGGCGGGCCGGGCGAGGTTCATCGTGTAGCAGGTGGACGACGCCACGCTCACGGGGACGCCCGCGAACATCCCGGACGAGGAGTAGTGCAGATGACCGGCGAGGATGCCGCGCACGTCCGTCCCCGCGATCACCTCGGCCAGCTCTTCCTGATGACGCAGCTCCAGGATGTCGAACAGCGGCACATGCGCGGGCAGCGGCGGATGATGCATGGCCAGCAGCGTGCCGTGCGGAGCAGGCTGCGCGAGGATCCCCGTCAGCCAGTCCAGCTGGCCGCGATCCAGGTCTCCGTGGTGCCAGCCGGGCACGCTGGTGTCCAGGGCGATCAGGCGCAGCCCGTCCAGGTCCCAGACGCCGGTGACCGGCTCCTGCGTGGCGGGCGCGTCCAGCAGCTCCGCGCGCAGCACAGGCCGCTCATCGTGGTTGCCCGCGACCCAGACGATCGGGCATCCCAGGTCGCGGCCTGCCGGCTCCAGCGCCGCCCGCAGGCGGCGGTACGCATCGGGCTCGCCGAGGTCGGCCAGGTCGCCGGTCACGACGATCGCCGAAGGGTGCGGATGCACGCGCCGCACCGCGGCGAGGGTGTGTGAGAGGTTGCCGTCGCTGTCGGACCCGCCGGGATGGCGGGCACCGCCGGCGAGGAAGTGCGGGTCGCTGAGATGGATGATCGTGTGCGTCGCCGGCTGATGACGACCGAACGCGGGCGTATCGCTCATGCGTCCAGCCTAGGGGCGGCCGCCGACTCGGATCAGTGGCCGCCGGAGACGATGAGGAAGATGCCACCCGCGACGGCCAGCGCGCACAGCAGGAAGCATCCGATCGCTGCGAGGAAGGCCAGGTTCTTCTGCGCCTCGGTCAGCGGACTCTTGCGGGCGGCCTTGGCCGCCTGCTTGGCGGCGCGCTTGATCTCCTTCTCGGAGATGACGGTGATGGCGTCGGTGAACTCCGCGGGAGTCACCACGGGAACGCGGCCGGCGCGCACCAGCATCCGCAGTCCGAGCGCGTAGAAGAACACGATGGCGACGGCGCCGACGATCGCGCCGGCGAAGACGCTCAGGAAGGCCAGCCAGTCGATCTCGATGCTCATCGGGCGTCCTCCTGCTCGTCCACGCCGAGATCCCACTCGGCCAGCTTCGCGCGGGCCCTGCGGCTGGCGCTGAGCTGCTCCCACTCCGCCGCGGCCTTCTCGGCCTCGGCGTACTTCTGCGCCGCGCGCTGTGCCGCCTTTCGGGCCGCCTTGACCTCGCTGGGCTTCGCACCGGACTTCTTGAGCTTCTTGGCCTTCTTGGCGGCGCGCTCCGCATCATCGGCTTTGCGCTCGGCCTTCTCCAGCGCGCGCATCAGCTCGATGCGGCTGGCGCGGCGGGTGGGGCCGGGGACGTCGGGCAACTCGACGGCGTGACCGGACTCGGCCACGTCGCTCATGGCATTGGAGGCGGTGACGGCGTCCTTGCGGGAGCGCAGGAACAGGCCGACGATGACGACCAGCGCGATCACCGCGTCGACGACGACGCCCCAGCCTCCCAGCCAGCGCACGACCAGGGCGGCCACCGCGCCGACGATGCCGGCGGCCGGAAGCGTCAGCAGCCAGCCGACGGCGATGCGGCCGGCTGTGCGCCAGCGCACCGTGGAGCCGCGCCGGCCCAGGCCCGAGCCGATCACGGATCCGGAGGCCACCTGCGTGGTGGACAGCGCGAACCCGAAGGCGCTCGAGGCCAGGATCGTGGCAGCCGTCGAGCTCTCGGCTGCGAAGCCCTGCGCGGGCTTGACCTCGGTGAGGCCCTTGCCGAGCGTGCGGATGATGCGCCATCCGCCGAGATACGTGCCCAGCGCGATGGTGCCGGCGCAGGCCACGATCACCCAGAACTCCGGGTTGTGATAATCGGCGCTGGTGGGATCTCCGGTCTGCCAGCCCACCGTGATCAGGGCCAGAGTGATCACGCCCATGGTCTTCTGCGCGTCATTGGTGCCGTGCGAGAGCGCGACCATGGACGAGGTGAAGATCTGTCCCCATCGGAAGCCGGAGCGCCCGTCGGGCTTGCCGTCGTAGCGGCGGGTGATGCCGTAGGCGACCTTGGTTGCGACGTACGCGATGATGCCCGCGGTGAGCGGCGCGATCAGCGCCGGCAGGATCACCTTGGACATGACCACGCCGAAGTTGATCCCGCTGGCGCTGAAGCCGACGATCGTGGCACCGATGAGGCCGCCGAACAGCGCATGCGAGGAACTGGACGGCAGGCCCAGCAGCCAGGTGAGCATGTTCCAGGTGATCGCGCCGATGAGTCCGGCGAAGATCAGTTCGGGCAGCAGTATGTGACCGATGGCCGACTCGTTGATGATGCCGCCGGAGACGGTCTTGGACACCTCTGTCGACAGGAAGGCGCCCACCAGGTTCAGGCCTGCCGCCAGCAGCACGGCAGTCTTGGGCTTGAGCGCTCCGGTGGCGATCGGCGTCGCCATGGCGTTGGCCGTGTCGTGGAATCCGTTGGTGAAATCGAAGAACAGGGCCAGTGCGATCACCAGCACGACGATGAGGGCTGCGGTTTCCACCGTTCTCTTCCGTTGGAGTGTGTCAGGAGGGGTGCCGGCTGCGCGGCGTGACGAACGAAGAGTTCACCGTGGGTTCAGATTCCGTATATGGAACCCGCTGGAATCCTCCCACCCTGCCACACGATGGTCAAACCCGCGCGGAATCGGGCCGCCACCTGGATGCGCTCCGATAGCCTCATCAGGTGAGTGAATCCCGCATCCAGCCGCCCGCCGCAGCCCGCCGCCCCCGCACCCGCACGCACCACGGCGACGTCTTCGAGGACCCGTACGAATGGCTGCGCGGCAAGGAGGACGCCGAGGTGATCGCGCACCTCGACGCCGAGAACGCATACGCCGACGCGCGCACCGCACACCTGGCGTCGCTGCGCGAGACGCTCTTCACCGAGGTGAGGAACCGCGTGCAGGAGACCGACCTGTCGGTCCCGTCGCGGCGCGGCGACTGGTGGTACTACGGCCGCACCGAGGAGGGCGCGCAGTACGGCATCCAGTGCCGCACCGCGGCGGATGCCGGCGACTGGACTCCCCCGGTGCTCGAGCCCGGCGTCCCCGTGCCGGGCGAGCAGGTTCTGCTGGACGGAAACGTCGAGGCATCCGGTCACGAGTTCTTCTCGATGGGCGCGTTCGACATCTCCGAGGACGGCACACGGATGCTGTGGTCGGTCGACTTCGAAGGCGATGAGCTGTACACGGTGCACGTGCGCGATCTGATCACCGGCGACGAGCTCGCCGATGTGATCCCGGCCACGGGACAGGCCTTCTTCACTCCCGACGGGCAGACGATCGTGTACACGACCAGGGATGAGGCCTGGCGCCCCGACACCCTGTGGCTGCACGCCATCGGCGCCTCAGCGGAGGATGTGCGGCTGTTCCACGAGCCGGACGAGCGATTCTGGCTGGGCGCGGGGATCACCCGCAGCCGGAAGTACCTCGTGATCGACCTGAGCTCGAAGATCACCAGTGAGCAGTTGTTGCTGGACGTGTCGGACCTCGCCGCCGTTCCGCAGGTGGTCTGGCCCCGCCGCGAGGGCGTGGAGTACTCCGCCGATCATGCCGTCGTCGACGGCGAGGACCGGCTGCTGATCCTGCACAACGAGAACGCCCTGGACTTCGAGCTGGTCGAGGTCGCGGCATCCGATCCGCAGGGCGAGCGCAGGGTGCTGCTCCCCCACACCCCGGGTCGTCGGCTGATCGACGTGGACTGCTTCCGCGATTTCGCGACCGCCGAGTACCGCCGCGACGGGATGCCGCACGCGGCCCTGTTGGACTACCGCAGCGGCGCGCTGGACGAGATCACCTTCGACGAGCCGCTGTACGAGGCGTACTTCAGCGGCAACGCGGAATGGCACGCACCGTTCCTGCGGATGGGGTACACCTCATTCGTGACGCCGTCCACGGTGCTGGAGCTGGAGCTCGCCACGGGCGAGAAGCACGTGCGCAAGCAGCAGGTCGTGCGCGGCGACTACGACAGCGCGGACTACGGGCAGCGGCGCGTGTGGGCCACCGCACCGGACGGCGCACAGGTGCCGGTCTCGCTGGTGTGGAAGCGCTCGTTCGGCGACCCTGGTGCGCAACCGCGCCCTGTGCACCTGTACGGCTACGGCTCCTACGAGCACTCCATCGACCCCGGGTTCTCGGTCATGCGTCTGTCGATGCTGGACCGGGGCGTGACCTTCGCCGTGGCGCACGTCCGCGGCGGCGGAGAGATGGGCCGGCAGTGGTACGAGGACGGCAAGGAGCTGCACAAGCGCAACACCTTCACCGACTTCATCGCCGCCGGACGCCATCTGGTCGACACCGGCGTCACGACGCCCGCCCAGCTCGTAGCAGAGGGCGGCAGCGCCGGCGGTCTGCTGATGGGTGCCGTCGCCAACCTCGCCCCCGAACTGTTCGCCGGGGTGCTGGCGGCGGTGCCGTTCGTGGACCCGCTGACGTCGATCCTGGATCCGTCGCTCCCACTGACGGTCGTGGAGTGGGACGAGTGGGGTGACCCGCTGCACGATCCCGACGTCTACGCGTACATGAAGTCGTACACGCCGTACGAGAACATCGCGGCCGATGCATCGACGTACCCTCGCATCCTCGCCATGACCTCGCTGAACGACACCCGCGTGCTGTACGTGGAGCCGGCCAAGTGGGTGCAGGCGCTGCGTCACGCCGGAGCGCCCGACGTGATCATGAAGTGCGAGATGTCCGCCGGACACGGCGGCGTGAGCGGCAGGTACAACGCCTGGCGCGAGCGCGCCTTCGAGATCGCGTGGATGCTGGACGTGCTGGGGCTGGCGGACTGAGACAGCGCGCCAGCGGGCTTCAGCCGAACAGCGCCGAGGCCTCCTCGTAGCGGCTCAGCGGCACGGTGTTGAGTTCGCCGAGGGCCTCGGCGAACGGCACGCGCACGACGTCGGTGCCGCGGAGTGCCACCATCTGCCCCCAGCTCCCGTCCACCAGGGCGTCAGCGGCGTTCAGGCCGAGGCGTGTGGCCAGCACGCGGTCGAAGCCCGAGGGCGATCCGCCGCGCTGGATGTGGCCGAGCACGGTCGAGCGGGTCTCGATGCCGGTGATCCGCTCGATCTCGGGCGCCAGCACCTCGCTGATGCCGCCCAGGCGGGGCCGGTTGAAGGCATCCAGCCCCTTGTCGCTGTAGGCCTCGTCCATTCCCGTCAGGGTGAAGCCCTCGGACACGACGACCAACGGCGCTCGACCACGATCGAACGCGCGGGTGACCAGCGCGCAGATCTCGTCGATGGACATCGGCACCTCGGGGATGCAGATGGCGTGGGCGCCGGCGGCCATCCCTGCATGCAGGGCGATCCACCCGACGTGACGGCCCATGACCTCCGCGACCATGCAGCGCTGATGCGAGTCGCCGGTGGTGCGCAGCCGGTCCATGGCGTCGGTGGCGATGTTGACCGCGGTGTCGAAACCGAACGAGTAGTCGGTGGCCTGCAGATCGTTGTCGATGGTCTTCGGCACGCCCAGCACGTTGATGCCGTCCTTGGACAGACGATCAGCCGCCGCCAGGGTGCCCTCGCCGCCGATCGCCACGATGCCGTCGATGCCGTGCGAGGCGAGGGTCTTCGCGATGTTCTCCGCTCCTCCTCGGGCGCCCTCGTACGGGTTGGTGCGGCTGGTGCCGAGGATCGTGCCTCCCACGCGCGAGAGGCCCTTGACCTCGTGGCGGGTCAGCGGGAAGAAGTCGCCGTCGACCACACCGCGCCAGCCGTCCCGGATGCCGACGAACTCGAGGTCGTACGAGGTGGTGCCCTTGAGCACGATGCCGCGGATCACGGCGTTGAGTCCGGGGCAGTCGCCGCCGCTGGTGAGGATGCCGATCTTCATGCTGCCGCCTTCGTGCGTGTCGGGTGGGGTGAGAACAAGAGAGGCGACGCTGCCCGTCTCCGACCCTACTGGGGAAGCAGGGCCGATGCCATCCGGAACCACTCGAAAACCGAGAATCTTGACGCCGGATCACCGGCATCTGCGGTGATCTTGCGAGCTCTCGGGAATTCCGACGAAAAAGGGCGCCAAGAACTTTCGTTCTTAACGCCCTCCTTCGAGGTGATGACGATCAGCTCGCGCCGAGCGCCTCTCGCAGCAGGTGCATGAGCGCCGCCAGTTGCACGGACTCGCTTCCGCCTTCCTCGACGGACTCGCCGTCCAGCGCGCGGGCGGCCAGCCCCTGCTTCTGGTCGATGAGCTCGGCGATCTTCGTGTCGATGGTGTGCGCCGCGATGATCCGCCAGGCCGTGACCGGCTCGTCCTGGCCGATGCGGTGCACGCGGTCGATGGCCTGGGTCTGCTCGGCGGCGGTCCAGCTGAGCTCGGACAGCACCACGTTCGAGGACACCTGCAGGTTGACGCCCACGCCGGCCGCAGTCAGCGAGCAGACGATGATGCCCACGGACGGGTCGTTGTTGAACGCGTCGATGGCCTGCTGGCGCACTGTCGAGGTCTGGTCGCCTCGAATGGACACGGCCCGGATGCCGGATGCGGCGAAGTGCTCCTCGGCCTGGTCCATCACGTCGATGTGCTTGGCGAAGAAGACCACCTTGTCGACCGAGCGCTGCAGCTGCACGGCGTAGTCGGCGGCCAGATGCGCCTTGGCCTGGCCGATGCGACGCACCATGGTGAAGACGTTGTCCCCTCCTGTGCCGGCGGCCTTGGACTCCTCGAGCTCGTTGTGCGCGACAAGGCGGACGATGTCGTCGTCGATGCCCGCGACGCTCGACGGGCCGTGCGCCGCCGCACGGGCCTCGACGATGCCACGGTACTTGGCGGCCATCCGCTCGCCCAGCTCGTGCTCGGCCTGGCGGATGCTGCGCCCGAAATCGTCGTCCAGCTGCACGGGAAGGTCGGCGACGAGCTTGTCGGGCAGATCGGCTGCGACGTCCTTCTTCTTGCGGCGGACGATGCCCATCGAGATGACGGCCTCGCGCGCCTCGGCGTAGAACGACTTGTCGGCGGGCGTGAGCCCGGTGGCGTCGAGCTTCTCCATCAGCGCGGGCTCGGGCTTCTCTCCATTGGTCCAGCCCAGGAAGCGCCAGATGGCGTCGAAGTCCTCGACGTCGTTGATCAGCGGGGTGCCGGTCAGCGCCATCATGAGCGGGTTCGGCTGGCGCTCGCGGATGCGGGCGCCCAGCGCCAGCACGTTCTGCGACCGCTGCGAGGACAGGTTCTTGATGAAGTGCGCCTCGTCGACGACCATGCCCCGAAGACCGATGGCGCCCAGCCAGGACAGGTGCCGATCGAGGATCTCGTAGTTCACGATGAACACGTCCGCGAAGGCGTCGATGTCGTCGCCGTCGCCCTGGATCACGGCCGCGCGGCGCTGCGGCGTCCACAGCTCCACCTCGCGGGCCCAGTTCATCTTCACGACGTTGGGGACGACCACCAGCAGCGGGTAGGCGTTCGCGACGGATGCCGCCAGCACCGACTGCGCGGTCTTGCCGAGACCCGGCTCGTCGGCCAGCAGGAAGCTGCGGTGCCCGGCGCGGACTGCCTCGACGAAGCGCGACTGGTGCACCATGACCTCGCGACCCTTGGGCGAGATGTGATCGTACTCGGGAACCGGCGGGAGCTGCATGGTGGCGGCACTGCCGCCGGCTCCGGATTCGAATGCCTTGTACAGCGGCCCCATCAGCTCCCAGCCGTCCAGTCGGCGACGCGGAACGACGGCCGGGCGCGGCGTCAGATCCGGAGCGAGGAACGGATTCGCCAGCTCGCGGGCCTCCACGGACGGCGGGGTGACCTGCTTCTCGGCGAGGGCTGCCGGGACGACCTGCGTGATGCGCACCGGAGCGACATCGGTGATGATGAGCTCTTCCGGCGGCAGCTCTGCCCCGGACTCCAGCAGCCAGTCGCGGCGCATCCGCTTGGCCACCGGCGAGGTGGCCTGGTCGGCCTCGAGCAGCTGGATCAGCGAGGTGTCCCGCGCGGCGGTCTTGGCGAGGATCGTGGCCACGCCGTCGAGCCGCTTGAGCAACTCCGAGCGCGCGGAGTCGCTGAGCTCGGCATCCGATTTCACCCGGGCGCGCTCCTCGCGCACGAGGAAGGCGATGACCTGGAACTTGACGCGGTTCGTGGGGCCGAGCTTGGATCTCTGTGCCTTCGCCTCGATCTCGCGCACCTTGCGCGCGAGGATCGGGATGAGGGGTGCCTCTTCGTCTCGACGAGAGGTCTTCTTGCGCCGCGATGCGGCAGTCGCCGTGGTCGGCATGCTCCTCCTGAGCGTGAGTGCCGAAGCGCCGAAGAGGCCTTCGATTCGTCTTGGGTTCCGCGTGTGGCGCCAGCCAGGACCCTGCGGAGTGGCTCCGCGCCTGCGCGATATGCGTCTGCCGGCGGGTGCCAGGCGCTAGTTTACGGCATCCGGGGCGTGCAGCGCGATCAGGCGAGCCCGAGACGCCCGCGCGCCTCGGTGACATCCGCGGCGATCTGCGCGATCAGCGCGTCCATCCCCTCGAATGCGACCATGCCGCGGAGATGGTCGGTGAACTCCACCGTGACGTGATGACCGTACAGATCCAGCCCCGACTCGTCCAGCACGTGCGCCTCCACCTGGCGGCGGTCGACGTCGTCGAAGGTGGGATTGGTGCCGACCGAGATCGCGGCGGGATGCCGGATGCCGGTGTCGTGGTCGTCCAACCAGCCGGCGTAGATCCCGTCGGCGGGAGCCAATGCGTCGATCATCTCGGACAGGTTCGCCGTCGGGAAGCCCAGTTCGCGCCCGCGCTTGAGGCCGTGCACGACCTCGCCGGACACCGTGACCGGACGCCCGAGCGCCTTCGCCGCCTCCACCACGTCACCCGCGGCCAGCAGCTCGCGCACCCAGGTCGACGAGACGCGGCGATCGGCTCCCGCGGGGTGCACATCGTCGACCACGTCGACGGTGAAGCCGTGCACGGGTCCCAGCTCGCGCAGCAGCTCCGGGTTTCCCGCACCGCCCCTCCCGAACCGGAAGTCGCGGCCCACCAGCACGGTGACCACGTGCAGCGCGCCGACGAGGATCGTGCGCACGAAGTCCTCGGCTTCCAGGGCTGCCAGCGCACGGTCGAACGTCAGCAGCAGTGTGGCGTCCAGGTCGAGCTCGCCCAGCAGCTCCAGCTTGCGGTCGGTGGCCACGACGTTCTCCGGGCACAGCTCGGGGCGCAGCACCTCCAGGGGGTTGCGATCGAAGGTCACCGCCACCGAGCGAGCGCCTGCCGCAGCGGCATCCGCCTTCAGCCGTTCGAGCACCGCGCGATGCCCGACGTGCACGCCGTCGAACTTGCCGATGGCGACGACGCTGGGGCCGAAGTCCGCGGGAACGCCGGCCGGGTCGCGGAAGATGATCATGCGGGGACTTCCTGGGGTCGGTGCGTGCGCAGCCACCACAGGCCGAACACGGGAAGCACGAGCGGGATGAACACGTAGCCCATCCCGAAGTACGACCACACGCTGTCGTGAGCGAACAGCGCGGGGACGAAGACGCTCAACAGCCCGACCGTCAGCACGCCGGTGAGCTCGAAGAGGATCGCCACCCACGCGACGACGTACCAGCCGCGACGGTGTGCGAGGATCAGCGCCAGTGTGGCGAGGATGTAGACGACGGCGGCCAGCGCGGACAGGGTGTACGCCAGCGGCGCCTCGTCGAAGCGGCGGACGATCTGAACGAAGCTGCGGCCGGTGGCGCCGAGCGCCATCACCGCGTAGACGATGACGAGGACTCGGCCGATGCCCGTCATCCGTGTGCGCTCAGGGGCGTCGTGCGTGGCGTCGGTGTGGATCATTGCATCCTCCATCCTATTCCGCGCGGAGATGCGCCCGGACGGGCGCTCGCGCCTGCTCTCATGCGACCTGGAGCGTCCAGATGCTCTGCATCCGCCACAGCATGATCGCCAGCGATACGCCCACCACACCCAGCACGACGGTGCTCCAGCGGGTGCGGTCGATCAGCGCCCACGCGGTGCCGCCGACCGGCAGCAGGACGGCGGCCACCAGGTACACCCAGAACTCCAGCAGGTCTCCGCTGGGCGGGTTGCCGGCCAGCGGGGCGATGATGGCGATGACCACCTGTGCGATCAGCAGCACCTCCACCAGCAGCAGACTGCCCACGGTGTAGTCGCTGGGGCGTCGGCCGGCGAACCCGGCGATCAGGCAGAACAGCCCTGATGCGCAGGCGACGGCGATCTGGACGATGGTGAACCACAGGATCATGCATGCACCTCCGGCATGTTCATTGCGCTCTTGATGTCGTGTCCACGGGCCTCGAGGATGCCGACCAGCAGTCCCTCGGGATCGATGCCCGCCACTTCTGCGGCCTCGAGCCGATCACGCTGGCCGGTCAGCCGCTTGCCGTGCCGCAGGTCGCGGGCCTCGTCGGCGGTGAGGTGCAGCACCGGCATCACCCGCGCTGCGGCCTCGGCGGGTGTGAACGTGGCGGTCCCGTCGAGCTGCTCCAACATCGCGGCTTCCGCCACCTCGAAACCGCCGATGCGGGTGCGGCGCAGTGCCGTCAGGTGCCCGCCGACGCCTAGCTGATCGCCGAGATCGCGGGCGAGGGCTCGGATGTACGTGCCCGATGAGCAGTCCACGATCACGTCCAGGTCGAGGAAGCCGGCCGTGCGACGCTGAGCGAGCAGGTCGAAGCGCGACACGGTCACCTCGCGGGCGGCCAGCTCGACGGTCTCCCCCGCCCGCACCAGGTCGTAGGCCCGCCTGCCCGCGACCTTGATGGCCGAAACAGAGCTGGGAATCTGAGAGATGGCTCCGGTGAGTGCGCGGATGCCGCTTCGGACAGCGGTCTCATCCACGGCATCCCACGCCGCGGCCCCGGCGGTCTCCGTGATCTCGCCGTCGGCGTCGTCGGTGGTGGTGCGCGCCCCGAGCCGGACGGTCGCGGTGTAGGTCTTGTCGGCGCCGACGATGTAGGTCAGCAGGCGTGTGGCGCCCTCGATGCCGATGACCAGC
The DNA here is from genome assembly GCF_049650565.1 of Microbacterium sp. GTDB lineage: Bacteria > Actinomycetota > Actinomycetes > Actinomycetales > Microbacteriaceae > Microbacterium. Next base: position 57,884 of record NZ_JBASAK010000080.1, read on the forward strand.
AGGCCGGTCGCCGCAGGGTCCAGCGTGCCTGCATGACCGACCTTGCGGGTGCCGAAGGCGCGCCGGACGCGCGCGACCACGTCATGACTGGTCGGGCCACCGGGCTTGTCGACGAGGAGGATGCCGTGCGATGCCACCTGTCAAGACTACCGATGCGGCCGTGACGCTTCGCCAGGGCGGATAGGCTGTCGGAATGCCCGCCCTCCAGACCGCGCTCACGGACTGGTACGCCGATCACGCCCGGGATCTGCCATGGCGACGGGCCGCGTTCCACGAGCAGTACGGAGCGTGGGGCACGCTGGTCAGCGAGTTCATGCTGCAGCAGACGCCGGTCGCGCGAGTCGTCCCGCATCTGCAGGCCTGGCTGGAGCGCTGGCCGACCCCGGTCGTCCAGGCCGGGGCGACTCCCGCGGAGGTCGTTCACCATTGGGCGAACCTCGGCTACCCGCGACGGGCGCTCTGGCTGCACCGTGCGGCCGTGGAGGTCGTGGAGCGGCACGACGGCGTCGTCCCTCGCGACGTGCACGCGCTGCTGGCGCTGTCCGGCATCGGCGACTACACCGCACGCGCCGTGGCCGTGTTCTCGTACGGCGACCGGCATCCTGTCGTCGACACCAACACCCGGCGCGTGATCGCCCGCGTCATCGACGGGCGCGCCCAGCCGGAGTCCCCGTCCAAGCGCGATCTGTCGCGGATGGCCGCGCTGCTGCCCGATGATGTGGCGGAGTCGGCTGCCTTCAACGCCGCCATGATGGAGCTCGGTGCGGTGGTCTGCACGGCGCGGACACCGCACTGCGATATGTGCCCGATCGCGGCCTCCTGCGCATGGCTCGCCGCGGGTCGCCCCGACACCGGCGACACGCGTCGGCGCCAGGCCAGGTACGAGGGCTCGGACCGTCAGACGCGTGGCGGTGTGCTGCGGGCGCTGCGCCATGCGGACGAGCACCGGATGCCGGCGGATGCCGTGCTGCCGGACTGGCCGGACCCGGTCCAGCGCGACCGCGCCATCGACTCGCTCATCGCCGATGGCCTCGTCGAGGCCGAGGACGGGATGCTGCTGCTCCCCCGCTGACCCCGTCCCCAGCGCTGGTCGTCAGTCCTCATCATCCTCGTCGTCGTGCACATACGGATCGGCATCGCCGGCGTGCGTGGCGCCGACGGCCAGCTTCGCGACGGCCTCGTCCTGTTCGCGGGCCTGGCGCAGCAGGTCGGCGATGTGCCCGGCGGACTCCGGAAGCGCATCCGCGATGAACTCCAGCGTGGGGACCAGCCGCACGTTGAGCTGTCGGCCGACCTCCTTGCGCAGCAGGCCCGTCGCCGAGGCGAGTGCGGCGCCGCTGGCGATCCGCTCCTCCTCGGTGCCGAGCACCGTGTAGAACGCGGTCGCGTGCTGCAGGTCACCGGAGACGCGCACCTCCGTGATGGTCACGAAGCCCAGACGCGGGTCGCGCAGACCCTTCTCCAGGCGCTCGGCCAGGATGACGCGGATGCGGTCCGCGAGCCGTGCCTGTCGTTCTCCAGCCATGTTTCCATTCCTCTGCGTGACGGATGAGGGGCGTCCGGAGACGCCCCTCACCGTTCCATTCAGACGAGATCAGCCGCGCGGCTTCTCCACGAGCTCCGTGGTCTCGATCTCGTCGCCGATCTGGATGTCGTTGTACTTGCCCAGGCCGATACCGGCTTCGAAGTCGGTGCGAACCTCGGTGACGTCATCCTTGAAGCGACGCAGCGACTCGATGGCCAGGCCATCGGCGATGACGACGCCGTCGCGGATGACGCGCGCCTTGGCGTTGCGCGTGATCGTTCCCGAGCGGACGATGACACCGGCGATGTTGCCGAACTTCGAGGAGCGGAACACCTCGCGGATCTCGGCGACACCGGACTGGATCTCCTCGAACTCCGGCTTGAGCATGCCCTTGAGGGAGTTCTCGATCTCCTCGATGGCCGCGTAGATCACCGAGTAGAAGCGGATATCCACGCCCTCGCGGTTCGAGGCCTCGCGCGCCTTGGCGTCCGGGCGGACGTTGAAGCCCACGATGATCGCGTTGTCGATCGTCGCCAGGTTCACATCCGACTCCGTGATGGCTCCCACGCCGCGGTGGATGATGCGCAGCTGCACCGAGTCGTCGACCTCGATCTTCAGCAGCGACTCCTCCAGCGCCTCGACGGCACCGGACACGTCGCCCTTGATGATGAGGTTGAGCGTCTCGACCTTGCCCTCCTCGAGAGCACGGGTGAAGTCCTCGAGCGAGATGCGCTTGCGGGCCTTGGCCAGCTGGGCGTTGCGCTCGACGGCTTCGCGCTTCTCCGCGATCTGACGGGCCATGCGGTCCTCATCGGTGACGATGAATACGTCGCCGGCGCGAGGCACGGAGTTCAGACCCTGCACCTGCACGGGGCGGGACGGGGCTGCCTCTGCGACCTGCTCGCCGTTCTCGTCGAGCATGGCGCGGACGCGACCGTACGCGGTGCCGGCGACGATGGCGTCTCCGACGCGCAGCGTTCCGGACTGGATCAGCACGGTGGCGACCGAGCCGCGGCCCTTGTCGAGCTTGGCCTCGATGGCCACACCACGGGCGGCCTTGTTCGGATTGGCCGTCAGGTCCAGGCCGGCGTCGGCCGTGAGCAGCACGGCGTCGATCAGATCCTGGATGCCGATCCCCTCGCGCGCCGAGACGTCGACGAACATGACGTCTCCGCCGTACTCCTCGGCGACCAGGCCGTACTCGGTCAGCTGCTGGCGCACCTTGGCCGGGTTGGCCTCGGGCTTGTCGATCTTGTTCACCGCGACCACGATCGGCACATCGGCCGCCTGGGCGTGGTTCAGCGCCTCCACCGTCTGCGGCATGATGCCGTCGTCGGCGGCGACCACGAGGATCGCGATGTCGGTCACCTGCGCACCACGGGCACGCATGGCGGTGAACGCCTCGTGACCGGGGGTGTCGATGAAGGTGACGGCGCGCTCGTGCCCGTCGTGCTCGGTCCAGATCTGGTACGCACCGATGTGCTGGGTGATGCCGCCGGCCTCGCCCTCGATGACGTTGGACTTGCGGATGGCATCCAGCAGGCGGGTCTTGCCGTGGTCGACGTGACCCATGACGGTGACCACCGGCGGACGGATCTCGAGGTCGTCCTCGCTCTCCGCCTCCAGCTCGGCCTCCAGGTCGAGGCCGAAGCCCTCCAGGAGCTCCTTGTCCTCGTCCTCAGGCGAGACCATCTGGATCTTGTAGCCCAGCTCGGCGCCCAGGACCTCGAAGGTCGCCTCATCCAGCGACTCGGTGGCGGTGGCCATCTCGCCGAGGTTGAAGAGGATGGTGACGAGCGTTCCGGGCTGCACGGTGTAGCCGTTCAGCGCCTCGAGCTTGTCCGCGAAGTCGGCGATGGATGCACCGCGGCGCAGCCGGATGATCTCGCCATGGCCCTTGGAGACGTTGACGCCGCCGACGACCGGCGCCGACCGCATCTCGAATTCCTGCCGCTTCGCCCGACGCGACTTGCGCTGCTTGCTCTTGCCGCCGCCCTTGCCGAACGCGCCTGCGGTGCCACCGCCGGGTCCACGACCACGGCCCCCGCCACCGGGACGCCCGGCGAAACCGCCGCCGGGACGCTGGAAGCCACCGCCGGTGCCGCCGCCGGGACGGCCGGGGCCGCCGGTGCGCTGCTGGAACGGAGCACCCGGACGACCACCCTGGCCACCACGAGCACCGGGACGTCCCGGACGCGGGGCGCCGATACGCGGCGAACCCGGACGCGGAGCCTGGGGACGCGGGATGTTGCCCGGAGTCGGACGCTGGCCCATGCCCTGCGCCGAGGCGAACGGGTTGTTGCCGGGACGGGGACCTGCGGGACGCTGGCCCATGCCCTGCGACGACGAGAACGGATTGTTGCCGGGGCGAGGAGCACCGGGCTTGGGTGAGCCGCCCGGGCGCGCAGCGCCGGGCTTCGGGGCACCACCGGGACGCGGCGCGCTGCCGCCCGGTCGCGGTGCGGAGCCGCCGGGGCGCGGTGCAGACGACTTGGGAGCCGCCGGAGCGGCCTCCGCCTTGGGCTCGGCCTTCGGCGCCTCGGCCTTGGGCTTCGCGGGACCCGGCTTGGGACCGGGCACCGGAGCGCCCGGCTTGGGCGCGGCGGCCTTGGCCGCCGGCTTCTCGTCGGTCTTGGCTGCAGGCGCAGCCGACGCGTCCGCCGCGATGGCAGCGCGGAGCTTGCGAGCCACCGGGGGCTCGATGGTCGAAGAGGGACTCTTCACGAACTCGCCGAGCTCCTTGAGCTTCGCGAGTGCGAACTTGCTGTCGACGCCGAGTTCAGCGGCGATCTCGTGCACGCGTGGTTTACCAGCCACAATTCTCCTGTCAGGGTCGGTCCGCCCTGGCAGGGCAGACCACTAGTCGCGGACGGGTCTCATTTCGAGCCGTTCACTTTGTTTCCATAGCCGTTCAGCCTTTGTTTCGGTGGAAGTACCGTTCGGTGGTCTGCGCATCCTCCGCCTCGGGGAACCCGATCGAAGGAGAGATGCGAAGTGCTCGTGCGAAGGCTCGGCGCCGCAGCGCGGCATCCAGGCACTCGGATGCCGGATGCAGCCACGCACCTCTCCCCGGCAGCACTCCTCGCTCGTCGAAGACGAGCTCGTCATTGTGCAGGGCCACCCTGATCAGGGCGGATCGAGAGGCACGACCGCGGCAACCGACACACGTTCGTACAGGTTCCATCTTACACCTCGCGGTGTGGATCGAAGCCCGGCGCCCGGCGTGTGCGCAGGGTGCTGAGCCCCTGAGCCGTCACTCGTCTCCCATCACGCTGTCGGGCTGGATGTCGATCTTCGCACCGGTGAGCTTGGCAGCCAGGCGGGCGTTCTGCCCCTCCTTGCCGATGGCCAGCGAGAGCTGGTAGTCGGGCACCAGCGCACGGACCGCCTTGGTCGCCGCATCCAGGACGAACGCCGAGGTCACCTTCGCCGGCGACAGGGCGTTGGCGACGAAGGTCGCAAGATCGGGGTGGTGGTCGACGATGTCGATCTTCTCCCCGGAGAGCTCCTCGGTGACGGCGCGCACGCGGCGGCCCATCTCGCCGATGCAGGAGCCCTTGGCGTTGACGGACGGGTCGATGGCCCGCACGGCGATCTTGGTGCGGTGGCCCGCCTCGCGCGCGAGGGAGACGATCTCCACCAGTCCCGCAGCGATCTCGGGGACCTCCAGCGCGAACAGCTTGCGCACCAAACCCGGGTGGGTGCGGGACACGGTGATCTGAGGGCCCTTGGCGCCCTTGGCCACGCTGGTGACGTACACGCGCAGGCGCGTTCCGTGGGCGTACTCCTCGCCGGGGACCTGCTCCTCGGGCGGGAGGATGGCCTCGACCGAGCCGAGATCGACGTGGATCATGCGCGGGTTGGGACCCTGCTGCACGATGCCTGCGACGATGTCGCCCTCCTTGCCGCGGAACTCCCCCAGCACGGCGTCGTCCGCGATGTCGCGCAGGCGCTGGCCGATGACCTGCTTGGCGGCGTAGGCGGCGATGCGGCCGAAGTCCTCGGGAGTGGTCTCCTCCTCGCCGATGATCGCGCCCTCTTCGTCGGTGACGGGCTGGAGCACGGCGACGTGGCCGGTCTTCCGGTCGAGCTCGACGCGCACGCCGTCGGGAATGGTGCCGTCGGCCGAGACGTGCTTGCCGTAGGCGGTGAGGATGGCCTGCTCGATGATCGACACGAGCTCGTCGAAGGGGATCGCCTTCTCCTTCTCGATGCCGCGCAGCAGTCCGAGTTCGATGTCCATCAGCGGTCTCCTCTATTCAGCTCTCCCCGCGGACAGACACTCCGCGGGCATCCGTCCAGAATAGCCGAAACGGATGCGGCGTGATGAAGTCGGGCGGGTCCTGCCTGGCGGACGCCCCTGCAGCCGCTCAGCCTGCGGAGGGCAGGTCGTCGATGGCGCGGATCAGGGCGAACAACGACCCGACCGAGCGCTGCGCGAGGGTCAGCACGATGCGCGGCAGCTCGACGACATCCCCGTCCGAGACTTCGACGTCCAGCGGCGCGGTGCGTTCGATGCGCCCCTCGGCGCACATCGCGCCGAACCGCTCGTTGAGGCCGGCGATGTCGGCATCCGTCGGCTCGTGCACCAGCCGCAGCACCAGCCTGTCCCCCACCCAGCGCAGCGAGTCGTAGTTGCGCCAGAACCCGGTGATATTCGCGACGGCCTCGCTGACGGAGTCGGTGATGAGCACCCGGTCCAGATCGTGGGGTGAGATGACGCCGGAGGGCGCGAGGTGCTCGTCGACGAAGGTCTTCAGCCCCGTCCAGAACGATCCGCCCGGCTCGTCGAGCAGCACGATGGGCATGGGCTCGGCCTTGCCGGTCTGCTGCAGCGTGAGCAGCTCGAACATCTCGTCCATGGTCCCGAAGCCGCCCGGCAGGCAGATGAACCCGCGGGATTCCTTCATCAGCATGAGCTTGCGGGTGAAGAAGTACTTCATCGAGACGACCTGCGCGTCCTGCGCGACATCCGCGCTGGCGCGTTCTTCGAAGGGCAGGCGGATCGACACGCCCAGCGACATCTCCGGACCCGCTCCCTCGGCCGCGGCCTGCATGATCCCCGGCCCGGCTCCCGTGACGACCATCCAGCCGTCGCCGGCGAGCGCCGCCGCCGCATCGCGCGCCTGGATGTACAGCGGGTCGTCCTGGGCGGTGCGCGCCGACCCGAACACCGTCACCTTCGGCACGTTCTGGAAGGGCCGGAACAGCCGATAGGCGTCGTGCATCTCGCCCAGCGCCGCTGACGCGATCTTCAGGTCGAGCCGATCCGTGTGCTCGATGCCCAGCTTCAGCGCGGTCTGCAGCATTCGCGCGACCAACCCGCGGTCGATGTGGATGCCGGCCTGGTCGAGCAGTGCGGTGATCTCGTGTCGCAGGTCGTCGTTCAGCGTCGCGTCGGTCATGCTCCCAGACTGTCACAGGCAAGGTCGGGACCGCCCTTCGACAGGCTCAGGGCCCCATACGGCCGGGTCGCTGAGCCCGTCGAAGCGTCCGTGGCTCAGCGGGTGAGGCGCGCCACGGCATCCGCGGTGGAGATGGTCTCCTTCTCGCCGGTGGTGCGGTCCCACAGCTCGACCTGGCCGTCGGCGGCGCCGCGGCCGACGACGACGATCCTCGGCACGCCGACGAGCTCGGCGTCACCGAACTTCACGCCGGGCGAGACCTTCACGCGGTCGTCGTACAGCACGTCCAGGCGCGCTGCCTCGAGCTGGTTCGCGACCTGCTCGGCCACGTCGAAGGCGACCTGGTCGCGTCCGGCGGCGACGACGTGCACGTCGAACGGCGCGACGGATGCCGGCCAGATCAGGCCCTTCTCATCGTTGTTCAACTCGGCGATGATCGCGAGGATGCGAGTCACGCCGATGCCGTAGGAGCCCATCGTGACCGTCACGAGCTTGCCGTTCTTGTCGAGCACCTTCAGACCCAGGGTCTCGGCGAAGAAGCGACCGAGCTGGAAGACGTGTCCGATCTCCATGCCGCGGGCGAGCTCGACCGGACCGGAGCCGTCAGGGGCGGGGTCGCCCTCGCGGACGTTCGCGATCTCGACGACGCCGTCGGCGAAGAAGTCACGCCCCGCGACCACCGAGTGCGCGTGCTTCTCATCGATGTTCGCCCCGGTGATCCACACGGTGCCCTCGCTGACGCGCGGGTCGACCAGATAGCGGATGCCGGTGGCGGACTGCTCGCCGAGCACCGCACCGGTCGGGGACCAGGGCCCGATGTATCCACGAACGAGCAGCGGGTTCTTCTCGAAGTCCTCGGGCGTCGCGGTCTCGACCTCGGCGGGCGCGAACGCGACCTCCGCACGCTTCTCGTCGACCTCGCGGTCGCCGGGGATGCCGACCACGACCAGCTCGCGGGTGCCGTCGAGGTGGGTGAGCGCGAGCACCACGTTCTTGAGCGTGTCCGCCGCGGTGTACTCGCCGTCCAGGACCGCGTTGGCGTGCGTGACCAGCGTCTCGATCGTGGGTGTCGCAGGCGAGTCGAAGATCGTCGCTGCGGGAACCGCGGAGAAGTCGACAGGTTCGGGGACAGCGGTCGTGAACGCCTCGACGTTGGCCGCGTAGCCGCCGGCGGAACGCACGAAGGTGTCCTCGCCGACCGGCGTCGGGTGCAGGAACTCCTCGCTGCGGGCACCGCCCATCAGGCCGTTGTCGGCGTTCACGATCACGTACTCGAGGCCGAGGCGCTGGAAGATCCGCTCATAGGCGTCGCGCTGCTTCTGGTAGCTGGCGTCCAGTCCCTCGTCGGAGGCGTCGAACGAGTAGGCATCCTTCATGGTGAACTCGCGACCGCGCAGCAGACCCGCGCGCGGACGCGCCTCGTCACGGTACTTGTCCTGGATCTGGTAGATCGTCAGCGGCAGGTCCTTGTATGAGGAGTACAGGTCCTTGACCAGCAGCGTGAACATCTCCTCGTGCGTCGGCGCGAGCAGATAGTCGGCGCCCTTGCGGTCCTGCAGACGGAAGATCCCGTCTCCATAGGACTCCCAGCGCCCCGACTGCTCGTAGGGGTCGCGCGGCAGCAGTGCCGGGAAGTGGACCTCCTGAGCCCCGGCGTTGCCCATCTCCTCGCGGACGATCTGCTCGATGCGCGACTTGACCTTCAGGCCGAGCGGCAGCCACGTGAACACCCCTGGTGCCGCGCGGCGGATGTAGCCGGCGCGAACGAGCAGCTTGTGGCTGGTGACCTCTGCGTCTGCAGGGTCTTCGCGGAGCGTGCGGAGGAAGAAGTTCGATAGACGTGTGACCACGGGTCGATTGTATCGACCGCATGGGTGCCCATCCGCCGCGCGTCGGTTCAGAGCGGTGTCAGTTCAGCGCGCGGGTGCCCGCCGGGATCACCCCGTTCGCGTAGAGGTCGGCGGCCGCGTCCTGCAGCGCGGTGAGCGCGACGCGCTGCGGCATGGGGCCGTAAGAGATGCGGGCGACGCCGAGAGCCTCGTACTCAGCCGCCGTCAGAGCACCGGGAAGCCCGATCACGCTGACCTTGCCCGCGCCGATGCCGTCGACGAGGAAGCGGGTGGCGTCGGCATCGAGGATGCCGGGCACGAAGACCGCGGTCGCGCCGGCGTCGAGATAGGCGCGTCCGCGCTCCACAGCATCCGCCAGCTTGTCGGAGAGCGGCTTGTCACCGCCGCGCACGATGGCGTCAGTGCGGGCGTTGAGAGCGAAGGAGACGCCCTCGGCCTCGCCTGCCCGGACGATGGCCTCGACCTGCGCGACGGACTCGGCGAAGGGCTTCAGCCGGTCCTCGATGTTCGCACCGACGATGCCGACGCCGATCGCGAGGCGGGTGGTCTCCCCCGCGTCACCGTAGCCGTCGTCGAGGTCGGCCGAGATGGGCAGATCGACGGATGCCACGATGCGGCCGACCATGTCGAGCATGAGCTCCCGAGGGATCTGCCCGTCCGAGTAGCCGAAGCTCGCAGCGATGGAGTGCCCCGCCGTGGCCAGCGCGCGCGTCTCGGGAAGCGCGGCGACCGCCTTCGCCGAGACGACGTCCCAGATGTTGACGACGCGGAGGATCTCGGGGGCGGAATAGAGGTCGGTGAGGGTGCGGGCCTTGTCAGCGGTGCTCATGGGTCCACGCTAGTCCTGCTCTCGGGCACCGGCGCGCGAATGCCGCAGGATGACGCACGGCCGGCGCGCTCCGGCTCCGGAAGCATCCGCGGAATAGGCTGACGACATGCCTCAGCGTCGATCACATGTCGCCCCGTCCGCCGAGCAGAGCGAGCTGGCAGCAGCCCTCGCCGCACTGCGCGCGGGCATCGAGTCGCCGGTCGATTTCTCGCCGGAGGCGATCGCCGAGGCGAAGTCGGCTGCGCCCGACGCTCCGGGCCTCGATCTGCGCGACGTGCCGTTCGTCACCCTCGACCCGGCGGGCTCGAAGGATCTCGATCAGGCCATGCACCTGTCGCGCGCCGGTTCGGGATACCAGGTGCGGTACGCGATCGCCGACGTCCCCGGCTTCGTGAAGGCCGGTGGAGCGCTGGATGCCGAGGCGCGGCAGCGCGGACAGACCCTGTATCTGGCTGACGGGAACATCCCCCTGCACCCGAAGGTGCTCTCGGAGGGAAGGGCCTCGCTGCTGGCCGGCCAGGAGCGGCCCGCGCTGGTATGGACCTTCGCGCTGGATTCCGCGGGCGCCGTGACCGACTTCCGCCTGGAGCGCGCGCTGGTCCGGTCGCGCGCTCAGCTCGACTACGTGGCGGCGCAGAAGCAGCTGGATGCGGGGCAGGACGGCCCGCTGTCGCTGCTGCCCGTGATCGGCGTGCTGCGGCAGGAGCTCGAGGCCCAGCGCGGCGGCGCCAGCCTGAACCTGCCCGATGAGGACGTCGTGCAGAAGCCCGATGGCACGTACGGCATCGAACGCCGGCATCCGCTGCCCATCGAGGACTGGAATGCGCAGCTGTCGCTGATGACGGGCATGGCCGCCGCCGAACTGATGGTGGGCGCGAAGGTAGGTGTGCTGCGCACAATGCCGCAGCCCGACGAAGAGGCGTTCACCCGTTTCCGCAGGCAGACCGAGGCGCTGGGCAGGCCCTGGACCGCCGGGAGGTACGGCGAGTACCTTCGCAACCTCGACAAGGCCGACCCGATGACCCTGCCCGTGCTGGAGCAGGCCGTGTCGCTGTTCCGCGGTGCGGGGTACATCACCTTCGACGGTTCGGTGCCCCCGGGGGATCTGGAGCAGGCGGCCCTCGGCGCGCCCTACGCCCACGCCACTGCTCCCCTGCGTCGGCTGGTGGACCGCTGGTCGCTGGCCATCTGCCTCGCGATCTCGGAGGGGAAGCCGGCGCCCGATTGGGCACGGGAATCGCTTCCGGAGCTGCCGGACCTCATGGAGCGGGCCGCCCAACGCGCGTCCGAACTGAACGCCGAGACCATCAACCGTGTGGAGGCCGCGCTGCTGCATCCGCTGGTGGGGAAGAATATCGACGCGACGGTCATCGAGCTCCGCGGCGAGGCGCGTGCGGCCGTGCAGATCGCGGAGCCTGCCGTCACCGCCTCGGCGACGGTGCCCGAGAGCACCAAGCCCGGTGAGACCGTGACGCTGACCCTGGAGAGCGCGGACATCGCCAAGGGCCAGGTCGTGCTCGCGGCATGAGCAGCTCACAACTCCGGAGCATCACCGCGATCCGAGGCTGTCCTCTGCTGTTACCGGCCAATGCCCGACGGATCTCCGGAGTTGTGACCAGCCCGCTGCGCTGCCCACAGGGCTCGGCCCGCGGATCGGTGCGCCCGCGCGGCGAGCGAGCGCGGAATCCGCTCAGCCGTTGACGGCGCGCTGCATGGACTCCGGGTAGCGGGCGCCGTGAACGTGGTCGGCAAGCGCATCCAGCGCATCGAGCTCCCCCGCGGACAGCTCCAGTTCGAGCGCGCCGAGGTTCTCCTGGATGCGCGCCATGCGCCGCGTGCCGGGGATCGGCACGATCCACGGACGCTGGGCGAGCAGCCAGGCCAGGGCCACCTGGCCGGGCGTGGCGTGCTTGGCGCCGGCCAGCTCGGTGACGTGCGCGACCAGCGCGGCATTCCCTGAGCGGTTCTGCTCGGTGAACCGCGGCAGCCCAAGCCTCATGTCGTCGTCGGCGAAGGTCGTGCTCGCATCGATGGCTCCCGTGAGGAAGCCGCGGCCCAACGGGCTGAACGGGACGAAGCCGATGCCGAGCTCCTCCAGCACCGGCAGCACCTCCGCCTCGGGATCGCGGGTCCACAGCGAGTACTCGCTCTGCACAGCCGTCACCGGGAACACCGCGTGAGCTCGGCGGATGGTGGCCGCGGATGCCTCAGACAGGCCGAAATGACGCACCTTGCCCGCGGCGACCAGCTCTGCGACCGTGCCCGCCACCTCCTCGATGGGCACATCGGGATCGACGCGGTGCTGGTAGAACAGGTCGATCGCTTCCGTGCGCAGGCGCCGCAGCGAGGCATCCGCCACCTCCCGGATGTGCTCCGGGCGGCTGTTCATCCGCCCCGAACGCGGGATGTCGAAGCCGAACTTCGTCGCGATCACGACCTGATCCCGCACCGGCTCGAGGGCCTCGCCGACCAGCTCCTCGTTCACGAAAGGGCCGTAGACCTCGGCCGTGTCGAACAGCGTCACGCCGGCATCCACAGCGCCGCGCAGCACCGCGATCATGTCCTCGCGCGAACCGGGGTTCGGGCCGTAGCCCTGCGACATGCCCATGCAGCCCAGGCCGATGGCGGAGACCTCGAGTCCGACGCCGAGTGTGCGCGTTTCCATGGTGTGCTCCTTCGCG
>NZ_JBASAK010000081.1:0-13169 GCF_049650565.1 Microbacterium sp.
CCTCCAGCGCGCCCAGTTCGGCGCGCACCGCCGCGGGCACCCCCTCGGGCACCGACACGAAGAACGACGCGCCCGAGCGGATGCCCGCCAGCACCACCCGCAGCAGCGACGCCAGCGGCGCATCCGCCGCCGCCCGCACCGTCACGGGCACCGGCCGGTACCGGAACAGGTTGCGCTCCACGCCCAGCTGCGACACATCGCGCACCTGGCCGAACTCGCGATCCCAGGCCACGGCATCCGACAGCGCGGCCTGGCGCAGCCACTCGAAGGAGTCGAAGTCCAGCGACGGCTGCGCCGACTCGATGAGCCCGGAGATGCGGATGTCCAACCCGCGCAGGTGCAGCGTGCTGGAGGACTTGCCGCGCGGCTGCGAGCGCCACGACCCCAGTCCGATCAGGTAGTTCGGCCCGCCGGCCTTCGCACCCGGGCCCACCGACGAGCGCTTCCAGCCGCCGAACGGCTGCCGCTGCACGATGGCGCCGGTGATCCCGCGGTTCACGTACAGATTGCCGGCCTGCACCTGATCCAGCCACAGCGCGAGATCGTCGGGGCTCTGCGTGTGCAGGCCGGCGGTCAGCCCGTACGCGACGGCGTTCTGCAGCCGGATCGCCTCGGACAGCGTGGCGGCGTGCATGATGCCCAGCATCGGGCCGAAGAACTCCTCGAGGTGCGTGCGGGAGCCGGGCTGCACGCCCACGCGGATGCCGGGGCTCCACAGCCGCCCCGTCTCATCCAGCGAGCGCGGCTCGATGAGCCACTTCTCGTCGGCCTCCAGCTGCGTGAGCGCCCACGCCAGCTTGCCCTGCGGCGTCTCGACCACCGGACCCACCTCGGCCCGCGGGTCACCGGGCCAGGCCACGCGCAGCGAGCGGGTGGCATCCAGCAGCTGCCGCGCGAACCTCTTCGAGCGCCCCACCGGACCGACCAGGATTGCCAGGGATGCCGCGGAGCACTTCTGCCCGGCGTGCCCGAACGCGCTGTGCACGAGGTCCGACACGGCCAGATCCAGGTCGGCCGTGGGCGTGATGATCATGGCGTTCTTGCCGCTGGTCTCGGCCAGCAGCGGCAGCCCGCTCCGCCACGAGCGGAACAGCGCGGCGGTGTCCCACGAGCCGGTGAGGATCACGCGGTCGACGTCCGGATGCGCGATGAGCTGCTGCCCGAGCGTCCCCTCCTCCACGTCGGCCAGCACCAGCACGTCGCGCGGGATGCCGGCCTGCCACAGCGCCTCGGCGATGACGGCCGCGCAGCGGCGGGCCTGCGGCGCGGGTTTGAAGACCACGCCCGAGCCCGCGGCGAGCGCAGCCAGCACGCCGCCGGCCGGGATGGAGACGGGGAAGTTCCACGGCGGAGCGACCACGGTCACGCGTGCCGGCTCGAACCGGGCGCCGGCGATGCCGTCGAGCTCACGGCAGGTGGCGGCGTAATAGCGGGCGAAGTCGACGGCCTCGCTGACCTCCACGTCGCCCTCGGCGAACGTCTTGCCGGTCTCGATGGCGGCGACCTCGATGAGCTCGGCCCGCCTGCCGGCCAGGGCGACGGCGGCGCGCTGCAGCGCCTCCGACCGCGCGGATGCCGGCCTCGAGCCCCATGCCGCCGCAGCGTCGTGCACGCGGGAGACGGTCTGCGCCAGCATCCGCTCGTCGTCGATGCGCGCGGCCTGCAGGGTCGCGATGCCGAGGTCGGACGCCTGGGCCGCTGCACCCGCACCCTGGGTCGCTGCACCCGCACCCTGGGTCGCTGAGCCCGTCGAAGCGCCGGCCACGCGCGCGAAGATCCCTCGCGCCCACTCCCGGTTCGCGGCGAGCGCCGGGTCGCTGTCGGGAGTGTTGACGAAGCCGGGTGCTCCGTCCGCGACGCCGGCGATCTCCTGCCGGGAGTACACCGCCGTCTGCAGGAACGGGTCGGCGTCCGCCCCGTCGTCCCCGGAGGATCCGCGTGCGATGCCCAGCACGAGCCCGGTCAGGTCCTCGGTCTCCTCCTTCGGGCGGGGCCTGGTGCGCGCGGACTCGTGCACGGGCGCCGCGCGGTTCTGCGTGCGCCGCGGCCCTGTGTGCAGGGAGTGGTCGCGCGCGCGGCTGACGGAGTCGACGAACCGCAGCCGCTCGCGCTCGAACAGCGAGGGGTCGTCCGACAGGTCGAAGGCCGCGGAGAGGAAGTTCGACGACGACGCGTTCTCCTCCAGGCGCCGCACCAGGTAGCTGATGGCCACGTCGAACTCGCCGGGATGCACGACCGGCACGTACAGCAGCACGTGCCCGACGGTGCGCGAGACCGCGGCGACCTGCCCCTGGGCCATCCCCAGCAGCATCTCGAATTCGATGCGGTCCTGCACGCCGCGCTCGTTCGCCAGCAGCCAGGCGTAGGCGATGTCGAACAGGTTGTGGCCTGCCACGCCGATCCGCACCGCGGCGGCGCTGCGAGGCTGGAACGCCTCGTTCAGGCAGCGCAGGTAGTTGGCGTCGGTGTCGAGCTTGGAGCTGTAGGGAGCCTGCGTCCAGCCGTGCATGATCGCGTCGACCTTCTCCATCGCCAGGTTCGCGCCCTTCACGAGCCGGACCTTGATCGGCGCTCCGCCGTGCTCCACGCGGTCGCGCGCCCAGGCCGTCAGCTCGCGCAGCGCGGGGAGGGCATCCGGCAGGTACGTCTGCAGCACGATGCCGGCCTCCAGGCCCTTCAGTCGCGGGTCCTCGAGGATGCGCGTGAAGACCGCGATGGTCAGATCGAGGTCCTTGTACTCCTCCATGTCGAGGTTGATGAACGTCTGGGTCCCTGAGCCCCCCACCTGGGTCCCTGAGCCTGTCGAAGGGCCGGCCGCAGTCAGGTACAGCGGCGTGAGCCGCTTGACCACCTCGTCCACCACGTCGTCGAACGCCCACATCGAGATGCGGCTCATGATCGCGGAGACCTTGACCGAGACGTAGTCCACGTCGTCGCGGCGGATCAGATCGTGGATGCCGTCCAGCCGGCGCTTCGCCTCGGCTTCGCCCAGCACGGCCTCGCCCAGCAGGTTGAGGTTCAGCCGCGGCGCCGCGGATCCGTCGGCCCGATACCGGATGCTCTCCAGCGCGGCCCCGAGCTTCTCCGGGCGCGCGTCGACGATGAGATGACCGACCATCTCACGCAGCACGCGTCGCGCGATGGGCACGGTCGGCACCGGCAGCGCCGGCGCGATGCCGCCGCCGGCGCGCACGACGCCGCGCAGGTACCAGGGCAGGAACCCCGGTGCCAGCGGCGCGATGCGGTGCAGATTGGATGCTGCCGCCGCCGAGCTCTCCGGCCGCATGACGCCGTCGACGAAGCCCAGGGTGAACGCCAGGCCGTTCGGATCGTGCAGCACCCCCGCCAGGCGCGCCGCCGCATGATCGACCGGGATCGACGCCTCCTCGCGGACCCAGCGGCGGGCGAGCCGGGTGGCCTCGTCCTCCAGACGCGCTCCGGAGGGGACGGACTGCTGATCGGGCATGCTCCCAGCGTATGTCGCGCGTGCGCCCGAGCGCGGTTGACCGGCCGTGATCAGGCGCCGAGTCACCCTATGCTGATCCTCGTGACCGCCGCACCGCCCTCCCCCGTGCAGGAGAGGACCCTGCTGACCCGGGTGCGGCGCATGGCGAGCCTGATCCCCACCCCATGGCTGATCACCGCCGGCGGCGCGCTCCTCCTGGCCGCCACCGCGGGCTTCGGAGGCCTGGCCGACGCCGCGGTCGCCCCGGCGCCCACGGTGGCGGTCGGCGAGCAGTACTCCGGCAGCGACCTGACCCTGACCGTGCAGAGCGTCGAACTGCGCACCGACCGCGGCAACGCGATGGTCTTCCCGAAGGAGGAGCAGGGCGAGAAGGTGCTCGCCATCACCCTCGAGGCGACCAACACCTTCCACGCAGCGCGCTCGGCGTCGGCCGCGGAGGCCGTCGCCGGCATCCGCGTGAAAGGCATCCAGGGCACGCCGACCATCTCCCGCGCCGACGGGAGCGGCGGAACCACGCTGCAGCCCGACGTGCCCGCGCAGCTGGTGCTGGCCTGGGTCGTCCGTTCCGGCGAGTTGCACGACGGCGACGAGCTCCGGTTGAGCCTGCCGGACTCCACGCACTTCGTCGGCACCAGCGTGCTGAAGGGCCAGGATTACTGGAGCGACATCGTCGTGGGCGCCACGCTGACCGCGCCGGTGGTCGAGGTCGCTCCCGCAGACGACGGGAGCACGCCGTGACCACGAGCGCAGACGCACCCCTTGCAGAGGCGACCCGCACGCCCTGGGCGAGGCGGGCGCTCCCCTGGGCGCTGACCGCCGCGCTGCTGGCCGGCGCGTGGGTGGTGAACGCCGTCGCACTGCCGGACTCGGCACCCGAAGCGCCCTTCGTCACTGCCACGACCGTGGGTGGCACGGCCACCGCGGGCAACCTCACCGCGAAGGTCACCGATGTGCGCGCGGCACGCAGCATCACCGATCCGAGAGGGTGGACGGCCGAGGGCTCCTGGCTGGTCGTGGAGCTGGATGCCGAGGCCGTCGACTCCCAGTACGGATCGCTGCTGGGAGTCGCCGAGCTCACCATCGACGACCGCACGTTCCGCGCCACCGAGCGCGGTCAGACGATGTTCCGCACCGGCGCGCTGGTGCCGGGGGTGATGCGCCACGGCGCCGTGGCGTTCGAACTGCCCGCCGATGCGCTCAAGGGCACGGCCGTGCTGCGGCTGGCCAACGCCTCCACCGTCGCCGACAACGGCGTCATCGAGCTGCTGATCGACCTCGCCGCGATCCCGGTGGAGAACGCCGTGAACCTCCCGGAGACGGGCTGGGCCGACCGATGACCATCCCCACGCCGCTCCGGCCCATCGCCCACGCCGAGCGCACCCCGCCGGCCCGCCGGCCCGGATGGTGGCGCGCCAACCGCCTGGCGCTCGTCGCGCTGCTGGTGCTGGTGCCGCTGATCGGCGTCGGCGTGTGGTGGAACGAGTGGTACTCGTACTACGGATACGGCGCGCGCAAGGTCACGGCCGTGCAGGTGCCGGAGGACGGCACGATCGAGCTCGGCGGCGCGACCTGGGGTCCGCTGAAGAGCGGCGAGGCCGAGGACACCAGCGGACTGGACATGCCCGCGGGCACGCGCCTGCTGATCGCATCCGTCCCGGTGAAACCCGACGGCAGGGCCGTCACCTGCGATTCACCGCTGCTGGTCCAGCAGGGCACCGGCCGCGAGTGGGCGCCGCTGCGCTCCGAAGTCGGCATCCCCTCCTCCAGCGACGAGCCCGAGCGCTGCGTCAACGACCTCGCGGACCCTGCGGATCCGGCATCCGTGAAGCCCTATTCGATGGTCGTCGGCTTCGTCGTCCCCGACGACGTGGACGGCCCGTTCTGGCTCGACGTGGATCCCGCCGGCGACGGACGGTTCGTGAGGTTCTCTCTCAACCCCTGACCGCCGATGGTCTTCGGCTTCCTGCCCGCCTCGAGCACGGCATCCGGGAGCGCGCCGGCGGCATCCGCCACGGCTCGCACATCCGCCTCGGCCTGCGTCTCGATCCCGGCATCCGCCTTCTCCTGCTGCCGCTTGCGCAGCCTGCCCAGCGTCGCGTCGTACGCACCGGCAATCACCGATACGCGCAGCGGTTCGATGAGCAGCAGCGGAACCAGTGAGACCAGCGGCGTGGCGATGCTCCAGAAGATCTGGTCGTGCGGGCCGACCAGACGGGTGACCCCGAAGTCCAGGTATGTCTGCAGCGTCTTCACCGCGACGTACGTCAGCGCGTATGAGGCGATCAGCACGGGGCCCGCCCGCCACATCAGCAGCAGCGCCCGGCCGATCGGCACGAAGCGCGAGCCCAGCTCATCCCCGAGATCCTTCAGGCGGCGCATCAGCGGGTTGGGCACGATGGCCGCGTGCTGGCGGATGCTGGCGAGCATCTCGTTCTCGATGCGCAGCTTCTCGGCCACGATGGCCTGGCCGTAGACCACGCCGCCGACCGTCAGCCAGGCCAGCGGAGCCAGCAGGATGGGCCCGGACTGCCCGATCAGCCAGCCGACGCCGTCCCACGCCCACTGCACGGGGGCGATGGCATCCAGCACGTTCGCGCGAACCTGCTCGAACCACACGGTGGCGGCGCGGGTGTCCACCCAGCCGCTGATGGTGTCGGTGATGTTGCCGATCACGATCACAGAGAAGAACACCCAGACGACCTCGAGGTACACCGCGACGGGCGACACCCAGGCGGGGATGCGCTGCTGCCACTTCGTCCACGCCCAGCGCGCGGCGAACGCGATCGCGATGATCAGCACGGTCCACACGCTCAGCGGCAGGTCGGTGACGCTGTCGGTGTTCTCCAGCATGGGCTGGTTCTTCGCCAGCGCCTCCCATCCCAGGCTCGAGCGCTCCACCAGAGAGCGCGAGGCGTACGCGGTGACATCCTCGCCCAGCAGGCCCTGACCCCAGTAGACGGCGAAGAAGGGCAGGATGCCGGCCAGCAGCGCCGACAGGAAGGTCTTGCGGCGCTCGGCGGGCGACTCCGGCAGCGGGGCGATGTCGTTCAGCTCGCGCAGACCATCGCGCAGCACCAGGAACATGGCGACGTAGCTGATCAGCCGGGCGAGGATCGCGACCGGGAGGATCAGCATGCCGAGGGTGGCGGAGTGCGCGCCCACGATGCCCGAGACCTGCACGATGGCGTAGTGCACGGCAATGCCTGCCAGATACCACGCGAGCATGGCCGGCCAGTGTCGCACCAGGCTGCGCCCGGTCGAGGCGAGGATCGTCTTCACTGCTGCGCGGTGTTCGGATTCACGGGTTCACACCGTCGTGAGAAGTCCCAGAGCGACGGCTGCGGCTCCATAGGTATCGCTGCCGAAGTCGCTCGCCGAGAGGCCGAACAGGAAGACGATCCAGAAGATGCCGGTGAGCAGCGCCAGCGACGACAGCACGACACCGGTGATGCCGAGTCCCTTCCCCCGTCCGCTTCGGATGGCGAGGATGCTCAGCACCAGGCCGGCGATGGCGATGATCAGTCCGAGGAACGGGATCCAGCCACCCAGGAACGCGACGGCCGACACGATGATCGCGGCGATCGCGAGGCCCCCGACTCCCGGTCCCGACGCGGGGGCTGTGCCGTAGCCCGGATATGAGGCGACCGGGTATCCCTGCGGGTTGTAGCCGGGCTGCGGGTACGAGGCGTACGGCGGGTTCTGCGGTGCAGACGGCTGCGCGTACGGAGACGGCTGCGCGTACGGGGACGGCTGCGCGTATGGAGACGGCTGGCCGTAGGGCTGGGCGGGCTGCTGGCCGTAGGGCTGGGCGGGCGGAGGCTGGTACGAGGGGGCGTGCGGAGGCGCAGGCGGCTGATAGGCCGGCGGCTGGTAGCCCGGCTGGTCCCCCGAGTTCGGCGATTCGTACGACATGCTGTCCCCCTCTGCGTGGCTCCCAGCTTAGGCGAGCGGGGGCACGCGCGCGGCGCCGGTCACTCCCACACGCTGGGCGCAGCGGTGCGCGTGGACGGCAGCGCTGACGCCGACGCCCACTCGTGGATCCAGTCGTCGACGTCGGGCATCCCGGTCGGTACGCCCACGGCGGCGAACAGCTCGTCGTGGCCGACCGTCCCGCCGCTGAAGCGCATCATCCTGGCCCGCACGATGACGCGGGCGTAGACCTCGCCGTCGACCACCGCGCGGTGCTCCATGAACACGGCCCGCTCGTCGTGGCCGACCATGCGCGACTCGATGTCGAACCGCTGCCAGAGCTGCAGCGACTTGCGGAAGGTGATCGTCTCGCTGGAGACGACGGCGTACCAGCCGCGCTCCTTCATGATGTCGAACAGGCCCGTGCGGATCAGCAGATCCCAGCGGCCCAGGTCGAACAGCGACAGGTAGCGGCCGTTGTTCATGTGGCGCAGGATGTCGAGGTCCGTCGGCAGCGTGGTCAGGCGGATGCGGCCGATCTCAGAGGCCTCGAGAGTACGGCCGCGGCGCACGCGCAGCCGGGCTCGCAGAATGACCAGAAGGGTGCGCCAGATCACGTTCACAACCGCTGATAGTAGTGATCCGCGATGGATCACCCAAGTTCGTTGGGCATCTGCTACAACTCCTCTCGTGCATTACCGGTCGATTTCACCTCTTGCGACCGCGCGCGTAGAGTCGCGACATGAGCGCCGAAGCCCAGCCCGAGATCATCGTCCGTCCGGTCCGCGATGTGGATGCGGAGGCCCTGGGTCGCGTGCACGCACAGAGCTGGCACGAGACCTACGACCACCTGGTCAGCAAGGCCGCCCTCGAGCGGATCTCCCCCAAACGCCTCGCGGAGCTGTGGGTGAACTGGGCCCGCCAGGGCGACGACTTCCACATGAGCGCCGCCCTCGTCGACGGCGAGATCATCGGCTTCGTCGGCTCCGGCCCCGCCCGCGACAAGGACGCCCCGTCGTTGCGCGAGCTGTACTTCATCTACCTGCTCGAGGCGTGGCACGGCACCGGCACCGGCCAGAAGCTGTTCGACGCTGCCGTCGAGAAGGACGAGTCGCTGTACCTGTGGGTGGCCGAGGACAACCCCCGCGCGCACCGCTTCTACGAGCGCAACGGCTTCCGCCGCGATGGCGCAACCCACACCGAGCCGTTCCTCGGCGAGACCCTCACCGAGGTCCGCTTCGTGCGCTGACCTCCTGCTTCTTCTCCGCCGACACCCTGTGTTGACGCCGACACCCCGTGTTGCGGGAGTCCGCAACACGGGGCGTCGGCTGTTCTCCGGGGTCTCGGCGAACCGCATCCGGCTCCGGTTCACAGCGCGTGGATGATCTCCTCGACCTTCTCCTTGGCGTCGCCGAACAGCATCTGCGCGTTCTCGCGGAAGAACAGCGGGTTCTGCACGCCCGCATAGCCGGTGGCCATGGAGCGCTTGAACACGATCACGTTCTCGGCCTCCCACACCCGCAGCACGGGCATCCCGGCGATGGGGCTGCCCGGGTCCTCCGCGGCTGCCGGGTTGACGGTGTCGTTGGCGCCGATCACCAGCACGACCGCCGTGGAGGCGAAGTCGTCGTTGATCTCGTCCATGCCCAGCACGATGTCGTACGGCACCTTCGCCTCGGCCAGCAGCACGTTCATGTGCCCGGGCAGGCGCCCGGCGACCGGATGGATGCCGAAGCGAACCTCCACGCCGCGATCCCGCAGCCTGGCGACCAGGTCGGCCACCGGGTACTGCGCCTGCGCGACGGCCATTCCGTAACCCGGCGTGATGATCACGCGGGAGGCGCCCGTGAGCATGGCGGCCGCGCCCTGCGCGGTGATCTCGCGATGCTCGCCGTGCTCCTCACCGTCCTTCGAGGAGGGCGCTGCGATGCCGAACCCACCGGCGATCACCGACAGGAACGACCGGTTCATGGCCTTGCACATGATGTACGACAGGTACGCACCCGAAGAGCCCACCAGCGCGCCGGTGACGATCAGCAGGTCGTTGTTCAGCAGGAAGCCGGCCGCGGCCGCCGCCCAGCCGGAGTAGCTGTTGAGCATCGAGACGACCACGGGCATGTCACCGCCGCCGATGGAGGCCACCAGGTGCCAGCCCAGCGCGAACGACAGCAGCGTCACGACGATCAGCATCCAGAGCTGCTGGTCGGCGACGAACCACACGGTCAGCCCGAGGAACACGACCAGCGCGCCGATGTTGAGGGCGTTCTTGCCCGGAAGCATGAGCGGGCGAGACGACATCCGGCCCGACAGCTTGAGGTTCGCGACGATCGACCCGGTGAAGGTCACGCCCCCGATGAAGATGCCGATGAACACCTCGGCGTTGTGGATGCCCAGCAGGCTCGCGGAGATCGGCTCGTGCGTGAGGTAGCCGTTCCAGCCCACCAGCACGGCCGCGATTCCCACGAAGCTGTGCAGCATGGCGATCAGCTCGGGCATCGCGGTCATCTGCACGACGCGCGCCTTCCAGAGTCCGATGGCAGCGCCGACCAGCACGCCGACGGCCATCATCGACAGTCCCAGCGCGGCGCCCGAGCCGCCCCAGGCATCCGCGACGGTGAGGGCGAGGGTGGATCCCAGGGCGAGGATCATGCCGACGATGCCGTAGACGACGCCCGCGCGGGCGGACTCGTGGCGGCTGAGGCCGGCGAGGCTCATGATGAACAGCAGGGCGGCGACGATGTACGCGGCCCCGGCGATGGCGTCGACGGTCACTTCTGGCCGCCCTTCACGAACATGCTGAGCATTCGGCGGGTCACGGCGAAGCCTCCGAAGATGTTGATGCTGGCCACCAGCACGGCCGCCGCCGCGATCACCTGAACGACGGGGTTGGCGTCGGTGATCTGCAGCATGGCGCCCACGATGATCACACCGGAGATCGCGTTGGTGACCGACATCAGCGGCGTGTGCAGCGCGTGGTGCACCTTGCCGATCACGTAGAAGCCGATCACGACCGCGAGCATGAGCACGGTGAAGTGCTGCGGCAGCGGGTCGGGCGCGAACAGGTTCACCAGGAGCAGCGCGGCGATGCCCGCCACGATCAGTCCGATCCTCTTCCCCGCCGACATCTTCTCGGCCTTCGACGCCGGTCGCGGTGCCGCCTGGGTCCCTGAGCCTGTCGAAGGGGCCGGTGCCGCGGCCACCTGCACGGGCGGTGGCGGCCAGGTGACCGCACCATCGCGGACCACGGTGACCGAGCGCTGCACGACGTCGTCGAAGTCGATGGTCAGCATCCCGTCCTTGCCCGGGGTGAGGAGAGCTATGAGGTTGGCGACGTTGGTGCCGTAGAGCTGGGATGCCTGTGCGGCGAGCCGCGAGGCCAGGTCGGTGTAGCCGAGGATGATCACGCCGCCTTCGCTGACCGTGCGCTCCCCCGCCACCGACCCTTCGACGTTGCCGCCCTGGGCGGCGGCCATGTCGACGATCACGCTGCCCGGCTTCATCGCGGCGACGTCGGATGCCGTGATCAGCCTCGGCGCCGCGCGGCCGGGGATGAGGGCCGTGGTGATGATGATGTCGACGTCGGCGGCCTGCTCGCTGTAGATCTCGGCGGCGCGGCGGTCGTAGTCCTCGCTGGTGGCCTTGGCATAGCCGTCGGTGGACTTCTCCACGACCACGTCGACGGGCAGGTAGGTGCCGCCGACAGAGCGCACCTGATCGGCGACCTCGGCGCGCGGGTCGGTGGCGCGCACGATGGCGCCCAGGCTGGAAGCCGCACCGATGGCGGCGAGTCCGGCAACGCCCGCGCCGGCGACCAGCACCTTCGCGGGCGGCACCTTGCCCGCCGCGGTGACCTGGCCGGTGAAGAACCGCCCGAACTCGTTTGCCGCCTCGACCACGGCGCGGTAGCCGGCGATGTTGGCCATCGAGCTGAGCACGTCCATGGACTGCGCGCGGGAGATGCGCGGGACGGCATCCAGCGCGAGGGCGGTGATGCCGCGCTGCGCGAGAGCCTCGACGAGATCCGGGCGCAGGGCCGGCGAGAGCAGCGCGACCAGCGTCGCGCCGTCGGAGAGTCGGGCGATCTCGGCATCCGTCGGCGGGTTCACCTTGAGCACGACGGATGCCGCCCACGCATCCGCTGCGGGGACGATCCGCGCGCCCGCCTTCTCGTAGTCCCCGTCGGGGTAGGAGGAGCGCGCACCCGCGCCCTGCTCGACCACCACCTCGTATCCGAGCTTCTGCAGGCTCTGCACGGTGACCGGGGTGGCGGCCACGCGGGCCTCCTCGG
The DNA here is from genome assembly GCF_049650565.1 of Microbacterium sp. GTDB lineage: Bacteria > Actinomycetota > Actinomycetes > Actinomycetales > Microbacteriaceae > Microbacterium. Next base: position 11,664 of record NZ_JBASAK010000081.1, read on the forward strand.
GCCCCTCCTGCACGATTCCGATCTGCGTCATCGCGATCCTTCCGTCCGGCGTCGGCGCCGGATTCACGTTTCGCTCAGACTACTGACCGGGTGTCCGAGCTCGAGAGGAAGGCAGGCCTGTGACGGCTCAATTTCCGTGGTTCTTGCGGGTGCCGGAAAGTCGGATGCGCTTGCCCGGGCTGCGCGGGGTCGTGCCGCGCGAGATCCTCGCCTCTGACGGCGGCCCTGCACGTCGCCCGCAGCGCCGGGTCGTTCAGCGACACCGCCCCTGCTCAGCGACACCGCCCCTGCTCAGCGACGGAGCTGAGCAGGGGCGAAGACGACCAGCAGGGGCGGCGAGGGTCAGCGCCCGGAGACCTGACCGAACAGCTTCGCGATCGGCGCGAGCACCAGCGGACGCGCGGCGAACCAGGCCCCGGCGATCACGAGGATCGCCAGCACGAACACCCCGAAGCCAGTCCAGTTGGCGGCGTACTCCATGCCGTCCACGGAGCCCTGGCCGGCGAACATGTGGTTGAGGTTGCGCAGCGCGCCGGTGAGGAACACCAGCGCGACGTGCACGATGATGAACGCCACGAAGTACAGCATGGTCGGGAAGTGCAGCGCGCGCGCCCACTCGATCGGATACGCCGCAGACAGCTTCTCGGCCTTCTTGGGCCACAGTCCCGACATCCGGAACCCGGTGATCGCCGCCAGCGGGGCCGCGAGGAACACCGTGGTGAAGTAGGCCAGCTGCTGCAGGCTGTTGTAGTTCACCCACCCGTTGTCGGTCGGCCAGTCGAACGACACGTACTGCAAGCCCGCCGACAGCGCGTTCGGGAAGACCTCCCAGCTGGTGGGCACCAGGCGCAGCCAATGGCCGGTCGAGAACAGCAGCACCACGAAGATCACGCCGTTGACCATCCACAGCAGGTCCAGCGACTGGTGGAACCACAGCGTCAGGCTGATCTTGCCCTTGGCCTTGCCGCGCGGGGTCCAGAACGCCGTCGGCCGCTTCTCGGTGCGCACGCGCAGGCCCGAGCGGATGATCAGCACCATCAGGAACATGTTGAAGAAGTGCTGCCAGCCCACCCACGGCGCGAAGCCGGGCGCGACGTCGACGTGGTATTCGCCGGGGTAGGTGGTGAGGAAGTCCTGCATGAACGGCGTGCTGAGGAAGGCGCGCACGAGGAACACGCCCGAGACAGCCAGCAGTCCCAGGGCGGCCAGGCCGAGCAGCCCGCCGATGGCCTGCGGCCAGCCCGGACGGAACCGCGACGGCGCCTTCTCCGGGGCGGGGATGTGCCGCGGTGCGGTGCCGTTCCAGACACTCTGCACGACGGTCAGCGGTACGGAGAGATCCCCGAACACGGCGACGGCCGTCGTTCCCCGGGGCGCCGAGCCCGTCTCGGCCTCGGCAGCCCGGGTCGCTGAGCCTGAGCGAGCGTCAGCGAGTCGAAGTGAAGCGTCGGTCTCGGCAGCCTGGGTCGCTGAGCCTGCTGAAGGGCTGTCGGCCTCGGCGGGCGC
>NZ_JBASAK010000082.1:0-2146 GCF_049650565.1 Microbacterium sp.
GTGCAGCCCCGCCTGCTCGTGCTCGACGAGCCAGTCAGCGCCCTGGACGCGGCCAGCCGCGACCGCGTCGTGCAGGCTCTCATCGCTCTGAGCCGCGACCGCGGGGACGAGCTGGCGATGCTGGTCATCTCGCATGACATCGGCTCGCTCGCCGCTATGAGCGACCGATTGGTCGTGCTGCATCACGGACGCATCGTCGAGGACGGACCCGCATCGCGGGTGGTCGCGGCACCGCAGCATCCGTACACGCGTCGCCTCATTGACTCGGTCCCCGTGATCGACCTTCACCATTCATCGACACCTGCAAGGAGCTGACATGCCCATCGAACTGCTCGGAATGATCGCCACGACTGCGGGCTCGGAGACGAAGACCGTGACAGGTCCCGTCATCGATCCGACGTATGTGAGGGAATTCTCACGTGCCCATGAGGATGCCGGGTTCGATCGTGTCCTCATCGGCTACAGCGCCAGCTCGCCGGACGGCTTCGCTGTCGCCGCCGCCGCACTGCACGCCACGCAGCGGCTGAAGGTGCTCATTGCGCATCGTCCCGGGTTCGTCGCGCCCACGCTCGTGGCGCGCAAGCTCGCCACCCTGGACCACCTCACGGGCGGGGGACGCGTCGCGATCCATCACATCTCCGGCGGCAGCGAGGCTGATCAGCGCCGCGACGGCGACTTCAGCCAGAAGGCCGACAGGTACCGTCGCACCGGGGAGTTCATCGACGTGCTGCGTCGGACGCTCACGTCGAGCGAGCCCTTCGATCACGACGGCGAGTTCTATCGCGTCGAAGGGGCGTACTCATCGGTGAAGCCCGCGACCGACGCCGGCATCCCGATCTTCTTCGGCGGCCTGTCCGGCGATGCGGTGGAGGTGGGGGCGAAGGGCGCGGACGTGTACATGCTGTTCGGCGAACCTCTCGCGGACGTCGCCGAGCACATCCGCGTGATCAGGGCGGCGGCTGCCAAGGTCGGCCGCCACATCGACTTCAGCCTGTCCACGCGGCCGATCATTGCGGACACGGAGGAGGAGGCGTGGGCGAAGGCGGATCGCATCTACGCGGAGGCCGCCGAGCTGAAGGCGCGCTCCGCCACAGGGGAGACGCTGCGGTTCGCCCGGCCCCGCAGCACGGAGCAGCACTCGGTGTCGGCGGACCTGCTGCAGCAGCACGCCCAGCGCGGCGATGTGCATGACGAGCGGCTGTGGCTGGGCATCACCCGGCTGATGGGCCCCGCCGGTAATTCCACGGCGCCGGTCGGCACTCCGGCGCAGGTCGCCGAGGCACTGCTGAAGTACTACGACCGGGGCGTGACGCGCTTCCTCATCCGCGGCTTCGACCCGCTCGACGATGTGCGCGACTGGGGGGAGGAGCTCATCCCTCTGCTGAGGGAGGGCGCCCGGCGGCGGGACGAGGCGCGCGCCGCCGCCTGAAAGGTGATCAGGGGATCAGCACGATCTTTCCCGTGGCGGCGTGCTGCTCGATAAGCTCGTGGGCGTGGGCGGCTTCGGCCAGCGGCAGCTCGGGGCCGAGCTCCACCTGGAAGTCACCGGCCTCGATGAGATTGATGGCCACGCCGACGGCCTCGTGACGCCAGGCCATCTGCTGCTCCGTGAGGGGTACGGGATTCCCGCCGGAATACGCCTGGATGCCCAGCTGCGCAGCATCCGGACCCCGCACGATGGTCGCGATGCGGTCTCGGCCTGTGACCAGGTCCAGCGACGTCTGAATGGCCTCGTCGGTGCCCGCGCAGTCCAGCGCGACGGTCACGCCCTGCGGGGCGGCGTCGCGCACACGGTCGGTGAGGCCCTCGCCGTAGGCGACGGGGATCGCGCCCAGCGCACGCAGCTGGTCATGGCGCGCGGGGCTCGCCGTCGCGATGACCGTCGCGCCCCACAGCACCGCGAACTGCACGGCGGCCTGCCCGACGGCACCGGAACCGGCGTGGATCAGCAGTGTGTCGCCCTTGCGGACGCCCAGCGAGCGCAGTGACTGATAGGCGGTTCCGACAGGAATCGCGAGGGCCGCGCCTTCGGCGGAGGTGACGCCGTCCAGCAGCCGGGTGATATTGCCGACCGGCACGGCCAGCGCCGTCGCATACGTGCCGCGGGTGTCGCCGATCGCGACCCGCTCGCCGACGGCGTAGCCGC
>NZ_JBASAK010000083.1:0-21937 GCF_049650565.1 Microbacterium sp.
CCGCCCGCCCGATCACTCTGCTTCGATGGCGGCCTGCGGCTTGCCGGCCTTGAGCTCGGCAAGCCGGGCCTCGACCTCGGTGAGCTCGCCGAGGTCGTCCAGGCTCTCGAACTGCGCGTCCAGTGACGACGCGGCGATCTCGGCCTTGCCCTGGGCGATGGCCTCCTGGCGGCGGATCTTGTCCTCGAACCGGCCCAGCTCGCTGGTGGGGTCGAGCACGTTGATCGACCCGATCGCGTCCTGCACCTTGGTCTGCGCCTCGGCGACCTTGGCACGGGCCAGCAGCTCGCTGCGCTTGGTCTTCAGCTCGCCGAGCTTGTCCTTCATGCCGTTCAGGCCGCTCTTCAGCTTGTCGACGATCTCGGTCTGCGATGCGATCTGCGGCTCCGACGTCTTCGCCTCGCGCTCCGAGCTGATCTGGCGCTGCAGGGCGATCTTGGCGAGGTTGTCGAACTTGTCGGCATCCGCCGTGTTGCCGGCGCCGCGGAACTCGTCGGCCTTGCGGCTGGCGGCCAGGGCCTTGTTGCCCCAGTCCGCTGCAGCCTGCACGTCCTCCTCGTGGTCGCGCTCGAGCAGGCGCAGGTTGCCGATGGTCTCGGCGATCGCGGACTCGGCATCGGCGATGTTGTTGGTGTAGTCGCGGACCAGCTGGTCGATCATCTTCTGCGGGTCCTCGGCCTGGTCGAGGAGCGCGTTGATGTTGGCGCGGAGGAGCGTGGAGATGCGTCCGAAGATGGATTCCTTGGCCATGGTGTGGTTCCTTTTTCTTCTCGGATGGTTGTCTTGCCGTGTACGTGTCTGGTCAGGCTAGTGCTCGGGCTGATGGACCGGGGTCAGGATCGGACGCCATCAGAAGTGACCGCCGCTGGTGCCGGAGAAACCGCCTCCGCCTCCGCCGAAGCCGCCGACGGAGAATCCCCCGCCTCCGCCTCCGCCGAAGAATCCGCCGCTGGTGCCGCTGCTGCCTCCGCCGAACATCCCGCCACCGCCTCCGCCGCCGAAGATCCCGCCTCCGCCGCCGTGGCTGCTTCCGGCCTGACCGATGAGGATTCCGCCGAGCAGGGCGCCGAGGGTGTCGTTGCCGCCACTGCCCCCGCCACCCCAACCGCCGAGGTCGTTCTGAGCCGCCTGCAGCGCCTGGGCCGCGAGCTGGTCTGCCGACTGGGTCAGGGAGAGTGCGCGGACGGGGTCGGAGCCTGCGACGCGGTATGCCTCGCGCTGGTTTCCCTGCGCTTGGGACAGCCTGGTCCGCGCGGTGGAATCGACTCCACCGCGGCGGTTCAGGATGAAGTTCTCCGCGGCCGAGATCTGCGCGTCAGCCCGCCGGAGCGCACCGGCGAGGGCGCCGCGTGCGCGGTCGATCTTCTGCTGCTCGTCGCGCGCGGTCTGGATGATCGAATCGATGGAGCTGTTCGCGGCGTCGAGCACCCGGAGCGCGGCGATCGGGTTGCCACCGGAGACACCGAGGAATGCCTGGGCCTGCTGAACGCCCCGCTGCGCAGCGGCGACGGCTTGGGCGACGCGGCCCTCGGGGTCCGGCAGCGACTGTGCGGTCTGGATGTCGCCGCCCAGCTCGGTGATCAGCGCAGCAGCGTGCTCGCTCGCGGCCCTCAGATCGTTCTGCAGCTTCTCCACGGCATCCTCGAGCTGCGTCGCCTGCTGCACGGCGCCCTCGGCCGCACGGATGGCGACAGCCGCATCGCCGCTGCGCCCGCCGTCGAGCGACTGCTGTGCCGCCTGCACCTGCGCATCCGTGAAGGAGATGCGCGATCGCGCCTGAGTGGCGTTGTCGGCCACGGCCGAGTACGCGTCGGGGGAGTACGTCGTGGCCAACGAGGCGAGGATCTTCTCGGCGCGGTCGATCTCGGCGGATGCCGCGGTGCGCAGCTTGCGCACGTTCTCCAGCGCCGCGGGGGCGTCCTGCTCGAGCTTGCGCAACTCGTCGAACTCGGCCTTGCGCTCCTCGAGCGTCTGGGTCGAGGTCGTGCACAGCTGCACGATGCGGTCGTACCACTCCACCTTCTGCTGGTCGGTGTCGGGGATCTCGTCGTCGAGCTTCTGCTGCAGCGAGAAGGCTTCGTCGAGGTGGCCGCGCGCGGCCGTCAGCGCTGCGACGAAATCGCCGATCGCATCGTCGCCGAACTGGGCGCGGGCGTACTCCATCTCCTGCTCGCTGGAGCGCACGACGTCGTCGGTGCGCACCAGGGCGATGGACGCCTGCCGAGCGAGCTCCGCGATCTGCGCCTGCCGCTTGGCCGCTTCGGCGGCGCGCTTGCGCGCGCGCCGGACCAGCAGCACGATCACGACGACGACCGCGGCCAGCAGCACGATGATGCCGAACACCGTCCAGCCCTGCGCGGCGCGTGCCGGGCCGTCGACCAGCATCTCCTGCACCTGCGCGGCAGCGGCGTCGATGGATCCGGCCCAGTCGCTGTTCTTGAGCGCGGGGAGCATCGCGTCGGTGACCTGGGACCGCTCGGCCTCGGGGATCGGCCCGCCCTGCGCCGACCCGGCCATGGCGAACATCCGCCCCTCGGTCGCGATGCCGATGAGGTACTGGTGGTCGTTGAACCCGTTGCCGTGGGCGGTGCGCGTGACCCAGTCCTTCTCGTCGGCTGCGCCGGTGAACTGCGGCACGAAGACGACGAACACATCTGCCCCGGTGTCCTTCGCGAGCCGGCTGAGTCGCGCATCGGCCGCGGACAGCTGCGTGGGGGAGAGCACGCCGCTGACGTCGCTGACGTTCCCCGATCCGGTCAGGGGCCCCGGGTCTGTCGCGGATGCCGCGCTCAGCGAGAAGCCGCCGAGGAGCGCACCCAGGATGATCGCGGCCAGCGCCGGCCACCGATGTCTCATACGTCCCCCCAAACCGGCAGCTGTGCACCTGGGACGAGTCTATGCAAAGCGGCCGACACGCGACAGCATCCGTCGGGTGCTGCCCGTTCGCCTGCAGCGGAGCCGCATACGCTGGAGGGCATGGACGACAGGTACGGCAGCGACGTGCTCGCGGCAGGGTGGCGCGAGCGCGGCTTCGCGAAGGCGAGCGACGTGCCCGCCGTGAAGGATCTCGTCGTCGAGGTGGCCGACGACGGCTACTGCGGCGCGATCACGCGCGTGCAGGCCGGGATGGTCGAGCTGGAGGACTGGAAGGGCCGCCGGCGCAGCTTCCCGATGGGCGGTGGTTTCCTCGTGGAGGGCAGACCGGTGCGCCTCGTTGTGCCTGCGGCCGCACCGCGGGGACAGCGCCGCACGGCATCCGGATCCTTCGTCGTCGAGGACGACCGCGCCAAGGTCGCACTGCCCAGCCGCATCCTCGTCGAGGGCCGGCACGACGCCGAGCTCGTCGAGAAGGTGTGGGGCGCCGACCTGCGGGTGGAGGGCGTCGTGGTGGAGTACCTGCAGGGCGTCGACCTGCTGGAGGACCTCCTCACGCAGGCGCCGCCGAACGCGACCCGCCGCTATGGCGTGCTGGTCGACCACCTCGTGCCGGGCTCCAAGGAGACCAGGCTCGTCGAGCAGATCCTGCGGGGACCGCACGGGAGGCACCTGAAGGTCGTGGGTCACCCGTACATCGACGTCTGGCAGTGCGTGACGCCGGCGGCGATGGGCATCCGCGCCTGGCCGCAGATCCCGCGCGGCACGGAATGGAAGGTCGGCATCTGCCGGGCCTTCGGCTGGCCCGCCGAGGACCAGGCCGACATCGCGCGGGCCTGGCAGCGCATCCTCTCCCGCGTGACCACCTTCCGCGACCTGGAGCCGTCGCTGCTGGGGCGCGTCGAGGAGCTCATCGACTTCGTCACGGAGCCCACCGCATGAGTGGTCGGTCGCGCGGATATTCTGGGGGGATGCCCGAACCCCTCACCTTCCGCGAAGAGCCCGTCTCGTTCGTGCGCCGCAGCGGGCGCATGTCCGAGGCGCAGGAGAGGGCGTTCGAAGAGCTCGCCCCGTTCTATCTGTTCGACGTCCCGCGGTCCGTCGCCTTCACGTCGGTGCATCCGGATGCTCGCCTCGAGCCGGCATCCGTCTACGGGCGCACCGCGCCGCTGATCGTCGAGATCGGCTCGGGGCAGGGGCACGCGATCGTCGCGGCGGCGTCGACCAGGCCGGAGGTCGACTTCCTGGCCGTCGAGGTGTTCCGCGCGGGGCTCGCGCGCACCATGCTGGATGCGGACAAGGCCGGCGCCCGCAACCTGCGGCTCGTCGAGGCCAATGCCCCGGAGGTGCTTTCCACTCTGCTGCCCGAGGGATCGGCATCCGAGGTGTGGATCTTCTTCCCCGACCCGTGGCACAAGAAGCGCCACACGAAGCGCCGCCTGGTGCGACTCGGATTCCCGCAGACCGCGGCGCGGGCGATCCGGGACGGCGGGCTGCTGCGGCTCGCGACCGACTGGGAGGACTACGCGCTGCAGATGCGCGAGGTGCTCGACGAGGCGCCCGAGTTCGAGCGCGCGTTCGACGGCGAGTGGGCCGACCGCTTCGAAGGACGCGTCATGACGGCCTTCGAGCGCAAGGGCATCGCCAAGGGCCGGGACATCCGCGACCTCGCCTACCGTCGCGTGGCCAGGGGCTGACGGATGCTGATCGCAGGCCTCATCCTCGCCGCCCTCGCCGGCGCGTTCCACGTGTTCATCTTCGTGCTGGAGTCCGTCCGATGGACGCAGCCCGCCACCCGTCGGATATTCGGCGTGCGCAGCGAGGCGGATGCCGAGACCATGAAGCAGCTGGCCTTCAATCAGGGCTTCTACAACCTGTTCCTCGCGCTCGCCGCATTCCTGGGAGTGGTCCTCGTGATCTCCGGCTTCAGCACCGCCGGCATGACGCTCGCCCTGGCCGGGACCGGCATGATGCTGGCCGCCGCGCTGGTGCTGGTGATCGCGGATCTTTCGAAGCTGCGCGCCGCAGTGATGCAGGGTGCGCTGCCGCTGCTGGCGGTGGTCGCGCTGGCACTCGGCTGGGCGTGACGGGGCATCCGAAACTGATAGGCTCGACGGGTTCGCCTCCGTAGCTCAGCGGATAGAGCGCCGGTTTCCGGTACCGTAGGTCGCAGGTTCGATTCCTGTCGGGGGCACGAACACGAGACGCCGTCCCCGAGGGGCGGCGTCTCGCGTTTCCATCGAACCGACCGTCGGCTGCACCTCGTGGGGCCCACGGATCCGCGACGAAGGGGCACCGCGTGAGGACTCCGGGCAGACGAGACGAACTCGTCGCGCGACACGCCCGGCTGCGCACGCCGACCGCGGCAGGGCAGCTGCTGAAGCTGATCGGCATCGCGGTGTCTGTGGTGCTGGTCAGCGGCATCGCGGTCGCTGCATTCGTCGTCGGCGGTCTGTTCAACACCGTCAAGTCGAACTCGGTGGAGATCGACGGAGGCAAGGAGCTGCCCCCGGACATCGCGGCGTACAAGGGCGGGTTCGACATCCTGCTCACGGGCGTGGACACCTGCGAGCCGAAGTACGCCGCGCTCTTCGGACAGCGCTGCGAAGGCCCCGACACCGACGGCATCAACAACGACGTCACGCTGCTCATGCACGTCTCGGCCAGTCCGCGACGGGTCACGGTGGTCAGCTTCCCCCGCGACATGATGATGGTGATCCCCGCCTGCACGGATGCCGACGGCAAGAGCCACTCGGCCCTGCGCAAGGCGATGCTGAACGTCGCCTACGCTCACGGCGGCGACAAGGGCGGCCTGAACTGCGTGGCCAAGACCGTGTCCAGCCTGCTCGGCGGCGAGAACATCGAGTTCGCGGCGAAGGTGACCTTCGGCGGCGTCATCGAGATCACGAACGCCATCGGCGGTGTGGACGTCTGCCTGGAGACCCCGATCATCGACAGTCAGACCGGCCTGGACCTCCCCGCGGGCGACCACACCGTGGAAGGGCTGCAGGCGCTGCAGTTCCTGCGCACGCGGCACGGCGTCGGCGACGGCAGCGACCTGGGGCGCATCGGCAATCAGCAGCAGTACATGTCGAGTCTGGTGCGCAAGCTGATGAGCAGCCAGGTGCTCGGCAACGTCGGCACCGTGATGAAGCTCGCCAATATCGGTCTCAGCAACGTCGAGGCCTCCACGTCGCTGGCCGACCCGGTCAAGATCGCGCAGATCGCGCTGGCCATCAAGGACGTGCCGGTCTCGGACTTCACCTTCGTGCAGTACCCGGTTCTCGATGACCCGGAGAACGCCGATCGCGTGGTGCCGGACACGCAGAACGCGGCCGTCCTGTGGGACGCGGTCACGGCGAACAAGCAGCTGCAGATCACGCACCAGAACACCAAGCACGACGGAGTGGTCGTGAAGGAGCCCTCGCCTGGGGTGAGCACTGCTCCGGCGCCGGATCCCAGCGCGACGCCGGGAGACGTCGTCGACCTGCCCTCCTCGATCAAGGGCACCTCTGCCGACGTGAAGACCTGCTCCAACGGCCAGACCTACCGCTGACCGCGCTCAGTGCAGCGGTAACATCGAGCATCGGAAGGGGGTTGCTGTGAGCGAGCGCTTCAAGGTCGGGGACCACGTCACGTGGAACTCCGAGGCGGGTCACGTGAGCGGGCACATCACCACCGTGCACACCGCGGACTTCGACTACAAGGGGCACACGCGCCGTGCCAGCGAGAAGGACCCGCAGTACGAGATCAAGAGCGACAGGACCGACCATGTCGCGGCGCACAAGGGGACCGCGCTGACCCTCCTCGATGACTGAGAAGCGCATCCTGACCGTCGGGCATTCGACGCACCCGCTCGACGAGTTCCTGACGCTGCTGCGCGACGCCGGGGTGGACCTCGTCGCGGACGTGCGGAGAGTGCCCGGATCGAACAGACACCCCTGGTTCAACCAGGACGCGCTGGCCGCGAGTCTGGCAGACGCAGGCATCCGCTACCACCGCATCGCCGAGCTGAGCGGCAGACGCCCGATCCAGCGCGACGTCGACGACGCGGTGAATGCCCTGTGGCGCAACCGCAGCTTCCACAACTACGCCGACTACGCCCTGGGCGCGGACTTCGCCCGCGGGCTGGATGAGGTCATCCGCCTCGGCGCGGAGCAGCAGGCGGTTGTGATGTGCTCGGAGGCGGTCTGGTGGCGCTGCCACCGCCGCATCATCGCCGATCACTTGCTGGCCCGTGGCATCCCGGTGGGCCATCTCATGGCCGAGGGACGCATCACGCCCGCCGAGCTCACACCGGGGGCCGTCATGCGCGACGGCACGGTCGAGTACCCGGCGGATGCTACTTCGCCGGATCCGGATGGGCTCCGTCGGCAGCCGTGACCGGCGCCGTGCTGAAGCGCTCCAGCGCCTCGTGCACTCGCTTCGCGAGATACTCGTGCCCGGCGTTCGTCGGATGGTCGCGGCCCGCGCCGGTGTCGATCACCCGGCGGTAGTTCCCGGGTGTGATCCAGTGCTCCTGCACCGGCGAGATGTACCACCAGTTGCGCGCGGCGGCCAGTCTGGTCAGGTCGCGGTCGATGCGTGCCGTGCCCGCCTGCACGGGCAGCACCTGCGGTGCGGGCCCGAGCACGACGACGGGGACGTCGGGGAACTTCGCCGTCATGGCGTTCCACGTAGCCGTGACGGCGGCGGGGTATGCCGCGGCGTTCTCGCGGCGGTCGTTGATCGAGCCCTCGATGATGATCAGGTCGGGCGCGATCCCGGCATCCAGAGCCCTGATCCGCGTCGGATAGTCCGGACCGTCGAGACCGGGCTTCTGATAGCCGCTGCCGCGGACGCCGTCGACGACGGTGGTGCCGTGGATGAGATCGGCCAGCCGGTACGCATAGCCGTCCGTCGGGGGAGTGGCGGCGGAACCATAGGTCCAGGAGTCGCCGAACACCAGAACACGCGGATGCTGAGGCAGGATCAGCGGCGCGGGTGAGACCCCGCCGTGTTCGGCGGCCGCGATCGGCGCCGTCTCGACGGGCGGCATCCACGGCCTGGTGATGCCGAGCGCGACGGCGAGCACGACCGCCGTCGCGCCCGCGATCGCGAGCGCCAGGCGGCGTCGTCGGGTCGGCGCGTGCGTGGTCATTCGAGAAGAGTAGGTCATTGCGGGACGGATGAGAATTCGGGCGCGGTCACGAGTCGGCAACGCATGAATCGCCCCTCGCGGCCAGCGTGGCGGGAGGGGCGATTCGCGGGCGTCGGATGCTACTTCGAGGTGCCCTGGGAGACGGATCCCTGCAGCTGGCGCTGGAACAGGATGTAGACGACCAGCACCGGGATGATGGTGATCATCACCGCAGCGAACATCTGCCCGAAGTCCAGCGAGTAGCCGGCCGAGGACGCGTACGAGGCCATGCCCTGCGACAGCACCCAGTTGTTCTTGTCGGTGTTCAGCGAGATCGGCAGCAGGAACTGGTTCCACAGCCCCAGGAAGTTCATGATCGCCACCGCGGCCATGCCGGGCTTGGCCATCGGGAGCATCACCTGGAAGAACGTGCGCCACTCGCTGGCGCCGTCGACGTAGGCGGCTTCCTGGATCTCGTACGGCAGTGACTTGAAGAACGAGAACAGGAAGAACACCGTGAACGGCAGCGCGAACGCGACGTAGGTGAGGATCAGGCCCGGGAGGGTGTTCAGCAGCCCCATCCCCTGCAGGATGAAGAACAGGGGGACGATGGCGAGGAAGATCGGGAACGTCAGCCCTGCCAGCATCAGGTAGTAGATGACCCGGCTGCCCGGGACCGAGAACCTGGCCAGCACGTACGCGCACATGGCGCCCAGCACCATCACGAGCACGAGCGAGACGCCCACGACGATGACGGTGTTCAGGAACATCTGGCCGAAGGCGTTGTCGATCCAGGCGCTGATGTAGTTGTCGAAGTTCCAGTTCGAGGGCAACCCGAACGGGCTGGCGAAGATCTCCTTGGTGGTCTTGAACGAGCCGATCAGCGTCCAGATCATCGGCAGGATCACGACGAGGGACCAGATGCCCATCACCACGTGCGAGACGGTGCCGACCGCCTTGTCGCCGGGGGTCGCCTTGACCCTGCGCTCGGGCACGCCGGACTTCGTTCTGGGATCGATGGTGATCGCAGCGCGCGTTTCGGTGCTCATGCGCGTCCTCCTTCGTCCTTGCCGCCGATGAGGCGGAAGATGCCGATGATGAGCGCAGCGAACAGCAGCGTGATGACGGCGAGGACGACGCCCATCGCGGTCGCCAGGCCGAACTGGCCCTTCTCGAAGGCCGTGCGGAACAGGTACTGGCTCATGACCAGGGTGCTGTTGCCCGGGCCTCCGGTCGCATTCAGGCCGGCCATGTAGACGAAGGCGTCCAGCGCCATGATGCCCAGGTAGATGTACGCGGTCTGCACGTTGTCGCGCATCTGCGGCAGCAGGATCGAGACGACGGTGCGGAACCGGCCGGCGCCGTCGATGCGGGCGGCTTCCAGGGTCTCGGCGGGGATGCCCTTGATCGCGGCGATGAACAGGATCATGTAGAACCCGACCATGCTCCACACGATCACGAAGATCGTCGCGGCCATGGCCGTGCGCTCGTCGCCCAGCCACGCGGGCTGGTCGGTGACGCCGAACAGTCCCAGGATGCCGTTCAGGAGGCCGCCGGAGGGGGTGTAGATCATGTTCCACAGGATCGCGATGACGATCGCGGGGATCACGTACGGGAAGAAGGAGATCACTCGGTAGAAGCTCGAGCCCTTCAGCCCGCGGACCTGTCCCTGGCTCGGGCCGCCGACGGTGATCATGCTGGCGAAGATCAGGGCGATGACGATGGTGACCAGCGGGACGATCAGCGCGAGCACGATGTTGTTCAGCATCGCGCGCATGAAGATGTCGTCGTTGAAGAGCTTGACGTAGTTGTCGAACGCGATGAACTGCATGTCCGGCGTGAAGCCCGTCCAGTTGGTCATCGCGTAGTACAGGGCCTGCAGGAACGGCGAGATCACGAAGATCAGGAAGATCGCCAGGGGCAGGCCCAAGAAGACGAGCAGGAACGAGACGTAGTCGAAGGTCAGCTTTCGCCGCCCAGGGCGGGACGGCTTGCGCCGTCCCGCCCTGGCTGCAGTGACCGCGGCCGTCTCGAGCCCCGGTCCACCGCTGACGGTGGAGTAGCTCACTTGATCTCGATCTTCTTGACGGAGCTGTCCTCGCGGATCTTGTCGACGATGGCCTGAAGCTGCTTGGTGAGATCTGCGACCGTCAGCTTGCCGTCCAGGAACGAGTTCCAGATCGGCAGCTGGTCGGAGTTCATGCCGTACAGGTTGGTCGACTTGATGGTGAAGACGTTGTCGCCGGCGGCCGCCAGCAGCTCGGACTGCGACACCAGCGCCGTGGATCCGAAGCCGTCGGCGGGGACGGTGTCCTTGACGATGGTCGGCGCCAGCTTGCTCTTGGCGAACGCGGTGGCGGACTCCTTCGAGAGCATCGTGCGCAGCAGCTCCTTGCCGCCGGCGGGGTTCTTCGCCTTCTTCGGGACGATGAACGGCTCGCCGGCCTCGGCGCGCAGGGTGCCCTTCGGCGTGGTCTGGTTGCCGTCCAGGGGCAGCTCGCCGAAGCCCTTCATCTTGAAGCCGTCCTTCGTCGTCTTCTTCATCTCGTTCTCGATCCACGAGCCCGAGGGATAGAGAAGTGCGGACTCGTCGAGGCTCCACTGGGCCTGGGCCTGCGTGAACTGCGTGCCGGCACCGCCGGGCTTGATGTAGCCCGCCTGGATGATCTCGTAGAGGATGCCGAGGATGCTCTGGATCGCGGGGTGGGACCAGGCCTTCGGGTCGAGGTTCTCGAACGGGATGCGGAAGTCGTCGCCGGCCTGGATGACGGCGGAGTCGACGACCATCGTGTTGTAGTAGGTCGCCGCCTCCTTGCCCCAGAGGAAGAGGTACTTGCCCTTCTCCTTCGCTGCGGCGCCGAGGGCCTTCAGATCCTGCCAGGAGGTCGGGACGGTCCACCCGTTCTCCTCGAACAGGCTCGAGGAGTACCAGATGCCGTAGACCGTCATGACGTAGTTCAGCGCGACGAACTTGCCGTCGAACGTACCGGGGTCCTTGACACCGCCGAAGAGCGTGTCGCTGATCTTGGTGCCGTCGAGGTTGTTGGAGTCCAGCACGTCGTCCAGCGTCTCGAGCTGGTCGAGGATGGTGTTCCATCCGATCGAGTTGGCGCCCGAGTTGTCGATGAGGTCCGGCGGGTTGCCGCCCACGAAGCGGGGCTGCAGCTCCTGAGCGATCTTCGTCGACGACGCGACCTTCACGCTCACGCCGCCGAGCTTCTTGTTGGCCTCCATGATCTTCGCGGAGTTCTCGACGTAGTCGATGCCGTAGCCGCCGTCGAAGATGACCGCGTCGACCTTGGAGTTCGCCGCCACGCCGAACGGGTTGTCCGCGGTGACCTTGCCTGCCGGTGCGCCGCCGCCCGTGCTGCCGCCGCCCGGAGCCGCGCACGACGCGAGCGTCGCGCCGAACGGGATCAGGAGAGCAGCCGTGGCCGCGCCGCGCAGCAGGTTGCGACGGCTGATGGATGCTTCTTTGAGTTCCATCTTCGTACCTTCCGTAGTGATGTGATCGGTGTGTGGGTTGTCGGGCCCTCAGGCGAGCTCAGGGTCCCAGGAGCTGTCGAATCAAGCTCCCCGCCGGATGCGGTCCGCGTAGCGGGCCTCAAGGACGGAGTTGTGCTCATCGCCGCCGGGGATGTTGGCGGAGATGTACATGGGTGGGGTCTCGCCGCGTTCGGCGATCGTGCGCGCGACGCCCAGCGTCAGCAGCTGTGCGATGAATGCCGCGGTGATCGAGGAGATCGCGCCGGCGGCGATGCCGTCAGCGACCTCGAGCGTGGCGTCTCCATAGGGCGCGAGGTTGTCGATGACGACGTCGGCGATCTCGCTGAGGCGCTTGCCGCTGGGGTGCTTCGGCTCCACGCGGGCGGTGTGCTCGAGGCTGGTCACGGCGATGACCTTGTGCCCGTGCTCCTGAGCCCACAATGCGGTGCCCACGATCGAGCCGTTCACGCCGGAGTTGGAGGCGATCAGGAACACGTCGCCGTCGTTCACCGGCACGGTGGCCATCAGCTCGTCGACCACCCAGGGTTCGCGCTCCAGCGCGGCGCCCAGCACGTCGATGTCGCGGTCGCCGTGCAGGACGATGTCGCGCAGCGCGAACCTGTTGGTGGGGATCAGTCCGCCGGCGCGACCGGAGATCTCCATCGCGAAGGCCTCGGAGTGCCCGGTGCCGAATGCCTGCAGCACGCCGCCGTCGTCCAGCGCCTGCACCATCAGCGCGATGGCGGGGTCCAGCGCACCGGACTCGGCGGAGGCGGCGAGGCGCTCGAGCCGGGTGGTGGCCTCGCGCAGCAGGTCGGTCGGGGTGGCGCTCATCGGTTCTCCTCTGTGGTCGGGGTGAGCTTCGGCGCACGCGCAGGACGGCGGTGCGCGGATACGGCCATCGCGCTGGCGGCCAGCCTGGTCGACGCCTCGCCGAACATCTGCTGCGCGACCAGCAGGTAGAGCAGGTCGAGGACGAGCAGCTGGGAGTGCTTCACGGACAGGTCATCGGGGCGCAGGTAGTGCGAGGGCTCCGCGGTGGCCAGCGAGACGTCGGCGAGGCCGGCCAGCCAGGAATCCGAGTCGTGCGTGATCGCGACCGTGACGGCACCCGCGGCACCGGCTTGCGAGAGCATCTGCACGGTCTCATCGGTGCGGCCCGTGCTGGAGATGCCGATCGCGACCGACGTGGCGTTCTGCATGACGGCGCTGGTGAGGCCCTCGTGCACGTCGGACCAGGCGTGCGCATTCACACCGATGCGATACAGGCGCCCCTGGAACTCACGGGCGATGATGCCGCTGCCGCCGACTCCGTAGATGTCGACATGGCGCGCCGACGCGATGGCCGCAGCGACCTGCATGACGTCATCCAGATCGAGGCGTGCAGCCGTGCTCTCCAGCGAGTCGACGTGCAGGGCCACCAGTGTCTGCAGCACCTTGCCGGGGTCGTCGTCCGCGCCGAACTCCTCGCCGATGTCGGCGTGCCAGCTCTCGTTCGCGTCGCCGCGACCGATCTCGCTGGCGACTCCCACACGGAACTGCGTGTAGCCGTCGAAGCCGAGTGCACGGCAGAAGCGGGTGACGGTGGCGGGGGAGGTGCCCGCTCGGTCGGCGAGCTCGGTGATGGTCAGCTCGACGGGAGACGCGGGGTGCGCGGTGACCACGTCGGCGATCTTGCTCATCGCCGTCGGCATGGTGTGACGGCTCGCCGCGATGCGGCGCGCGATCGTCATTCCGTTGCCGAAGTCCTTGGTCCGTGGCACCATTGCCTCCTGAATCCCCGTCAGGGTTTTTCTCGTTGAGATGAAAACTATTCTCACGCGACGAAAACGTCAAACAGGACAACATCACAAATGAGTCACGAACCGCTGCTGCTGGGCATCGATGCCGGCGGAACCTCCACCAGGGCGGTGCTCACGGACCTGCACGGGGAATGTCTCGGCTACGGCATCGGAGGCCGAGGCAACCCGGTCTCCGCAGGCGCCGAGCGAGCAGCCGGCGGAGTGCTGGACGCCGTCGCCGCCGCGCTCTCGAGGACGCGACGCTCGCTGTCCGACGTCTCGCTGATCGTGCCCGCGATGGCGGGCATGCGCGCCACCGGCGGTGCGGACTGGCTGATGGACCGACTGGTCGCCGCGGGCTTCGCCGGTCGCCTCGTGTTCGAGTCCGACCTGCTGGCCACGTACTTCAGCGGCGCGGCGGAGGCGTTCGGCTACGCCATGGTCTCGGGCACCGGAGCCTGCGTCATCCGGGTGCGCGACGGACGGATCGACGGCGCGGGCGACGGACTGGGCTGGCTGCTGGGGGACCGGGGCAGCGGATTCTGGATCGGCGCGGAGATCGCGCGTGCGGCCGTGGCGGATCTGGACGGCACGGGTCCCCGCACGGCGCTGACGGACCGCGTGCTCGCCCATCACGGCCTTGCTCGCACCGGCGTGCGCACCGCCGGCCGCCTGCTGGAGCTCGAGGAGCTGGTGAGCGCTCTGTACGCGCATCCGCCCATCGAACTGGCCGGGCTGGCGCCGTTCGCGTTCGAGGGGACGGATGCCGTGGCCGCGGGCATCCTCGCCGCCGCCGGCGAGCACCTGGCCGACACGCTCTCCGCCAACCTGCAGGGCCCGGGGCCCCTGGTCATCGGCGGCAGCGTGCTGTCGCGCAGCGGCCCGGTGCGCGACGCGTTCCTGGCACGGCTGGGCGACGCGGCCGACGGCCTGGCGATGCGATCGGTCGGCGACGGGGCGGTCGGGGCGGCGGTGCTCGCGATCCGCGCCGGTGGCGGCGAGCCGAATGCGCAGACGCTGGCGCGACTCACCGAGACCGTGGCGGCATTCCGCTGAGCGGGGCCGACGAAGGGCCGCCACCACCGGCCGGTAGACTGGGCGGTCTATGAATCCTGAAGCCCTCGCCGCCGCCGTCCTCGCCGTCCTGACGCCCATCGCGGCGTCGCTGCGACCTGACGAGGACCTCGGAGTGACGGCATCCGACATCGTGCTGGACCGCCCGCGCAACCGCGATCACGGCGACTGGTCCACCAACATCGCGATGCGGCTGGCGAAGCGCTTCGGTGCGAACCCGCGCGAGCTCGCGCAGCGCATCGCCGATGCGCTCGTCGAGGTGGAGGGCATCGCCGCCGTCGATGTCGCGGGCCCCGGCTTCATCAACATCCGCCTGGACGCGGCCGCCGCCGGCGCGCTGGCGAGGACCATCGTCGAGGCAGGCGCCGCCTTCGGCACCAACGACTCTCAGCAGGGCGTCTCGGTGAACGTCGAGTTCGTCTCGGCCAACCCCACCGGCCCGCTGCACATCGCACACACCCGCTGGGCCGCGCTGGGCGACTCGATCGTGCGCCTGCTGCTGGCCAGCGGGGCCGACGCCGTGCGCGAGTACTACATCAACGACGCCGGCGCCCAGATGGAGCGCTTCGCGAACTCCGTGCTGGCGGCGGCCAAGGGTGAACCCACACCGGAGGGCGGCTACCCGGGCGCCTACATCGACGAGCTCGCGCAGCGCGTGCTGGAGGCCCACCCCGGACTGCTGGACCTGCCGGCCGACGAGCAGCTGGTGGTCGCACGCGACCAGGCGTACGAGTATCAGCTGGCCGAGATCAAGAGTTCCCTCGCGCGCTTCAACGTGCCCTTCGACGTGTGGTTCTCCGAGCGCACTCTGCACGCCGCGGGCGCGGACGGCGCGCCCAGCCTCGTCGACCAGGCCGTCGACCGCCTGCGCGAGCAGGGTCACGTCTTCGACCAGGATGACGCCGTGTGGGTGCGCACCTCCGCCTTCGGCGACGACAAGGATCGCGTCATCAGGCGCTCCAACGGCGAGTACACCTACTTCGCCGCGGACGCCGCGTACTACCTGAACAAGGGCGACCGCGGCTACCGGGACAAGATCTACCTGCTCGGCGCCGACCACCACGGCTACGTCAACAGACTCAAGGCCATCGCGGGAGCCGCAGGCGAGGACCCCGAGAAGAACATCCAGGTGCTGATCGGCCAGATGGTCTCCATCAACGGCGCGCGACTGAGCAAGCGCGCGGGAAACATCATCGAGATGGACGACCTGCTGAACTGGCTGGGCGCCGACGCGCTGCGGTACTCGCTGGAGCGCTCGCCCGCCGACTCGCCGCTGGACCTGGATCCGGAGCTGCTGCAGAAGCGCACCAACGACAACCCGGTGTTCTACGTGCAGTACGCGCACGCCCGCACGCACAACGTGGCGCGCAACGCGGCGGATTCGGGCGTGGACCGCTCCGAGTTCGCCCCCGAGCTGCTCGTGCACGAGACCGAGAGCGCACTGCTGGGCGCCCTGCAGGAGTTCCCGCGGATCGTCGCCTTCGCGGCATCCGTCCGCGAGCCGCACCGCATCGCCCGCTACCTGGAGGAGCTTGCCGGGCTCTACCACCGCTGGTACGACAGCTGCCGCGTGATCCCGCAGGGCGATGACCCCATCGAGAGCGTCCACCGCACCCGACTGTGGCTGAACGATGCCGCCGGCCAGGTGCTGCGCAACGGACTGGAGCTGCTGGGCGTCTCTGCACCTGAGCGGATGTGACATGACGGATTCCGAGGCCCGGCCTGCGCGACGGCGCAGACGCTGGCCATGGGTTCTCGGCATCTCCATCGTGCTGATCGGCGGCCTGCTGGTGGCCGCCGAGGCCGCCGCCCGCTCCATCGTCCCCGGGATCGTCAGAGCCGCTGTGCTCACGGCCGCCCATCTTCCGGCCAGTCAGGAGTTGGAGGTGGAGGTCCCCGGCGTGCTGGTGCCGCAGCTGATCTCCGGCCGCCTGGGCGAGGTGCGGCTGTCGTCGGATGCCGTGACCGTGGACGGCGTCACCGGTGCGATCGACGCGACGGTCGCCGATGTGCCGCTCGGCGACGGACCGCTCGGCGCCGTGAAGGGCTCGCTGATCCTCGATGGGGACTCCTTCGCGCAGCTGCTGAAGGGTGCAGCCATCCCCGTGACCGGCGTCGCACTGCAGGCACCGGACGCGACCGTTCAGGGCGAGGTCAGCGTGCTCGGCCGTGCGATCCCGATCGGGCTCACGGTCACTCCCGGCATCCAGGACGGCGACGTGCTGCTGACTCCGGTGTCCGCGAGCCTCGCCGGCGCGCAGGTCGACCTGCAGCGCCTGGCGGCCGCGCTGGGTGGTCTCGGCCAGACGCTCGCCGCACCGCAGCGCCTGTGCATCGCCGACCGCCTGCCGAAGGGTGTCGCGCTCACCGGGCTTCGCATCGAGGGTCAGCGCGCCATCGTGGACTTCAACGCCGACGGACGCATCACCGTCGACGCGGCACTGCGCGCGAAGGGCGCCTGCCCGCGCTGATCACGTCCCCCGCGGACCGCCGTCCGTATCGCCGCGGGCTTCGCGCAGGGCGGCCGTCGCCGTCCGGACATCCTCCTCGGCGAGGCGCACGGCGGCATCGGCGAGCGTCGTGGCGCCGAATCGGGATGCCACGCGATCGTGCTCCTCGTGCACGGACACCACGATGAAAGCACTCGCCAGCAGGATCACCTGCGTGGAGAGGTTGAGCCACAGCAGCAGCGCCAGCAGCGACGCGAACGACGCCAGCAGCGGGTTAGCCCTGGCGCCCCCGACGAGGAGCCCGGACAGCTCCTGCAGTGCCAGCAGCGCGATCCCGCCCAGTGCGGCACCGGACCACAGCGCCCGGGCTGAGGCCTGCACGCCCGAGAGCATGCGGAACGCGGCGGCGATCAGCACGGCGTTCAGCACCAGCACGACCAGGAGCGAGACGACGCGCACGATCCAGGTCACGAGGGCGGAGCGGGGCGGCATCCCTGTGAGATCCGCGAACCCGGTCACGATGAGCTCACCGGCCAGCGTCAGAGCGGCGGCGCCCGCGAACGTCACCGCGATGATCACCGCGAGCAGGATGTTGCGCAGGATCACGCGGTACCACACGACGTCGGTTCGCGCGGTGCCGGCCAGGGAGCGGATCGAGACGCGCAGCGAGCCGATCGCCCCCAGCGCAGCGCCGATCAGGCCGACCAGCGAGACGATCCCGGTGATCGACAGCCCGGCGGGCGCGCGGATGTCGTCCAGATCGACCACGCCCTGACCGCCCGGCGTGCGCAGCAGGCCCGGCACCGCGGTGTCGATCGCGCGCACGACCGCATCCCACGCGGCGTCATCCCGCGACAGCCACAGCGCCGCCGCCGAGAATCCCAGCAGCACGGCGGCGAACACGCTGAACAGCGCGCGGTACGTCACCGCGTCCGCGAGCACGGGACCGCGGCGTGAGGCGTAGCGCAGTGCTGCGCGCACCAGCCGCCAGCGGAGCAGCCGCGCCGTCACCGCAGCGGAGGTGCGCGCGATGAGCCCGGGAGGTTCGGAATCCGTTCGTCCGTTCATCCGGCCACCCTAGTCACCGCACGGAACATGACCGAAGGGGGTTGCGCCGATGACCTAGAATCGGGGCAACCTCGCCGTGCGCTCTGCGCCCGAGAACCCGTCCCACGATTGGTGCTCTGTGCATTCAGCTGTAACCTCGCCCGCCCCCGACTGGCTGGTCGTCCCCGACGACGCCAACGACCTGGTCGCCGCCGTCTGGCCGGCGTCCGCCGTGCGCACGGCCGATGGAGAGCTGAGCATCGGCGGTATCGCCGCCGGGGCGCTCGTGCGAGCGCACGGCACGCCGCTGCAGGTGCTGGATGAGGGCGAGGTGCGCCGCCGTGCGGCCGCCACCCGCTCCGCGTTCGACGCGGCCGCAGAGGAGCACGGCACCACGGCTCGCGTCTACTACGCGGGCAAGGCGCTGCTGAACACCACCATCGTGCGCTGGGTGATGGACGAGGGCCTGAACCTGGACGTGTGCACCGGCGGCGAGCTCGAGGTCGCGCTGGCTGCGGGAGCGGATGCCGGACGGCTGGGCTTCCACGGCAACAACAAGTCGGTGGCCGAGCTGGAGCGCGCCGTCGAGGTCGGGGTCGGCACGATCATCATCGACAGCGCCCTGGAGATCGAGCGGCTGGCCGCGATCGTGTCCCGCACGGGGACCGTGCAGCGGGTCATGCTGCGCGTCAACAGCGGCGTGCACGCCGAGACCCACGATTTCCTCGCCACCGCGCACGAGGATCAGAAGTTCGGCACGCCCGTGGATGCCGCTCCCGAGCTGGTCGCGCGCATCCGCGAGATCGAGGGACTCGACTTCGCGGGACTGCACTGCCACATCGGCTCGCAGATCTTCGGCGTCGCAGGATTCCGAGAGTCTGCGGGGCGCGTGCTCGACCTGCACGAGCAGCTGCTGGCCGGTGGTGATGTTCCGCAGCTGAATCTGGGCGGCGGGTTCGGCATCGCGTACACCCGCGTCGACGCCCCGGAGCCGATCGAGGCTCTTGCGCAGGGCATCGTCGCCGCAGTCGCGGAAGGATGCGCAGCGCGCGGCATCCGCCTCCCGGTCCTCTCGTTCGAACCCGGCCGGGCCATCGTCGGCAACGCCGGAGTGACGCTGTACGAAGTCGGCACCATCAAGGACGTCACGCTCGAGAACGGCTCCCGCCGGTACGTGAGCGTGGACGGCGGAATGAGCGACAACGCCCGCCCCGCGCTGTACGGCGCCCAGTTCTCCGCGCGCCTGGCCTCCCGGGTCGGGGAGGGCGAGCCGGTGCTGGTGCGCGTGGTCGGCAAGCACTGCGAGTCGGGCGACATCGTCGTCGATCACGAGTACCTGCCCGCCGACATCGCGCCGGGCGACCTGCTGGCCGTCCCCGTCACCGGCGCGTACTGCGCACCGCTCTCCAGCAACTACAACCACGTGCCGCGCCCCCCGATCGTCGCTGTGCGCGATGGGGCGTCCCGCGTGATCGTGCGCGGCGAGACCATCGCCGACCTGCTGGGCCGCGACGCCGGCATCGAGCGGTGACGCGGCCCGCTCCGTGGGCGCTCGTGCCCGCCATCAGACCTGACCACCCCGTGCGTGAGGAGCGCAGATGACTGAGTACCGACGACTTCGCGTGGCCCTGCTGGGAGCCGGTGCGGTGGGATCCCACGTGGCTGCGCTCCTGCTGAAGCACGGCGACGAGCTCGCCGACCGCGCCGGCGCCCGCCTGGAGCTGGCCGGAATCGCCGTGCGCAACCCGGACGCGCCGCGCGACGTGGAGCTGCCGCGCGAGCTGTTCACCACTGACGTGGAGCCGCTGATCACCGGTGCCGACATCGTCATCGAGCTGATGGGCGGCATCGAGCCCGCCCGCTCGCACATCCTGCTGGGGCTGGGCTCCGGAGCCGATGTGGTCACGGCCAACAAGGCGCTGCTGGCCACGCACGGCCCCGAGGTGTTCGAGGCCGCTGATCGCGTCGGCGCCTCGGTGTACTACGAGGCCGCGGCCGCCGGCGCCATTCCGATCATCCGGCCGCTGCGGGACTCGCTGGCCGGCGACCGCGTGGTGCGCATCATGGGCATCGTCAACGGCACGACCAACTACATCCTCGACCGGATGGACGGCGAGGGCGCGGACTTCGCCGACGTGCTCGCCGATGCCCAGCGCCTGGGCTACGCCGAAGCCGACCCCACGGCCGATGTCGAGGGCTACGACGCCGCGCAGAAGGCCGCGATCCTGGCATCGCTGGCCTTCCACACCACCGTCCCGCTGGACGCCGTGCACCGCGAGGGGATCACGGCCATCACCGCTGACATGATCCAGCAGGCGCGCGAGGCCGGGTTCGTGATCAAGCTGCTGGCTGTCTGCGAGCGCCTGCACGAGCACGGCGGAGAGCAGATCTCGGTGCGCGTGTATCCGGCGCTTGTTCCGCGCGAGCATCCGCTGGCCTCGGTGCACGGCGCCAACAACGCCGTCTTCGTCGAGGCGGAGGCCGCGGGCTCGCTGATGTTCTACGGCGCCGGCGCCGGCGGGATGCAGACGGCATCCGCCGTGCTGGGCGACGTCGTCTCCGCCGCACGCCGCCACATGGCGGGCGGCACGGGCGTCGGCGAGTCGACCCGCGCCAACCTCCCCATCGTCTCCATCGGCCACGTCACCACGCGCTATCAGATCACGCTCGAGGTCGCCGACCGGCCCGGCGTGCTGGCGAAGATCGCCCTGCTGCTCAGCGAGGGCGGCGTGTCGATCGCCACCCTCGTGCAGACCGTCATCCCCACCGAATCGGGGGAGCGCGGCACAGCGCGGCTGGTCATCGGCACCCATCGCGCTGCGGACAGCGCGCTCAGCGAGGCCGTCGAGCGGCTCACCGACAGCGATGTCGTCGAGCAGGTCATCTCAGTGCTGCGCGTCGAGGGGGAGTAGCAGTGCCCGTCACCCTCGTCCCTGCGGACATGGAGCCCGTGGTCGGGGACACCCCCGATGTCGACGATGCGCTGCGCACGGTCACGGTGACCGTCCCCGCCACCAGCGCCAACCTCGGTCCCGGCTTCGACACGCTGGGTCTGGCGCTGAGCATCTACGACACGCTCACCGCGTCCTCGTTCGACGACGACCGCCTCGACATCACGGTGTCCGGCTCCGGCGCAGACAGCATCCCGACCGATGCCACCAACCTCGTCGTGCGCTCCATCGCGCACGTCTACGAGGACGTCGGCCGGCGGATGCCGGGGCTGCGGCTGCACGCCGTCAACGGCGTGCCGCACGGGCGCGGACTGGGGTCCTCGGGGGCAGCGGTCTCCGCGGGCATCCTGATCGCCAAGGGGCTGCTGGCGGGCGACGTCGACCTCGAGGACCACGATCTGCTGCGCTTGGCCACCGAGCTGGAGGGCCACCCCGACAACGTCGCGCCGGCACTGTTCGGCGGGCTCACCATCGCCTGGATGGGCGATCACGGGCCGCTGCACAAGAAGCTGCTGGTGCACCGCGGCGTGGCGCCGCTGGTCTTCGTGCCCGGCTTCACGATGTCCACCTCACTGGCGCGCTCGCTGGCGCCGCTGCAGGTGCCGCGCGAGGACGCCGTGTTCAACGTCTCGCGGTCGGCGCTGCTGGTCGCGGCGCTCACGCAGAGCCCCGAGCTGATGCTGGACGCCACCGCCGACAGGCTGCATCAGGCCTATCGCGGCGCCGCGATGCCCGAGACGCTGCGGCTCGTGCAGGCGCTGCGCGCGGAGGGCTTCGCGGCGGTCGTCTCCGGCGCCGGACCCAGCGTGCTGGTACTGGCCGACGGCCCCGGCACGCGCCGGCGGGCTGTCGACGTGGCGGATGCCGTCACGGACACTCCGTGGCACGCGTACATGCTCGCGGTGGATGTGCGTGGTGGTACGATTAGGGATCGAGCAGAGGGCTCCACGTAACTTCGTGAATCTGGCCCCTTCGCACTTCTGCGAAATCCGCACGCGATCCCCAGCACCACCCAGGTGCTGGCAGGCAGGCGCTCATCGTCGGCGCGTGTGAACCGCTCAGCTTCTGCTGTGCACTCTCTGGATTGCTCATTTCCCACGACATATGAGGGAGTACTCGTGGAGAACATCTCCGAGACCCAGAACGACAACCAGG
>NZ_JBASAK010000084.1:0-48330 GCF_049650565.1 Microbacterium sp.
GGCGCGCTCCGCGCGGATCGAGCCGCTTCTGCACGGCGGGGCGCAGCAGCGAGGGCTGCGCGCGGGCACGCAGGACGTCGCGGGCGCCGCGGCGTTCGCGGCGGCGCTGGAGGCGACCGAGGCCGAGCGGGAATCCGAGTCCGCGAGGCTGTCCGGACTGCGTGATCGGCTGGTCGCTGGCATCCGCTCCGCCGTTCCGCAGGCGCAACTGCTCGGCGACCCGGTGAAGCGGCTGCCGGGCAACGCCCACCTGCTGTTCCCGGGAGCGGTGGGGGAGAGTCTGCTGTTCCTGCTCGATGCCGCCGGCATCGCGGCATCCACCGGCTCTGCGTGCCAGGCCGGAGTCGCCGAGCCCTCGCACGTCGTCATGGCGATGGGACGCGACGAGCACGACGCACGCAGCGCGCTGCGGTTCACGCTGGGGCGCACATCTGCGGATGCCGATGTGGATGCCGTACTCGCCGTCATCCAGGACGTCTACGCTCGCGCATCCGCATCCGCATCCGCATCCGCATCCGCATCCGCATCCCGCTGACCGCCTCGCGGGTCCCGTCTTGCTGCCTCCCGGGAACTGAGGCCGCCATTCGGGCCCCGCGACGGGGGTCGTCGCGCGCCGTAGACTTGAACCCATGCGTATTCTGGCGGCGATGAGCGGTGGCGTGGACTCGGCGGTGGCGGCGGCCCGCGCCGTCGAAGCCGGGCATGACGTCGTCGGGGTGCATCTGGCGCTCTCGCGCGCCGGCGGCACCCTGCGCACCGGCAGCCGCGGATGCTGCACGGTCGAGGACGCGCTGGATGCCCGTCGCGTGGCAGATCTGCTGGGCATCCCGTTCTACGTGTGGGACTTCTCGGAGCGCTTCCGCGACGAGGTCATCGACGACTTCATCTCCGAGTACAAGGCCGGCCGCACCCCGAATCCGTGCCTGCGCTGCAACGAGAAGATCAAGTTCGCGGCGCTCCTGGAGCGTGCCATCGAGTTGGGCTTCGACGCGGTGTGCACGGGCCACTACGCGACCCTCGTCGACGGGCCGAACGGGCTTGAGCTGCACCGCGCGTCCGACAATGCGAAGGATCAGTCCTACGTGCTGGGCGTGCTGAACGCGCAGCAGCTCGCGCACACGTACTTCCCCCTGGGGTCCACGCCGTCGAAGGCCATCGTGCGGGCGGAGGCGGCGGAGCGCGGCATCAGCGTGGCGCAGAAGCCCGACAGCCACGACATCTGCTTCATCCCCGACGGCGACACCCGCGGCTGGCTGGCCGAGAAGGTCGGCGCCGAGCAGGGCGACGTCATCGACCGCTCCGGCGCCGTGATCGGCACGCACGAGGGCGCACACGCGTTCACGGTCGGTCAGCGCCGGGGGCTGCACCTCGGCGTCCCTGCCGCGGACGGCAAGCCCCGGTTCGTGCTGGAGGTGCGCCCGGTGACCAACACGGTCGTCGTCGGCCCCAAGGAGGCGCTGGCCATCGCCGAGATCTCGGGCGAGAAGCACTCCTGGGCGGGGGCCGCGCCTTCGGCTTCGGAGTTCGCCTGCGAGGTGCAGATCCGCGCTCACGCCGACCCCGTGCCCGCGACAGCGTTCGTGACGGATGCCGGGGTGCGGGTGGTCCCCGATGTGCCGCTGGACGGCGTGGCGCCCGGCCAGAGCGCGGTGCTGTACATCGGCACGCACGTGCTGGGCCAGTTCACGATCGACACCACGGTGTCGGCCGTGCCCGTCGGGGCCTGAACCGCAGCTGTCGGGTGGATGTCCGTGCCCGCTCGTAGACTCGAGTGGTGCCGGAGAACATCTCACTGGAAGCCGCCCGAGCCGAGGCCGAGGAGCTGACCACCCGCATCCTGGATGCGAAGGATGCGTACTACGGCCGCGACACGTCGCTGGTCGATGACGCCACCTACGACGGCTGGATGCGGCGGCTCGAGGAGATCGAGCGACTGCATCCGGAGCTTCAGGGTCAGGACTCGCCCACGCAGATGGTGGGCGCAGCCGAATCCACGGGTCTGGACACCATCCAGCACGCCGAGCGGATGCTGAGCCTGGACAACGTGTTCTCCCTCGACGAGCTGCGCGAGTGGGAGGCGAAGACCCGCGCCTCCGCCGGGAGGGAGGTGGCCTGGCTCACCGAGCTGAAGATCGACGGCCTGGCGATCAACCTCCGCTACGAGAACGGCGTCCTCACCTCGGCCGCCACGCGCGGCGACGGCCGGGTCGGCGAGGTCGTCACGGAGAATGCGCTGCGGCTCTCGGACATCCCGGAGCGGCTGGCAGGCGAAGGCCATCCGGAGATCGTGGAGATCCGCGGCGAAGTGTTCATCCCCGTCGCCGCGTTCGAGCGGCTGAACGCCGCGCAGGCGTCGTTCCGGGAGCGCGCCTACGCCGGATCCCTGCAGCGCTGGGAGGCGCGGCGGAACGGGAAGCCGTTCGACGAGGAGAAGGCGCGGGCGGCCGCGGCCCGGCGCTTTCCGTCGTTCGCGAATCCGCGCAACGCTGCCAGCGGCGGGCTGCGCCAGCAGTTGGACAAGAAGAACGGGCTGGAGCTCGAGGCGGCACTCCTGCGCACCGAGTCGCTGTCGCTGTACGTGCACGGCGTCGGCGCCTGGCCGGATCCTCCTGTGGCCGCGCAGAGCGAGATCTACGACCTGGTGTCCTCATGGGGGCTCCCCGCCAGCCCTCACACGAAGGTGTGCCATTCCGCCGACGAGGTGGCGGAGTTCGTGGAGCACTTCGGCGAGCACCGGCACGACGTCGAGCACGAGCTGGACGGCATCGTCGTGAAGATCGACGAGCTGGCGCTGCACGCTGAGCTCGGCGAGACCAGCCGCGCGCCCCGGTGGGCGATCGCGTACAAGTACCCGCCGGAGGAGGTGCAGACCAAGCTGCTCGACATCGTGGTCTCGGTCGGCCGCACCGGCCGTGCCACGCCCTTCGCCGTGATGGAGCCCGCGCATGTGGCGGGTTCGGTGGTGCGGCAGGCGACTCTGCACAACAAGGACGTCGTCAAGGCCAAGGGCGTGCTGATCGGCGACACTGTCGTGCTGCGCAAGGCCGGCGATGTGATCCCCGAGGTGCTCGGGCCCGTGGTGGAGCGCCGCGACGGCACGGAGCGCGAGTTCGTCATGCCGGAACGGTGCCCGGAGTGCGGTACGCCGCTGCGGCCCATGAAAGAGGGCGACATCGACCTGCGCTGCCCGAATGCGCGCTCGTGCCCCGCGCAGGTGCGCGGTCGCGTGGAGCACATCGGGTCGCGCGGGGCGCTGGACGTCGAGGCTCTCGGCGAGGTGACCGCCGCGGCGCTCACGCAGCCCAGCCACCCCGCCGTTCCTCCGCTGGGCACCGAGGCGGGCCTCTTCTCACTGGTGCTCGACGACCTCGTGCCGATCTCCGTGATCGTGCGCGATTCCGAGACCGGCCTGCCCAAGGAGGACGAGGACGGGATCGTCAAGACCCGGTCGCCATTCCGCCGCAACCCGACGTCGGCGGAGAAGAAGACGGGGATCACCGAGCCGCAGCCGTCGTCCGCAGCCGTCAAGCTGCTGGCCGAGTTGGAGAAGGCCAAGACCAAGGAGCTGTGGCGCCTGCTGGTCTCCCTGAACATCCGTCACGTGGGGCCGGTCGCGGCACGTGCGCTCGCGCAATGGTTCGGATCGCTGGATGCCATCCGCAAGGCGTCATTGGAGGAGCTGGCGGCTGTGGAGGGCGTCGGCGAGATCATCGCCGGCTCACTGCTGCGCTGGTTCGCCGTCGACTGGCACATCGAGATCATCGATCAGTGGACCGCCGCCGGCGTGCAGTGGGCCACCCCGGGACACCCCGGCCCCGGCGGCGCCGTCAGCGAGGGCGGGGTGCTGGACGGCCTGACCGTGGTCGCCACGGGCACGCTGGACGGCTATACGCGCGAGGGCGCGCAGGAGGCCATCATCCGGGCGGGCGGCAAGGCGGCATCCTCGGTCTCGAAGAAGACCGACTTCGTCGCCGCGGGCCCGGGAGCCGGATCGAAACTGACGAAGGCCGAGGCCCTCGGCATCCGCGTGCTCGACGCCGCGCAGTTCCACGTGCTCGTCACGCAAGGGCCGGACGCTCTGGATGCCTGACCGGCTGATCGTCGTGAACGGCATGGCCGGCGCGGGAAAGACCACACTGGCGAAGCCGCTGGCCGCGGCACTCGGGATGCCGCTCGTGTCGAAGGACGCGATCAAGGAGGCGCTCGGTGACGCGGTGGCCGCGCCGCTGCTGACGCGCGAGATCGGAGCGCTTGCGGCGGATGTGCTGTGGCGCATCGTCGGGATGCTGGAAGGCACCGTGCTGGTGGAATCGGTGTGGCTCGCCGGACGTGACGAGGAGTGGTTCCGCCGCGGCTGGGATGCGGTCGGTTGTCCGCTCGGCATCGAGGTGTGGTGCGAGGCGCCTCGGGAGGTCATGCGGAAGCGATTCTTCACGCGCCCGCGGCATGGCGTGCACGATGACGGCGGACGGCACGACGAGTGGGAGGCACATGCGGATCGGGCCCGTCCCATGACCGGCTTCCCTGTGCTGCGCGCCGACACGACGGCATCCGTGGACGTGTCTGGTCTGGCGCGTCGGATCCTCGAGGAGTTCAATGACGCCGGCGGTGCAGACGGGCATTGACGCGGTTGGCGCAGGTGCGTGAGCAGTATCGGCCTGAGGCATTGCGGGAGCGATCGAGGAAGAAGTCGCCGCAGCGCTCGGCCGCACATGACTTCACGGTGTGCCAGGCATCATCGTCGAGCAGCGTCGCCAGTCCTGTCGCGGCCTTGACGGCCATGCGCGAGATCTCGTCAGCGTGCGGTGAATGCAGATGCAGGCGCCAGCGCCCCTCGGGATCCGCTTCCAGCATGGGCGCAGCCGCTGCTGCGTGCAGCAGCGCATTGATGCCGGTCGCAGCGGCGACGGGCTCATCTGCGTCCAGAATGGCGCGCAGTGCGGTCTGGAGTGACCACAGAGGTGCGGATGCCGTTGGATCTGGTTCGACTGCTACGCCGCGACGGAACGGGCTGCGTGCATTGGCGAGCTCGACGGCGACCTGGGCGCCCTCGTCGAAGTAGGCGGTCAACATGTTCATGCTGCCGCTCATGCTAGCGTAAGCGGTGATATTCACAACACCGCTTACGGAGATGCGATGTCCGACGAAACCACAATTATGGACCTGGCAGCTGCCGATGCCCGCTGGGCGAGCGCCCTGCCCGTGCTTCAGGAGCTGCGCCCGCACCTGACCGAGCAGCTTCTGGAGCAGGTGATGCGGGAGGGGCAGCAGCAGGGGCTGCGCTTCACCGCGGTGTTCGCAGGAGAACGGTGCGTGGCCGTCGCAGGCTGGCGGATCATCGCCAACACCAGCGCCATCCGCAAGCTCTACGTCGACGACCTCTCGACCGCGGCATCCAAGCGCTCCCGAGGGTACGGTCGGATGCTGCTGAACGCGCTGCGCGAGCGCGCGATCGCCGCCGGGTGCGCGTCGTTGTCACTCGACTCCGGGGTGCAGCGCTTCGACGCGCACCGGTTCTACCTGCGCGAGCGCATGAACATCACCGCGCACCATTTCGATCTGAAGCTCTGAGCGGCGGCACCCAGCGTGGGTGTTCCGCGTCCAGCTTTGCGGCGTGCGCTTCGCGCGGAGAAGTGCGCCTGACGCGGAAGGATTCGCGGGAGACGTCCGCGCGAAGCGCACATCTCCGCTTCGGGCGCACGAGGTTCGGTCGCGAAGGCTAGGCTCGCGAGGGTGAACACGGCCACGAGTCTGATCCCCACACTGATCGGCGTGGGTATCCTCGTGGCCGTGGCGACCGTCGCGCTCCTGCTGTTCCGTGTTCATGCGGCCTGGTCGCCGGCCGCGGCCATCGCACGCGGCGTGGTGCAGCTCGCGATCATCAGCCTGATCCTTGGCGGGATCATCACGAATCCGCTGTGGATAGCGCTGGCGCTGCTGGTCATGCTGACAGTCGCCGTCTCAGTCGCGACCCGCCGGATCGGATGGGGCGGGCGCTCGGCGCTGGTCATGTCGACGTCCATCGCCGCGGGCATCGCGGTCGCCGCGACGACAGTCTTCCTCACCGGTGCGCTGGAGCCGACACCGCGCTACGCGCTGGCCATCGGCGCCATCATCATCGGCAACACCATGAACATCGCCACCCTCACGGGGCGCCTGTTCGCAGCATCCGTCGCTGATCACTGGGATGAAGTGGAAGGCTGGCTGGCGCTGGGCGCCACGGCCCGTCAGTCCACGCGGGATCTGGCCCGCCGCGCCGTGCGCGAGGCGCTGATCCCGTCCATCGACCAGACCAAGACCACCGGCCTCGTCGTGCTGCCCGGCGCATTCGTCGGAGCGATCTTCGGCGGCCTGTCCCCGCTGGAGGCCGGCCGCTTCCAGATCATCGTGCTGGCCGCGATCATGGCCGCTGGTGCCGTGTGCGCCGTGCTGGTCGCGCTGTGGCAGGGCGCCGTCGCGACGCGCATGAACGCACCGGCCTGACGCCTTCTCGGCGGGATCTCTCTCGACGGAAGCAGGACATCTCGCCGAGTGCGCGGGCTGTTCGCGTGAACGAGCCGTGCCCTCGGCGCAGTCCCGCTCTCCCGACGGGATGCGAGAGTGACGGCGCGGAGCCGGGTCAGTTCTTGTGGCGGGGCTTGCGGGCGGGGCGATCGTCGCGGGAGTAGCCCCGGTCGTCGCGGTGGCCCCGGTCGTCCCGAGAGTGGCTGCGCTCACCGAGCGAACCACGATCGTCGCGTGAACCGCGGGCATCCCGGCCTCCGCGGTCGTAGCCGCCACGGCGGTCGTGCCCGCGATCGTCGCGTCCTCCGCGGTCGTCGCGGTCACGCGGGCTGCGGCGGTTCGGCACGCCCCGGTCAGGCTTGATCTCGATGAGCTTGCCGGAGATGCGGGTGTCGCGCAGCTTGTCCAGCACAGCGGCGTCCATGTTCACCGGCAGCTCGACGATCGAGAACTCCGGCTTGATGGCGATGGCGCCGAAGTCATCGCGGCCGAGACCGCCCTCGTTCGCCAGCGCACCGACGATCTGACGCGGCTCCACGTGGTGCCGGCGCCCGATCTCGATGCGGTACGCGGCGTAGTCACCGCGGCTGCGACGCTCGCGCGGACTGCGGTCGGGGCGGTCGCCGCGCTCGCGCGGCGGGCGGTTGTCGCGCTGCACGGCGCGGGACAGCTCGTCGTGCTCGGGATCCAGCAGCAGCGGGGTCTCGCCCTGTGCGACGACGGCCAGGGCCGCGGCCACATCGGCCTCGGGCACATCGTGGTGGTTGACGTAGTGGGCGATGATGTCGCGGAACGCCTCGATCCGGCCGGTCTCCTCCAGAGCCTGGGTGATGGCGTCGTCGAACCGGTTCAGGCGCGTGGTGTTCACGTCCTCGGTGGTCGGCAGCTGCATCTGGGCGGGCTGCTGACGGGTGGCCTTCTCGATGTGCTTCAGCAGATACCGCTCTCGCGGTGTGATGAAACTGATCGCGTCGCCGGTGCGCCCGGCACGGCCGGTGCGGCCGATGCGGTGCACGTACGACTCGGTGTCGGTGGGGATGTCGTAGTTGACGACGTGGCTGATGCGCTCCACGTCCAGCCCGCGGGCCGCCACGTCGGTGGCGACGAGGATGTCGAGCTTGCCGTCGCGCAGATGCCCGATCGAGCGCTCGCGCTGCACCTGCGGCACGTCGCCATTGATGGCGGCGGCGGAGTAGCCACGGGCGCGGAGCTTCTCGGCCAGCGTCTCGGTCTCGTTCTTCGTGCGGACGAACACGATCATGCCGTCGAAGTTCTCCACCTCGAGGATGCGGGTGAGAGCATCCACCTTCTGCGCGTACGAGACCACGAGGTAGCGCTGAGTGATGTTCTGGTTGGTCGCGGTCTTCCCCTTGATCGCGATCTCCTCGGGCGCGTTGAGGTACTTCTGCGCGAGACGACGGATGGAGGAGGGCATGGTCGCCGAGAACAGCGCCACCTGCTTGTCGGCGGGGGTCTCCGAGAGGATCTGCTCCACATCCTCGGCGAAGCCCATCTTCAGCATCTCGTCGGCCTCGTCGAGCACGAGGTACTTGAGCTCGGAGAGGTCGAGGGTGCCCTTGGCCTGGTGATCCATGATGCGGCCGGGCGTGCCGACGACGATGTGCACGCCGCGGCGCAGCGCCGACAGCTGCACGCCGTAGCCCTGGCCGCCGTACACGGGCAGCACGCGCACGTCCTTCATGCGCGAGGAGTACGACTCGAATGCCTCGCAGACCTGCAGCGCCAGCTCGCGGGTCGGAGCCAGCACCAGCGCCTGCGGTGTCTTCTGCGACAGGTCCAGGTGCTCCAGCACCGGCAGCGCGAACGCGGCGGTCTTGCCGGTGCCGGTCTGCGCGGTGCCCAGTACGTCGCGCCCCTCCAGCAGCAGCGGGATGGTGGCCGCCTGAATCGGGGACGGCGTCTCGTAGCCGAGGTCCTTGATGGCCTTCAGCACGGGACCCGTGATGCCGAGCTCCTCGAAGCCGGGCTTCGACGCCTCCTGCGCGGAGACCTCGTCGGTCTCGAGAGCGGAATCGGTCGAGGGCTCGGCAGAGGCGATATCGTCAGCAGTCACCTGCCTACGATAGTGCCTGCGCCTGAACGGCCGCAGGACGCCCTCAGCCCGCGCAGAGCGGATGCCGGGATCAGGCCCCGGTGGTCAGCTCGATGAGCTTCTGCTTGACCTGGCGGCGCAGCACCTTGCCGATCAGCGATTTCGGCAGTTCGTCCACGACGAAGATCCGGCGCGGCACCTTGTACGGAGTGAGGATGCCGCGGGCGAACTCGCGGATGGCCTCCACATCGACGTCCCGGGAGCCCTCGACCACGATGGCCGCCACGACCTCCTCGCCGGAGTGGTCGCTGGGCAGGCCCACGACGGCGGCGTCGGAGACATCCGGATGCTGGCGCAGCGCCACCTCGACCTCGGTGGGCGCCACGTTGAAGCCGCCGGTGATGATGAGCTCCTTGATCCGGTCGACGATGCGCACGAACCCGGACTCGTCGATGGTGACCACGTCGCCGGTGCGGAACCAGCCGTCCACGAACACGGCTGAGGTGGCCTCCGGCTTGCCGTAATAGCCCGAGAACACCTGCGGCCCGCGCACGATGAGCTCGCCCGCCGAACCGGCCGGCACGTCGACAGTGGGGTTCTCGGGGTCGACGACGCGGCATTCGGTGCCGGGAAGCGGCAGGCCCACGGTGCCGGCGACGCGATTGCCCGCCACGGGGTTGGCCATGAGGACGGGGGAGCATTCGCTGAGACCGTAGCCCTCCACGAGGTACCCGCCGGTGGCCTTCTCGAACGGCACGACCAAGTCGTGCGCGAGCGCCATGGCGCCGGAGATGGCGACCTCGGTGCCCTTCAGCGACACGCCTTTCTCCTCCGCGGCCCTCAGCAGGCGCTCGGCGATGGGCGGCACCAGCGGAAGGAACGTGGCAGGGTGCTTCTTCGTCACCTCGAGCACCAGGTCAGGATCGAATTTCGGGAACAGTACGAGCCGCGCGCCCATCGACATCGCGAAGGTCAGGCACAGCGTCAGCCCGTAGGCATGGAACATCGGCAGCACAGCGTAGACCACGCAGCCGTCACCGCGGGTGATCGACGGCACCCACGCCTGCGCCTGCGCGGCGTTGGCCAGCAGGTTGCGGTGCGTGAGAGACGCGCCCTTCGGCGTGCCGGTGGTGCCGGACGTGTACTGGATGATGGCCAGGTCATCCGTCTGCGGGCGGGGGTGCGTGGCGGGCAGGGGAGCGGATGCCAGCAGCGACTCCCACACGACGGTGCCGCGCACCTTGGCGGTGAGCGCGCGACGCGACTCGCGCGCCTTCGCGACGGGCAGCTTCAGCGCCAGCCGCGTCAGGAACGGCATCCCCCTGGTGATGTCCACCGAGATGAGGGTCGGCACCGCGAGATCCTCGGGGAAGTCCTGCACCGTGGCGACGACCTTGTTCCAGACGATGGCGTGCTTCGCGCCGTGATCCTCGAACTGCTTGCGCAGCTCTCGCGGCGTGTACAGCGGGTTGTGCTCCACGACCACGGCGCCCAGGCGCAGCACGGCGTAGAACGCCACGATGTGCTGCGGCGAATTCGGCAGCACGATGGCGACCGGATCTCCGGCCGCAACACCCAGGTCGCGCAGGCCGGAGGCCGCGCGGTCGATGGCATCCTGCATCCTGCGGTAGGTCGTCTCCGCGCCGAAGAACTGCAGCGCGGGGGCATCCGGGTAGTCCCGCGCGGACGCCTCCACGATGTCGATCAGCGAACCGGTCACCTCGGCGAGGTCCTCGGGCACGCCCTCGGCGTAGCTGGCGGTCCAGGGGCGAGGGGGTACGAACGTCGTCACCCGCTCAGCCTATGCCGCTCGAGGCGGGGAATCCGTCCCGCCCTCGTAGACTGGGGTGGTGTCTGAAATCACCCCTGATCTTGTGCGCCATCTCGGCGTGCTCGCGCGCATCCAGCTCTCCGACGACGAGGTGACGCAGCTGACCGGTCAGCTCGACGCCATCGTCGACAACATCGCCAAGGTGTCGGAGGTGGCGACCGAGGACGTCGTCGCCACCAGCCACCCCATCGCGATGAGCAACGTCTTCCGCCCCGATGAGGTCGGGCAGACGCTCACGCACGAGCAGGCGATGCAGAACGCGCCGGATGCCGATGCGGGGCGTTTCCGCGTGACCGCGATCCTGGGGGAGGAGCAGTGAGCGACATCATCCGCCTGACCGCCGCTGAACTCGGCGAGAAGCTCGCCGCCGGCGAGATCTCCAGCGTCGAGGCCACGCAGGCGCACCTGGACCGCATCGCCGCCGTCGACGGGGACGTGCACGCCTTCCTGCACGTCCACGAGGGCGCGCTCGGCGCGGCCGCAGACATCGACGCGCGTCGTGCCGCAGGCGAGCAGCTCGGCCCGATCGCGGGCGTGCCGCTGGCCGTCAAGGATGTGCTGGTCACGAACGACCAGCCCTCCACGAGCGGCTCGAAGATCCTCGAGGGATACCTCTCGCCCTACGACGCCACCGTCGTCGCACGCTCGCGCGCGGCCGGACTCGTCCCGCTGGGCAAGACCAACATGGACGAGTTCGCCATGGGCTCCTCCACCGAGCATTCCGCCTACGGCCCGACGCGCAACCCGTGGGACCTGGAGCGCATCCCCGGCGGCTCGGGCGGCGGCTCGGCCGCGGCCGTCGCCGCCTTCGAAGCCCCGCTGGCGCTGGGCTCGGACACCGGCGGATCGATCCGCCAGCCCGCGCATGTCACCGGCACCGTGGGCGTCAAGCCCACCTACGGCGGCGTGAGCCGCTACGGCTCCATCGCCCTGGCCTCGAGCCTGGACCAGGTGGGCCCCGTGACCCGCACGGTGCTGGATGCCGGTCTGCTGCACGACGTGATCGGCGGTCACGACCCGAGGGACTCCACCTCGCTCCCGCAGGAGTGGCCGTCTTTCGCCGCCGCCGCCCGCGAGGGCGCCACGGGGGAGGTGCTCAAGGGCCTGAAGGTGGGCGTCGTCAAGGAGCTGCCGGACTCGGGCTTCCAGGCCGGCGTCGCCTCGTCCTTCCATGCCTCGCTCGATCTGATGGCCGCGCAGGGCGCTGAGATCGTGGAGATCTCAGCCCCGCACTTCGAGTACGCGGTGGCCGCGTACTACCTGATCCTCCCCGCTGAGGCCTCCAGTAACCTGGCCAAGTTCGACTCGGTGCGCTTCGGCCTGCGCGTCACGCCGCAGGGCGGCGGCACGGTGGAGGACGTCATGTCGCTCACCCGCGAGGTCGGCTTCGGTCCCGAGGTCAAGCGCCGCATCATCCTGGGCACCTACGCGCTGTCGGCGGGCTACTACGACGCCTACTACGGCAGTGCGCAGAAGGTCCGGACGCTCATCCAGCGCGACTTCGACGCCGCGTTCGCGCAGGTCGACGTGATCGCGACGCCCACCGCTCCCACCACGGCGTTCAAGCTCGGCGAGCAGATCGACGACCCGCTGCAGATGTATCTGAACGACCTCACCACGATCCCGGCGAACCTCGCCGGCGTGCCCGGGATCTCGATCCCGTCGGGCCTGGCGCCCGAGGACGGGCTGCCCGTCGGCATCCAGTTCCTCGCGCCCGCCCGGGAGGACGCGCGCCTGTACCGCGTCGGCGCGGCGCTGGAGGCGCTGCTGCTGGACGAGTGGGGCGCACCGCTGCTGGAGAAGGCACCCACCCTGGGAGGAGCACGCTGATGGCCGCCGTCAAGCTGATGGATTACGACAAGGCTCTCGAGCTGTTCGAGCCGGTGCTCGGCTTCGAGGTGCACGTCGAACTGAACACCCGCACGAAGATGTTCTCCGATGCGCCGAACCCCGCCAACGAGGAGTACCACAGCGCCGAGCCCAACACGCTCATCGCGCCGGTCGACCTGGGACTGCCCGGTTCGCTGCCCGTGGTCAACGCCACGGCCATCCGCTCCTCGATCAGCCTGGGCCTGATGCTGGGCTGCTCGATCGCGGAGTCCTGCCGCTTCGCTCGGAAGAACTACTTCTACCCGGACATGGGCAAGAACTACCAGATCTCGCAGTACGACGAGCCCATCGCCTACGAGGGCTCGGTCGAGATCGAGCTCGAGGACGGCACGCTGGTGTCCATCCCCGTGGAGCGCGCGCACATGGAGGAGGATGCCGGCAAGCTCACGCACATGGGCTCGACCGGCCGCATCCAGGGCGCTGAGTACTCGCTGGTTGACTACAACCGCGCCGGCGTGCCGCTGGTCGAGATCGTCACCAAGCCGATCTTCGGCGCCGAGCACCGCGCGCCGGAGTACGCCAAAGCGTACATCGAGGCGATCCGCGACATCGCGAAGGCCCTGGGCATCTCGGAGGCCCGGCTGGAGCGCGGCAACCTGCGCTGTGACGCCAACGTGTCGCTGCGTCCCCGCGGGCAGGAGAAGCTGGGCACCCGCACCGAGACGAAGAACGTGAACTCGATGCGCTCCGTGGAGCGCGCCGTGCGCTACGAGATCCAGCGTCAGGCCGCCATCCTCGCCGACGGCGGCACCATCACGCAGGAGACGCGGCACTGGCACGAGGACACCGGCGTCACCTCGCCGGGTCGTCCGAAGTCGGATGCCGATGACTACCGCTACTTCCCGGAGCCGGACCTCGTGCCCGTGCAGCCCTCGCGAGAGCTGGTGGAGGAGCTGCGCGCGGTGCTGCCCGAGCAGCCCGTCGCCCGCCGCCGCCGGCTGAAGGCCGAGTGGGGCTTCACCGATCAGGAGTACCAGGACGTGCGCAACGGCGGCCTGGTCGAGGTCGTGGAGGCCACCGTCGCGGCGGGGGCGTCTCCGGCATCCGCCCGCAAGTGGTGGACGGGTGAGATCACCCGCATCGCCAACGCGACCGAGCGCGAGGCGACCGATCTGGTCACGCCCGCCGACGTCGCTGCGCTGCAGGAGCTGGTGGATGCCGGCACGCTGACCGACAAACTCGCCCGCCAGGTGCTCGAGGGCGTCATCGCCGGCGAGGGCACCCCGCAGGAGGTCGTGGATGCCCGAGGCCTGGCCGTGGTCTCCGACGACGGTGCGCTGATCGCGGCCATCGACGAGGCCCTGGCCGCTCAGCCCGACGTGATGGCGAAGATCAAGAACGGCAAGGTGCAGGCGGCCGGCGCCATCATCGGCGCCGTGATGAAGGCCATGCGCGGTCAGGCCGACGCGGCCCGCGTGGGCGAGCTGATCCTGGAGCGTGCGGCGCAGTAGCCGAACGGGGTGCTGAGCCCGTTCCCGTATGGGTCGCTGTGCCTGTTCCTGTATGGGTCGCTGAGCCGGTCGAAGCGTCGACGGGCTCAGCGACCTCATCCTCGGTCCAGACCTCTCCGCACGGCGGGGCTGTTCACGATGCCGCCGCGGACGACAGCAGACCTGCGCTGAGCAGACCCGCGATGGCCCGCAGGTTGGCGGCCTCGTGCAGCCGCCGGCGCCCGGCCGCAGCCGCCTCCAACGGGCGCGCCGTGATGGTCGCGGACCAGGCGGCTGCCGCAGCATGCAGCGCATGCGCATCGACGGGGCCCGGCAGGCTCGCGGTGAGCGCGCGCTCGATCGCCTCGTGCAGGGCGTGCCGGTAGCCAGTGAGCACGGCGCGCACCTCGGGACGCAGGTGCGCCTCGTGCCAGATGACGTCGCCCAGGGTGGCGGAGGACGCGCGGTCGGTCAGCACGCGGTCTCCCACGTTCATCAGCGTCTGCACGGGGTCGCCGGGCACCGAGAGCACCGCCGGGTCCAGCTCGGCTGCGCCCAGCCTCTCCTCGATCAGCGCGGTGAGGATGTCTGGCTTGGCTCGGAAGTAGTAGAACAGCAGTCCCTTCGGCACGCCGGCGGCGAGTGCGAGGCGCGCCGTGGACGTGCCGTCGAACCCGTGCCGGGCGAACAGCGCCTCGGCGGCGTCCAGGATGCGGCTGCGCGCGTGCGCCCGTTCGGTGTCCTCTGCCATCGGAGTCCTCCCACGACGCGGGGCGGCGGTCTCCCGTCGCCCCGGCTTCTGTATCGCTGAGCAGGTCAGGCGTGTGCCGCCCGATGCCCGCCGGGCATCGCATGGCGCGCCTTCTCGGCGGGCGCGAGGGCCCAGAGGCCCGCGATGACTCCGACAGCGCCGCAGATCCATGCCGTCCAGGCCGGGCCAGCGGATCCCTGGAAAGAACCGAACCATGGCGACAGGAACAGCAGCGCGCCGACGGCGGCGATCACCCATTCCATGGACACCATGCCCGGCATCGCCAGGCTCCACACTCCGGCGGCGATCATCAGGATGCCCAGCACGACCATCAGGGAGATCGTCGCGGCGGTGCGCGGCGTCGTCCAGCTGCTCGCCAGGGCGGCATAGAGACCTGCGGCGACGGCCACCCAATCCTGCCAGCGTGTCCACCTCTTCATTGAACTCATCCTCCTTGCAGAAAGAATGGCTCCCGAATCGGGGGTCGAGGCCAGTGTACGCCCGGATTTGACCGGTCGGTCAAGATTCTCGGAGCAGATGTCGGCGGCCTCGGCGAGAATGGAGCCATGGGACGCGGAGACGGATCGGGGCGCATCGTCTCGCCCGAGGGCGCGGACGACTCCGGAACCGGCATCCTGCACGTCGACATGGACGCGTTCTACGCGTCGGTCGAGGTGCTGTACGACCCTTCGCTGCGCGGTCTGCCGCTGATCATCGGCGCCCCCGACGGCCGCTCGGTGGTCTCCAGTGCTTCGTACGAGGCGCGCCGCTACGGCGTGCGTAGCGCCATGCCGGTGTCGCAGGCAGTCAGGCTGTGTCCGCAGGCCCGCATCGTGCCGCCGGACTTCACGAAGTACCGCGCCGTCTCCGCGGCGGTGATGGAGGTGTTCCACAGCGTCACGCCGCTGGTGGAGCAGCTGTCGATCGACGAGGCGTTCCTCGATGTGCGCGGCGTGCGCCGCCTGTGGGGGAGCCCCGGGCAGATCGCCGTGCTGCTGCGTCGTCGCGTACGCGACGAAGTCGGGATCACCTGCAGCGTGGGAGTCGCCGCCACCAAGCACGTCGCGAAGATGGCCTCGACGATCTCCAAGCCGGACGGGATGCTGATCGTGCCCGCCGCGCGCACGCAGGAGTTCCTCGACCCTCGGCCGGTCGGCGCCATCTGGGGCGTGGGGCCGAAGACCGTCGAGGTGCTGCAGAGCCGCGGCATCCGGCTCATCCGCGACGTGCGCGAGACCCCGCTGGAATCGTTGTCGCGCGCCGTCGGCCCCGCTCTTGCCCAGCGCATGCAGCAGCTGGCACGCGGTGAGGACGCTCGCGCCGTGGAGACCGAGCGCATCGAGAAGAGCGTCGGTCATGAGGAGACCTTCGAGGTGGATGTCACGGATGCCGCGGTGCTGCGCGCCGAGCTGCTGCGGCTGTCCGATCGGGTGGGTGCGCGCCTGCGGGCGTCGGGCTGGCAGGCGGGTGCTGTGGCCATCAAGATCCGGTTCGCGGACTTCTCGACTCTCACCCGCACCACCTCGCTTCCGGAGCCGACCGAGGTGGGACAGCGCATCGGCGACACCGCGGTCGGCCTGTTCGACCAGCTCCAGCGCCGCGATCCCGTGCGCCTGGTGGGCGTGCGCGCGGAGAAGCTGCGCGAATCGATGGGCGCGGCGATGGCACTGTGGGATGACGACGAGGATCAGCGTCGGCTGGAGGGCACGCTCGACGACGCCAGGGCCAAGTTCGGAGCGAGCATGATCACGCGCGCACGCCATCTGGGGCGGACAGGAGATCGCGGCGGTGACCAGCCGCGTCCGTTCGGACGGGAGTGAACCGCGCATCGGGCGTCGCCTGGACTAGCGTTGGGGGATGCCGAACATCGCACTGGAATTGGGAAAACAGTCCGTGGCCTCCGGAATCGGACGTGCCTACGGAGACGCCATCGACGTGGACGGCGTGAGCGTCACGCCGGTCGCACTCACGATCAGCGGGTTCGCCGGCGGCAGAGGGGATGCCGGAGAGGGCGGCACGGGCGGCGGCGCCGCGATTCCGCTGGGGGTCTACGTGCGCCGCGAGGAGGGGCTGCGGTTCGAGCCGAACATCGTCACCCTGCTGGCGGTCGCGGTTCCGTTCGTGTGCGTGACCGGTCGCGCGATGACTCGAATCATCCGTGCCCTCAAGAAGTAGCGACCCGTTCGGTGACGTGCTCGCTGCGGCGACCGAGCGCATCTGCGCGGCCGTCGTCGCGGTGGAGGCATCCAACCCCGTGGTGATCATCGACGGACGCAGCGGGGCCGGCAAGACCAGCCTCGCGGCGCGGCTGATCCGCGCCTGGCCGCTGCGCACGCCTGTCCAGCTGCTGGCACTGGACTCGGTGTACCCGGGCTGGGACGGTCTCGAGCAGGGCGCTGAGACCGTGCGGCAGGCCGTGCTGATCCCGCACGGCAGGGGACTGCTCGGCACCTGGCGGCGGTGGGACTGGGAGCGCGGCGAAGAGGCCGAGGCTCACGCCGTGGACCCCGCTCTGGGGCTGGTGGTCGAAGGCTGCGGTGCGCTGACCGCGACCCCCGCTCGCCTGGGCGACGTGACGGTCTGGGTCGACGGCCCGCGCGACTCGCGGCGCAGGCGCGCACTGGCGCGGGACGGCGACGGCTTCCGGCCCTACTGGGACACGTGGGCCGCGCAGGAGGAGGCGCACATCGCGCAGCACCGCCCGCCGGAGATCGCCGACATCGTCGTCCGCACGCCGTAGGCTCAGGCGTCGTGCTGATCGGCCAACTGCACCAGCAGCTCGAGCCGGTAGCCGAGCCAGTCGTACGTGCCGAAGCGCGGATCCTCCACGTCGTGCACGTCGTGCTGGCCGATCCCCAGCCGGGACGCCAGCACCAGTCTGATCCCGGACAGCGTGCGCAGCCACGGATCGAGGTCGGTCGGGGAGATGGCTATCGTGCGCATGGTCAGGTCCGCGTCGACGGGGTTCTCGAACCCCTCCAGCGCGGTGCGCACCGAGAGCGCCTCGGCCAGGCGGGCATCCAGCAGGTCCTCGCGGGTGCTGTTCCGGTACTCGTCGGCGGCATCTCGATCATCGGGGTAGGGGTCGGGAGCCAGCCGGTTCACGCCGGCATCCTTCGCATCCCGAGGACCGTCGAGCAGGGCGACGTACTCGTCCACGATGGCGAGCAGGTGGCGGCCCTCGACCTCCGCGAATTCGATGGACAGGGGAGCACCGCTCACTGACCCGCCCTCCGCACGGTCGCCCACAGGCCGAACCCGTGCATGGCCTGCGCATGCATCTCCATGGTCTCGCGCGGACCGGTCGCCACGATCGCGTGGCCCTCGTTGTGCACGGCCAGCATGAGACGCTCGGCCTTCTCCTTCGGATAGCCGAAGTAGGTGCGGAAGATGCGGGCCACGTAGCTCATCAGGTTCACCGGGTCATCCCACACCACGAGCTGCCACGGCACCAGGGGAGCCGCAGTGAGCTGCTGGTCGATGACCGGTGTCTCGCGGGGTGTGCTCATGCCCACCCCAACTCGTGCAGTTGCGCGTCGTCGATGCCGTAGAAGTGGGCGATCTCGTGCACGAGGGTGGTGTGCACCTCATCGCGCAGTTCGTCCTCGTCGGCGCAAGCCGCCAGATGAGCGCGGCGATAGACGACGATGCGGTCTGGGAGCTCGCCCAGGCCGTACTGATCGCGTTCGGTGAGCGCCGTGCCCTCGTACAGCCCGAAGAGGTCCTCGCCGTCCTCCGGCTCATCCTCCACCACGAACACGACGTTCTCCAGTCCGTCGACCATCTCGTCGGGGAGACGGTCGAGCTCATCGATCACCAGCTGTTCAAACGCCTCGGCGTCCAGCTGCATGCCCGCTTCCCGTTCGATGTCCACGACTCGATGCTATCCAGGTGCGGGTTGGCCGGGCGTTCGTGTGAGGACTCTCACATGCGCGGCGCCGATTTCATAGCATCCGCTGAACGTGCCCGGCTTGGCTCGTCTCATGGTCATCACACAGCAGCGTCCGATGGGCGGCAGCGGCACGGTCGCGGTGGACCGTGCGGGGATGCGGCGGTTCGCCGTCCCCGCGGGGATCGGTGTGGCCGTCGCGCTGGTCGACTGCATCGGTGCGGGCATCCCCTCGTACTGGGGGGACGAGGCCGCCAGCGTCATGTCCGGTCAGCGGTCGCTGCCCAGCCT
This sequence comes from Microbacterium sp., assembly GCF_049650565.1. GTDB lineage: Bacteria > Actinomycetota > Actinomycetes > Actinomycetales > Microbacteriaceae > Microbacterium. The sequence goes on from NZ_JBASAK010000084.1 coordinate 18,640, forward strand.
GCTGCAGGAGCTCAGCGCCGTGGATGCCGTCCACGGGCTGTACTACATGCTCTTGCACGTGTGGATGTGGGCGTTCGGCACGGCGGAGTGGGCGACGAGAGCACTCAGCGCCATCGCGATCGGCGCTCTCGCCGCGGGGGTCATGACCCTCGGATCGAGGTGGTTCGACCGTCGTACGGGCATCATCGCCGGCCTGCTGATCGCCGTCATCCCGCGTGCCGGTTCGCTGGCCATCGAGACGCGCGGGTACGCCATCACGGCCGCCGCCGTGGTCTGGCTGGCGGTGCTGTTCGCGCACCTCCTGCGCAGCGGCGCGTCGCGCAGACGCTGGATGATGTTCGGCCTGGCCGCGGGGGTGCTCGCCTGGTTCTTCCTGTACCTGCTGCTGGTGCCCCTCGCCCTGTGCGGCCTGCTGCTGCTGTTCCCCCGTCTCGCATCGCCTCAGATGCGGAGGACGGATGCCGCCGAGCTGCGGCGACTCATGGCCTTCGCAGCGGGCGGGGCGCTCGTCGGAGCGCTCCCCATCATCACGCTGGCCGCACTGCAGCGGAACCAGGTGAGCTTCCTGGCGCACCGCGGCTACCTGTCGCCCAAGGGCGTGCTGATCACGCCGTGGTTCTCGAGCCTCCCGGTCGCCGTCGTGCTGTGGGCGCTGATCCTGATCGGAGCGGTGGCGGCACTGCGGGCGGCCGGTCAGCGCACGACAGCGCTGCTCGCCCTCACCTGGCTGGTGGCGCCCGCCCTCACCCTGATCGCCGTGGACGCGCTGATCTCGCCGACCTACAACCCGCGCTACCTGGCCGTGAGCCTGGGTGCGGTGGCGCTCCTGGCGGCACGGGGCTTCACCGGCATCCTCGGTGCGGTGGCGAAGCGACGTCGCGGCCCGGTGCCCGTTGCCGGACTGCTGCTGACCGCGCTCGTTCTGGGCGTCACCGTGCCGCAGTACCTTCACGAGCGGACGCCCTACGCGAAGGACGGCGGCGCCGACTTCCGGTTCGCCGCAGAGGCCATCGGACAGCACGCTCAGGCCGGCGACACCGTGCTGTTCGGGGAGGGGCCGCGCCCGTCCCGCACCGCACGTCTGACGTACCGGCTCTATCCGCAGGAGTTCGCCGGCCTGCGGGACCCGCAGCTCGTCACGCCGTACGACCAGCGCGCGGGACTCTGGGACCGACTGGCCTCCGTCTCCACAATCGCCCCGCAGCTGCATGAGAACACCGTGTGGCTGCTCGAGTCGAAGGGCGCGAGCACGGCATCCGCTGACCTGCGCGCGCTGCGGAGCAACGGCTACGTGCTCTCGTCGACGCGGCTCGTGCATCGGATCACCATCTACGAATACACCAAGGGAGCTCACCATGAGTGACAAGACCGTCGTCATCCTGCCGACGTACAACGAGGCCGACACCCTCCCCGGCATGATCGAACGGCTGCGCGCCGCGGCCCCCGAGGCCGATCTGCTCGTGGTGGACGACTCCTCTCCCGACGGGACCGGCGCACTCGCCGATGCGATCTCATATGCCGATCCCGCAGTGCACGTGCTGCACCGCACGCTCAAGCAGGGTCTCGGACCCGCCTACCTCGCCGGATTCCACTGGGCGCTGCGGCAGGAGTACGACTTCGTGGTGCAGAGCGATGCCGACGGCTCGCACCGTCCAGAGGATCTGCCCGTCCTGCTGGCTGCCACCCCGGATGCTGACCTCGTGATCGGCTCGCGCTGGGTGGCAGGCGGCTCCGCCCCGGGCTGGGCGTGGCAGCGGCTGCTGCTGTCGCGCGCGGGCAGCGCCTACGCCGGCCTCATGCTCGGGCTCTCGCAGCGCGACATCACGGGCGGCTACCGCGTGTTCCGAGCCGATGCACTGGACCGCATCATCCGGGCGGGCATCAGCAGCAAGGGATACTGCTTCCAGATCGAGATGCTGGATCGCGCGGTCGCGGAGGGTGCGCGCGTGATCGAGAGGCCCATCACCTTCGACGTGCGCGGGGGCGGGGAGTCGAAGATGTCGGGGTGGATCATCGTCGAGGCCATGCGCCAGGTCACGGCCTGGGGGTTCGCCCGGCTGCTGCGCCGCCGGCGGGCCGTCCTCGAGGAGGCACCTCGTGAGCACGCTCACGCCTGAGCGCCCCGCGCTCCGGGATCGGGGTCGTGCGCTGCTGACCCAGCTGGTGCGCTTCGGCGTCGTCGGCGGGATGGGCTTCATCGTGGACGTGGGCGTGTTCAACCTGCTGCGTGCGCACACGCCCTTCGGCTGGGCGTGGTGGCCGGTGGCGGCCAAGGCCATCTCGACGGTGCTGGCCATCGCCGTCAACTGGATCGGCAACCGCTTCTGGACGTTCAAGGAGCACCGCCGCGCGGACACCGGCCGTGAGGCCGCCGAATTCCTCGTCGCCAGTCTGATCGGCGGAGGAGTGTCGCTGCTGTGCCTGGTCGTCTCCCGCGACGTGCTGGGGTTCACCACCGCGCTGGACGACAACATCTCGGCGAACGTCGTGGGCCTGCTGCTGGGCTCTGCCGTGCGGTTCTGCGCCTACCGCTGGTGGGTGTTCGGCGATCGACGGTCGGATTCCGGGCGTGAGACGGGCACCCGGATGCCGACCTCGGCGCCGCGAGACGGCGCGGAGGAGATCGTCGCCTGACCGCCGGCGAGTTGGGCCACCCTGGCTACGATCGCCAGGCCCAAGCCGCCCCCGGGATAGTCGGATGTGTCGCTGCGGGTGAAGCGTTCGAACGCGCGATCCGTGATCAGAGGATCGAATCCGGGGCCGTCGTCGGACACCAGCAGCTCGAACCCGTCCTGATCCTGGTCCAGTGCGACTCGCACGTGCACGGGTTCGCCGCCGGCGGCGCGGAGCGCGTTGTCGACGAGATTGTCGACGACGTGGCCGATGCCGGCGGCATCCAGGCTCGCGGTGGCGTCGGGTGTGAGCAGGCCGATGTGCAGGTCGATCTCGCCGCGGAGCTCGGAGGAGGGCTCGGCCAGGCGCCAGCGCAGGCGGTCGACGCGCTCTGTGACCTCCTCGGCGAGCACGCGGAGCGGCGTCTTCTCCGGGGCGGATCCCGCTTCGATGCGCGAGAGCTCGAGCATGGCCTGTGCGAGGCGGATCAGCCTGTTCAGAGTCGCACGAGCCTGCCCGAGCAGTTCGCGATCGGCCTCCGGATCGGTGCCGTCCACCAGCTCCAGCTGCGCGCGGAGCACGGCCATCGGATTGCGCAGCTCGTGGCTGGCGTCCGCCACCATCTGCTGTTCGCGAGCGCCGGCGGCGCGGACGTCCTCGATGAGCCCATTCAGCGTGCGCGCCAGCGCATCGATCTCGTCGCCGGTACCGCTGACCGGCAGCAGACCCTTCTCCCCGCGGTGCAGCGTGAGGCGCTCGGCGCCGCGGCGCAGGTGCTCCACCGGGCGCAGCGCCGCCGTCGCGACCGCCCAGGCGCCTGCCGCGAACAGCACGGCGCTGGTGATGAACAGGGTCCAGAGCAGGGCGCTGACGCCGGAGACGATCCCGGCCGCGATGTCGCTCTCCCGCGTGACGAGCACCTTCCACGAGCCCTGCGGCGTGTCCACGACATCGAGATAGACGTAGTACGTCTCGCCGAAACGGAATTCCCGCAGCGCGGGTCCCGGCCGGGTGAGCTCGTCCAGGTGCTCGGCAAGGTCCTTCGGCAGGGTGTCCATGCGCACCGCGCCGTCGGGTGCGATGATCGCGACGTGCTGGTCGACGCCGGGCTTCTCGAAGGGCCCTGCGGGATCCTCCTTGATGATCCCGCGGTAGACCTCGGCGATGCCGTGCAGCACGGCCTTCTCGCGCGACACGGCGATGCTCGAGATCTGGGCGTACACCGCCGTCCCCGCCGCCAGCACGAGGACGACGACGACGGCGGTGGAGCCGATGATGATGCGCGCGCGGATGGAGAACCGCTGCAGCATCCGCTTCATCGGGTCTCCTCGACGTCGGCTCCAGTTGCCAGCACGAAACCGACACCGCGGAGCGTCTCGATGCGCACCGTGGATCCGGCGTCGGCGAGCTTGCGTCGGACGTACCCGACGTACTGGTCCACGACGTTCGACGCGAAGTGCGGCGAGCCCCACACCTCGGCCAGGATCCATTCCCGCGTGAGGGTCTCGTCGGGGCGCTCCAGGAATGCGCGCAGCAGGTCGAACTCGCGGCGGCTGAGCGGCACGTCGGTCCCGCCCACCTGCGCTGCGGCGCCGTCCAGCGCCACCGTGATGTCCCCGACCTCGAGCAGCCTGGTCTCCAGATGATCGCGGCGGCGCAGGGCGCGGAGCCGAGCGAACAGCTCCGGGAACTCGAAGGGCTTGATGAGGTAGTCGTCGGCACCGGAGTCCAGACCCCGTACCCGATCTCCCACCGCGTCGCGGGCGGTGAGCAGCAGGATGCCGATGCGCGGGTCGTTCGCGCGCAGTCGCGCGGCCAGCTCGAATCCGTTCATGCCGGGCAGGTTGACGTCGACGACGGCGAGGTGGAACTCCTCGGTACGGGCGGTCAGGAGCGCCGCTATGCCGTCCCCGACGGCGGTGACCTCATACGCCTCGCGGCGCAGGTGACGCGCGATGAGCTCGGCGAGCTGAGGCTCGTCATCCACGACCAGAACACGCGTGACCACAGGCCGAGTCTAGATGCGAGAAGCCCCGGCATCGGGATGCCGGGGCTTCTCGTCGGGATACTCGGCGCTTCGCGCCCAAGACCCCTGCGTCGGCCTCGCGATTCGAGCAAGCTCGGGCGCTCGGCCTTCCTTGGGGTGGCTAACGGGGCTTGAACCCGCGACCCCCGCGACCACAACGCGGTGCTCTACCAACTGAGCTATAGCCACCATGCGCCTGCCGGAACAGGCAACCCCACGAGTCTATTACATGTTCGGGGCGAACTCTGACACGGTGCGCACCGAGATCTCCCGCGCCAGGTCCGAAGACGGCCCTGGCTCGGCTACGAACACCGCCTGGCGGTAGTACTGCAGCTCGCGGATCGACTCCAGGATGTCGGCGAGCGCGCGGTGCCCGCCGTGCTTCTCGGGGGTCTGGAAGAACACCCGGGGGTACCAGCGGCGGGAGAGCTCCTTGATGCTGGAGACGTCGACGTTGCGGTAGTGCAGGTACTCGTCTACGCGCTTCATGTACTTCGCGATGAACATGCGGTCGGTGCCGATGGTGTTGCCGGCGAGCGGCGCCTTGTGCTCGAGCGGCACGAACCGCCTGATGTACTCCAGCGTGCGGTCCTCGGCCTCGGCGAGGGACACGCCGTTCGGGATCTCCTCGCTGAGCCCCGAGGTCTGATGCATGCTCGTGACGAACTCGTTCATGTGCGCCAGGGCCGCGTCGCTCGGCTTGATCACGACCTGGAAGCCTGGGTCCAGCGGTCGAAGCTCGAAGTCGGTGATGACCACCGCGACCTCGACCAGCTCGTCGATCGCCGGATCGAGGCCGGTCATCTCGCAGTCGATCCAGACGAGCCGATCGTTCTCAGACGCAGAAACCATGCCTCGATCTTATCGACGGCACCCGACACGGTATTCTGGGGTGTCGCGCCTCCTTAGCTCAGTGGATAGAGCAACAGCCTTCTAATCTGTCGGTCGCTGGTTCGAATCCAGCAGGGGGCACCCGCAGTCAGAACCGCAGCGCGGCCACGGCGTCGTTCGCGTCCCAGAACTCGCCGACCAGGCGGAATGAGCCGGATGCCAGCTGCAGACGCTCCGCGCGGTAGCGGATGCCCAGCGGGTCGGCGACGACGCGCAGGTGCCCGCGGATGGCGTCGTGCGCGTCCAGGACGCGCCAGAGCCGCTCGCCTGCGCGCTCCAGGTGCTCGGCGGGGGAGCGCAGCGCGGGGGTCGCCCAGAGCAGGGCGGGTGCGGGATCGGTGAGTGTGCTCATGTCGGCTCCTTTCCTTTCTTCGAACATAAGGACGGTCACCGACATTCGTTCCCGTAGACTCTCGGGCATGCCCGCAGCCTCGCCGTACGCCGCCCGTCTTGCGACGATCCCCACGCGGCGGCGTGAGGTGCAGGTGCTCGGATCGACCACCGCCTACTGGGTCTACGGGCCTGAGGGCGAAGATGTCCCGACCGTCATCGCCGTGCACGGCTTCCGGGGCGAGCATCACGGCCTGGAGCCGGTGGTCGCGTACCTGCCCGGCATCCGCGTGATCTCTCCGGATCTGCCGGGCTTCGGGGAGACGCCGCCCGTGCCCGGTCGCGAGCACGATCTGAGCCTGTACTCGGGCTGGCTCGCCGAATTCGCCAGGACGGTCGCGCCGGATGCCGTGATCCTCGGCCACTCGTTCGGATCGATCGTCGCCTCCGCGGCGGTCGCCGGCGGGCTCGCGACTCCGCAGCTGATCCTCATCAACCCGATCGGGGCGCCGGCGCTGGAGGGGCCCAAGGGTGTTCTCACTCGGCTGGCGGTGCTGTACTACTCACTGGGTGCGAGGCTGCCCGAGCGCATCGGGACGGCGCTGCTGCGGCATCCGCTGATCGTGCGCGTGATGAGCATCGCGATGGCCAAGACGAAGGATCCCGCGCTGCGGCGATTCATCCACGACCAGCATGACACCTATTTCTCGCGCTTCGCCGACCGCGACGTGCTGCACGACGCGTTCGTCACCAGTGTGTCGCATGATGTGCGCGCGTTCGCGGGCGTTCTCGACGTGCCCACGCTGCTCATCGCCGCGCAGCGCGACGACATCACACCCATCGAGGCCGAGCGCCGGCTGGCGACGATGTTCCCGGATGCGGAGCTGGTGGAGATCGCCGACGTCGGGCACCTCATCCACTACGAGACGCCCGCCGAGGCGGCCGGCGCGATCCGGCGCTTCCTCAGGCTTCCCGTCGAGCGAGGCCGATGAGGCCCGCCACGCGGAACGGGATGACTTCGCCCATGGCCAGGGACGTCTCGGTGCGCTCGACGCCCTCGATCGAGAGGATGCGCGCGTCGGTGTCGAAGAGATGTCGGGCGTCGCGGCACGCCACGCGCGCCAGCAGGTCGATCGAACCGCTCAGGCCGTGGGCCTGCACGACCTCAGGCACGCGGGCCAGTTCCGCGATGATCCGGGGCAGCTCGGTCTGCCGCACGCCGATGCTGATGAAGGCCTGCAGCGGAAACCCCAGCACCTCGGTGGAGAACGAGCGCTCGTAGGACTCGAACACGCCCGTGGTCTCCAACCGGGCCATGCGCGCCTGGATGGTGTTGCGCGACAGGCGCAGCCTCTCGGCGAGCGCCACGACGGTGGTGCGGGGATCTTCGGCGAGGGCGGTGAGCAGTTCGAGATCGACACGATCAAGGGCGGGCATACTGCCACACGATATCAGGCGCGTGTGGGCATGTTCTGCGCAACATGCTCAAGCGTCGCAGGCATGCTTGAGCGAGGTGTCAGGTCGACGTACCCTGTGAGATAACCCGACGGAGCCGTCGGGAGGCCGTGCACGCCCCACAAGGGCCCCACGTCAGGAGGACGCCGATGTCACCGCACAACACACCCATCGCCGACACCGAGAGCGATCTCGAGCTCACGGAGCGCATCATCGCGCCGGACGGCACCAGGGTGCCGAATCCGCAGCTCGACCCGTTCGTCGAGGACGTCGACTTCCAGACACTGCGCGATCTGCATCGCGACATGGTCGTGCTGCGTCGCATCGACGCCGAGGGCATCGCGCTCCAGCGCCAGGGCCAGCTCGGGCTCTGGGCGCCCTGCAACGGCCAGGAGGCCGCGCAGATCGGCACAGGCCGTGCCCTCCAGCGGCGCGACTTCGTGTTCCCCAGCTACCGGGAGACCGGTGTGATGTACAGCCGCGGCGCGCAGCCCGGCGACTACGTGCGGATGTGGCGCGGCGAGGAGGGCGCGGCCTACGACCCGGCCGAGCTCGGCATCGCACCGCTGCAGATCATCATCGGCGCGCAGACGCTGCACGCCGTCGGCTACGCGCTCGGCATCAAGCACGACGGCGCCGACGACGTGGCGGTGACGTACTTCGGCGACGGGGCGACCAGCCAGGGCGACGTGAACGAGGCCATGGTCTTCGCCGCGTCCTACCGCGCTCCGGTCGTGTTCGTCTGCCAGAACAACCATTGGGCGATCTCCGAGCCCGTCGGACTGCAGTCGCAGTTCCCGCTGGCCGGTCGCGCCCCCGGGTTCGGCATCCCGAGCCTGCGCGTGGACGGGAACGACGTGCTGGCCTGCCTGGCGGCCATGCGCTGGGCTCTCGAGCACGCGCGCTCAGGAAAGGGACCCGCCTACCTCGAGGCCGTCACCTACCGGATGGGCCCGCACACCACAGCCGACGACCCCAAGCGCTACCGCAGCGACGCGGAGCTGGAGCAGTGGCGCCGTCGCGATCCCATCGCACGTCTGGAGGCGCACCTGCGCGCGGCCGGCGAGCTGTCGCAGGAGCACCTGGACGCCGTGCAGGCGCAGGCCGACGAGATGGCGCGCGAGATGCGCGCCGCGTGCCTGGGCATGGTGACGCGTCCGGCCATGGCGGTCTTCGATCGCGTGTACGCCGAGCCGCATTCCGGCCTCGAGCGCGAGCGCGACGAGTACGCCGCGTACCTCGCGACATTCGAGGAGGCCTGAGATGACGCAGATGACATTGGGCAAGGCCCTCAACGCGGGACTGCGCCGCGCCATGAAGGACGACGACAGGGTCGTGCTCCTCGGCGAGGACATCGGCACGCTCGGCGGCGTGTTCCGCATCACCGACGGGCTGCTGGACGAGTTCGGCGCCAAGCGCGTCATCGACACGCCGCTGGCGGAGTCCGGCATCGTCGGCACCGCCGTGGGCCTGGCGTTCCGCGGCTACCGTCCCGTGGTCGAGATCCAGTTCGACGGGTTCATCTACCCCGCCTTCGACCAGATCGTGTCGCAGGTCGCCAAGCTGCACTACCGCACGCAGGGCCGGGTCAGGATGCCGATCACGATCCGCGTGCCGTGGGCGGGCGGCATCGGCGCGGCCGAGCACCACTCCGAGTCGCCCGAGGCGTACTTCGTGCACACCGCGGGGCTTCGCGTGATCGCGGTGTCCGACCCGCAGGACGCCTATCGGTGCCTGCGGCAGGCCATCGCCTGCGACGACCCCGTGCTGTTCTTCGAGCCGAAGCGGCTGTACCACCACAAGGGCGATGTCGACCTGGAGGCGCCACTGGCCGACGCCCCGCCGATGGGCCTCGCCAAGGTCGTGCGGGCGGGCACGGATGCCACGGTCATCACCTACGGCGCCATGGTGCGCACGGCCCTGGACGCCGCCGCCGCCGCCGAGGACGAGGGGATCTCGCTCGAGGTCATCGACCTGCGCTCGCTCTCGCCCGTGGACTACGAGACCGTCACGGCATCGGTGCGCCGCACCGGACGCGTGGTGGTCGCGCACGAGGCCTCCCGTGAGGCCGGCGTCGCCGCCGAGGTCATCGCCAGCATCACGGAGTTCTGCTTCGAGTACCTGGAGTCCGCACCCGTGCGCGTCACGGGTCACGACATCCCGTATCCGCCCGCCAAGCTGGAGAAGTTCCACCTTCCCGATCTCGACAGGATCCTGGACGCGGTCGACCGCGTGCTCGACCGGCCGAGCAGCATCAGCGGTATGAAGGGGGTGCAGCTGTGATCGCCGAGTTCCATCTGCCCGACCTGGGGGAGGGTCTCACCGAGGCGGAGATCGTGCAGTGGATGGTGAGTCCCGGAGACTCCGTCGCGCTGAATCAGACGCTCGCCGAGGTCGAGACCGCCAAGGCCGTCGTCGAGCTGCCCTCGCCATACGAGGGCACCGTCTCCACGCTGCACGCCGAAGCCGGTGACATGGTCGCCGTCGGATCGCCGCTGATCGCCTTCGACGTGGCCGGCGCCGCGGAGGAGAAGGCACAGGCACCTGATGCTGAGGAGAAGGCGCAGCCGAACCTCGTCGGCTATGGTGCGGCACCCGCGTCGTCGGGCCGCCCTGCGCGTCGAGCGCGTCGTGGTGCGTCTTCCGCGGCCACGGCTGCGGCCGCTGAGGCGGCAGTGATCCAGGCCGCACCGCACGACGCCCTGCCGCCGGCGCCCGCCGAACCCGTGCTGGGGGAGCGCCCGCGCTCGACCCCTCCGGTGCGCGCGTACGCCAAGCGACGCGGTGTGGACCTGGTGCTGATCGCCGCTGAGGTCGGCGACCGGGTCATCACCCGCGAGGACGTGGACGCCTACGCCGATCGCGTCGGAGCCGCAGCGGCCGCGGCGACGGCATCCGCTCCCGCCGTGACCGTTCCGGCGTCCCCGCCGGCGGCATCTCGAGGTGATCGTGCGCAGACTCGCACGCCGATCAAGGGCGTGCGCAGGGCCACGGCTGCCGCGATGGTGAGCAGCGCCTTCACCGCGCCGCACGTCACGTGCTTCCATACGGTCGACGTGACCGCCACGATGGAGCTCATCGATCAGCTGCGCGCCGACAGGTCGCTCTCCGAGCACCGCATCGGCCTGCTGGTGCTGGTGGCCAAGGCCGTGTGCCTGGCGCTCGGCCGCAACCCCTCGCTCAATGCGACGTGGGACGAGGCCGCGCAGGAGATCATCGAGAACCACTATGTGGATCTCGGCATCGCCGCGGCCACGGATCGTGGGCTCATCGTGCCGATCATCCGCGACGCCGAGCGGCTCTCGCTGGCCGGCATCGCGGATGCGCTCACGCAGCTCACGCAGGTTGCGCGCTCCGGCAAGACCAGCCCGGCGGACCTCGTGGGAGGCAACTTCTCCATCACCAACATCGGCGTGTTCGGAATCGACGCCGGCACTCCGATCCTCCCGCCGGGGCAGTCCGGCATCCTGGCGGTCGGCGCCGTGCGTCGGCAGCCGGCCGAGTACAGGGGCGAGATCGCGCTGCGCCAGATGCTGACGCTGAGCGTCTCGTTCGACCACCGCCTCGTGGACGGCGCCGAAGGCTCCAGGTTCCTCAAGGACGTCGCCGACCTGCTGGAGCAGCCCGGCCGCGCGATGCTGTTCTGAGCGGATGCCGGGGATCGGGCGCTGCTCGTTCCCCGGATCCGCTCAGTCCACGGCCAGCAGCGCGGCCATCGCCATCGCCGTCAGCAGGTGCGTGGTGTCGTCGTGGGCGCGCTGTGTGGAGCTGGTGCTGTGCGGCGTGGAGTTCAGCAGCCCGAAGCAGGCCTGCACGCGCAGTCGCAGCGCATCACGTCCCTCGTCGACGAGCGCATCGAGCGTGTCGATCCACAGCTCGATGTAGGCGCGCTGCAGGCGGCGCACGTCAGCGCGGCCGTCGTCGCCGAGGTGGGGGAGATCCCTGTCCTGCACGCGGATGACGTCGGCGTTGCCGATGGCGAAGGCGACATGGAACTGCACGAGGGCGCGCATCCGTTCCATCCCGGGATCCGTGCCGGATACCACGTCGAGTCCGCCCGAGACCAGGCGTTCGCTCACCCCGATCAGCAGTGCCCCCAGCAGCGCCTGCTTGCCTGCGAAATGGCGGTAGACCGCGGGCCCCGACACCCCCACGGCGGTGCCGATGTCCTCCAGGCTCACACCGGAGTAGCCTCGCGCGGCGAACAGCTCCGCGGCGGCGGAGAGGATCGCATCAGTGCGTTCGGCTTTGGCTCGGTCTCGGGCGGTACCAGGCGTTGTCATTTCGGTTAATCCTCGCTAACCTGAATTGTCCGGTTAGTGAACACTAACCAATTCAGTGCGAAATATCAGTACTGATGTGAGTCGAGGAGGACCCACGATGGCTCTCACCCAGCAGGAACTGGCGAGCGAGCTGCGCGAGCGGATCGCCGAGTCCGCGCTCGGCGGACCGGAGCGATCGCGCGAACGGCACGTGTCGCGCGGCAAGATGCTCCCGCGGGACCGGGTGGCCCGGCTGCTGGACGAGGGGAGCCCGTTCATCGAGATCGCGCCTCTGGCGGCGAACGGCATGTACGACGACGTGGCGCCGGGCGCCGGGGTGATCGCCGGCATCGGCCTGGTGCACGGACGCCACGTCATGATCGTCTGCAACGATCCCACGGTCAAGGGCGGCACGTACTTCCCCCTCACGGTCAAGAAGCACCTGCGGGCCCAGGAGATCGCGCTCGAGAACCGGCTGCCCTGCCTGTACCTGGTCGACTCCGGCGGGGCGTTCCTGCCCAAGCAGGACGAGGTGTTCCCGGATCGCGACCACTTCGGCCGCATCTTCTTCAACCAGGCGCGCATGTCGGCGGAGGGCATCCCTCAGCTGGCGGCCGTGCTGGGCTCCTGCACGGCAGGCGGGGCGTACGTCCCTGCCATGAGCGATGAGACGGTGATCGTGCGCAACCAGGGCACGATCTTCCTCGGCGGCCCGCCGCTGGTGAAGGCCGCCATCGGCGAGGTCGTCACGGCGGAGGAGCTCGGCGGCGGCGAGCTGCACGCCCGTCGCTCCGGAGTCGTCGACCACCTGGCCGAGGACGACGAGCACGCGCTGGAGATCCTGCGCGACATCGTGGCCACGCTGCCGAGGCCCGCGGCCCCCGCGTGGGACGTCGTCGCGTCGAGACCCGCCGCGCAGACCGGCAGCCTGTACGACGTCGTGCCCGTCGACGTGAACGCCGCCTACGACGTGCACGAGGTCATCGACCGCCTCATCGACGCGGACAGCTTCGCGGAGTTCAAGCCCGAGTACGGCACCACGCTCGTCACCGGCTTCGCGGTGCTGCACGGCCATCCGATCGGCATCGTCGCCAACAACGGCGTGCTGTTCGGCGAGTCCGCGCTGAAGGGCGCGCACTTCATCGAGCTCTGCGACCAGCGCGGCATCCCGCTGCTGTTCCTGCAGAACATCACCGGCTTCATGGTCGGGCGCGACGCCGAGGCCGGCGGGATCGCGAAGGACGGCGCCAAGATGGTGACCGCCGTCGCGACCACCCGCGTGCCCAAGCTCACCGTGATCATCGGCGGATCCTTCGGGGCGGGGAACTACTCCATGTGCGGGCGGGCGTACTCGCCGCGATTCCTGTGGAGCTGGCCGGCCAGCCGCATCTCGGTGATGGGAGGCCCGCAGGCGGCATCCGTCCTGGCCACCGTCAAGGAGGAGCAGCTCGAGCGCCGCGGCCAGACGTGGACACCCGAGGACCGCACCGAGTTCGAGGCTCCGATCCGCGCCCAGTACGAGGATCAGGGCGAGCCGTACTACGCCACCGCCCGCCTGTGGGACGACGGCATCGTCGACCCCGACCAGACCCGCGACCTGCTGGGCCTCGCGCTCGACGTCGTGTCCCGCAGCCCGCTTCCCGAGCCCCGCTTCGGCCTCTTCCGGATGTGAGTCCAATGAATACATGGATCCCTGAGCCTGCCCGCGGGTTCGAGTCAGTCCTGGTCGCCAACCGCGGCGAGATCGCCCGTCGCGTCATCCGCACGCTGCGCGAGCTCGGCATCCGCAGCGTCGCCGTCTACAGCGATGCGGATGCCGGCGCCCCCCATGTGCGCGAGGCGGATGATGCCGTGTGGATCGGTGGCTCGGCCGCCGCCGACTCCTACCTGCGGGTGGATGCCATCATCGCTGCAGCGCGCGAGTCCGGCGCCCAGGCCATCCACCCCGGCTACGGCTTCCTGTCCGAGAGCGCAGAGCTCGCGCAGGCCTGCGACGAGGCGGGGATCGTCTTCATCGGACCCGGCGTGCAGGCGCTGGAGATCATGGGTGACAAGGCCCGCGCACGCGACCACGTCGCCGCCGCGGGCGTGCCCATCGTCCCCGGCTTCAACGCCGACGGCATGGATGATGAGCAGATCCGCGTCCACGCCGACGCGGTCGGCTACCCGCTGCTCGTCAAGCCCAGCGCGGGCGGCGGCGGCAAGGGCATGGAGGTCGTCCGATCCGGTGACGAGCTCGCCGGAGCCCTGGCCACCGCGCGGCGCGTGGCGAAGGCCGCATTCGGCGATGACTCGCTGGTGCTGGAGCGCCTCGTGCAGCGCCCGCGGCACATCGAGGTGCAGATCCTCGGCGACACGCACGGCACCGTCATCGCCCTGGGGGAGCGGGAGTGCACCCTGCAGCGCCGCCACCAGAAGGTCATCGAGGAGGCTCCGGCAGCCCACCTGCCCGATGCCGTGCGGCAGCGGCTGTTCGCCGCGGCCATCGCCGCCGGCCGGAGCGTGGACTACGTCGGCGCCGGCACCGTCGAGTTCCTCGTCGAGGCCGACAATGTCGACGACGTCTTCTTCATCGAGATGAACACGCGCCTGCAGGTCGAGCACCCGGTGACCGAGGAGGTCACGGGGCTGGACCTGGTGGCGCTGCAGCTGCTCGCGGCCGCCGGCGGCGAGCTCCCCGAGCCGCCGGCCGTGCGCGGGCACGCCGTGGAGGCCCGCGTGTACGCGGAGTCGCCGGAGCGCGGCTTCCTGCCCTCGACCGGGCGGGTGCTGCTGTTCGAGGAGCCACGCGGCGTGCGGGTGGACGCGGCGGTGGAGACGGGCTCCGAGGTCACCGGGTTCTACGATCCGATGATCGCGAAGGTCATCGCCACAGGGCCTGATCGGGAGACGGCGCTGCGCCGGCTGGATGCCGCGCTCGGACGCACGGTCGTGCTGGGAGTCGAGACCAACATCGCCTTCCTGCGCAGCCTGGTCACGCACGAGCGCGTGCTCGCCGGAGACCTGGACACCGGGCTGATCGAGACCATGATGCCGCTGGCAGCGCAGCATCCGACCGCAGGGATGCTGGCGTCCGCCGCGCATGCCGTGGCCCGTGCACGACCGGCGGGGGCCGGAGCCCTGTGGCACGCCCTTCCGGGCTGGCGGCTGGGCACCCCGCAGGCGCTGCCGCGCACGTCGTTCCTCACCGACGACGGCGAGCTCCTCGAAGCCCCCGCCGCGTACACGCACCGCATTCCGGCTCTCGCGGATGCCGACGGCGACGTGTGGGCGTCCGAGGGAGGGCTCACGCTGCGTCTGCACCCGCTCTCGCGTCGGGAGCGCATGCAGCATCGCCTGGCGGCGAGCGAGCGCGCCGCGGGTCCCCGCGATCCCGAGGGCCGTGCGCCCATGCCGGGGTCCGTGGTGGCGGTGCACGTCACCGAGGGCCAGCAGGTCCACGAGGGCGACCCGCTCGTCTCGATCGAAGCGATGAAGATGGAGCATCCGGTGCGCGCGCCGCATGACGGCACGGTGCATCTGCTGGTCGCCGTCGGCGATCAGGTGCGGCGCGATCAACCGGTCGCCCGCGTCAGCGAACAGGAGACAGCATGACCGACGACCTCAGCCCTACCGGGCTCAACGAGGAGCAGCGCGAACTGGCCGCCATGGTGCGCGACTTCGCCGACCAGGTGGTGGCGCCGCAGGCCTACGAGGCCGACCGCACCCACACCCTCAACCTCGACGTCGTGCGCCAGATGGGCGAACTGGGCCTGTTCGGCCTGCCGTTCTCCGAGGAGTACGGCGGACAGGGCGGCGACTACATGGCACTGGGCCTGGCCATCGAAGGCCTGGCTCGCGTGGACCAGTCCATCGCCATCACGCTCGAGGCGGGCGTGAGCCTGGGCGCCATGCCGATCTACCGCTTCGGTACCGAGGAGCAGAAGCAGGAGTACCTGCCCTCGCTGCTGAGCGCCGAGCACCTCGCAGGTTTCGGCCTGACCGAGCCCGAGGCAGGCAGTGATGCCGGTGCCACGCGCACCCGCGCGCGGCTGGAGGACGGCGAGTGGGTGATCGATGGGTCCAAGCAGTTCATCACCAACTCCGGCACCGCCATCACGCGCTTCGTGACCGTCACCGCCGTCACCGGTGAGCACGGGGGTCGCAAGGAGATCTCGACGATCATCGTGCCGAACGGCACGCCGGGCTTCACCGTCGAGCCCGCATACGACAAGGTCGGGTGGCACGCGTCCGACACGCACCCGCTGACGCTCGACGGCGTGCGGGTGCCGGAGCGGAACCTGCTCGGCGAGCGCGGACGCGGGTTCAAGAACTTCCTCAGCATCCTCGACGAGGGCCGCATCGCCATCGCCGCGCTCTCCACGGGCGCTGCGGAGGGGTGCCTGGAGGCGGCCGTGGATTACGCCAAGAAGCGCACGATCTTCGGCGCCGCGCTCAGCACCCGCCAGAACGCGCAGTTCACCCTGGCCCGCATGCGCGCCCGCGTGCACACCGCCCGCCTGGCGTGGCACCACGCCGCGCGCCTGCGCGACGCAGGGCTGCCCTTCGGCGAGGAGGCCGCGATCGCCAAGCTCGTCTCGGGCGACGCCGCCATGGACAACGCCCGCGACGCGACGCAGATCTTCGGCGGCAACGGCTTCATGAACGAGTATTCGGTCGCCAGGCACTACCGCGACTCGAAGATCCTGGAGATCGGCGAGGGCACCACCGAGGTGCAGCTGCTGGTCATCGCGCGCGCTCTGGGCCTCGCGTAGGGTGCGATCATGACCGACATCGTCCAGCGCGGGCTGTACTTCGAGGAGTTCGAGCTCGGCGCCCGCTACCTGCACCGTCCGGGACGCACGGCCACCGAGGCCGACAACGTGCTGTTCACGACGCTGACCATGAACACGCAGTCGCTGCATCTGGATGCGGCGTTCTCGGATGCCCAGCAGCCGTTCGGGCAGCGCCTGATGAACTCCATGTGGACGCTGTCGACCATGGTCGGGGCGTCGGTCGCGCAGCTGACCCAGGGCACACTGGTGGCGCAGCTGGGACTCAGCGACATCAGCTTCCCGCATCCCGTGTTCCACGGCGACACGCTGTACACCGAGAGCCTGATCACCGAGAAGCGCCTGTCGGCCTCGCGCCCGGGGCAGGGGATCGTGACGATCGCGCACACCGGCCGCAACCAGGACGGGGTGGTGGTCGCGAAGGCCACCCGGGTTGCGCTCATGCACTGCCTGCCCGAGGGGGAGAAGTGAGCTTCGACCTGGGCCCCGCGCTGCTGTTCTGCCCGGCGGACCGGCCGGAGCGCTTCGCAGGAGCGCTGTCCAAGGCGGATGCCGTGATCCTCGACCTCGAGGACGCGGTGCTGCCGGATGCCAAGGCCCGGGCGCGCGAGAACATCCTCGCGGCCGATGTGGATCCGGCTCGCGTGATCGTGCGGGTCAACGACCCGGCATCCGCTCACTTCGCCGCGGATCTCGACGCCGTCGCCCGCACGGCGTTCCGCACGGTGATGGTCGCCAAGGTCGAGAACCCGGCGACGTTGGACGCCTTCGACGAGTCGTACGCGCTGCTGGCGCTGTGCGAGACCGCAGCCGGCGTGCAGAACGCCGGTGATATCGCCGCGCATCCGCGCGTGGCGGCGCTGATGTGGGGCGCGGAGGATCTGGTGGCGTCGATCGGCGGCACAGCCAGTCGGTTCGCTGATGGGCGCTACCGCGACGTGGCCCGCCACGCGCGCTCCACGGTGCTGATCGCCGCCGCCGCGCACGGGAAGGCCGCCATCGACGCGGTGCACCTGGACATGGACGACCTCGACGGTCTCGCTGCGGAAGCGGCGGATGCCGTGGCCTCGGGCTTCCGCGCCACGGCGTGCATCCATCCGAAGCAGGTCGCGGTGATCCGCGACGCGTACCGTCCCGACCCTGCCGCCGTGGAGTGGGCGCGCGCGGTGCTGGCCGCCGCGGAGGGGGAGCACGGCGTGTTCCGCTTCGACGGCCGCATGGTCGACGAGCCCGTGCTGCGACATGCGAGGGCCCTGCTGGCACGCGCCTGAGCACGGGGTTGCGTCAGCCGGCGATGGGCTCCAACGGCCGCAGCGTGCCGCGCTCGGCCACGAAGCGGTGCACGGAGCCGTTGCGCAGTGCGTCGCCCTCCCGCGGCAGCGTGCCGCCGGAGGCATGCATGAGCAGGGCGCGGATCACGCCCCCGTGGGTGACGACGATGAGCGATTCGGCCCGGGGTGCGGAACGACGGCGAGCGGCACGTGCGATGCGATCGAGTGAGTCCATCGCGCGTTCGCACACGGCTTCCAGGCTCTCCGCACCGGGAACCTCGGAGCTCCAGCCGCCGTACCTGGCGATGTAGTCCGCGACCTCGGTGCCCTCGGCCACGCCGAACTCGCGTTCCCGCATGCCGCGGGTGAGCACCGGCTCGGGCAGCGAGAGCTCCCTGGCGATGATCTGCGCGGTCTCCCGTGCGCGCACGAGCGGGCTGGCGTAGATGGCGTCGTAGTCGCCGCCGCGCAGCGCCTCCGCCGCCGTGCGGGCGTCAGCGCGGCCGGTCTCGTTGAGGGGGATGTCGGTCGCGCCCTGAATGCGTCGCGCCAGGTTCCAGTCGGTCTGGCCGTGGCGCACGAGCGTGAGAAGAGTCACCCCTCGACCCTACGCGAGGGCACCTGCGAGAGCGCTCAGCACCGGCGACGTGCCGCCCTCGATGACGGCATCCGCCCACGAGTCCGCCCTGGTCGGCTCGCGATTGACGATCACCAGTGGGATGCCACGGCGCCTGGCGCGCTCGATGATCCGGATGCCGGAGTTGACCGTCAGCGAGGTGCCTGCCACCAGCAGCGCATCGGCCGCATTGACGACCGATTCGGCGGCGCGGAAGCGCGCCGGCGGGACGAACTCGCCGAAGAACACCACCTCGGGCTTCAGCATCCCGCTGCACACCGTGCACGGCGGGATCACGAATCCCTCTGTGCTCTCGGGCGTCACATCGCCGTCGGGGTTCAGCTCGATGTTCTCGGGCTTGCGCACCCACGGGTTCAGCATCTCCAGCTGCTCCGCGATCGCGCGACGGTCGAACACCTGGCCGCAGTCCAGGCACAGCGTGCGGTGCATGGTGCCGTGGATCTCCACCACGCGCGCGCTGCCGGCCCGCAGGTGCAGCCCGTCGACGTTCTGCGTGACGATGCCGCTGACCACGCCCGCCTGCTCCATCCGCGCCAGCGCGAGGTGCCCCTCATTGGGGTCTGGTGCGGCGAACGCCAGCCAGCCCAGGTGGCCACCCAGCCAGTAGCGGCGGCGGGCGTCCTCATCGGCCAGATACGTCTGGATGGTCATCGGATTCGCTCGGGTGCGGGCTCCGACGCCGCGATAGGCGGGGATGCCCGAGTCCGTGGAGATCCCTGCACCGGTCAGCACCGCCACGCGGCGATCCCTCAGCAGCTCGACCGCGTGCTCGATGCCCGTCACTCTCTGAAGTCTACGAGAACGCCGGCACCAGGGCCGCCTGGCTCATCGCGTGCGCTGAGCGAGTGCAGCGAGTCGAAGTGACGCGTCACCCTGCCAGAGTGGAGGTGTGCACACCATCTCGATCTCCGCTGCATCCGATCATCGGCTGGACGACTACCGCTCGCTCACCGATGTCGCGCTGCGACGCGTGCAGGAGCCCTCCGGCGGGCTGTACATGGCCGAATCCGCGAAGGTCATCACGCGAGCCGTGCAGGCCGGGCACCGCCCGCGGTCGGTGCTCACACAGGAGAAATGGCTGGATGCCGTGGCCGAGGCGATCGGCGATGCGGATGCTCCCGTGTACGTCGCCTCCGCCGACGTCGCCGAGCAGGTCACGGGCTTCGCGATCCACCGCGGCCCGCTGGCCGCCATGCACCGTCCGTCGCTGCCGGCTGTGGCAGAGCTGCTGCGGGCAGTGCCCGGGCGCGCCCGCATCGCCGTGCTGGAGGGGCTCACCGATCACACCAACGTCGGCGCCGTGTTCCGCTCTGCCGCGGCTCTCGGGCTGGATGCGGTGCTGGTCGCTCCGCGATGCGCCGACCCGCTCTACCGGCGCTCCGTACGGGTCTCGATGGGCACGGTGTTCCAGGTGCCGTGGACGCGCCTGGAGAGCTGGCCCGACGGCATCCGCGAGCTGCAGGACGCCGGCTTCGTCGTGGCCGGCATGACGCTGGGGGAGGGTGCCGTCGAACTCGACGAGCTGGTGGCCGAGGACCACCAGCGGCTGGCCCTCGTGCTGGGAACCGAGGGCGACGGCATCCGGCCTGAGACCGACCGGATGCTGGACCGGCGGGTGACCATACCGATGATGGGCGGCGTGGACTCGCTGAACGTCGCCGCGGCGTCGGCGGTGGCGTTCTACGCCACGCGCTGAGCCGTCAGCCCTCGGCGCCGGGCAGATGCACCGGGGTCGGGATCGGGCGCTTGGCCTCGATGTGGTCGCCCGAGGACTGGTGGCGCAGCCGGCGCAGCACCCACGGCGCGAAGTGCTCGCGCGCCCAGCCGATGTCCTCTCTGCGGGCCTCGCGCCAGGTGCGCTGCGGGATCGGGTCCGGCTGCATGGCCTGCAGGTCGTTGGGCACGTTCAGGGCGCGCAGCACCATGCGAGCCACCTCGTGGTGTCCGAGCGCGTTGTAGTGCAGCCGGTCGTCGTCGAAGAACCGGGAATCCTGCACCACCTTCAGCGCCCACTGGTCGGCGACGATGCAGTCGTGCCGCTCGGCGATGGCGCGCACGTTCTCGTTGTAGATCGCGACCTTGCCGCGGAACGGCCGGAACACCGGCGTGAATCCCGTGTCGATGCCGGTGAAGAGCACCACCGCGGCACCCGTCGAGGAGAGCCGGGCCACGGCATCCTCCAACTGCACGGCGATGTCGTCCGGGTCGGTTCCCGGTCGGATGACGTCGTTTCCTCCGGCGCAGATCGAGATCAGGTCGGGGTTCAGCGCGACGGCCGGCTCGATCTGGTCGGCCACGATCTGCGCGATGAGCTTGCCGCGCACGGCCAGGTTCGCGTAGGCGAAGTCGTCGACGTCCTGGGCGAGCACCTCGGCGACGCGGTCGGCCCAGCCGCGCAGTGCGCCGGGCAGGCCGGGAGCGGGATCGCCGACGCCCTCGGTGAAGGAATCGCCCACCGCGACGAATCGGCGCCACGGGTGCGGGCCCTCGTTGACCACGAACGGGGTGCGGGACGAATCCTGGTCGACCATCGGGTTCTCCTTCGGCAATCCGGGTGCCCGGGGTGCGGGCGCCTGAGAGAGCCTACTCGCGGATCTGCGCTCGGACGCCGACCGATGTCGGCGGGCTGGATTATCGTTGAACCGATGCTCTCTCCGTCCTTCCCTCAGCGTGCCCCGTGGGGGACGGCGGACAAGTTGAGGGCATGGCAGCGCGAGGCGCTGGAGGCCTACAACCTGGCCGACAAGCGCGACTTCCTCGTCGCGGCGACCCCGGGCGCAGGCAAGACCACATTCGCCCTGACGCTGGCCGTCGAGCTCATGCGCATGGGCGAGGTCGACCGCATCATCGTGGTCGCGCCCACCGAGCACCTGAAGACGCAGTGGGCCGACGCGGCGGCGCGAGTCAGCATCCGTCTGGATCCCCGCTTCCGCAACAGCCACTGGGCGCCGTCTCGCCAGTACCACGGCGTGGTCGTCACGTACGCGCAGGTCGCCGCGCGCTCCAGCGTGCACCGGCACCTCACCGAGGATGCGAACACCCTGGTCATCCTCGACGAGGTGCACCACGGCGGTGACGCGCTCAGCTGGGGCGACGCCATCCGAGACGCGTACGCCCCCGCCAAGCGCCGGCTGCTGCTCTCGGGCACGCCGTTCCGCAGCGACACCGCGCCCATCCCGTTCGTCGAGTACCTGCCCGATGAGTCGGGTGCCCGCGTCTCGTGCACCGACTACAGCTACGGCTACGGCCGCGCCCTCGCCGACGGCGTGGTCCGCCCCGTGCTGTTCCACATGTACTCCGGCAAGATGCGATGGCGCACCAGCGCGGGAGACGAGCTCGAGGCGCATCTCGGGCAGGACAACACCAAGGACGTCACCTCGCAGGCCTGGCGCACGGCTCTGGATCCGGAGGGGGAGTGGATGCCCGCGGTGCTCTCCGCGGCCGACCGCCGGCTCACCGAGATCAGGCGTCACGTGCCGGACGCCGGCGGGCTGGTCCTGGCGACGGATCAGACCGTCGCCCGTGCCTACGCGAAGATCCTGCACAGCCTGACGGGCGAGCAGGCCACCGTCGTGCTCTCCGATGACGCGTCGGCATCCGACCGCATCGACAGGTTCAGCGGAAGCACCCGCCGCTGGATGGTGGCCGTGCGCATGGTCTCCGAGGGCGTGGATGTGCCGCGGCTGGCCGTGGGCGTGTACGCCACCTCGTCCTCCACCCCGCTGTTCTTCGCCCAGGCCATCGGACGCTTCGTGCGCGCCCGACGCCGTGGCGAGGCGGCAAGCGTGTTCCTGCCCAACGTGCCGGTGCTGATGACGCTCGCGAACGAGATGGAGAAGCAGCGCGATCACGCGCTGGATCGGCGCGGCAAGGACGAGGACGGTCTCGAGGACTCGCTGCTGGAGGCCGCCAACCGCGAGGAGGAGGCCTCCGACGCCCTCACGCAGGAATTCAGCTACCAGGCCATCTCCTCGCTGGCGCACTTCGATCGCGTCGTGTTCGAGGGGCAGGAGTTCGGGCAGCTCGCCGAGCCGGGCACCCCCGAGGAGGAGGAGTTCATCGGCTTCCCCGGCCTGCTCGAACCCGAGCACGTGCACGAGCTGCTCATGCAGCGTCAGGCCAGGCAGTCCAAGCTCCGCCAGGCGCGCGAGGCCGCCACGCCTGCGGTCACCACGACGCTCCCTGCCCCCCTGCACCGCACGCTGCGCGAGCAGCGGCAGCTGCTGAACAGCCTGGTGGGGCTCTACGCCCGCCAGAGCGGCGAACCGCACGGCGCCGTGCACGCCGAGTTGCGCAGGCTGTGCGGCGGACCTGCAGTGGCACAGGCCACGGTCGCGCAGCTGCAGGCGCGCATCGACCTGCTTCGCAAGCGCGTCCGCACCTGACGGCCGGGTCGCCGGGCTGCTGGGCCCCTGAACGGCCGGGTCCCCGGGCTGCTGGGCCACTGAACCCGTCGAAGGGTCGACGGCTCGCGTTAGGGCATCCGAAATCCTGTCAATCCGCGTTCTGACGCGGGTGAGGCCGCACGCGCTCGATAGCGTTGAATGCTGATCTACCCACGGAGGATGCATGACGACCCCCGCCCATCACACTGCTGCGGACCGCAGGCAGTGGGCCCGCTATCTGGTCGAGGAACGTGCGGAGGGAGCGGTGTACTCGCGTCTCGCCGCGCGTCGCGAGGGGGAGGAGCGCGACATCCTGCTCTCTCTCGCCGAGGCGGAGAAGAGACATGAGCAGCACTGGCTGGAACTGCTCGGCGGAGAGGAGCCCGCGAGGCTCCCGAAGGCCGGCCTGCGCTCCCGGATGCTGGGCTGGATGGCCGGCCGGTTCGGGTCGATCTTCGTGCTGGCACTCGCGCAGAGCGCCGAGGCGAGATCACCCTACGATGCGGAGAAGTTCGCGACGCCCGCCATGCGCGCCGACGAGAAGGTGCATCACGAAGTGGTCCGCGGTCTGGCAGCACGAGGGCGCCGACGCCTGTCCGGCTCGTTCCGCGCGGCGGTGTTCGGCGCGAACGACGGCCTGGTCTCCAACCTGGCGCTGGTGCTCGGCATCGGTGCGACCGGCGTCGGCTCCGGGCTCGTGCTGTTCAGCGGTATCGCGGGTCTGCTGGCCGGCGCGCTGTCGATGGGCGCCGGGGAGTTCGTCTCCGTCCGGTCGCAGCGCGAACTGCTGGCGGCCACGGAGGAGAGCGCCGATGCCGACGAGACCGCCGGCGATCTGGACATCGATGCGAATGAGCTGGCGCTGGTCTACCGCGCCCGCGGCATGAGCGAGGACGAGTCGCTGGCCCGCGCGGGGCGCGTGGTGCGCGCCGCGCAGGCGGGCATCCGCCGCGAGGCCACCGGACCCATCGGCATCCCCGACGATCACGAGATCGTCGGGAGCGACTGGACCGCCGCGATCTCCAGCTTCCTGCTGTTCGCATCCGGAGCCGTCATCCCCGTGCTGCCGTGGATCTTCGGCCTCACCGGCGTCACCGCGATCATCGTGGCGCTGATCCTCGTGGGCATCGCCCTGCTGTGCACGGGCGCCATGGTCGGCATCCTCTCCGGCGGCCCGCCCCTGAAGCGAGCCCTGCGCCAGCTGGTGATCGGCTTCGGCGCCGCAGCGATCACGTACGTGCTGGGCCTGGTGTTCGGCGGCGGCGCGGTCTGAGCACCCGGTGCCCTCGCAGACGACGAAGGCCCGGATCCCTCCGGATCCGGGCCTTCGCTCTGTGCGCGAGAGGGGACTTGAACCCCTACGCCCTATGCGGGCACTAGCACCTCAAGCTAGCGCGTCTACCTATTCCGCCACCCGCGCAGGTGATGGGCGGCCGTTGCCGACCGAAGAATGACTCTAGCACGGACCGGATGCCGTCACGAACCGACCTCCCGCCCGGGCGTGGCCCCCGGATCGGTAGCCTGGGGGCATGTCCGATTCGTCCCTGCCCGAGGTCGCGCGGATCGCGCGCGACCTGATCCGCATCGACACCTCCAACTACGGCGGAGGAAGGTCCAACGGCGAGCGGGAGGCGGCCGAGTACGTCGGGGAGCATCTGGCATCGCTCGGCCTGAAGCCCGAGTTCTACGAGCCCGTGCCCCGGCGCACCAACGTCATGGCGAGAGTGCCCGGCTGCAACCCCGATCGCCCCGCACTGGTCGTGCACGGGCACCTCGACGTCGTCCCCGCGGTCGCGGCCGACTGGAGCGTCGACCCGTTCGAGGGCGTCATCCGCGACGGGATGCTGTGGGGCCGCGGCGCCGTGGACATGAAGAACATGGACGCCATGATCCTCACCGCCGTCGGAGACCTGCTGCGCGTCGGGAAGCAGCCCGAGCGCGACTTGATCCTGACGTTCTTCGCCGACGAGGAGAACGGCGGCGTGGAGGGCTCCGCGCTGGTGGTCCGGGATCGGCCGGAGTGGTTCGCGGGCGCGACCGAGGCCATCAGCGAGGTCGGCGGCTACTCCATCACCGTGGACGACCACCGCGCCTACCTGCTGCAGGTGGGTGAGAAGGCCCTGATGTGGCTGAGGCTGGTGGCGAACGGGCGCGCAGGGCACGGCAGCCGCTACCACGAGGAGAACGCCATCACCCGGCTCTCCGAGGCCGTTGCGGCCATCGGCCGGACGCGCTGGCCCATTCGGCTGACATCCACCACGCGGGCACTGCTGCAGGGACTCAGCGACCTCACGGGCCGTCCCGCCGACGATCCGGATGCCCTGGCCGCAGCCGCCGGCCCCGCCGAGGCCTTCCTGCGCTCCACGTTCCGCACCACCGCCAACCCCACGATGCTGAACGCGGGCTACAAGCACAACGTCATCCCGGGGACCGCGGAGGCGATCATCGATGTGCGCGTGATCCCCGGCACGGAGGACGACGTGCTCGCCGAGCTGCAGCGCATCGTGGGCGACGGCATCCGCATCGAGACGGTCGTGCGCGACATCGGCATGGAGACGCCGTTCGAGGGGGATCTGGTGGACGCCATGGTGTCCTCCCTCGGCCGCCATGACCCCGGCGTTCCGGTCATCCCGTACCTGCTGGGCGCGGGAACCGACAACAAGGCGCTGGCCTCGATCGGCATCACCGGCTACGGGTTCGCCCCGCTGCGGCTCCCCGCCGATCTGGACTTCACGGGAATGTTCCACGGCGTCGACGAGCGCGTGCCCGTAGAATCACTTGTCTTCGGGCAGCGCGTGCTGGCCGATCTGCTGAGCGCCTGCTGACCGGCATCCGACGCCGCCACACGTCCGCTCCACACCCTCAGAAAGCACCGCATGAACCTGCTCGAAGCGCTCTTCCTCGGCGTCATCCAGGGACTCACCGAGTTCCTGCCGATCTCCTCCAGTGCGCACCTGCGCATCGTGGGCGCGCTGCTGCCGTCGGGCGAGGACCCCGGCGCGGCCTTCACCGCCATCACCCAGATCGGCACCGAGGCGGCCGTGGTCGTGTTCTTCTGGCGCGATATCGTGCGCATCATCGGGCAGTGGTTCCGATCGCTGACCGGCAAGGCGCCCCGCGACGATCCCGACGCGAAGATGGGCTGGCTGATCATCATCGGCAGCATCCCCATCGTCGTACTGGGACTGCTTTTCCAGGACAGGATCGAGACCACGCTGCGGTCCCTGTGGATCGTCGCGATCATGCTGATCGGATTCGGGCTGCTGCTGGGCATCGCCGACTACGTGGGGGCGAAGCGCCGCAGGCTCGACGAGCTCACCTACCCGCACGGCATCGCCTACGGCGTGGCGCAGGCCTTCGCCCTGGTGCCCGGCGTGTCCCGTTCCGGCGGCACGATCACCATGGGGCTGTTCCTCGGCTACTCCCGCGAGGCGGCAGCGCGCTACGCGTTCCTGCTGGCGATCCCCGCGGTCTTCGGCAGCGGCTTCTACCAGCTGTTCAAGCATGGGCGGGATGCCGGGCAGTACTTCAGTCTGGGCGAGACCTTCGCCGCCACCGGCATCGCCTTCGTGGTCGCGCTGGGCGTGATCGCGTTCTTCATGAACTGGATCTCCAAGCGCAGCTTCCTGCCGTTCGTGATCTACCGCGTACTGCTCGGCGCGGCGCTGATCGTGCTGCTGTCGATGGGCGTGCTCTCGCCGCGCTGACTCACTTCTTGTCGGGGCCGTCGCCGCGGCGACGCAGGTAGCGCTCGAAGGCTTGCGCGATGGCGTCGCCGGATGCGTCGGGGGAGTCCCATGTGTCGCGCGTGCGCTCCAGCTGGCGGATGTACTCGGTCATGTCCTCGTCCTCCGCGGCAGCGGCATCGATGGACGCCTCCCAGGCGGCGGCCTCGGTGCGCAGGTGCTCTCTGGCCGGGCCCACGCCGGTGAGCTCCTCGAGCCGGTCCAGCAGGGCCAGCGTCGCCTTGGGCGAGGGGGCGGCGGTGGCCACGTAATGCGGCACGCTGGCCCACAGACTGGCGGTGGGGATGCCCGCCTGCTCCGCGAAGTGCTCGAAGACGCTGAGAATGCCGACGGGTCCCTCGTACGTCGACTTCTCCAGGCCGTGCGCCTCGCGTACGCGATCGTTCTGGCTCGCCGCGAAGATCGAGATGGGCCGCGTGTGCGGCACGTCCGAGAGCATCGCCCCGATCGTGATGAACCCCGTGATGTCCTCGCGCAGCGCCACATCGATGAACTCGGTGGCGAAGGCCTGCCAGGCCCGCGCCGGCTCCGAGCCGGTCAGCAGCCACAGCTCCGGGCCCTCTGCCGCGTTCAGCGGCCGCCACAGCGTGGCATCCGGCCAGTTCAGCACTCGACGTCCCTCGCCATCCACGCGTGAGGACGGACGCGTGTACTGGTAGTCGAAGTACAGCTCGGGATCGACGGCGTGCACGGCCTCGAACTCGCCGGAGTCGCGGAGCGCGCCGATGGCGCCGCTGGCGGCTTCGCCGGCGTCGTTCCAGCCGTCGAAGGCGGCGACGATGATTCGTGAGCCGAGAACGTCCACCGTTCCCCTTCCTGTGCGCCCGCGAGCGGATGCCGCGAGGCCATTCATCAAGGCTAGCCCCAGGGCCGTGCCCGCGTCGGCTCCCGGCTAGCATGGTCGGGTGAGCATGAAGCCCAGCGCGGTCCTGTGGGACATGGACGGAACACTCGTCGACACCGAACCGTACTGGATGCAGGCGGAGACGCTGCTGGTGGAGTCGTACGGCGGCACCTGGACGCATGAGGACGCGCTGCAGCTGGTCGGCAACGGACTGATCGACAGTGCCCTCGTGCTGCGCAGGTACGGCGTCGACATGGAGCCGCAGGCCATCGTGGACCACCTCACCGATGCCGTGGCCCTCAGGCTGCGCACCGATGGCGTGCCGTTCCGCCCCGGTGCGCGCGAGCTGCTCGCGGATCTCCGCGCCGACGGCATCCGCTCTGCCCTGGTGACCATGTCGATGCGCCGGATGGCGCTGGAGGTGGTGGGTCTCATCGATTTCACGGCGTTCGACCTGGTCATCGCCGGCGACGACGTGGCGCGGCCGAAGCCGTTCCCGGACGCCTATCTGAGCGCGGCGGAGCTGCTGAGCGTCGACATCGCGGATGCCGTGGTGATCGAGGATTCGCCGACGGGGCTCGCCGCCGGCCGCGCCGCCGGGGCGGTCACCCTGGGCGTGCCGCACATCGTGTCCCTGGACGACGCAGGTGCGCACGAGCTGTGGCCGTCGCTGGCGGGCCGCACGGCCGCAGATATCGTCGATCTGCATGTGCGCTTCTCGAAGGAGATCACCCGATGACCGCCCAGAGACCCAGCGGACCGTTCCGTGTCGGCGACCGCGTGCAATTGACCGATTCCAAGGGACGGATGCACACCATCACGCTGCGCGACGGCGGCGAGCTGCACACCCAGCACGGAGTGCTCGGGCACGACCGGCTCATCGGCAGTCCGGACGGCTCCGTGGTCGTGAACAGCCTCGGGCACGACTACCTCGCGCTGCGGCCGCTGCTGCGCGACTTCGCCATGTCGATGCCCCGCGGCGCCGCGATCGTCTATCCGAAGGACTCCGCGCAGATCGTCATGCAGGCCGATGTTTTCCCCGGTGCGGTGGTCGTCGAGGCCGGTGTCGGATCGGGGGCGCTCTCCCTCGCCCTGCTGCGCGCCATCGGCACCGACGGGAGTCTGACCTCGTTCGAACGCCGGGAGGACTTCGCCGAGGTGGCGAGGGCCAATGTGGAGACCTTCTTCGGCGAGGTCCCCGACACCTGGAACGTGGTGGTCGGCGATCTCGCCGAGCAGTTGCCCGCGCAGTTCGAGTCGGGAACCGTCGACCGCGTGGTCCTGGACATGCTCGCGCCCTGGGAGTGCCTGGACGCGGTCGCCGATGCGCTCACCGCCGGTGGCGTGGTGATCTGTTACGTCGCGACGGCCACCCAGCTCTCCCGCGTGGCGGAGTACCTGCGGGGGACGGGTCTGTTCACCGAACCGGACGCATCCGAGACGATGGTGCGCGGCTGGCACGTGGAGGGGCTGGCAGTGCGGCCCGATCACCGGATGGTCGCGCACACGGGCTTCCTCATCACCGCCAGGCGGCTCGCACCCGGTGCGGTGCCTCCCGAGGTGCGCCGCCGGGCTTCCAAGAGCAGTTACACGGATGCCGACGTCGAGCTGTGGACGCCCGGAGCCGTCGGCGATCGCGAGATCACGGACAAGAATCTGCGCAAGCGGGTGCGCGACGCGCAGAAGGCGGCCGCGGGTGCTCGTGAAGCGGCCACGTCGCGCGAGGCAGACGCGGCATCGGAATAGACTGGGGCGCGTGCGTAAAACGACCGCAGCCATCTCGGCCCTCGCCCTGTCCGCCATCGCCCTGACCGGGTGCTCCACCGCGCCGGGATCCAGTGCGGGATGCGAGCGCGGCGACTCGGCGCTGCTGACGAACGCGATGAAGGTCACCGGCGACCTCGGCGCGGCGCAGGTCGCACTCACCACGCCGGTGCGCACTTCGAAGGTTCTCTTGGACGACCTCATCACCGGTCACGGTCTGGCCGTGACCGAGTCCGAGCAGAACGTGGTCGGAACGATCACGTTCCTCAACGGCGCGAACGGCCAGGTGCTGCAGAACGGTGCCGGCGTCTGGTCGCCGAAGAACCTGGACCAGCAGTTCGCGGGTCTCGGCGACGCGCTGCAGTGCGCGACCCAGGGCAGCCGCGTCGCATTCGCGGTTCCCGCCAAGAACCTTCCGCAGGGCCTCGCCGAGCAGGTGGGCATGAGCGCCGACGACAGCCTGGTCGGCATCGTCGACCTCCAAGAGGTCCTGCTTCCCAAGGCCACCGGCGCCGACGTCTTCAACGACGCCCAGGGGCTGCCCAGCGTCGTGCGGGCTCCGGGCGGGCAGCCCGGCATCATCATCCCCGACGGCGCGGCTCCGACCAAGACCGTCGCGCAGACGCTGATCAGGGGCGAGGGCGCGAAGGTCGGCGACGGCCTCGCGATGTTCCAGTACACCTCGGTCGGATGGG
>NZ_JBASAK010000085.1:0-37938 GCF_049650565.1 Microbacterium sp.
GACGACCGCTTCGACTGCGCGCGCGGCGGGCTCAGTCGCCCCCGTAGAACGGGTGCGTCAGCGTGTCGCGTCCGGCCACCTGAGCGGCGCGGATGCCGTCCGGCAAGCCGTTCGCGGCTTCCGAGACCGCTGAAGCCGCCGCCGCGCGAGCCGCGATCTTGACCTTCGTCTCGTCGTCGCACGCCGGGTCGATCCACAGCGACACGAACACGAGCGTGTCCTGGTCGCCTGAGATGTGCCCCTGCGCGACGGCGTCCAGCACGCCCTGGGAGACGCCGACCTGCGCAGCGCCGAAGACCATGGTCTCGACCATCCCGACCTCGGCGTGGCTCTTGGAGAGGATCACGGTCGGCGGGTTGACCGTCACGTACTCCTGCTGGCTCTCTCCCACGCAGGCGAGGATGGGCGTGAAGCCCGGCCGCGGCGAGGTGAAGGCCGTCGTGATCGACGCGGCCGTCGGGGTGCCGCGCCGCGCCAGCAGCACGTTGACGTGCACGCCGTTCGGCGCCGTCCCGCCCCAGCCCTGCGCGAACCGCCCGTCGATGTCCTGGTTCATCTCTCGTCTCCCTTCCCCGCGGCATCCGCCGCAGGCGATCGCGATTGTTCGGTCCCGGGGCCGTGAGCGACCGCGAAGCGCGACAGTTCGGCGATGCGCGTGCGGATCTCCCGATGCCAGGGGCGCAGCCTCCGGTAGGCGGCAGCATCCGCTCCGGGCGAGGCTGCGGGCACCTGCCTGACCATCGCCCGCAGCGCAGTGTCCCAATCGGCGTGCACACCGGCGCCGACGGCGGCGCAGATCGCCGCGCCGATCCCGGCCGCGTCGTCGTTCTCGGCGCGGCGCACGGGCAGCGCGAACACGTCGGCGAGGATCTGCCGCATCGTGGCCGACGCCGCCCCTCCGCCGGTGACCACCAGCGCCTCGGGATGCAGGCCGAGCTCGGCCGACATCGCATCGGCGTTGTCGGCCATGGTCAACGCGATCCCCTCGAGGATGGCGCGGTACAGGTGCGCACGCCCCTGCGCGCCGGAGAAGCCGATGATCGCGCCGCGGCGCCACGGCTCGTCATCCGGTGCCAGCCAGTCCAGCACCGCCGCGACGCCGTCACTGCCGGCCGGGACGCCGGATGCCTCGGCATCCAGCACCGCCTCGAGGCCGTACATCGTCTCGTCCGCGGCGTCGTCGGGCCGGATCAGCCGGCGCAGCCAGCTGATCGTCCACATCCCGCGCCGGATGCCGTGGCTCTCCGCCAGGTGCACGCCGGGTCGCGCGGCGAAGTTGGACCAGTACGCGGCGCCGTGCTCCGGTCCGTCGCCCACCGTCATCGCGGCGATGTACGTGCCCAGCGACAGCAGCAGCGTGCGGGAGTCCGCGACACCGGCGCCGAGCGCCTCGACGGCCTTGTCGTTCGCCGTCGCGAAAACGGGAACCCCCTCGGGCAGCCCGGTCGCCGCGGCAGCATCCGCCGTGATCCGGCCGAGCTCCTCGCCCGGATCCCTCAGCTCGAAGAGCATCGTCCGCGGCATCCCGGTCGCCTCGTAGGCGGCGGGATCGGCCGGCCAGCGCCAGGAGCGGGTGTCGATCGGCCAGACGCCCTGCAGGTTGGCGCTCGCGTCGGTGCGCTCGCCGGTGAGCCGATGCGCGATGTACCCGGATGACGACGTCACCCACCGCGCGTCGGGCACCGCAGCCGGATCGAACGGCCGCCCCACTCGCTCGTCCATCCAGCTCAGCAGCGGCTCGGCCAGCATCCCGTCCGCGCGGAGATACGCCCGGCAGAAGCGGATCGTGCACAACCCCACCCCGACGATGCGCGAACGGTCGCCGTCGAACCGCGCCAGGGCCGCGGTGCAGGCCCGCGCGATGGAGTCCCACACGTCGTCGTCCGGATGCACGACCCGGCCGGGAGCGATCGTGTCGTACGGCCGCAGCCCTACCCGGGCGGAGGCGTGCACCCGGCCGTCCTGATCGACCACGAGCACCTTCGTGCTCTGCGATCCGTTGTCGATCGCGACGAGGTACGAGTCCACTCCTCACGCCTCCAGCGGGTAGATCGTTCCCGGGTTCATGATTCCGTTCGGGTCGAGAGCGTGCTTCAGGCGCTCCAGCAGCACGTAGGCGCTGCCGTGCTCCTGCCGCGTCCACGGGGTGCGGTACTTGCCGATGCCGTGATGGTGCACCATCGACCCGCCCAGGCGCAGCGCCTCCTCCACGATGATCGCGTTGAGGGGCTCGTGGTACTCGGTGATCTCCTGCCGCGGCTCGCAGCGGATGTCGTAGTCGTACACGAAGTACAGGTTCGTACCGGTCTGGTAGCTGTGCGACGAGTGCGCGCCCAGCATCGTCAGGTCCTCGGCCCGGGGGAACTCCGCGCGGATCCTGTTCATCACGGCCTCGTACAGCTCGTTCGTGCGCGACCAGTCCACCGAGACCTCGGTGGTGTAGCCCAGGTGCGGGCGCTCCTGCATCTCGCGCCGCTCGCGGTCGATCGCCGACTGATCCCAGTTCAGGCGCGCGAACCACTGCTCGATCAGGGAGTCGTCCACCCGCACGTGCGGCCGGTCGGCGAACACCTCCTCGATCGCGGTGGCTGTGGCGTCGGCCAGGGCCTTCGGGCCCTCGGCCACCAGCACGACGACGTTCTTCCCGTCGGAGAAGTGGCTGAAGTGCTGACGTGCGTCCTCCGGCGAATAGACCCGGCACACCGAGGGGCGGTAGCCCGACGTGATCAGCTCGCGCAGCGCGTCGACTCCCGCACCGAAGTCGTCGACGAGGAATCCGAAGTACCGGTTGTTCTCCGGCTGATGCCGGAAGACCTTGATCGTGACCTCGGTGATCACGCACAGCGCACCCTCGTTGCCGATGACCATGTGACGGATGTCGGGGCCCGCTGCGCGCCGCGGGACGTTCTTGATGCGCGTGATCGTGCCGTCGGCCAGCACGGCCTCGAGCCCCACGATCATGTCCTCGATGCCGCCGTACAGCGTCGAGAACTGGCCGATGGATCGCGTCGCGGTCAGTCCGCCGTACTGCGCGAGCGGCTTGGACTGCGGCGAGTGACCGGTCGTCAGGCCCTGCAGGCGCAGCTCGTCCTCCAGCCGCTGCAGCGGCACGCCGCACTGCACGGTGACCATCATGTCCACGGCGTTCACGTCGAGGATCGCGTCCATGTGCGAGCCGTCCAGCACGATCGAGTCGGCGATGACCGTCTCCAGCCCGCCCTCGGTGGCCGTGCGACCGGTGCGCGGCACGACGGCGATGAGGTTCTCGTTCGCGAACCGCAGCACGTCCGCGACCTCCTGCGCGCTCGCCGGGTAGACGATGGCCGACGGGAACGGTCCGTCGAAGATGCCGTGCGCGGCGGTGTACTTCTTGAACCTGTCGACCGAGGCGCTGCGCAGCGCGGTCGGGTCGGTGTCGATCTTGTCCGGTCCGAGGATGCCGGTGAGGCCCTCGACGATCTGGGCGGTGCTCAGCGCGGAACGGGAATCAGTCATGTCTCTCTCTCAGGGCGGTGGGGGAACAGGGCGGTGGGCTCAGCGGACCAGGTAGCCGCCGTCGACGGTGAGCGTGTGCCCGTTGACGTAGTCGGATGCGCGGCTGCACAGGAACACGAGCGGTCCCATCAGGTCGGCGGGATCACCCCACCGGTCGGCGGGGGTGTGGTCGATGATCCGCCGGTCGGCTGCGGGATCGGAGCGGGTGGCCTCGGTGATGGCGGTGGCGAAGTATCCGGGGGCGAGGGCATTGACCTGGATGCCGTGGGCGCCCAGCTCGTCGGCGTACGCCTTGGTCAGACCGACGATGCCCGCCTTCGTCGCCGCGTACGCCGGCGACTGCCTGCCGCCGAGGAACGAGAACAACGAGGCGATGCTGACGATCTTCCCCGACCCCTGCGGCACCATCACGCGTGCGGCCTCGTGCGCGAAGTCGAACGCGGCCGTGAGATTGACGGCGACCATCGGGTCCCACTTGCTGCGGTCGAAGGCGAGCACGTCGTCCAGCAGGCAGATACCGGCGGAGTTGACGAGGATGTCGAGCCCGCCGAGCTCGGCGACGCAGGCATCCACCATCCGAGCCGGGGTGCCGGAGACGGTGATGTCGGCATGGGCGAACACGAAGCGCCGTCCGTGCGCGCTCACCAGCCGCTCGGTGATGCCGTCGTCGGGGGCGAGCCCCGGCGCGAACACGTCGGCGCCCGCCGCGGCCAGCGCCACGGTGAACGCGCGACCGAGGCCGGTGTTGCCGCCGGTGACGATGGCGCGCTTCCCGGCGAGCGAGAAGAACGAGGGCGCGAATTCGGTGATCTCCACGATCAGTCCCTCCTGCTCGGGTCGGCGATGCCGACGTAGCGGGTCTCCAGATACTCGTCGATGCCCTCGATGCCGCCCTCGCGGCCCAGGCCCGACTGCTTCACGCCGCCGAATGGCGCCGCGGGGTTCGACACCACGCCCGCGTTGATACCCAGCATCCCGGTGTCCAGCTCCTCCGCCAGGCGCAGGGCCCGATCCAGGTCGCGGGTGAACGCGAAGCTGACCAGCCCGAACGAGGTGGCGTTCGCGAGCCGGATGGCCTCCTCCTCGTCGCGGAACGTCGTGATGGGCGCGACGGGTCCGAAGATCTCCTCGTCCAGGATGCCGGCGCCGTCCGGCACATCCACCAGCACCGTCGGCTGGTAGAAGTAGCCGGGGCCGGGGAGCGCTGCACCTCCCAGCGCGACGCGGGCGCCGTCGCGCACGGCGCCGTCGACGAGCGAGGCGATCTTGTCTCGCGTGGCCGCGTCGACCATCGGGCCGATCGTGGATGCCGGTTCCGTGCCGCGCGCGGGATGGAACGCCGCCATCCGGGCGGTGAACGCCGCGGTGAACTCCTCCGCCACGCTCTCGTGCACGATGAAGCGGTTCGCGGCCACGCAGGCCTCGCCGCCGTTGCGCATCTTGGCGGCGATGGCGCCGTCGACGGCGGCGGAGATGTCGGCGTCCTCGAAGACGAGGAACGGGGCGTTGCCGCCGAGCTCCATCGACACCCGCAGCACCTGGTCGGCCGAATCGGCGATGAGCCGACGGCCCACCTCCGTCGACCCGGTGAAGGAGAGCTTGCGCAGCCGCGAGTCCTTGATCAGCGGCCCGGTGACCGCACCGGCGTGCGAGGTGGGGATGACGTTCAGCACGCCCGCAGGGAGACCGGCCTCCTCGAACACCTGCGTGAGCAGCAGTGCCGTCAGCGGTGTGAGCGCGGCGGGCTTGAGCACCATCGTGCAGCCGGCGGCGATCGCCGGCGCGATCTTGCGGGTCGCCATCGCCAGCGGGAAGTTCCACGGGGTGATGAACAGGCACGGGCCCACGGGGCGCTTCACGACCAGCAGCCGGTTGCGACCGTCGGGTGCCGTGGCGTACCGCCCCGCGATGCGCGGAGCCTCCTCCGAGAACCAGCGCAGGAATTCGGCTCCGTAGGCGACCTCTCCACGGGACTCCGCCAGCGGCTTGCCCATCTCGATGGTCATCGTCAGCGCGAACTCCTCGGCGCGCGCCGTCACCAGCTCGAAGGCGCGGCGGAGGATCTCCGACCTCTCGCGGGGAGAGGTGCGCTCCCAGGAGCGCCGTGCGCGGTCTGCGGCCTCCAGGGCATCCTGCCCGTCCTGCACGGTGGCATCGGCGACCTGGGCGAGCACCTGCTCGGTCGCCGGGTCGGTCACGTCGAAGGTCGCTCCATTCGAGGCGTCGCGCCAGCGGCCGTCGATGTACAGGCCGGTGGGGATCGTTGCAAGCAGCTCGCTCTCGGTGGTCACGCTGCCTTTCCCTTCTGCTGGTCGGCGTCGACGGTGACGGCATCGGCCAGCCTCAGCCGCGTGCCGAGCAGGTCCTCGTACAGCTGGAACGGCTGCATCTCGCCGGCTCGATCGCCGTAGGTGGCCTTGGCGCGTCGGAAGATCTGGTCGACGAGCCCGGACAGCTCCACCGGCATCCCGACCGCACGGGCCAGGTCGACTGAAAGGCCGAGGTCCTTGCATGCCAGGGCCAGTGCGAAGCCCTCGTCGTAGTCGCCCTCGTCGAGGATGGAGAGCACGTCGTGCTCGAGGAAGTTGCTGTTGGCCGGGCTCGCGATGAGTGCGTCGCGCAGCACCTTCAGATCGACTCCGGCCTTCACGCCGACGGCGAGAACCTCGGCGGTGGACACCAGGTGCGAGAACCACAGCTGATTGATCATGAGCTTGACCGCGTAGCCGGCGCCGTGGCCGCCTACGTGCAGGATCCGCTCGGGGTCGCCCATCGCCTCGAACACGGGGCGCAGCCGGGCGACGTCGTCGGCGTCTCCGCCGATGAAGATCTGCAGCATGCCTCGAGCGGCTCCCACCGACATGCCGCTCACCGGCGCGTCGAGGATGTGCAGCCCCCGGCCGGAGGCGGCGGCGCGCACGGCATCCGCCACCTCCGGGACCGAGGTCGACATGTCCACCCACGTGCCGCCATCGCGGATGCCCTCGAGGATCCCTCCGGGACCTGCGGCCACCTCGGACACGTGCCGGGGCGTGGGGAGCATGGTGATGACGACGTCGCTGGCGGCGGCCACCGCGGCCGCGCTGTCCGCCCACCGCGCCCCGCCGGCGATGAGACCGTCGGCGGCATCGCGCCGGACGTCGTTGACGACCAGCGGGAATCCGGCTGCCTGCAGGTTGCGGGTCATTCCGCCGCCCATGCTCCCGAGTCCGATGAAGCCGATGGTCGGGTGATCCTGAATGGACATGGTTCCTTCCTGATTCTTCTTCTGTGCCTCTGCTCCGTGCGGGAAGAGTCTCAGATGAGGCCCTTCTCCTTCAGGAACTCCTTGGCGACGTCGGCCGGCTCCTCGCCGTCCACGTCGACCTTCGCGTTGAGGGTCTGCATCTGCTCCGTGGTCAGCAGCGGCGAGAGCTTGGCCATCACGTCGGCGATCTTCGGGTACTTGGCGAACACCTCGTTCTGCATGGTGAACGCGCCCTGGTAGACGGGGAAGAACTGCTTGTCGTCCTGCATGACCGTCAGGTCCAGCGCCTTGATGCGGCCGTCGGTCTGGAAGACCTCGCCGAAGTTGCAGTCGCTGCCCTTCTGCGTGGCCGTGTAGATCACGCCGGTGTCCAGCAGCTTCACGTTCGACGCGGGGACGTCGATGCCGTAGGCCTTGGCGAGTCCCGGCCAGCCGTCGTCGCGGGTGGAGAACTCGCTCTCGATGCAGAAGGTCTGCTGGTCCTTGGGCAGCGCGGCCACGTCGCTGAGCGTCTTGACGTTCAGCTTCTTCGCCTCGGAGGAGCGCACGGCGAAGGCGTAGGTGTTGTTCAGCGGAGCAGGGTCGAGCCATTTCACGTCGTTGGCCTTCAGGTCCGCCTCGGCGACGGCGGTGAACTGCGCGCTGGGATCGGTGATCGGCTCGGTGTTGCCGAGGTAGGTGATCCACGCGGTGCCCGTGTACTCCCAGTATCCGAGGAAGTCCTTGTTGGTGAGTGCCTGCCGCGTGTTCGCGGAGCCGACGAGCTTGGTGTTGGTCGTCAGGTTCGCGCCGTGGGCGTTGAGCAGGTCGGTGGTCATGTACGCGAGGATGTACTGCTCCGAGAAGTCCTTCGAGCCGATCACTCCGGACAGGCCCTTCAGGTCGCTGCTCTTGCTGCCGCTCTCGACGGCGCTGCCGGTGGAGCATCCCGCAGTGAGCAGGGCGGTGGTGACGAGGATCGCGGCGGTCGCGGCGATGTGACGCTTGGTGAACATGGTTCTCCTGAATCGTGTTGGTACGGGTTCTTGTGAGGGGGATGCCGGCGACGACCGGCGCGGGTTCAGAGGCCTTTCGGCCGGACGAGGTCCTCCACGACCCCGGCCAGCCAGTCGATGAGGACGGCGATGGCTGCCACGAGCACGGCGCCGGTGAACAGCACGGGGTAGCGCTGCAGCTTCAGGCCGTTGACGATCATGTCGCCGAGCCCCCCGGCGTTGATGAAGGTGGCGACGGTCGCCGTGCCGACGGCGAACACCAGTGCGGTGCGCAGGCCCGCGAGGATCGTCGGGGAGGCCAGCGGCAGCTCGATGCGCCGGAGCACCTGGTTGGGGGTCATGCCCATGCCTCGAGCGGCTTCCTTGACGTCGTCTCCGACCTGCTCCAGGCCGACCATGGTGTTGCGCAGCACCGGGAGGAAAGAGTACGCGACCAGGGCGACGAGCGCGGTGGCAAAGCCGGTCTGCCAGACGATCGCCAGCAGGATCACCACGCCGACGGCGGGCGTCGCCTGCCCGATGTTCCCGAGGGCGAGGAAGAAGCTGCGCACCCAGCGCGAACGCGTGCGGTAGGCGAGGATGCCGGCGGGGATGGCCAGCACGGCTACCAGCAGCGAGGCGACGAAGGTCAGCAGCAGGTGCTCCTTGATGCGCGCCTCGATGTACGTCGGGTTCAGCGTGCGCTGTTCGATGGAGTCCAGCTGCAGCGTGGAGAGCCACCAGAACAGCAGCGCCACGGCGAGCACCACGATGACGGGTGCGGTGACGAGCCGGAGGATCCGCTGCGTGCGCTCCCTGGCGCGCGCCTTCCGCGGCGACAGCAGCGCGACCGTGGCGGTCATGGCGCCACCGCGCTCTCGGGACCCGACGCGGATGCCGGGGCGCTGGTGCCCAGCACGTGCGAGATGGCGGCGTGATCGATCGAGCCCATCGCCTTCCCGTCCGGGTCGGTCACGGTGATGCGCTCGGCGCCGCTGAGCACGATGAGGTCGAGTGCGTCGCGCAGCGACCCGGTCACCGGGATCCGAGGTCCGCCGCTGACGGCCGGCCCGAGGGCGGCATCCGATATCGGCATGAGCGCGAGTCGCTTGATCGCCGCGCCCTGGCCGATGAAAGAGGTCACGTAGTCGTTCGCGGGGGAAGCGAGGATGCGCGCCGGGGTGTCGAACTGCTCGATGTGGCTGCGTTCGCTGAGCACGGCGATCCTGTCGCCCATCCGGATGGCCTCGTCGAAGTCGTGGGTGACGAAGATGATCGTCTTGCCGATCTCGGCCTGCAGCCGCAGGAACTCGGCCTGCAGCCGCTCCCGGGTGATCGGGTCGGTCGCGCCGAACGGCTCGTCCATCAGCATCACGGGCGGGTCGGCCGCGAGGGCCCTGGCGACGCCGGCGCGCTGCTGCTGGCCGCCGGACAGCTGCCGCGGGTAGCGGTTCGCGAAGATGGAGGGGTCCAGCTGCACCGTGCGGAGCAGTTCGTCGACGCGGTCGGCGATGCGGTCCTTCTTCCAGCCGAGCATCTTCGGCACGGTGGCGATGTTCTCGGCGATCGTGCGATGCGGGAACAGACCGATCTGCTGGATCACGTAGCCGACGTGGCGGCGCAGCTCGTTCGGGTCGAGGGAGAGGACGTCCTTGCCGTCGATGCGGATGCTGCCCGACGTCGGCTCGATGAGCCGGTTGACCATCTTCATCGTGGTGGTCTTGCCGCAGCCGGAGGGGCCGACGAACATGACCAGCTCGCCGGGGCGGATGCTCATCGAGAAGTCTTCGACGGCGGGTGCGGGCTGGCCGGGGTACTGCTTGGTGACGTGGTCGAGCTCGAGTGCGACGCCCGCCGACTGCGCGGAGATGGCGCGGAAGAATCCGGTGTTGGTGTGGGTGGTGTCAGACATCAGGCGCGGAGTCCTTTCGAGGTGGTGGCCCTGGCCACGAGGATGAAGGCCGCATCGATGAGCAGCGCGAGGATGATGGTGGCCACGGTTCCGGTCAGGGCGTAGTTGACGGCGTTGAACGATCCCATCGACGACAGGCCGGTGAAGATGTACTGGCCGAGGCCGGGACCGGCGACATAGGCGGCGATGGCGGCGATGCCGACGGTCATCTGCGCCGAGACCCGCACGCCGGCCATGATGACCGGCCAGGCGATCGGCAGCTGGGTGGTGACGAGGACCCGGGTGCGTCCCATGCCCATGCCGCGTGCCGACTCGACGATCTGCGACGGGACTTCACGGAGGCCCACGACCGTGTTGCGGATGATGGGCAGCAGCGCGTAGAACGCGAGGGCGACGATGCTCGGCCCCCAGCCGAGGCCCAGCAGCGGGGAGAGCAGAGCGAGCACCGCCAGCGACGGGATGGTGATGGCGATGCCCGCAGCGGTCAGCGCGGTGGCGCGCCCGATCGGCCGGTTCCACACCAGCGCGCCGATGAGGACGCCGATCACCAGCGCGAATGCGAGGGAGATCGCCACCACGGCGAGGTGCTGAGCGGCGAGTTCGAGGATCTCGTCCCAGCGCTGCGCGAGGAAGTTGATGAAGCGGGACCACTTGAAGCTCGTGTCCATCGGCATCCTTTCTCTTCATCGAGAGGGGGGTTGCCCTGTTCGGGTAGGTCAAAGCTAGGACAGCGATGTCATTCTCACAATGACTGTTGTATATATGACAACTCACGTTTAGATTCGGAGAATGGCATCCGTGTCCGAACCCCGTCGCAATTCGTCCGGCCTCGCGCGGGATGTCGAGATCCTCGACTTCCTCGGCGCGCCGGAGGCCATGCGCGAGGGCGGGCTCGGCGTCGTCCGGATGGCGCAGCTGACCGGCCGCGACAAGGCGGCGATCTCGAGGGCGATGGCCACCCTCGCCGCCGCCGGGCTGATCGAGCGCGACGAGACCACCCAGCTCTACCGGCTCGGGGCGCGCCTGTACGCGCTCGCCGCACGGACGGTCGAGAGCCGGATGGTCGCGATCAGTCGTCCACTCCTGCGCCGCGTTGCGCAGGGCACCCGGGAGACCACGCACCTCTGCGTGCTGCGCGGGGGCAACGTGCTCACGATCATGAGCGAGCTCAGCCCGCACGAGGTCAGGGCGACCGGGTGGGAGGGCGTCACGACCGCCGCGTGGCGGACGCCCTCGGGGCGGGTCCTGCTGAGCGACTGGGATCGCGGCGCGCTCGAGCGCTGGTACGCGGAGCACGGCCAGGATCGGGTGATCGTCGAGCCCGCCGACTCGTTCACCACCGAGACCGACTTCTCCCTGCTGTGGACCCCGCCCGTCGACAAGGCGGTGATCACCGACTTCGAGTCGCTGCTGGAGGAGATCGCCCGCATCCGCACGCATGGCTACGCGCTGCTGGATGAGGAGCTGGAAGGCGGCGTGGTCGGCGCCTCCGCGCCCGTCCGCGACCTGAACGGGCGCATCGTCGCCGCCATCAACGTGAGCGCCCCCAAGATCAGGATGGGGGATCGCCTCCAGGCGCTGGGCCGGTACGTCGCCGACGCTGCGGCAGCACTCTCCGAGCAGCTGGGGGCCTCCTGAGGGTCGGTGCGCCCTCCCGGCGTGCTCACATCTCCCGCAGCCGCTCCTGCGCGAGACGCGGGAGCGCCGTGCCCCTGGCGCTCTGCAGTGCCGTGGCCAGCGCGCCCTGCGTGACGATGTCGCCGCCCAGTTGCGAGGCGATCAGCTCGGGCCGGGGCAGGTGCAGCAGTGGGGCGAGCGCCTCTCGGGTGGCGTCCAGCACCGGCCCGATGCCCTCGGCGACCGCGCCGCAGATGATCACGCGCTGGGGGTCGAACATGCTGCCCAGCACTCCGACGATGCGGGCCAGTCGCTCGCCCAGGCGATTGGCCACGCGCAGCGCGTCCGGGTCCTGCGCGGCCGCGAGCGCCATGATGTGCCCGCCGTCCACCTGCTCCGGTCGCAGCTTCGCCAGTGCGCCGTCGGGATCGGCCTCGCCGGAGCGCAGCAGGCGCTGTGCGAGCTCCTCGGCTGCTGCGCCCAGACCGAAGGCCGAGTCCACGTCGCGCACGTAGTCGAACGCGAACATCTCACCCACGCCGCCGTGCGCGCCGTGCAGCAGCAGCCCATCGACCACGACGCCGGCGCCCAGTCGCTCACCCGCCAGCAGCGCGATGTAGTCCCGGCATCCGATCGCCTCACCCGCAGCGCCCTCGGCGGCGGCTGCCAGCTGCGCGTCGTTCTTGATCTGCACGACCTGCGCCCAGTCGGCCAGCGCATCGACCAGGCCCGGGTTGGTGCGCTCCCAGAAGCCCTCCGGGTGCGGGGGTGATGAGCCGTCCCGCGCCACAGGGGCGGCCACGCCGGCGCACAGCGCGAGCACGTCCTTCCGGTCGATGCCGGCGGATGCCAGCGTGCTGCGCACGGCATCCACGATGTCATCGCGACGCTCCTGGGGCGTCTGCTGCGCACCCAGTGCGCGCCGGGCGGAGGCCAGCACGCTGCCGGCCAGATCGGCGATGGTCACGGTCAGGTGCGAGTCGCCCGAGTCGATGCCGATCACGGCGCCCAGATCGGTGGGCAGCTCGAAGCGGCGGGCGGGCCGGCCGGCGCGGTACTCGCCGGCATCCCGCGCGTTCGGCAGCTCCCGCAGCACGCCGGCCGCGACCAGGGTGTCCAGTGCGTCGATCGTCGTCGAGCGCGTCAGCCCGGAAGCGGCCATCGCGTCGCTTGCCGTGAAGACGCCGTGTCCCCAGGCCAGATCCAGCACGAGGCCCACGCTGCCTCGGCCGGTGCCGAGATCCGCGGAAATCTTCGCCATCGCTCTTGACCTCTCGGGTTCGCTCTGTCAAAGTATGTCCCAATCCAGTTGATTCGACCAATAGATTTAATCATCGGATCTGATCCATGAGGATCGGGACCCAGAAAGGCACGATGTTGTCTTCACGAAGAACACGCGCTCTCGCCATCGCTGCGACGCTCGTCCTCGCCGCCAGCGCACTGGCAGGCTGCTCGTCGGACGGGCGCGAGGCGATCCGCTTCACCTTCAGCAAGCGCGAGGCGATCGGCTTCATGACCGATCTGGTCGCGCAGTACAACGCCTCGCAGGACAAGGTGCACGTCGACATCGACACCTCAGGGGTGGATGTCGTCTCGGCCAGCTTCGTGCGCGGCAACCCGCCGGACATCATGCTGGCCAACTACAACTTCGAGGTCGCCCGCTTCGTGCAGCGCTGCGCGCTGAGCGACCTGTCCGGCACGGATGCCGCCTCCTCGGTGCGCGACGACCTGCAGCCGCTGATGGATCAGTACGGCTCCTGCGCCGGCCGTATCAGTGCACTGCCGTACTCGGTGATGGCCGCCTCCGTCATCTACAACAAGCAGATCTTCGACGAGCAGGGCATCCAGGTCCCGAAGACCTGGGATGAGTTGCTGGCCGCCTGCGACCAGCTGAAGGCCGCCGGCATCACGCCGTTCTACGCCACCTTCAAAGACGACTGGACGGTCGGACAGGGCTGGTACGACTACGCCGTCGGCGGCTCGCTCGACGTCGTCGACTTCTTCGGCGAGCTCAACGCCGAGGGCGCCGAGGTCGGTCCGCACTCCGCAGTGTCGTTCCAGAAGGACTTCGCGGGGCCCATCGGCAAGATGGAGAAGCTCGCCAGGGAGGATGTGAATCCGGATGCCGCGAGCCGCGGCTACGGAGACGGCAACCTCGCGTTCTCCCAGGGCAAGGCGGCGATGTACCTGCAGGGCCCGTGGGCGTTCAGCGAGATCGCGAAGACCGCACCCGACCTGGAGCTCGGCACCTTCCCGCTGCCGATGACGAACGACCCCGACGACCTGGCCGTGCGGGTGAACATGGATCTCGCCGCGATGATCCCCGAGGGCTCCCATCACAAGAAGGCCGCCCGCGACTTCCTGGAGTACCTGTACGAGCCCGCGCACATCAAGGCGTACAACGACTCGCAGCTCGGGTTCACCCCGACCCAGGGCGCCAAGGCGCCTGATGACCCGCGCGTGGCGGGCATGATCCCGTACTACGAGGAGGGGCGGATCTATCAGGGTCCGTCCGTGCTGGTGCCCAAGACCATCCCCGTCTTCAATTACGCGCAGGCGATCGTGCTCGGCGCCCAGCCGAAGTCGATCCTCAGCACGATGGATGCCGATTGGGCCCGCATCGCATTCCGCGCCCCGGTCGTGAAGAGCGATCCGTCGGCATCCGACGAGAAGGAGTCCGCCGAATGAGCGCCACGAGCACGATCGTCACCGCGGGCGATGCCACGCGCCGACGCAGCCACCGCCGTGTCGAGCCGATCTACTACTTCTTCCTCGTCCCGACGCTGGTGCTGTTCACCCTGGCCATCACCGTGCCAGGCATC
Source organism: Microbacterium sp. (assembly GCF_049650565.1). GTDB lineage: Bacteria > Actinomycetota > Actinomycetes > Actinomycetales > Microbacteriaceae > Microbacterium. The sequence continues at coordinate 14,068 of NZ_JBASAK010000085.1, forward strand.
ATCGGCATCTTCTTCAGCTTCACCGACTCGATCGGCATCGGGTCCTGGAGCTTCAATGGACTGACCAACTACATCGCGCTGTTCGGCGATCCGGCCATCCTGCAGAGCTACCTGTTCACGTTCGGGTTCTCGATCGCGACGGTGATCGTCGTCAACATCGCGGCGTTCCTGCTGGCGGTGGGGCTCACCTCCCGCATCCGCTTCAAGGTGGGCCTGCGCACGATCTTCGTGATCCCGATGGTGGTCTCCGGCATCATCATCGCCTACGTCTTCAACTTCCTGTTCTCGAACTCGATCCCGGCCGCAGGCTCGGCTCTCGGCATCCCGTGGCTGGGAACCAGCCTGCTCGCGAATCCCGACCTGGCCTGGATCGCCATCGTGATCGTGACGGCGTGGCAGGCGATCCCCGGCACGCTGCTGATCTACATCGCGGGACTCCTCTCGGTGCCGGGCGACGTGTACGAGGCCGCCGACATCGACGGCGCCAGCAAGCGCCAGCAGCTGGTGAGGATCACGCTTCCGCTGGTGGCCGGCTACGTCGTGATCAACGTCATCCTCGGCTTCAAGGGCTTCCTGAACGCCTACGACATCATCGTCGGCCTCACCAACGGCGGTCCCGGAACCTCCACCCGCTCGATCGCGATGACCATCATCGCCGGGTTCAACGGCGGCGACTACGCCTACCAGATGGCCAACGCGACCATCTTCTTCATCGTCGCCGTGCTCATCTCGCTGCTGCAGCTCTCCCTGACCCGCGGAAGGAACGCGCTGTGATGTCGACGCAGACTCTGACAACCATCACCGCCGACGGCCGTCGGCCCCGCATGGAGCGGGTCAACTGGTCGGGCACGATCCTCCTGATCCTGTGCGCGGTGACCGTGCTGCTGCCGCTGTACGTGACCATCTCGATGGCCTTCAAGACCACCGGGCAGGCCGTCGACGGCAACGCCTTCTCGCTGCCTGCGCCGTTCAGCCTGGACGGCTTCGTCGAGGCCTGGAACCTCACCAAGTTCCCCGTCGGCGCTGCTGTCTCGCTGATGGTCACCGCCGGCACCGTGATCGCCACCATCGTGCTGGCGGCGTTCGCCTCGTACGCCATCGTGCGCAACTGGGACCGCCGGCTGTTCCGCTGGTCGTTCTTCTACCTGCTGGCGGCGATGTTCATCCCGTTCCCCGTGGTGGCGCTGCCGCAGATCCAGCTCACCGGCCGGGTCGGCCTGGACAACCCCGGCGGTGTCATCATCCTGGCCACCATGTTCCAGCTCAGCTTCAGCGTGCTGCTGTTCACCGCGTTCCTGCGGTCGATCCCGCTGGAGCTCGAGGAGAGCGCCCGCATCGACGGCGCCAGCACCTGGCAGACGTTCTGGCGCATCATCTTCCCGCTGCTGGGGCCGATGAGCGCGACGGTCGGGATCTTCGCCTTCCTGTACGCCTGGAACGACTTCATGATGCCGTCGCTGATCATCTCCGACCCCGCCCTGCAGACTCTGCCGGTGCGGCAGAACCTGTTCCAGACCCAGTTCAGCAACAACTACAACGTCTCGTTCGCCTCGTACCTGATGGCGATGGCGCCGGCGATCGTGGCCTACCTGTTCACGCAGCGGTGGGTCATGGAGGGCGTCACGCAGGGCGCTGTCAAGGGCTGACCCACCGTTCGCGCCCTTGAGCCTGTCGAACGGCCCTATCCACCTACCAAGGAGAATCCATGACACTCACGACCGATGCCGTCCCCGTCGGGGACTCCGCGATCGATGCCGACTGGTGGCGTCAGGCTGTCGTCTACCAGGTGTATCCGCGCAGCTTCTCCGACGCGAACGGCGACGGCCTCGGCGACATCCGCGGCGTCGTGCAGAAGGCAGACTACCTGGCCGGCCTCGGCGTCGATGCGGTGTGGTTGAGCCCGTTCTACCCGTCCGAGCTCGCCGACGGCGGCTACGACGTGGCCGACTACCGCGACGTGGACCCGCGCCTGGGCACGCTGGCGGACTTCGACGAGATGATCGCGGCGCTCCATTCCCGGGGCATCAAGGTGATCGTCGACATCGTGCCGAACCACTCGTCCAACCGGCACGTGCTGTTCCAGGCCGCGCTCGCCGCGGGCAAGGGCTCGCCCGAGCGCGACCGGTACATCTTCCGCGACGGCCTCGGCGAGCACGGCGAACTTCCACCGGCCGACTGGCAGTCCTGCTTCGGCGGCCCGGCGTGGGAGCCGGTCGGCGACGGTCAGTGGTACTTCCACTTCTTCGCCACCGAGCAGCCCGACTTCAACTGGGACAACCCCGACGTGCATGCCGAGTTCCTGCAGACCCTGCGCTTCTGGTCGGACCGCGGCGTGGACGGCTTCCGCATCGACGTCGCGCACGGGCTCAGCAAGGACCTGCCCGCAGCGCTGCCCAGCCAGGCAGAGCTCGACGCGATGGATGCCACCGGCGGCCGGCACCCGTTGTGGGACCGGGATGCCGTGCACGAGATCTACCGGGAGTGGCGGCAGGTCTTCGACGAGTACGACCCGCCGCGCATCGCCGTCGCCGAGGCGTGGGTGGCGACGGCCGAGCGGCGTGCCAAGTACGCCACCCCCGACGGGCTCGGTCAGGCGTTCAACTTCGATCTGCTGGAGGCCGACTTCGACGCCGCGCAGTTCCAGCGCATCGTGGCCGACAACCTCGCGCAGAGCGAGGTCACCGGCTCATCGTCGACCTGGGTGCTCTCCAACCACGATGTGGTGCGGCACGCCACTCGCTATGGTCTTGCGCCGCTGAACGGCAGCAGGGTCAAGCAGGGCTCGCACTGGATCCTCGCCGGGGCCCCCGCCGCCCAGATCGACCTGGAACAGGGCAGCCGCCGCGCGCTGGCCGCGACGCTGTTCCTGCTGGGGCTTCCCGGTAGCACATACCTGTACCAGGGCGAGGAGCTCGGCCTGCACGAGGTGGGCGACATCGCCCCCGAGGACAGGCAGGATCCCGCGTTCTTCCGCGGAGCGGATCCGGATCGCGATGGCCTCGGCCGCGACGGCTGCCGTGTCCCGCTGCCGTGGACGTCGTCGGGTGCGTCGTTCGGGTTCGGCGCCGGTGGCGCGCACATCCCGCAGCCGGGCTGGTTCGCGCAGTACGCCGTCGAGGCGGAGGAAGCCGATCCGTCGTCGTCCCTGAACGTGTACCGCCGTGCGCTGGCGCTGCGTCACGAGCTGCAGACCGTCGAGGAGCTGGAGTGGATCCGCACGGGGTGCGCCGACGTGCTGCGCTTCGCCCGCCCGAACGGCTGGCAGGTGGTGACGAACTTCGGCACCGAGCCGTTCGATCTGGGCGAGGATGCCGGGCGCTTGGTGCTGTCGACGCAGCCCGTCTCGGGCGGAGCGCTGCCCGGTGAGGCGACGGCCTGGATCGCGCCTGCGGCCTGACCGGACGTTCTCAACGTCCGGAAGGCTCGCTCTCGGATGCCGGAGTCGCCGTCTCCTGACAGAGGGTGCGGCGATTCCGGCATCCGCAGCACTCGCCGAGTTGAGAATGGTTCTCATTAGCGATTAGCATGGGGCCATGCGAAAGACTCCGGCTATCACAGCGCTCTTCACCGCCGCCGCTCTTGTACTGACGGGATGCGGCTCCGCAGCGGACGGTCAGGCCGAGGACGGGCGCGTCCAGGTGGCCGCATCGACGAACGTCTACGGATCCCTGGTCGCGCAGGTCGGAGGCGACCGCGTCGACGTCACGAGCCTGATTGCCTCGAAGGCGCAGGATCCGCACTCCTACGAGGCCACCGCGCGTGACAGGCTCGCCGTGCAGCACGCCGACCTCATCATCGAGAACGGCGGCGGCTACGACTCCTTCATGGAGCAGCTGCGCGAGGGTTCGGACGCCGTGGTCATCACCGCCGCCGAGTTCTCGCACGACTACCCCGGAGCGACCGTCGAGGAGGACGATCACAGCAAGGACCACGAGGGTCATTCGCACATCGAGGGCTTCAACGAGCACGTGTGGTTCGACGTGCACACCATCACGCACGTGGTCGAGCGGATCACCGACGGTCTGACGAAGCTCGATCCGGCGGGCAAGGCCGGGTACGCGGCGAGGGCCGAGAAGGTCGCCGGCGAGTTGACCTCGCTGCAGGCCGATCTGGACGCCCTGCATCAGAAGCACGAGGGGCAGAAGGTGTTCATCACGGAACCATTGCCCGGGCTGCTCGCCGCAGCGGCGGGGCTGGACGACGTCGCGCCGGACGGGTTCGCCTCCGCCGTGGAGGAGGGAGACGACGTCGCGCCCGCGATCCTGCTCGACGCACTGCACGTGGTCGAGGACGGCGAGGTGCGCGCGGTGCTCACCACCGCGCAGACCGGCGGCTCCGAGACGACGCGGGTGACCGACGCCGCGAAGCGCGCGGACATCCCCGTCGTGACCTTCTCGGAGCTGCTCGGGGCAGATCAGTCATATGCTCAGTGGATGCGCTCCGCGATCGACGACCTCAGCGCCGCCCTGGACCGATGAGCGGTACGCCGGCCGGCGTGAGCGCACCCGTGCTCAGCATCCGCGGCGCCTCGCTGCGTCGCGGTGACCGCGAGCTGTGGGCCGGACTCGATCTCGACGTCGCGGCCGGCGAGTTCATCGCCGTGCTCGGGCCGTCCGGCTCCGGGAAGACGACGCTGCTGCGCAGCATCCTGGGCCTGCAGCCGCTCTCGGCCGGGAGCGTGGCCGTCGACGGCACCGCGGCCCGCCGCGGAAACTCCCGCATCGGCTACGTGCCCCAGCAGCGCCCCTTGCCGCCGGACACCAGCCTGCGCGCCCGCGACCTGGTCGCGCTCGGCGTGCACGGCATCCGGTTCGGACTGCCCATCCCGCGCCGCGGCGACCGCGCCCGCGTCGATGAGCTGCTGAAGGGCGTGGAAGCCGCGCACTACGCCGACCGGCCCGTCGGACTGCTCTCCGGCGGCGAGCAGCAACGGCTGCGCGTGGGCCAGGCACTCGCCGACGACCCCGTGCTGCTGCTGTGCGACGAGCCACTGTCGAACCTCGACCTCGCCAATCAGCGCGCGGTCGCCGAGATCATCGACCGGCGTCGCCGCGAGCACGACACCGCCGTGCTGTTCGTCACGCACGACGTCAACCCGATCCTCGATCGCGTCGACCGCATCCTGTACATCGCCGGCGGGCGCTTCCTGCTCGGCACGCCCGACGAGGTGCTGCGCACCGAGGTGCTCACGGCGCTGTACGGCACGCCCGTGTACGTGTTCCGCACCGGCGGGCGGCTGGTCGTCGTGGGCGTGCCGGATGCCGAGACGCGCCACGACGAGGACGCGGCCCAGATCGGCATGCTGCCCGCCGGAGGCGCCGCATGATCCCGGGGCTGGACTGGGGCGACATCTTCTCGTTCCAGGACTACGGCGAGCTGCTGGTGCTGCTGTCCAACTCGCTCCTCGCGGGTGCCGTGCTGGGCATCGTCGGCGGCCTGATCGGCGTCTTCGTCATGCAGCGCGACCTGGCCTTCGCCGTGCACGGCGTGAGCGAGCTGTCCTTCGCCGGCGCGGCCGCCGCGCTGCTGTTCGACGGCAGTGTGGTTGTCGGCTCGGTCGCCGGCGCGCTGGTCGCCGCCGTCCTGATCGGACTCCTCGGCGTGAAGGCGCGCGAGCGCAACTCGATCGTGGGCGTGCTCATGCCGTTCGGCCTGGGCCTCGGCATCCTGTTCCTCTCCCTGGTGCAGGGCCGCACGGCCAACCGCTTCGGTCTGCTGACCGGGCAGATCGTCTCGGTCTCCAACCCCGACCTCGGCTGGCTGATCGGCATGAGCCTGATCGTGCTGGTGGGACTGCTGCTGATCTGGAACCCGCTGCGCTTCGACTCGCTCGATCCGGAATCCGCCGCCGCGCGCGGCGTGCCGACCCGTGCCGTGAGCCTGGTGTTCATGGTGCTGCTGGGACTGATCGTCGCGGTCAGCGTGCACATCATCGGCGCGCTGCTGGTCATGGCGCTGCTGGTCACCCCCGCCGCCGCCGCGATGCGGCTGTCGGCCGGGCCGCTGGCCGTGCCGCTGCTGGCGGCGCTGTTCGGCTTCGTCTCGGCCGTGGGCGGCATCCTGTTGGCGCTCGCCGGGACCCTGCCCGTCAGCCCGTACATCACGACGGTCTCGTTCCTGATCTACCTCGGATGCTGGCTCGCGCAGCTCCTGCGCACCCGAATCCGCCACGTCGCCTGACGCCGGTCATTCTCCGTCCGGGCGGCGAAGACTCGTGCTCGCCGCGGAATGAGGGGGATGAGATCATGTATCCCGGGGCAGAACACGTGAGAAAGGGTGACGTCCGGTGAGCGAGACGCACGAGTCCGACAATGCGCAGAGCGGCGACTTCTTCGACCAGCTGCTGACCTCGAACCCGGGCAAGGAGCACGCGTCGTTCACGCAGGGCTTCCGCGGGTACGACAAGGCCGAGGTGGATGCGGCCATCGCCACGCTGCGCGACCAGGTCGCGCGCCTGACAAACGACCGCGAGACGGCCGACGCCCGTCACCGGGAGGCTCTCGAGGCGCTCCGGGCCCAGCACGAGCGTGCGCTGGCCGATGCCGTCTCCGGCAACGAAGAGCGTCTGGCGCGGCTCGAGGACGAGCTGGCCGCGGCCCGGGCGCAGGCCGAGGACGCCGCCGCCCAGGTGAGCACCCTCGCCTCCGAGCTGAGCGATGCGCCCAAGGATGCCGACGAGCCGCAGAGCCGCCAGCAGTTCGAGGCCGTGCTGCGCGTGGCCGAGGACCAGGCCAGCGTGCTCATCCACAACGCAGCCACCCAGGCCGAGCGCCTGCTGCAGGCCGCCCGGGAGGAGGCCGAGGCCAAGCGCGCCGAGCTGGCCGCCGACGTGGCGCGCATCACCGCGCAGGCCGAGCACGACGCCGACCAGGTGCGTCTGCGCATCGACACCGAGCTGACCGCACACCAGGCCCGTCTGCAGCGCGAGTCCGCGCATGCCGCCGAGAAGGTGGCGCAGGCCGAGCAGGAGGCGGCGACCGTCCGCACCGAGGCCGAGAAGGGCGCCGCGGCGCTGCGAGCCATGGTCACTCGCGAGACCACCGACCTTCGGGCGGACGCCGAGCGCGAGGTGCGCGAGATGAATGCCCGCGTGCTGGAGTTCGAGGAGACCCTCACCCGCCGTCAGGACGACGCGCAGCAGGAGTTCCTGGTGCTGCACAACCAGGCCGTGTCGCACGCCGAGCGCATCACCACGGATGCCAATGAGCAGGTCGCCGCGTCCCTCGACCACGCCCAGCGCATCTCGGCGAAGGCCGACGACTACGAGCGCCTCATGCGCTCGCAGGCGCAGGCCATCGAGGCCGAGGCGCAGGTGCGCTCGCGCGAGACGCTGGATCGCGCCCGTGCGAAGGCGCAGAAGATCATCGACTCGGTGACCGGGCACGCGACGGCGGCACTGCGGGATGCCGAGGACCGCACCCGCCAGCTGCGCTGGCAGCAGCAGCAGCTGAACAGCTTCATGGCCGAGGTGCGCGAGCTGATCCGTCCTGAGGGCGTGCTCGCGTCTCCGGCATCCGCTTCTGCGGCGGACGCGGGAACGGATGCCGGCGACTCTGCGGATGCCGGCGACACACTCGACACCGAGCTCGGCGAGCTTCTCGAGACCTCCGGCGGGGACGCACCGCGCGAGGATGACGCATCCGATGGCCCCGATGACGTGTCCGAGGAGAAGCTCGACGAGGGGGAGCCCTCCCGCTCCTGACCGGCGGGCGCCGCCCGACCACGCAGGCGAGCGCCCGAGCGGCGCACAGCCGCCCGGCCTAGACTCGGGTGCATGGCTCAGCGGAACACCTGGCAGCGCGAGCGCGTGCGCGACGCGCTCGCCGATGCGCGCGGTTTCGTGAGTGCGCAGACGCTGCACGCCGATCTTCGCCAGGAGGGCACCGGCATCGGTCTGGCGACCGTGTACCGGGCACTGGCGGGGCTCGCGGCCTCCGGCGAGGCCGACTCGCTGCAGAGCCCCGAGGGCGAGGCGCTGTACCGCGCCTGCTCCACTCAGCGTCATCACCACCACCTGATCTGCCGCTCGTGCGGGCGGGCCGTGGAGATCGAGGCCAAGGATGTCGAGCAGTGGGCGCAGCGCACCGCGGCGGCCAACGGCTTCCGCGAGGCCGAGCACGTCGTGGACATCTTCGGCCTGTGCGCGGAGTGCGCCGCGCGCCGCGACGCCGCCGGAGCGGGCGAGTGACCTCAGCCCCGCCGCGCACGACGGCCGCCACGGCGCATGCGCATCGGCATCCGCCCCGCCGCGTGCCGACCGGACGCGCGATCGCCGTCGGCGTCGGCATCCTCGCCGTGCTCGTGCTGATCGATCTGCTCGTGCCGAACCTGTTCTCCCAGGCTCTGCCCGATCGCGCGCAGGATGGACTGACCCTCACGCTCAGCGTGCTCATCGAGGCGCTGCCGTGGGTGATCCTCGGCGTGGTCCTGTCGATCGTCGTGCAGGTGTGGCTGCCCGCGGATGCCGTGCAGCGCTGGCTGCCCGAGAACGCCTGGGTGCGCCGTGCCGTGCTCTCGCTGCTGGGCATGTTCATCCCGGTGTGCGAGTGCGGCAACGTGCCCTTCGCGCGCGGCCTGATGATGCGCGGCCTCGCCCCCGCCGAGGCGCTGACCTTCCTCGTCGCGGCACCCATCGTCAACCCGATCGTGATCCTCACCACGCACGCCGCGTTCGGCTGGGACGGCGGCATCCTCGTCGCCCGGCTCGTCGGCGGATACGCGATCGCGAATCTCATCGGCTGGATCTACAGCCGGCACCCCGACCCGCAGAGCCTGCTCACCGAGCGGTTCGTGGAGACCTGCGATCACATGGTGCACGAGCCCGGCTCGCCCACCCGTCGCAGCCTGATCCAGTTCCTCGTCGAGCTGCGCGCCGTGATGCCAGCCCTGGTGATCGGCTCGGCCCTCGCCGGCGCCGTGCAGGTGCTCATCCCGCGCGACGTGCTGCTGGCGATCGGCGCGAACCCGGTGCTCTCGATCCTCGCGATGGTCGTGCTCGCGATGACCGTAGCCATCTGCTCGAACGTCGACGCGTTCTTCGCGCTGTCGTTCGCCTCCACGTTCTCCTCGGGCGCCATCATCGCGTTCCTGCTGGTCGGCCCGCTGGTCGACCTGAAGATGCTCGCGCTGCTGCGCACCACGTTCACTGCGCGCGTGCTGGCGGCGCTGGTCGCGCTGGTCGTGCTGAGCGCATGCGCCATCGGGATCGGGGTGAACGTCTTTGGCTGATTCCACCGCCGAGGAGCGCCGAGAAGGCTTCCACGCGCTGTCCTCCCGCTGGCTGGGGCTGGGCCTCGCGACCGTGATCGCCGTGGTGACGCTCGGCCTCGGCCTCACGGGCCGGCTCACGCTGTACATCAGCCCCGACACGGTCTGGTTCGCGTGCGCGGCAGCCGTCGTGATGCTCGTGCTGGCCGTCTGGTCATGCACGCTGCCGCCGGGCGCGGAGGGCGACCACGACCACACCGGGTCGGCGCCGGGAGCGGATGCCGGATCGCACCGGCGGCGGATGCTGCAGACGATCGCGGTCGTGACCGGCGGCGCCATCGCCTCGGTGGTCGTGCTGGCCGCGCTGGTGCTGCCGCCCGCGACCCTGTCCGCGCAGCTGGCGGTGTCGCGCGCGGGGGAGAGCACGGTGCTGTTCGCCGGCACCGATGACATCGCCCTCGGCGTCGCCGACACGACGACCTTCGGGGTCGGGGACTGGGCCAGTGCCTTCGCGACCTCGAGCCGTCCGGAGGACTACGACGGCGCATCCGTCACGCTCATCGGCTTCGTCACGCCCGGGGAGGGAGGGGATGCCGGCCTGACGAGGATGACCATCACGCACTGCGTGATCGATGCCCGCCCCGCCACCGTTCCGCTCGCCGGCGTCGCCGGCCGGTACGAGACCGGGCAGTGGGTGGAGGTCACCGGGACGGTGCACGCGGATGCCGACGGCACTCTGCGCATCGAGCCGACCACAGTGAAGAAGGTCGCCGAGCCGAAGGACCCGTATGAGTACTGACGGCGACCAGCCTCTCACCAGGGCCGAGCTGCGCGCCCGGCGGGCTGCTGAGGCCGCCCGCACCGCCCAGGACCCTCGCACCGCCCAGGAACCCGGTGACACTCCGGGGGCCGACACGCCAGATGTCGGCCCGATCCGGGGGATTCGTCCGCAATCTGGCGTGTCGGCCCCCGATCTGGAACCTCCGTCCCCCGAACCGCCGTCCCCCGAACGCCTTCCCGCGGAAGCACCGCCCGCCGAACCGCCGTCCCTCCGGCATCCGCGTCCGGCGATACCGGCTCCGACCTCGCCCATCACCACCGGACTCGTGGTCCCGTCCCCGCCCTACCGCCGTTCGTCGGAGACTGAGGATGCCGGTCCGGCTCGCAGCACGCCGGCGCCCGACCGCACGGCGGACCACGCCGAGGCGCCCGACGGCACGTCCGGCCACTCCCCCGGCCTCCGCCGGCCCGCGGACCCGCGCAGCCGCCGCTTCGCGATCACGCTCCTGTCCGTGCTCGGCGTGCTCGCCCTCGTGGCGGCAGGACTCGGCGTCGTGAGCCTCACGGAGGGGCCGCGCATCAGCCAGGCCTCCGTGGACACGGCCCAGGCCGTCCAGACCTCGGGCAGCCGCCTCACCCTCACGCTCAGCAGACGTGTGGACGCGATCGACGCGAAGCAGGTCAGCATCACCCCCGCCGTGCCTTTCACGGTCGACGCGGCGGGCCGCAGCATCGGTATCCGCTTCACGAACGCGCTGAACGACTCGACGGACTACACCGTCAGGATCACGGGTGTCACCGCCGCGGACGGCGGTCCCGAAGCCGACCTGAAGACGTCGTTCACCACGCCGGCATCCCGCATCCTGCTGCTGCAGCGCGCGCCGGGCGCGAAGAAGGACACCATCTTCACGACCGACCTCACCGGAAAGCGGGCGACGCCGGTGTTCCAGCACGCGCGCATCGACGACTACCGGACCACGGCCGACAAGATCGTCGTGGCCGTCGAGGACAAGAGCGGATCCCGCCTGATCGTGATGAACCGCGACGGATCCGGCCAGCGCGACCTGAAGCTGCCCGGAGAGGGCTATGTCTCCTCGGTGCAGCTCTCCGACCGGGGCGGCTACGTCGGTTACAGCTACTCCGATCGCGACCTCACAGAGACATCCGGGCGCGCGAGCGTGCTGGTCACTCAGCCGCTGGACGGCAAGGGGAAGCCCCGCATCGTGCAGGTCGGCGGCAAGGACGCCGGCATCACGGAGTGGCAGTTCGTGCCGGACTCCTCGTCGCTGCTGTTCGTCGACTTCGATGGCGCGCTCGGTCTGCAGGATGCCGCCGTTTCGCCCGACGTGAAGTCCATGGGCACCGCCGCCGGCATCCTCGGCATCAGCAGGGGCACGCATACCGCCGTCATCCAGCGCACAGACGGCACCGACGTGCAGCTGGGCCTCGCAGACGGGAAGGAGTCGCCGCTGCCGGCATCCGATCCCGACTACGGCGACGCCGACGAGATCATCCCCTTCCCCGGCGGCACCCTGCGGCACGTCACCCAGCGCGACGCGAGCGGGATGCCCACCGGGCAGGCCCTCGTGCGCGTGGACGAGGCGGGCAGGGCGACCATCGTGACCGAGGTGAGCGGGACGGATGCCATCCAGCAGACCTGCGTGTCGCCGAGCGGCCAGTACGCGGCCGTCGTGATCGCCCCCGACCTGCCGAACAACCCCTATGACGACCTGCTGCTGCCGCTGCCGACCACGCTGCACACGCAGCTGTTCGAACTCAGCGGCAAGAAGGAGCTGCCCACCCTGAGCGGCTTCGACATCTCATGGTGCGGGCAGGCGCCGCAGCCGTGAGCACGAAGGAGTGGGGATGACGCGTTTCGCCGAGCGAGATGATCTGCTGGGGCTGCCCGTGGAGGTGGCGCCGCACCTGCTGGGTGCGCAGCTGATCACCATCGTCGATGGGGTGGAGACCCGGCTGCGGATCACCGAGGTCGAGGCGTACCACGGCAAGGGCACCGGACCCGTTCCCGACCCCGGCTCGCACGCCCGGATGGGCTACACCGCGCGCAACGCCACCATGTGGGGCGAGTCCGGGCATCTGTACGTGTACCTCAGCCACGGCATCCACTCCTGCATCAACGTCGTCTGCGGCCCGAAGGGCGAGGCCGGCGGAGTGCTGCTGCGCGCCGGCGAGGTCGTCGTGGGAGCGGATGCCGCCGCCGAACGCCGCGGTGTGCCCACGCCGCTCAGCCGCACCGCTCTGAGGGACCTCGCCCGCGGGCCGGGACGCCTGGCCAAGGCCTTGGGCGTGCAGCACGCCCTGCACGACGGCATCGACATCGCCTCGGGGACGGAGATGAACGGCGCAACCGCGCGCCTGCTGCTGGCCGACGAGCTGGCTGACGTCTCCGCCGGCCCTCGTGTGGGCATCGCAGGGACCGCAGGGACCATGGCGTTCCCGTGGCGGTTCTGGATCACGGGCGACCCCACCGTGTCGCCGTTCCGTTGGGGGCGAGGCGCCGCCGAGGCCGCCGCGGCACTTCGACGGGCTCAGTGACCCGGCGGAAGCGGGCTCAGTGACCCGGCGCTCGAGACGTCAGGTGCTGGGGGTGCAGCCGCAGGACTCGCGGATGCGGAGACGGGTCGGATACGCGCGATGCTCTCGCACGGCATCCGGGTCCATCAGCAGCTGCACGGCCGTCCTGGCCATCCGCTCCATCGGCTGCACGGCCGTGGTCAGCCGGGGCCACACGAAGTCCGCGACCACCGTGCCGTCGAACGACGCGATGGCGATGTCGTCGGGCACCCGCACGCCGTGTGCGCCGAACGCGGCCAGCATCCCGATCGCGATCTGATCGGATGCCGCCAGCACGGCGCGCGGCCGCGTCGGCCTGCGGAGCAGCTGGAGCGCGGCGTCGTAGCCGCCCCGGTAGCTGAATGGCGCGTGCACGAGGGCGCCCGGAGGCAGCTGCGCGGCGGAGAGGGCCTCGCGCCAGCCGCGCTCGCGCTCGTCGTAGCGCGCGGCGCTGCCGACGAACGCGATGTTCCGGTATCCATGCTGGATCAGGTGCTCGACGGCTTCGCGTGCTCCGCGCGCGAAGTCCACGCCCACGCTGTGCAGCCCGTCGGTCTCGCCGAACTGGCCTATAATCACGGTCCGGATACCCAGCGATTCCACGAGGGACTGCTCGCCGGCCGTCAGCACGTCGGCGATGATCAGGCCGCCGATCTGCCGGGATGCCAGGTCTCGGATCTGCTCGGAGGTGGCGGTCTGCGTGCGGTCGGAGTTCACGATCAGCAGGGAGCGCCCCGCCTCATCGGCCGCCTGGTCCAGCGCGTGGCACAGTTCGGCGAAGAACGGGCTGCGGTTGTCGTACACCAGCAGGCCGAACATGTCCGACGATCCCTTGGACAGCGCCCTGGCTGCGGCGTTGGGGCGATAGCCCAGCACGCGCACGGCGTCGAGCACGCGCTCGCGGGTGAGCGGGGCGACCGTCTTCGGGCCGTCGTTGAGCACGTAGCTGACGACGGCGGTGCTGACGCCCGCGTAGCGGGCGACATCGGCTCGGGTGATCGAGCGGGGGCGGTGGTCAGCCGGCATCCGGTGCTCCCATGTCGGGGATGGCGAGGCGCTCGCCGCCTCGGCGGGCGGATTCGTGCGCGATGACGCCGGGCAGTGTGAACCGTGCGGCGCGCCAGGCGTTCACAGGCGGCAGCGTGTGGTCCTCCACAGCCCTGACGAAATCGTCCACGAGGAAATGGTGGCTGCCCTCGTGACCGTTGTGCAAGTTCGCCAGCGCCGCCGGGATGCGCCGCCGATCCTCCTCGTGCACGGCGGCGTACCCCGAGACGAACGCGCCGCGCAGCGCGGGCGCGACATCGGCCAGCGACGGGTCGTCGGGAGAGACGGACGGATGCGTGTCGATGAGGTGCGAGATGTCCTCGACGCCCTGCCGGTTCTGCCACACGGTGGTCAGGGCGAGCTGCTCGAAGGATCCCTCGGTGCCGAACCAGCGGAAGCGGGACTCCCGCAGGTGCGACGGGTAGCCGACACGGCGGAACTCGTTGGTGCGCATGGATCCGCCGCCGGCGAGTTCGAACAGGGCGGTGGCGTTGGAGTAGTCGTTGTCGAACTGGCTCACGGCCCGGTCGAAGACCCCGTCGCCGCGCTGGTCGACGACGCCGATCGCGGAGACCGAGGTGGCGTGGGTGTCCCACGCGCCCAGCACCCCGCCGATGGAGTGCGTGGGATACAGCAGCGGCGGGTAGCTGGCCGTGGCCTTCCAGTTCTCCCCTCCGGAGTACTGGTACGCCTCGTAGAAGCCCAGATCCATGTCGTGGACGTAGTCGCCCTCGCCGTAGAACAGCCGGCCGAACTCGCCCGCGGCGACCTTGCGACGCGCGAACACGGTGGCGGGGTTGTAGTAGCTGGTCTCGCCCATCATGTACGTCAGTCCGGTCTCCCGGACCGCGTCGATGATCGCTGCGATCTCGTCGACGGTGATCGCCATCGGCACCGCGGAGTACACGTGCTTGCCCGCCCGCAGCGCCTGCACGACCAGCGGCCCGTGCGTCCACCGCTGTGTGAAGATCGCCACCGCGTCGATGGCCGGCGAGGCGATCATCTCGTCGAACGACGCGAACGTGCCGGCAAGGGCCGCATTGCCGACCAGCTCGTCCGCGCGGGAGCGGATGACGTCGGTGACGTGGACCGCGGAGACACCTGGATGGTGATGGAAGAGCGTTGCGAACTGACCGGCGAACTGCCCCGCGCCGACGAGACCCAAGGAGAACGCCATGTGAGCGAGTCTTCCATCGCGCGTCTACGGGTGTCAACATGGCGAGAGGCCCCGAATCCATGCCCCTCAGAATGGATTCGAGGCCCCTCTGTACCCCAGTGATCTACGCGGGTAACATATCATGAACCGAACGACTGCGCATCAGTTTCTTCTGATCGACGATGATGCCGAGAACAGCGAGGACCAGACATGACGACAATCATCAGCTCCAAGCGCGCGCTGGCCGTGGTCGCGGTGGTCGCGACGGCCGGAATCGGACTCACGGCCTGTTCCGGTGACACCGGGGGCAGCGGTGACGGCGGCAGCGTGAAGATCGAGATGCAGACCAACTTCGGGTCGACGGACCCGTCGCTCAAGGTGCTGCAGAAGCTCACCGACTCGTACGAGAAGGACAACCCGGGCGTGAAGATCGACCTGGTTCCCTCGACCGACACGTACGAGAACGACATCAAGGTGCGGCTGGCCTCGAACGACATCCCGGACATCTGGGCGACCCACGGCTGGTCGCTGCTGCGATACTCGAAGTTCCTCGAGCCTCTGAACGACCAGCCCTGGGCCAAGAGCTTCAACAAGGCGCTGGCGCCGGCGATGGAGAACTCCGACGGTCAGTTCTTCGCTCTGCCGATCGACACCGACGTCGCCGGCATCGTCTACAACCGCACGGTGCTGAAGGATGCCGGGATCGACCCGACGAAGCTCACCGACTGGACGGCGTTCGAGCAGGCGCTGAAGACGCTGAAGGACGGCGGGATCACCCCGGTGTCGTCCTCGGGCAAGGACAGCTGGTTCGCCGGCAACATCACCGACTTCATCGGCTCGGGCGACTTCACGCAGAAGGAGCTGGACGGGTTCAAGGACGGCACCTTCGACGAGAAGGGCTACACCCGCATCCTCGACCACGTCTCCACCTGGCAGAAGAACGGCTGGTTCAACCCGGACTACTCCTCTGCCACGACCGACGACCTGGGCCGCGCGCTCGCCGAGGGCAAGACCGGCTTCGTGTTCGTGCAGAACTACCTGGTCGCGACAGCCCTGGGCTTCAACCCGAAGGCGGATCTCGGCTACATGCCCATCCCGTCCGAGAGCGGCCAGCCGTTCCTGGTGGGCGGCGAGGGGCGCGCCTACGGCGTCTCCAAGACATCGCCGAACAAGAAGCAGGCGCTGGACTACATCGCCTACCTCGCCGAGCCCGGCAACCTGTCCAAGCTCGCGAGCTCCATCGGCGGCATCCCCGGCCTGACCGACGCCACCAGCGACCTGGGCGTGCTGCAGGCCAGCTACGACCAGTTCGTGAAGCCCGGCGACCTGCCGCTGCAGCCGTACTTCGATCGGGTGTACCTGCCCGGCGGCATCTGGGACACCATGGTCACCACGACCGACGGCGTGATCACCGGCCAGATGGCGCCGGCGGATGCCGTGAAGCAGATGAAGTCGAGTTACGACTCGCTGCGATGACCACCGCTCGAGCGGTGCATGAGCCGAAGCGGGGGAGCGCGAGGGGCGCCCCCCGCTTCGCGAACAGATCCGGGCCCCTGAGGCTGCCTGCGGGTCGCAGCATCCCGCACTTCGCGGGGCGGAGCCTGAACCTGCTGCACCTGCCGGCGCTGGCCGTGCTGGGCGTCTTCATGCTGTGGCCGCTGCTGAACGGCGTGCTGCTGTCGCTGACGAACTGGGACGGCTTCTCGCCGGACCGCGCCTTCGTCGGCATCCAGAACTACCTGCGGCTGTTCGAGGATCCCAACTTCCGCACTGCGCTGGGCAACACGTTCCTCTACGGCGTGGGCTCGACGATCCTGCAGCAGGTGATCGGACTGGGGCTCGCGCTGGCGCTGGACCGGCACGTGCGGGGCCGCAGCATCGCGCGCGCCATCATCTACCTGCCGGTGCTGGTCTCGCCGGTGGTGATGGGCACCATGTACTACCTGTTCCTCTCGTACAACGGCGGCGGACTCAACGACCTCGTGGTCGCGCTGGGCGGGCAGCGCACGGCGTGGCTCAGCGACTCGGGCACGGCCATCGCCATCGTCGTGCTGGTCAACTCGCTGCAGTTCGTCGGTATCTCGATGGTGATCTACCTGGCGGGGCTGCAGTCCATCCCCACCATGTACTTCGAAGCGGCGACGCTCGACGGTGCGAACGCCGTCCAGACGTTCCGCAGCATCACGCTCCCGATGCTCCAGCCCGCCTTCGCCACGAGCATCGTGCTGAACCTCATCGGCGGCCTGAAGCTCTTCGACGTGATCCAGGTGCTCACCGCCGGTGGGCCCGGCTACGCCACGCACTCGGTCTCCACGCTCATCGCGAAGATGTACTTCGGCAGCCAGCGGGCCGGCTACGCGTCGGCCATGGGGGTCGTGCTGTTCCTGATCATCGCGATCTTCACGCTGGCGCTGAACACCGTGATGAACCGGCGCAGGATGGAGCAGCTGTGAAGGCACGGCTGGCCATCGGTGCGGGAGTGCTGCTGGCGGTCCTCCTGCAGCTGCTGCCGTTCTACATCACCCTGACCTCGGCGCTGAAGGCGCGCAGCGACCTGTCCTCGCAGTGGGTGCTGCCCTCGGGCGGCATCCACTGGCAGAACTTCGCGACCGCCATCGAGGAGGGCGGCATCCTGCGGGCCATCGGCAACAGCGCGATCGTCACACTGGGCGCCACCGTGCTGGTGTGCGTGCTGGGCGCGCTCGCCGCGTACCCGCTCGCGCGGCGCCCCACTCTCGGCAACAGGCTCGTGCTGGCGGGCGTGGTCGGGCTCATCATGATCCCGCCGCTGTCGATCCTGGTGCCGCTGTACTCGATGATGAGCCAGTGGCACGCCATCAACACCTACTGGGGCACGATCCTGGTGATGACGGCCACACAGTTGCCGCTGGCGATCTTCCTGTACTCCGCGTTCATGCGGGGCCTGCCGGTGTCCATCGAGGAGGCCGCCTCGGTCGATGGGGCGAGCGCCGTGCAGGCGCTGTTCCGCGTGGTGGTGCCGATGCTCAAGCCGGTCACCGCCACGGTCGTGATCCTCACCAGCGTGAACGTGTGGAACGACTACGCGCTGAGCGTCTACCTCATGCGCAGTCCCGAGATGCGCACCATCGCGCCGGCCACCGCGACGTTCTTCTCCGCCACCGCCAGCGACGTGGGGGCGGCGGCCGCGGCATCCCTGCTCTCCGCCCTGCCCGTGCTGGTGGTCTACCTGGTGCTGCAGAAGTACTTCATCAAGGGCATGGTGGCCGGTTCGGAGAAGTGAGCGGACTCTGGTAAAGTAGCCCCTTGTCTGTGCACGCTCCTGTGCGCAGTTCGTGCGCTGGGTCCCTGAGCCTGTCGAAGGGCCGGCGCGCAGACAAGGGATCTTGGGTGAGGCCGTCCGGCCTCACGGTAGAGAAGGAGTCACAACATGGCAGCAGTGTGCCAGGTGACCGGTGCTGTTCCCGGCTTCGGTCACAACGTCTCGCACTCGCACCGCCGGACGAAGCGCCGCTTCGACCCGAACGTGCAGAAGAAGACGTATTTCGTCCCGTCCCTCGGCCGCAAGGTCACCCTCAACGTGTCCGCCAAGGGCATCAAGGTGATCGACGCCCGTGGCATCGAGAAGGTTGTCGCTGACCTCCAGGCGAAGGGTGTGAAGCTCTAATGGCCAAGAAGGCACAGGACGTCCGTCCGATCATCAAGCTGCGTTCGACGGCGGGCACCGGTTACACCTACGTGACCAGGAAGAACCGTCGCAACACCCCCGACCGCCTCGTGCTGAAGAAGTACGACCCGGTGGTCCGCAAGCACGTCGAATTCCGAGAGGAGCGTTAAGACATGGCCAAGAAGAGCAAGATCGCCAAGAACGAGCAGCGCAAGGTCATCGTCGCCCGCTACGCGGAGCGTCGTGCCGAGCTGAAGAAGACCCTGGTCGACGAGACCGCGACCGATGAGGCCCGCGAGGCCGCTCGCGTCGGCCTGCAGAAGCTGCCGCGCAACGCGTCGCCGGTGCGCGTCCGTTCGCGTGACGCCATCGACGGTCGCCCGCGTGGTGTCCTCACGAAGTTCGGCATCTCGCGTGTCCGCTTCCGTGACATGGCGCACCGCGGCGAGCTGCCCGGCATCACCAAGTCGAGCTGGTAAGCAACTTCCAGTCGGAAGGGGCGAGGATCTTCGGATCCTCGCCCCTTCCGCGTCCTCGGACCGTGCCCGCTCAGGTCACCGCGTTCAGGAAGATGCGGACGGCATCCACGACCGCGGTGAAGCGCACCGAGCCGGTCAGGTCGAAGTTGTGCTGCGCACCGGGCAGGACGACGCGCAGCACAGGATGAGACGAACCGCCGCGCAGCGCCTCGGCGAAGGCTCGTGACGAGTCCGGCGGCAGATACGTGTCCTGTCCGCCGTCGATGAGGAGGAACGGCGGAGCGTCGCCACCCGTCAGTCGAAGGGGATCGCCTCGGGGTGACGGGTCTTCCCAGTACGGACCGTAGTAGCCGAAGAACCCGACGACGGCCTCTGCCTTCTCGCAGCCGAGCGCGAGGAGCGCGGCCAGGTGCGCCCCGGCGGATGATCCGACGAGGACGACCGACTCGCGGGCGCCCAGCTCGGCCGAGTGCTGCCGAGCCCAGGCCAGCACGGCCCGTCCGTCGACGAGGTGCTCGGGCAGTCCGGCGGCGGGGCGCAGTCGGTAGTCGGCGGTGATGCACACCCATCCGTCGCGTGCCAGTCGCGTGAGCAGGGTGCGCGACGTCCGTCGTCTCCCTCCGGAGGAGTACCCACCGCCGTGGAAGAACACGAGCACCGGATGCCGCGCGTGCGCGCTGAGTGGCGTCCAGACGTCGAGCCGCTGCCGCCGGTCAGGCCCGTAGGGGATATCAGGGATCCGCCGGATGCTCCGGTCGGGCAGGGGGAAGGGCCAGATCAGGCCGCGGAGCGCCGGACGCACCGGGGCGAGTCCGAAGCGCGCGAATTCCGCGGTCAGGGCGCGGGCCGAGGCGGCCCCACGGGCGGCGACGACGGCGAGAAGCGAGATCGTGACGCCCGCGAGGGCGACCGATGCGGCATCCGCCCACGTCAGACCAGGGTTGATGACCGCGAATGCGAGAGCCAGGACGATCCAGATCGCGGGGTACAGCGGCAGTTCGCGCACGACCTGCCCGACCGCGAACGACATCAGCGCGAGAGGGCGCGGGCGGCGCGGCGCCCAGCATCCGAGCACTGCGATGCAGGCGGTCAGGAGCGCCGTGATGAGCAGTCCGGGCAGCATCAGACGACCTCCAGATTCGCCATCATGCCCATGTCCTCGTGCTCGACGTTGTGGCAGTGGAACAGGTACCGTCCGCGATAGCCGTCGAAGCAGGTGATCACCTCGGTGGACTCGCCGGGGCGCAGCGAGACAGTGTCCTTGAGGCCGCCGTCGTGGGCCAGCGGCGGCCGACCGCCGCGGGTCAGGATGCGGAACCCCGCGAGGTGCAGATGCACGGGATGGTGCACGTCGGCGATGAACCGCCAGATCTCCACTGAGCCCAGACTGGTGGTGACATCCGTGCGCGCCGGATCGAAGGGCTTCCCGCCGATCACCCAGCCGCGACCATGCCCCGTGCCGCCCGCGCGGAAGGCGAACTCCCTGGTGACCGTGGCCTCGCTGCGCGACCAGTGCGGCACGTCCGGATCCAGGGCCCGGGGGATCGCGCTCTCGTCGCGCACCCGCCGGGCGATGTCGAACGCCATGATGTCGCGGGTTCGCCCTGCGCCGAGACGATTGCGCAGCCGCACCCGCGATCCGATGCGGGCGCGAGTGAGATCCAGGATCAGGTCGTACCTCTCCGCCGGCGCGAGGGGGACCGTCTGCAGCTGCACAGGGTGCGACAACAGGCCCTGATCGGAACCGACCTGCACCAGCGGAAGCCGCCTGCCCTGCTCATCGACGGCCTCGACCTCGTAATGCCGGGCGTTGGAGGCATTCAGCATCCGCAGCCGATACCGGGCGGCATCCGCCTCGTGCACCGGCCACGGCGCGCCGTTGACGAGGACCACGTCTCCGAGCACTCCGGCGGCGAACGCCGGCTCCACCCCGGGCCGCGAGCGCAGCGCAGGGTCGAGCGACGGGTACCGCAGCTCGCCGTCGGCGTCGAAGGACCGGTCGCAGATCATCAGCGGCAGCTCGTGACCTCCGCGGGGAAGCGGCAGCGAATCCTCGACGTCATCGCGGATGAGATGCATGCCCGCGAGCCCCCGCCAGACGGCCGGGCCGGTGAAGTCCATGCGATGGTCGTGGTACCAGAGCATCGTCGCGCGCTGCTCGAGGGGGTACTCATACGCTCGGGAGCCGACCTGGACGTCGGCGCGCGGATCGTGCATCGGCGCCGGCATCGCCTCGCCTGACATGCCGTGCGCGTGCGCGTGCGTGTCAGACGGAGTGATCTCCCGGGTCGATGCGGGAGGGGGCTCCTGCGGCCATCCCTGCGGGAGGATGAGATCGGTCGGGTAGCCGTCGGATGCTGCGGGTGTGCGGCCGCCGTGCAGATGCACGGCGGTGGGAACCGGCAGCTCGTTGCGGACTCGCACCTGCACTGATCGGCCTCGGCGCGACTCGATCGTGGGCCCGGGGAACGACCCGCCGAACGTCCACAGCCGCGTCCGCATGCCCGGCAGGATCTCCGCGTCGGCGACGCGCTGGACGATGTCGTAACGATCCGATCCGTCACTCGACACCCGACTGAGGGTCGGCGGGATCGGCAGCGGCAGCGCGTAGGGAGCGGGCAGGCGTGCGGCGCTGCGGAGAAGCTCCCCGGTGCTCGCGGGGTGACGGGAGAGTGCCGCTGCCGATCCGATGCCGCCTGCCACCACCAGTCCGGCCGTGGCACCGGCGGTCAGCAGCTGCCGGCGGGTGAACTCCGGCCCGTGCTCACGCATCCGCGACGCTCCTCTCGGCGCGGAGGCGTGCGGGTGACGGGAGCATCCACAGTGCCATCGCCGTGATGGCGGCACCGGCGACGACGGCGACGCCGAGCGGCAGATGAAGCCAGAGCGTGCCGTCGAGGCCTGCGATGTACTGGGTCGTCTCCGCCGCGACCAGCAGGACGCTCAGCACCGTGGGCCACCATCGTCGTGCCTGGACGGTGACGATGAACGCGAGGACCAGCTGGAGCAGCCCGAGGGCGAACACGATGTCCGCGCCGCGGGCGTGCAGTTCGAGACCGCGGATGCTGCCGCTCAGGTACACCCCCGCGAAGACCGGCTGCCCGAACACCGTGACGGCATGTGCGAGGGCCGCCCAGCGAAGCCATCGCAACGATGCGGGCGGTGGTGAGGTGGGGTGCGCCATGATGGCATTGTCATGCCTGATCTGATCTTCTGTCGAAGACCAATAGTTGTATGCGGGTATGATCGATCGATCATGACCCCGGAGGTGTGCGATGGATGTGAACGCACTGCGGCAGTTCCTCGTGGTCGCCCAGCACGAGCATCTCAGTCGAGCAGCTCGTGAACTGCACATCGCGCAGCCGGCCCTGAGTCGCACGATAGGCCGGCTGGAGGCGCAACTGGGTGTTGAGCTCTTCGACCGCCGCGATCGCATGCGGCTGAATGCTGCGGGTTCGATCTACCGCGCTCACGTGCAGCGCGCGCTGGGCGAGCTCGATGCCGGCGCCCGCGCGATCGACGAGGCGCAGCAGATGGGGGCGGGACGCGTGGCGGTCGCCGCCGAGTCCCTGTTCACGCTCATGGGGGCACTGGGAGCATTCAAGCGCGCGTCACCGCGGACCGAGATCACGCTGAGCCAGGGATCGTCCGATGATCTCGTGCAGGGTCTGCACGCGTGGGAATCCGACCTCGCGCTGCTGTCCCAGCCGGCCCGAGGCGGGCAACTGCGCATCCGGGAGCTGGTCAGGGAGCAGGTGCACCTCGCGACACCTGTCGGACATCCCCTGGCAGGGCGGGAGGCCGTCTCCATGGAGGAGCTCGCGACCGAGCCGTTTGTCACGACGAGGCGAGGCCACTGGCAGAGAGAGCTGCTCGAGCGGCTGTTCGCCGCGCGTGGCCTGGCGCCGCGCATCGTCTGCGTGAGCGACGAGCCCGGCGCGACCGCAGGGATGATCAGCGCCGGCATCGGGATCGGCCTCCTCCCGCGGATGGCCCGGATGTGGAGCGACGAGGCGCCGATCGCGTGGGCGGACGTGGATGATCCGCAGTGCATGCGAGTGCTCTCCCTGGCATGGCGTCCCGACCTGTCCGATGAGGGCGCACCGGCCAGGCTGCGCGACCACCTGATGCGATGGGACTGGTCGCAGGGCGCGCTCTGACGGGGCGGTTCCGACGTCGACGGGCCTGTGTACTCAGCCGCCGTGGCGGGCGGCGCTCAGCGCAGCCCCGTGCTGCTCGGCTGCGGCATCCATCAGCTCGCGCAGCCTGCCGGCGGTGACGTTCGCGCCGAACGTCGGGTAGCCGGGCTGCAGCATCACGCCGTCGGCCAGGGCTCCGACCGGCACGGCGTCGAAGCCCAGCGCATCGACGAGCGCTGAGACCGCTGCGACGTCAGAGGCGTCGTCACCGGCGACGGCGATGGCCTTGCGATCGGCGCTGCCCGCAGGACGCGACTCGTCCTCGAGGTCGTGGTAGCCCATGTGGTTCAGCGCTTTCACGACGCGCGCGCCGGCGAGGTGCGCCGCCACGATCTCGCTGGTCGAGGTGCGGGGATCGTCCAGATCGTCGCGGATGCCGTCGGTCTCCCACCAGTAGTTCATGGTGTCGATCACCAGCTTTCCCCGCATCAGCTCGGCGTTCAGGGTGTCGTGCTTGCCGAGGGGGAGCGCGAGCACGACGATGTCGGCCTGGCGGATCGCCTCGTCGGCGAGCACGGCCGTGGCGCCGGGCACCAGCACCTCCACGGTCAGCGCGATGCGCGCAGGTTCCTGGGATCCGGCGATCAGCACGCGGAAGCCTGAGGCGACGGCCAGCCGGGCCAGTGTCGTGCCGACCTTGCCGGCGCCGAGGATGCCGATGGTGGTGGGTGCGGTCACGGATGCTCCTCGGGTGCGGTTCTCGGCGGATTCAGGCATGGACGGCCCTGCCGTCCTTGGTGATCTGTGCGACGTCCCGGCGTGTGGGATGCCAGGCGTCGGGGT
>NZ_JBASAK010000086.1:0-26795 GCF_049650565.1 Microbacterium sp.
CAGACCTGGAAAGATGGACGGGTGGCAACCGTGAACCCGCCGCGCGGAATGCGCGACTTCCTCCCCGCTGACAAGGCCCGTCGCGAGCGCGTGCTCGCCGTCATCCGCGAGCGCTACCGCGCGCACGGCTTCGACGAGATCGAGACGCCCGTGGTCGAGGAGTACGACCGGCTGCATGCCGGCGTCGGCGGCGACAACGAGAAGCTGTCGTTCAGCATCCTGCGCCGTGGTCTGGATGCCGAGAAGATCCGCGATGCGGCCGAAGATCCGGCAGCCCTCAGCGACCTCGGCCTGCGCTACGACCTCACCGTGCCGCTGGCGCGCTTCTACGCGACCAACCGCGGCCAGCTGCCCGGCGTCTTCCGTGCCATCCAGATCGGCCCGGTCTGGCGCGCCGAGCGCCCGCAGAAGGGCCGCTACCGCCAGTTCGTGCAGTGCGACATCGACATCATCGGCGACGAGAGCGCCCGCGCCGAGGCCGAGCTGATCACGGCATCCCTCGACGCCATCGACGCGCTCGGGCTGGAAGGCGGGATGGTGCGCGTGAACGACCGCCGCGCGCTGGAGTGGATGCTGGACTCGTTCGGCTTCACGGCCGACGAGCGTCCCGGCGTGCTGATCACGATCGACAAGCTCGACAAGATCGGCTCAGACGGCGTGGCCGCCGAACTGCGCGAGCGCCGGGCCACGGCATCCGCGGTCGATGCGTTCGAGGCGTTCCTGAAGCGCCCGCAGACGCTGGAGTACAACCCCTACGGCGAGCGGCAGATCCGCAAGGCGCTGCCCGAGGGCGCGCCCGACGAGCTGGTCGCGCACCTGGTGGGCCTCGGCGAGGCGGTCGTCGCGGCCAGACCGGATGCCGGTGAGCCCCCGCTCGTGTACGACCCGTTCCTCGTGCGGGGGATGGGGTACTACACCGGCACGATCTTCGAACTCGCGCACCCGGAGGTCGGTTACTCGCTGGGTGGTGGCGGCCGCTACGACGGCATGATCGGCCGCTTCCTCAGCCAGCAAGTGCCCGCGGTCGGCTTCTCGATCGGGTTCGAGCGCATCGTCGACCTGGTCGCCGAGCACGAAGCGGATGCCGCGCAGTCCGTCGTGCTCGTGCACGAGCGGGATGTCCCGGTGCCCGAGCTGCTGACGCACAAGGCCGCGCTGCTGCGTGGCACGGCGGCCCGCGTGCGCCTGGAGCGCCGCCCGAAGAACCTGCACGCGCTGCTCGAGCGCTCGGCAGCTGACGGCTACACCGGCTTCGCGACGGTGTCCGCCGGTCAGGAGCCTGGCTCGCTGGAGGTCAAGCCGCTGGGCTGAGGCCGGTCGGCCGCCGGTCTCGCGCGGAACGGAGATGCGGTGAGTCGCGGGAGCGGACGCCGGTCAGCCGGCGGCGCCGTCTGACGGAGCCGCAGCGAAGGACGCCGCCCACTCCGCGACCCGGCGAGCGCTCTCCTCCTCGGAGAGGTCCTCGATGCGACTCATGACCGACCAGCGCACGCCGAACGGGTCGCGAATGCTGGCGAAGCGATCCCCGGAGACGAAGTCCGATGGTGCCTCGCGCACGACGGCGCCCGCAGCGACGGCCCGGGCGACCGCCGCGTCGACATCGGGCACGTACAGACCCATCGAATAGCAGTCGTCCTCGCCCTGCGGCGGTGCGACGAGGCGGTACTCGGGCGAGGGCTCGCCCAGCTGCAGGCCGCCGACGCCGAAATCGAGGTCGGCGTGCGCGACGACTCCGTCGAACTCGGTCATGTCGACGACCCGCGCGCCGAAGACGTCGCGGTAGAACGCGATCGCCGCCGCTGCGTCGGGGATGGCGAGGAACGGCGTCAAGGAGGTCGATCGGTTCGGGCGTCCGTCGGTGGTGTGGGTGCCGGTCAGTCCGGTCTCGGTGGTGTCCATGCTCAGACCGTATGAGCGGGACCCACGGTGGGGCTTGGAGATTCGCGACAGATGTCGACGGCTGCCCTTATGGTCGATGACGTGATCGATGAGCGACGCGGAGTGCTGTACCCCGAGCGGATGCCGCGGTTCCATCGTCTGCCGCCGGAACCTGCGGCCGGGCACCTGGTGGCATGGTTCTGGATCCCGGAGTGGGAACTCGGCGCCGGCGAGAGGTCGCGGCAGGACGTCGTGGCGTACCCGGCACTGAATCTGGTTGTCGACCCCTCCGGCGTTCAGCTGGTCGGGGCCACGACCACGGCGACGCATCGCGATCTGACCGGGTGCGGATGGGCGGTCGGTGCGCTGCTGCGCCCTGCCGGTGCCGCGGCACTGACGGATCGCCCTGCCGATCTGCGGGACTCATGGACCGCAGTGCCCGCACCGGAACTCCTCGGCCCTGTCGGCGATGCGATGGGCCGCACCGACGAGAACCGGCTCGGCACGGCGGTGACGATCATGTCGCGATGGCTCGTCGAGCGTGCGGGGCCTCTGACCGACGCCGGTCGTCAGGCCAATGCGATGTCGGAGCTGCTCATGACCGACGCGGAGGTGCGCACCGCGGAGCAGGCCGCCGCCCGTCTGGCGGTCTCCCTGCGCACCCTCCAGCGCATGACGCACCGTTACGTGGGCGTTCCGCCTCTCGCCATGATCCGGCGCCGACGCCTGCAGGAGGCCGCGCAGCGGCTGCGCGACGAGCCGGACGCGGACCTCTCGGCGCTCGCGGCGGAGCTGGGCTATGCCGATCACGCGCATCTCACGGGCGACTTCCGTGCCGTGCTCGGAATCGTCCCCAGCGGATATCGCCAGCAGCTCTGAACAGAGATCGCCGAGCGACCTTCGTCAATGGATGCTTGACATGAGCGTGTGTGTCAAGGTTTAGTTGACGGCATGACCGACAACAAGACATCCTCGCGTTCTCTCACTCGCATGACCACGGTGGCGATCGTGTGCGCCGTGGTCGGCATCGTGCTCGTCATCGTGAGCACGGGCTTCGGCTGGCACGGATTCGGCGGCGGCCTCGCCATCGGCGCCGGTGTCGGGCTCGCGCTGTTCGGGATGTACTACTGGGGCTTCGGCAACGGCATGCGCCGCGGCGGGGCGCAGAACGGCCCGAAGCTATGGCGCCCGAGCGAGGGTTCCGCCCAGTGACCGACCTCGCGGACGGCATCGCGCGGGCGATTCTCGCGGATGCCGGACTGGGGGAGGACCCCGAAACCCTGGATGCCGGTGACGAGACGCATCTCGCCCTCGTGAAGTCCAGCGCGGCCGCCGAGCGCGAGGCGAGCGAGCTGCTGCAGCGCGCCGTCGTCTCGGCGCGCGCCGTCGGCGTCAGCTGGGCTCGCATCGGAGATCGGCTCGGCATGACCAGGCAGGCCGCGCAGCAACGCTTCGGCCGCGCGGACACCCCCGAGGACGGTGTGGAGCGATGGCTCGGGCCGGTGACGGCCTTCGACGAGATGGTCGAGCTCGAGCTCGCCGGACGCCAGGGCTGGCACACCGTCGGCGCCGGCTTGCTCACACATCGCCTGGTGCACACGCCCACGCAGTGGGAGCATCGCCGGACGATCTGGCGCAGCCCATCGTCGCGGGAGCGGGAGGAGGGGTGGGAGGTCGCCGTGCGCGCGTTCCCGTGGGTCTACTGGGTGCGCGACACCGGCATCCCCGCCGAGCGCGCAGAAGGGTCAGGCGGCTGATCCGGCCTCCGTCACGCGCTTCTTCTCGCGCACGTACACCTCGCGGCGCACGCGCGCGACGACGTCGCCCGCGGCATCCGTGACCTCCGTCTCGAACCACTCCAGCACCTTCGCGCCGCCCCGCGCGCGCTCGCGCAGCTCGGCGACCTTGGCTGCCGGAACGTCGAACTCCGCGGTCAGCACGCCGCGACCGGGCTTGAGGAACTCGATCTCGCCGCGTGTGTCCCACACCACGTGGTCGCGGCCGAGCTGGTGCATCACCAGCATGAAGAAGTACGGGTCGGTCATCGCCGACATCGACCCGCCGAACGCCGTCTTCACGTAGTTGCGGGTGAACAGGTTCACGTGCAGCTCGACGGTGGCGTGCGTCCAGTCGTCGCTGAACCGGCGCACGCGGATCCCGCTGAAGAGGTTCGGGATCCACAGGCTCATGCCGATGGCCAGGCGACGGGGAGTGATGCGCATGTCTGCCAGTCTGCTCACCGGCATCCGTTCCGCCGGCATCGTCTGGCGCGTGCGCACAAAAGATCCACTTGTACTAGTTTATCTAGTTGCATTAGAATAATGAGGTTGGAGGTGGACATGCTCATCCGACTGGATCCCGACAGCGCTCGCCCGCTGTTCGAGCAGATCGCGGCGTCGGTCCGCAGCGATGTGCTGGCCGGGCGGCTGCGTCCCGGAGACCGGCTCCCCGCCGCTCGCGTCGTGGCGGATGCCGTCGACGTGAACGTGCATACGGCGCTGCGCGCCTATCAGGAACTGCGCGACGAAGGGCTCATCGACCTCCGTCGGGGACGGGGGGCCGTGGTATCGGCATCCGCCGCTCCGCTCGCCGAACTCTCGACCGACATCGCCGCACTCGTCCGCCGCGCGGACGACCTCGGCGTCAACCCCGCGACCCTCGCCGCGATCATCAAGGAGATGACGTCATGAACAGCCGTCCTGCCGAGCAGTCCGTGACCGCGCAGCACGCCGGCGAACTGAGACGCGCTCGGCGTGCGCTGATCATCGTCGGCGTGCTGACCCCCGCGGTCATCACCGCGGTCGCCGCCGTTCTGATCATCATGTGGCTGCCATCGCTGCCGGAACCGGCTGCGACGCACTGGGGAGTCGGCGGTGTCGACGGCTTCGGCTCGTCGCAGTCATACCTGTGGATGGCCATCGGCCTGGGCCTCGGCCTGCCGATCCTCATCGTCGCCAGTGTGTTCGGAATGGGGCGGCATCAGTGGGGC
Source organism: Microbacterium sp. (assembly GCF_049650565.1). GTDB lineage: Bacteria > Actinomycetota > Actinomycetes > Actinomycetales > Microbacteriaceae > Microbacterium. The sequence goes on from NZ_JBASAK010000086.1 coordinate 4,868, forward strand.
GGCGCCTCGCGTCTGCTCGGCGGCATGGCGCTGGGTCTGTCGGGGTTCAGTGCGGTCGTCAACGCCGGCTCGGTCGCCGTCCAGCGCGGGGTGGTGGATGCTTCGCACGTCGGCCCGGTGTGGCCGATCGTCATCGGCGGCTTCTGCGCCCTGCTGGTGCTGACCGCCGTCGGCTGGGCCGTGCAGCCCGACGTGCACGCCACGCCTGCGATGCCGCTGAAACCCGCGCATCTCGCGTCGATCTCGGCGGGCGAGCGCGTGGTCTGGGTGGCCACGGCGTCGATGTCACGCGCGGCCATGCTGGTGGTCGGCCTGGTCGTCGTGGTCGTGGTGGGCATCACCGCCGTGATGGTGGTGGAAAGGCACGAGGCGTGGTGGATCCCGGTGCTGACGCTGGTGATCATTGGCGCGGCTTTCGTGACCTCGGCCTCCTTCCGCGTGCGCGCCGGGGCCGACGGCCTGACCGTCCGCTCGCAGGTCGGGTTCCCGCGGGTGCACGTGCCGCTGGAGGAGATCGCCTCGGTGCGGGCCGTGGAGTGCCACCCCTTCGGCGAGTTCGGCGGCTTCGGCTGGCGCATCGGCCTGGACGGCCGCAGTGGCATCGTGCTGCGCACCGGACCCGCGATCGAGGTCGAGCGCCGTGACAAGCGGCCGCTGGTGGTCACCGTCGACGGGGCGGATGTCGGCGTCGCGACACTGAATGCGTACCTCGCCCGTCAGGACGGTGGCGCATGACCGATGTGAGGATGGATGCCGAGCGGGCGGCTCGTGCGAGGGCTTCAGCCCGCTGGGTCGGGCTGATCGTTCCGATCGCGATCCTGCTGATCTCGGGAGGGGCGGTGCTGGCGTGGCTGCCCGATTTCCTGGAGGGGCTGCGGCACGTGCCCGCTGCCGACTGAGGAGGGTGAGATGACTGACACGAACACCGAAGAGCGGATGCCGCGCATCGGCATGAACGCGATCATCGCCTACGTGGTGCTGGCGATGGTCTTGGCCTGGCTGGTGGCGCTGCCGTTGTGGCTGGGGGACGGGCTGGCGACGCCGGGAGCCGCATTGCTGCTGCCGGTGATGATGTACACCCCGGCCGCCGCCGTGCTGATCGTGATGCTTGCGATGCACCCGGTGCCGAAAGGGCAGCGGCTGCGGTTCCTGGGCATGTGGCCGCTGCGGCCGGCGAAGCGCGTGGTGTGGATGATGGCGATCGGGCTGTTCGGCTCGGTTGCGGCCATCGTCGCCGCCATGCTGCTGGCCGCGGCCCTCGGATGGTTCGCGTCCGACTTCGTCGGGCTGTCCGGCTTCACGAAGACCATCGAGCGCGCGGTTCCCGCGGGTACGCCTCTGCCACCGGCCTGGGTGCTGGTGGCGGCGCAGCTGGCCATGGTCCCCGTCGCCGCCGTCACGATCAACGCGCTCGCCGCCTTCGGAGAGGAGCTGGGCTGGCGGGGGTTCCTGGTGCCCGCGCTGCGGCGATACGGCACATGGACGGCGCTGCTGGTCAGCGGCGCGGTCTGGGGCCTGTGGCATGCGCCGGTCATCCTGCTCGGCTACGACTTCGGCCGTTCCGACATCACAGGCGTTCTACTCATGACCGCCGGATGCGCGGCGTGGGGCGTGCTGCTGGGCTGGCTGCGCCTGCGGTCGGCGTCGCTGTGGCCGGCGGTGTTCGCGCACGGTGCGATGAACGCCACCATGGGGCTTCCGATCGTGTTCGTCACCGCCGGCACGACCTTCGACCCCGCGCTGGTCCTCGGCCTGGGCATCTCCGGCTGGATCGTCTGCGCCGTGGTGGTCGTCATCCTGCTGCTGGCCGGTCAGTTCCGAAAGCAGCCTGCATTGACCGCACCTCCCGCACCACCGGCGCCTCCCGCACCCCCGGTGTCTCCCGCGTCACACGAGGACTGACCTGCGCGCTCGCGGAGGTCGGGACCGAGGTCTTGCGGCCATCCCGGCAGGCTAATAGTATTAGCCGCATGATCATCCGCATTCTCTGGGCGCTGCTGGCGCTGTTCCTGGCAGGCTTCCTGATCTACGAATCCGTGAAGTACGGCTGGGCCATGGGCGGCACGGTCATCGTGTTCGCACTCTTGCCGGACGCGGCTCTGATTGCTGCGTTCGACCGCAACCGGCCCGGCATGCTCCGCCCGCGCCGCGTGAGGTTCTACAACCTCATGCACCGGCCGTGGGCGGCCCTCGTGCTGCTGCTCTCCGGCGCTCTCCTGGTGCTCCCGCCCGTCGGCGGAGTGGACGACGGCGGCAAGCTCGTCGCCGTCGCCGGCCTCGCATGGCTCGCGCACATCGCCGCCGACCGCGCGAGCGGGTACGGGCTGCGGGATGCCGGCGGCGCGATCCGCCCGGTCGGCGGAACTCGCCGCCCCGCGTGGTGCCAGGCGTGACCTCACGTCGCGAGCAGATCCTCGATGTCGCCGAGCGGGTGCTGGAGGATGCCGGACTCGACGGCTTCGGGATCGGCGAACTCGCCCGCGCCCTGGGCATCAAGCCGCCGAGCCTGTACAAGCACTTCGCCTCGCTGGACGCCATCGAGCACGCGCTGATCTCCCGGGGGTTCCTCCTGCTCGCCGAGGCACTGTCTCCGGCATCCGATCTCGCCGGCTTCTGCCGCGCCTACCGTGCTCGCGCCCTCGCCGCCCCGCAGCTCTACCGCCTCATGACCGAGCGCCCGCTCAACCGCGAACTTCTCGATCCGGGTGCAGAGCTGGCCGGCATGGCCGGCATCCTCGCCTTCTTCGGCGAGAGTCCGGGTCATCACCCGCGCGCGCGCGCCACGTGGGCGGCGGCGCACGGGCTGGTCGCGCTGGAGATCGCCGGACGGTTCCCGCCCGGTGCAGATGTCGCGGAATCGTGGGCGGTGCTCGTAGATGCGCTCGAGTCGCGAAACACCTCGGGGCGCCGGATGCCGGATGACTAGACTGAACGGCGGATCGACGTCGCTCCACATCCCCTTCCCTCCCTGAAAAGGAGCACACCCGTGGCACTGATCGAGGCTGTAGGCGCACGCGAGATTCTGGACTCGCGTGGAAACCCGACCGTCGAGGTGGAGGTGCTGCTCGACGACGGCATCGTCCAGCGCGCGGCCGTCCCCTCCGGCGCATCCACCGGAGCATTCGAGGCGTACGAGCTGCGCGACGGCGACAAGGCCCGCTACGGCGGCAAGGGCGTGCTGAAGGCCGTCGAGGCCGTCATCGACGAGCTGGGCCCCGCCATCGAGGGCGAGGATGCCAGTGAGCAGCGCGTCATCGATGAGATCCTCATCGGCGTCGACGGCACCGACAACAAGAAGCGCGTCGGAGCCAACGCCATCCTCGGCGTGAGCCTGGCTGTGGCCAAGGCCGCCGCCGACTCGGCCGACCTGCCGCTGTTCCGTTACCTGGGCGGCCCCAACGCGCACCTGCTGCCCGTGCCGTTGTTCAACGTCATCAACGGCGGCGAGCACGCCGACAACGGCATCGACTTCCAGGAGTACTTCCTCGCGCCCATCGGTGCGGACACCTACGCCGAGTCGCTGCGCTGGGGCGTGGAGACGTATCACGTGCTCAAGAGCGAGCTGAAGGCCGCCGGCTTCAACACCGGCCTCGGCGACGAGGGCGGTTTCGCCCCCGACCTGCCCAGCAACCGCGAGGGGCTGGACTTCCTGCTCAAGGCCATCGAGAAGGCTGGCTTCACCCCGGGCAAGGACATCGCCGTGGGTCTGGACGTCGCCGCCACCGAGTTCTTCTCCGACGGGGTCTACCACGTCGAGGGTCAGAAGCGCACCGCCGCCGAGCTCATCGAGTACTTCGAGGGCCTGGTGCGCGACTTCCCGATCGTCACCATCGAGGACGCCCTCGCAGAGGACGACTGGGAGAACTGGAAGTCCCTCACCGACGCGCTCGGCTCCAAGGTGCAGCTGGTCGGCGACGACCTGTTCGTCACCAACCCGCAGCGCCTGGCCGACGGCATCGCACGCGGCGTGGCCAACTCGCTGCTGGTCAAGGTCAACCAGATCGGCACGCTCACCGAGACGTTCGACGCCGTGAACCTCGCGCACCGCTCGGGTTACACCACGATGCTCTCGCACCGCTCCGGCGAGACCGAGGACACCACCATCGCCGACCTCGCGGTCGCCGTGAACTCGGGCCAGATCAAGACCGGTGCGCCCGCTCGCAGCGAGCGCGTCGCGAAGTACAATCAGCTTCTGCGCATCGAGGAGGAGCTGGGGGATGCCGCGGTGTTCGCCGGACGCTCGGCCTTCCCGCGCTTCCAGGCCTGATCAGGGGCTCTGAGCGCACAGACAGCACGACGAAGGGGGAGAGGTGGCACGACGACCTGCTCCCCCTTCGGCGTCCCCGAGGGCACGCGAGTCCCATGGCCGGCAACCGACCCGGCGCACGTCGAGGGGGCGCCCCCCGGCATCCCGCGCCGTTGACGTACGGGAGTGGGCCGGCGGCATCCGCCTGTCGGCGTTCGCTGTCATCATGCTCTCGCTCGTCGTCCTCGGCACCTGGGTGCTGGTGCCCTCGATCGGCACGTATCTCGGGCAGCGGCAGCAGATCGCCGCTCTCGAGCACTCGGTGCAGGTGACCCAGGATCAGATCGATGCGCTGAAGCAGCAGAAGGCGCGCTGGGACGACCCCGCGTACATCACCACGCAGGCGCGCGAGAGGCTGTACTACGTCAAGCCCGGTGAAGTCGTCTACCTCGTCGACAACGATCTGGATCCCGCGGAGATCCCGCCCGAGCAGAAGGCCGTCAGCGACAAGCTCCAGGAGAGTGGCGCCGACTGGATGCCGCAGCTGCTGCGCAGCATCACCTCCGCCGGGATGGCGAAGACCGCGGTCGTCGCGCCGGCGCGCTGACACCGCGCACTGGGGCTTCACACAGGCCGCGCCCCGTACGCTGGTGACGTGACGACCCCGCCCTTCCCGACGCCCACAGCTGCTGAGATCGCCGTCGTGTCGGATCAACTCGGACGCGCGGCCCGCGGGGTCGTCGGCATCGCCGCGCGCTGCGTGTGCGGCAACCCGACCGTCGTCGCGACGGCACCGCGCCTGGACGACGGCTCGCCGTTCCCGACGTTCTACTATCTGACCCACCCGGCCGCGACCGCAGCCATGTCGACGCTCGAGGCGGAGCAGGTGATGCCCGAGCTGGCCGCCCTGCTCGAGGACGAGGATGTCGTCGCCGCCTACCTCGCCGCCCACCGCGCATACCTCGCCGACCGCGCGCAGTTCGGCGACGTGCCCGAGATCGACGGCGTGTCCGCCGGCGGCATGCCGACCCGCGTGAAGTGCCTGCACGCCCTGGCCGGGCATGCCCTGGCCGCCGGGCCCGGAGTCAACCCCATTGGCGATGCCGCGCTCGCCCGCGCGAACTGGTCTCCCGAGCGGTGCGCGTGCGCGCACCCCGGTGCGGCGCTGTCGGCGGTCGACGCGGGATGAGGCTGCGCCGGATGCTGTCGCGTGTCGCCGTGTGCACGGCGATGGCGGCATCCGCGATGCTGACCGCGACCCCCGCGGTGGCGGTTCCCGCCACTCCGGCATCGGTCGCTCCCGCTGAGGCGACGCCGGCTCCGGCACCGCAGGCGACCTCCCCCGTGCCCGACGATGCGAACGATCCCATCCGCTCCCAGGAGTACTGGCTGGATGCTTCGCGCATCCGGGATGCCTGGCGGACGACTCGTGGCGAGGGCGTGACGATCGCCGTGCTCGACACCGGCATCGGCGCTGCGGGCGGCGCCTTCGGGGGCTCGGTCGTCGGCGGCATCGACATGTCCGGCGTCGGGTCGAAGGACGGACGCACGCCGGTCGGCGTGATCAACAGCGATCACGGCACGCTCGTCGCGTCCACGGCGGCGGCGCCGGGGAAGGCTGACGGGACGGGGCTGATCGGCGTGGCGCCGCGCGCCAAGCTGCTGTCGGTGTCGCTGGGCTTTCCAGGCTCCTCGTCGACGGTGCCGTTCAGCGAGCAGGTCGCCAAGGGCATGCGGTGGGCTGTCGACCACGGCGCCGATGTGATCAACCTGTCGTTCACCACCAACACCCTCGACTGGGACCCCAGCTGGGACGACGCGTTCCTGTACGCCTACGAGCACGACGTCGTGGTCGTCGTCGCCGCCGGCAACCGGGGCAGCGGCACCTCGATCGTGGGGGCGCCGGCCACGATCCCCGGCGTGCTGACCGTCGGCGGCGTCGACGCGGCCGGCATCGCCAGTCGTGAGGCGTCCACTCAGGGCATCACCATCGGCGTGATGGCGCCCAGCGAGCAGCTGCTGGGCCTGGACGCCGGTGGCACCGTGGTCGGCTGGGAGGGCACCAGCGGCGCGGCACCCATCGTGGCCGGAGCCGCCGCGCTCGTGAAGGCCGCGCATCCGGGCATGAGCGCGGATGACGTCATGAACCGACTCATTCGGACCGCTGTGCCCGTGCCGGAGATGCGCAGCACTCCGGACGTGCTCTACGGCTACGGACTGCTGGACGTGAACGCCGCGGTCACGGCATCCGTACCGCATGTCACGACCAACCCGATGGGCGATCTGAAGGAGTGGATCCGGGTGTACCGGCGTGCGGCATCGCCCACGGACCCGACCCCGGATGCCACCGCGACCCCCGTCGCGATCGCTCCGCTGCCGCCGGCGGACCGCCCCAGCAGACCCGGCACGCCCCTGCTGCCGACCGCTGAGACGCTCCGGTACGGTACTCTGCCGCTCCTGGCGCTCACTGTGCCTGGTATTGTGATAGCGCTTGGCGTCACCGCAGCTGCCCGGCGCATCCGAATGGAGCGCGGTAGACGCACTCCCACACCCTGACGACGAGGAGTTGTCCCCCTGTGCCTCAGAACAGCACTGCACCCCGCATTCTGATTGTCGGTGGAGGCTACGCAGGTTTCTACACCGCATGGAAGCTCGAGAAGCACCTCCGCCGAGGTGAGGCCGACGTGACGATGGTGGACCCGCTGCCGTACATGACGTACCAGCCGTTCCTTCCGGAGGTGGCCGCCGGCTCCATCGAGCCCCGCCACGCTGTGGTCGCGCACCGGCGCCACCTGAAGCGCACCAACGTGATCACCGCGAAGGTCACCGGCATCGACCACGCGAACAAGGTCGCGACGATCACCCCGTCGGTGGGGGAGCCGTACGAGTTCGCCTACGACCAGATCGTTGTCACCGCCGGTGCCGTCTCGCGCACCTTCCCGATCCCCGGCATCGCCGACAACGCGATCGGGCTGAAGACCATCGAAGAGGCCGTCGCCGTGCGCGACAAGCTGCTGTCCAACTTCGACAAGGCCGCCGCCATCCCCGCCGGTCCCGAGCGCGATCGCCTGCTGAGCGTCGTCGTCGTCGGCGGCGGCTTCGCGGGCATCGAGGCCTTCGCCGAGCTGCGCTCGTTCGCCTCCTCGCTGGTCGCGAAGTACCCGCAGATCTCCTTCGAGGACACGCACTTCCACCTCGTCGAGGCCATGGGCCGCATCATGCCCGAGGTCTCGCTGGCCACCAGCGAGTGGGTCCTGAAGGACCTCGCCAAGCGCGGTGCGAACGTGCACCTCGACACGCAGGTCACCGGCGCCATCGACGGCAACGTCGAGCTCTCCACCGGCGAGGTCATCCCGACCGACCTGATCGTGTGGACGGCCGGTGTCATGGCCAACCCCACCGTCGTGCGCGGCAGCGACCTGCCCACCGAGCCCCGTGGGCGCATCAAGGTGCAGGCCGACCTGCGCGTCATCCAGGAGGACGGCACCATCGTCACCGACGCCTGGGCGTGCGGCGACATCGCGCAGGTCCCCGACAAGACCGGCGGCCTGCCCGACGGCTCCTGCGTGCCGAACGCTCAGCACGCCGTCCGCCAGGCCAAGCTGCTGGCGAAGAACCTCGTCGCGGTCCTGCGGGGGGAGAGCCCCAAGGAGTACTTCCACAAGAACCTGGGCGCTGTGGCCGGCCTCGGTCTCTACAACGGCGTGTTCCAGTCCGGCAGGATCGCGCTGAAGGGCTTCATCGCCTGGCTCGCGCACCGCGGCTACCACGGCCTGGCCATGCCGAGCTGGGAGCGCAAGTGGCGCGTGCTGTGGGACTGGTGGAACAACCTGTGGCTGGGTCGCGACATCGTGAGCCTGCAGGCGGTCCAGCAGCCGCGCGAGGTGTTCGAGCAGTTCGCCGCGCGCCCCCGTCCGGCCGCTGCCGCACCTGCCGAGCCCGCCAAGCCCGCTGCGGAGAAGGCCGAGCCCGCCAAGGCCGCGGAGAAGGCGGATGCCGAGAAGGCCGCACCGAAGGCGGATGCTGCGAAGAAGCCCGCTGCCAAGCGTCCCGCTGCGGCGAAGAAGGCTCCGGCGAAGAAGGCTCCTGCGAAGGAAGAGGCTGCGGCCAAGGCCTGAGACCCGCACCTGCGAGAAGGGCACGTCCGAGATCCGATCTCGGACGTGTCCTTCGCCGTGTGCGTGCCCCCACCGGGATTCGAACCCGGACTGAAGCGTGTTTAAGACGCCTGCCTCTGCCGTTGGGCTATGGGGGCCCGTCGGCCAGCCTAGCGGCGCATCCCTGTTGAACTCGGTGTCAACAATGGTGACTCCGAGTCCCGGACGACGTAGGGTGGGGGTGTGCTCGACCTCACTGCTGAACAGAGCCGGTCCGCCGTCCGCGAAGCCTGGCGCGACCCCGCGCGCTACTGGGCATCGCTGACCGGGGCCACTGCCGATCTGCCCGCACCCGTCGCAGTCATCGAGCGCGATGCGCTGCGGCACAACGCCCTGGACATGCTGGTGCGCGCCGGTGGCCTCCCCATCCGGGTGGCCACGAAGTCCGTGCGCGTGCGGTCGGTGCTGGATGCCGTGCTCGCGATACCCGGCTATCACGGCATCCTGTCCTTCACTCTCGCCGAGGCGCTCTGGCTGGCCGAAGACCATGACGACATCGTGCTCGGCTATCCGACCGTCGACCGTGCCGGCCTGCGGAAGCTGCTGGCGGATGAGAAGCTCGCCTCGCGCATCACGCTGATGATCGACGACATCTCCCATCTGGACTTCATCGACTCCATCGCCGCTCCGGGCACGCGCCCCGAGGTGCGCGTGGCCATCGACGTGGATGCCTCGTACAAGGCACCCGGCCTCGGTCATCTCGGGGTGCGGCGCTCGTCGCTGTTCACGGCGGCGGATGTCGCCGGCTTCGCCCGACAGGTGGTGCGGCGCCTCGGGTTCCGGCTGGTCGGCCTGCAGATGTACGACGCGCAGATCGCGGGGCAGGGGGATGCCACGGGTGCCGAGGCGCCTCTGATCCGGATCGTGCAGGCCCGCTCCCGCGAGGAGCTGCGGGTCCGTCGCGCGCAGATCGCGGACGCGATGCTCGGCATCGCGCCGCTGGAGTTCCTCAACGGCGGCGGCACAGGGTCGCTGGAGTTCACCGGCAGCGACGAGTCGCTCACAGAGGCGACCGCGGGCAGCGGCCTGCTGGCCGGCCACCTGTTCGACGGTTACCGGTCGTTCCATCCCGCTCCCGCCACGGGCTTCGCGTTCGACGTGGTGCGCAAGCCCGCCCCCGACATCGCCACCGTGCTCGGCGGCGGCTGGATCGCGTCCGGACCTGCCGTGGCATCCCGTCAGCCCCTGCCGGTCTGGCCCCCGCGCCTGCGCACCCTGCCGCGCGAGGCGGCCGGCGAGGTGCAGACCCCGCTGCACGGCGAGAGCGCCCGCGGGCTGAAGGTCGGCGACCGCGTCTGGTTCCGGCACTGCAAGAGCGGTGAGCCCGCCGAGCGCGTGCTCAGCTATCAGCTCGTCGCCGACGGGAAGATCGTCGACGAGCTGCCCACCTACCGCGGCGAGGGGAAGGCCTTCCTGTGACACGGCCCGGCGGAACCTGGCAGAACTGGGGGCGCTCCGCGTCGGTGCGCCCGGTGCGCGTGGAGCACCCGCGCTCCCCGGAGGGAGTGCAGCGCGCGGTCAAGGCCGCCGCTGCGCAGGGGCTGACTGTGAAAGCCATCGGCGCCGGCCACAGCTTCACCGGCATCGGCGCGGCCCCCGGAGTCCTGCTCGAACTGGACGATCTGCAGGGACTCGTCTCCGCCGACGCATCCAGTGGCCTCGTCACGCTGCTGGCCGGCACACGGCTCTTCAACATCCCCGGGCTGCTGCGTCCGTACGGCCTCGCCATGGAGAACCTCGGCGACATCGACCGGCAGTCCATCTCCGGCGCCATCTCCACGGGCACGCACGGCACCGGCACCGCGTTCGGCGGTATCGCGACGCAGGTTCGCGGACTCACGCTCATCACCGGCGACGGCGAGTTCCTGCGCATCGATGATATGCACAACAGCGAGATGCTCCCCGGCGCGGTCGTCGGGTTGGGCGCGCTCGGAGTGGTCGTCGAGGTCACCCTGCAGTGCGTGCCCGCGTTCGTGCTGGATGCCGTCGATGCGCCTGCGCCGCTCGAAGAGACGCTGAGCACCGTGCACGAGCAGGCGGCGGCCGCGGACCACCTCGAGTTCTACTGGCATCCGCACACCGACGTCGCGCTGACCAAGACCCAGACGCGGATGCCGGAATCGACTCGACGCCGGCCGACGCCCGCCGTGTCGCACTGGCTCGACGAGACCGTGCTCACCAACGGCGTGTTCGGCGCGTTCTGCGCGATCAGCCGCGTGGTGCCGTCGATCATCCCGCCGTTCAACCGGCTGGCCGTCCAGCTCACCGGTGACGGGGACTACTCCGACGAATCGCACCGCGTGCTCATCCACCACCGCAACGTGCGCTTCCGCGAGATGGAGTACGCGCTCCCCGCCGAGAACCTGGTCCCCGCCTTCGACGAGCTGCGCGCGCTGATCGCCGACCGCGGGTGGCGCATCGAGTTCCCCGTGGAGGTGCGCTTCGCGGCATCCGATGATCTGTGGCTCTCCACCGCATCGGGTCGTGAGAGCGCGTACATCGCCGTGCACCGGTACTGGCGAGTCGATCCGCGAGAGTACTTCCGCGCGGTCGAGCAGATCATGCTGAGACACGGCGGGCGTCCGCACTGGGGCAAGCTGCACAGCCTCACCGCCGAGCAGCTGCGGGAGCGCTATCCGCGCTTCGACGACTTCGTGGCGCTGCGCGACCGACTCGACCCCGCGCGGGTGTTCGGAAACAGGCATCTGGAGCGCATCCTCGGGGCCTGAACCCCGCCTGTCTTCCAGCCGATGCGCAGAGTTGCGCACTTAGGATGGATCAAGATCCAAGAGGGGGCATCCATGGAATGGCTGTGGCCGGTACTGATCATCGTCGGCGTGCTCGTGCTCGTCGGGATCTATCTCTGGTCGACCTACAACTCGCTCGTGCAGTTGAACGTGCGTGTGGACGCGGCCTGGAGCGGCATCACAGTGCAGCTCAAGCGCCGTGCCGACCTCATTCCGAACCTCATCGAGACCGTCCGGGGCTATGCCGCGCATGAGAAGGCCGTGTTCGAGGGCGTGACCCGTGCCCGCGCCGAGACCCTCACCGCCGCCGGCCCCGCTGAAGCCGGTGTCGCTGAGGGGCACCTGCAGCAGGCGCTGCGCAGTCTGTTCGCGGTCGCCGAGGCCTACCCGCAGCTGCAGGCCAGCCAGAACTACCTGCAGCTGCAGCACGCACTGGTCGACACCGAGGACAAGATCCAGGCAGCCCGCCGCTTCTACAACGGCGGCGTGCGCGAGCTGAACACCAAGATCAAGGTGTTCCCCAACAACATGTTCGCCCGCGGTCTCGGCTTCACCGAGCGCGAGTTCTTCGAGGTCGCCGACGGCAGCGCGATCTCCGAGCCGCCGAGAGTTCAGTTCTGACTTCGACCCTTCGCTCCCCACGCCCCACTCCAGCCGTCGCTTCGCGCCGCCCGGAGCCTCCCGGGGCGCGTGGGCCCCGCTCAGGGACCCAAGGGGATGGGCCGCTGAGCTTGTCGAAGCGTCGTTGAGCCCGTTCTCACTCCCGAGGATGCACATGCCGCTCCACGGCCGCCGCGCGGCCGCCGAGCGCCCGGGCCACGGCATCCGAGGCATCACCCCAGCCCGACACGCTGAGCCGCTCCAGCCCCTGCCAGGCGGCCGCTCGGGCGAGCTCCTCCGCGATGCGCGGAGCGTCCGTCTCGGGTGCGGCGTGCTGCTCCCACCATGCCGACTGCACCTTCAGAGCGGATGCCGCCCGGTCGGCCTTCAGATCCACGCGCGCCACGATCCGATCGCCCACCAGCACGGGCAGCGAGTAGTACCCGTAGCGGCGTTTGTGCGCGGGCACGTAGATCTCGATGCGGTAGTCGAGACCGAAGACGCGCAGCGCCCGGTCGCGGAACCACACCACCGGGTCGAAGGGCGTCAGGAGAGCCGCGCGGTCGATGCGCCGGGGCAGCGCGGCATCCCGATGCCGCCAGGCCGGCGCGGCGCGCCCGCCGCGCTCCCAGCCACGCACGGTCACGGGCTCCAGCTCACCGGCGTCGACGAGGTCGGCGACAGCGGCGCGCACGCCGCCATGATCCCGCAGCCGGTAGTAGTCGTTGAGGTCGGAGATCGTCGCGACCCCGTACGAGCGCGCAGCGCGGCGCACCAGCTCGCGCACGGCATCCTGTTCGGGCAGCGACGACTCCCGCACCGCGGCGGGGACGATCCGCTCCGCGAGGCCATAGCGGCGCTCAAAACCGACGCGACCCGCGATGGCCACCTCACCGCAGCGCCAGAGATGCTCCAGGGCTGACTTCGCAGCATCCCAGTCCCACCACGGTCCGCGTTCTCGGGGCGCGTCGTCGCGCAGGTCGGCCGGGCGCAGCGGCCCGCGGTCGCGCAGTTCGGCGCGCACCCAGTCCAGCGTGCGCGCATGGGCATGCATCCACGAGCCCTCCGCGGATGCCCGGCGACGCCAGGCCTGCATTCGGAAAGACCACAGCGCCCAGTCCTCGACGGGAATGAACGCCGCCTCGTGCGCGAGGTACTCGACGTAGTGCGTGGTGCGAGAGAGGAACAGCCGGTCCAGCAGGGCCGGGTCATAGGCACCCAGGCGGGAGAACATCGGCATGTAGTGCGATCGGGCGAACACGTTGACCGAGTCGATCTGAAGGACGCCCAGCCGCTCCATCGTGCGGTGCAGGTGGCGGGATGCCACGGCATCCGGCATCCGGCGGGAGAACCCCTGCGCAGCGAGCGTCATCCGACGCGCCTCACCGGCACTGAGGGTGGGGGAGTGCGGCATGATCCCAGGCTAGCCGCAGGCTCCGACACGGAGATCGGAGGCCCAGGCGAGCATACGTAGAATTGTGCAATGAGCGACAACCCCGCACCGAGGTTCCGCAATCCATTCCGCCACTATCCACCGGTGACCGAGCGCACGGTCACCACCGAGGTCGACGAGGCCGTGCCCAAGCCGCTGCGGGTGACAGCCGCCTATGCCTGGCGGCTGCTGGTGATCGCCGGCGCCATCGCGCTTTTCATCTGGCTCGTGATGCTGCTGAAGGCGCTGGTCATCCCGTTGATGGTCGGCATCCTCGTCACCGCGCTGCTGTGGCCGGCGTTCCAGCTCATGCTGCGCGCGCACTTCCCGCGCTGGCTCGCCATCGCCACCAGCCTGATCGGCACGATCGGCATCGTGGCGGGCCTGCTGACCCTGGTGGTCTGGCAGGTGCGGCTTCAGCTTCCGGATGTGCAGGATCGCACCACCGTGGCCGTCGAGCAGCTGCGACAGGCGCTCCTGGACAGTCCGTTCCACCTGACCGCGGCCGACATCGACGGGTACCTGGAGCAGGCGAAGGACCTGCTCGGCACCCAGCAGGACTGGCTGCTCAGCGCCGCCGGCGCCGTCACCGGCACCGCCGCAGAGGTGCTCACCGGAGCGGTGCTGGCGCTCTTCATCCTGATCTGCCTGCTGGCCGACGGCGGCGGCATCTGGAAATGGACGCTGCGGCTGTTCCCGCGCACGGCCAGGCCGGCTGCCGACGCCGCAGCCCGCAACGGCTGGGCCACGGTCATCAACTACGCCCGCACGCAGATGCTGGTGGCCGCCATCGACGCGGTCGGCATCGGCATCGGCGCCGCCGCGCTGGGCGTGCCGATGGCGATCCCGGTGGCCGTGCTGGTGTTCCTCGGGTCGTTCGTGCCGATCGTCGGCGCGGTCGTCACCGGCGTGATCGCGGTGTTCCTGGCGCTGGTCTACAACGGCATCTGGATCGCCCTGGCCATGCTCGGCGTCGTGCTGCTCGTGCAGCAGCTCGAGGGGCACATCCTGCAGCCGATCCTGATGGGCTCGGCCGTCAAGGTGCACCCGCTGGCGGTCGTGCTCGTGGTCGCCGGCGGTGCGATGATCGCGCGCATCCCGGGCGCCCTGTTCGCCGTCCCGCTGGCGGCCTTCATCAACGTGGCGGCGGTGACCATCTCCACCGGCGCCTGGCGGACGGGCGAGGAGCCCGACGCCGATCTCATCTGGAGCACAGTGCCGCGCACGCGGCCGAGGAGGAATCGATGAACGCAGTCCCGAGCCTGTCGGAATTCGCCGCAGCGCAGCAGAGTCTCGCCGGGGTGATCTCGCACACCCCCACCGAGCTCTCCCGCGGGCTCAGCGAGATTCTGGGCTCGCCGGTGCTGCTGAAGATGGAGAACCTGCAGCGCACCGGGTCGTTCAAGATCCGCGGCGCCTCCTACCGCCTGGCTCAGCTCACCCCCGAGGAGCGCTCGCGCGGCGTGGTGGCGGCCTCCGCCGGCAACCACGCGCAGGGCGTCGCGCTGGCGGCGCAGTCGCTGGGCATCCCCGCCACCATCTTCATGCCGCTGGGCGTGCCCGTGCCCAAGCTCCTGGCCACCCGGGGCTACGGCGCCGAGGTCGTGCTGGAGGGCGAGACGGTCTCCACCTCGCTGCGCCTGGCGGCCGAGTTCTCCGAGCGCACCGGGGCCGTGCTCATCCCGCCGTTCAACCACCGCGACGTCATCATCGGCCAGGGCACGCTGGGCCTGGAGATCATTCAGGACGTCCCCGACGTCGACACGGTCATCATGGGCATCGGCGGCGGCGGGCTCATCGCCGGCGTGGCCGCGGCCATCAAGCAGTCCGCGGCCGAGGCCGGGCGCACCGTGCGCGTGATCGGCGTGCAGTCCGAGAAGGCCGCCGCCGTGCCGCCGTCTCTTGCAGCCGGTCACCCGGTGGAGATCACCACGCAGCCGACCATCGCCGACGGCATCCTGGTCGCCCGACCCGGCGACGTTCCCTTCGCGATCATCAAGGATCTCGTCGACGAGGTCGTCACGGTCTCCGAGGACGACATCGCCCGCGCCATCCTCGTGCTGCTCGAGCACGCCAAGATCGTCGTCGAGCCCGCAGGAGCGGTCGGCGTCGCCGCCATCCTCGCGGGGAAGGTGAAGGATGCCGGGAAGACCGTTCCCGTCCTCTCCGGCGGCAATATCGACCCCATGCTGCTGCAGCGCGTGGTCTCGCACGGCCTGGCCGCCTCCGGCCGCTACGCGACGGTCAGCATCCCGCTGCCGGATCGCCCCGGCCAGCTGGCGCGCGTCTCCGAGGTGCTCGCGCAGGTCGGCGCCAACGTCATGGAGGTGCTGCACACCCGGCACGGGCACGGACTGCAGATCAGCCAGATGATCCTCCGGCTCTCGATCGAGACCCGCGGACCCGAGCACACCCAGCTGGCGCTGGACAGCCTGCGCGCGGCCGGCTTCGAGCCCGACGTCGTCCCCGAGTAGGCGGCTGATGCGAAGAGGCGGATGCTCGAATCCGAGCATCCGCCTCTTCGGTGCTTCCGGGGATCAGCCGGTGTAGGTCTCCACGCCTGTGACCTCGACGGAGATCGTGCGGCCGTTGGGGGCCTCGTACGAGGTCTTCTCGCCGACCTTCAAGCCGAGGACGGCCTGGCCCAGCGGGCTGGCCTCGCTGTAGACGTCGAGGTCGCCGCCGGCGATCTCGCGGCTGCCGAGGAGGAAGACCTCCTCGTCGCCGGCGACGATCGCGGTGACGACGGTGCCCGGCTCGACGATGCCGCGGCTGACCGGCGCCTCGCCGACCTTCGCGGTCTTCAGCAGCTGCTGCAGCGTGATGATGCGGGACTCCTGCTTGCCCTGCTCGTCCTTGGCTGCGTGGTAGCCGCCGTTCTCCCGCAGGTCGCCCTCTTCACGGGCGGCCTCGATGCGCGCCGCGATCTCCTCGCGGCCGATGGTGGAGAGATACTCCAGCTCTTCGACGAGCCGGTCGTAGGCCTCCTGCGTGAGGAAAGGTACCTGAGCGTCTGTGGACACAGCGTGCTCCTTCGGTGGGGGCCCCTTCAGGGGCTGACGGAATCCGCGCCGTCATGGTGCGGGGAATATGCCAAACGCCCCGGCAGGGCCGGGGCGCAGGTCTCTTGCGGTCGAGTCTAGGCGACCCAGCAGGACTTCACCAAACCCGTGGTGGCCTGCGCGACGGTGGGGATGCTCACGTGAACGGCCGCCGTGTGCTTCTGCGTGGCGGGGATGTCCATGACCTTCCAGCCCACCACCCCGAACTCCTTGTCCAACGCCTGCACCACGCACACCACATCGGATCCCTGCGGCGCCGTGTACTGGAAGCGGATGTCGACGGTGTGGGAGTCCGTGAGCGTGAACCCGGTGTCTTCAGCGGTCACGGTGTTCAGCTCGCTCGCCACGGTCATCCAGCCGAATGCGACCACGACCGCCACGGCGATGATGCCGCCGATCACCCACGGCAGACGCCGCCTGCCGCGACGACCGTAGCGCTCATCGAGCTCGAGTGCGGTGGTCACGGATCTCCCGGTTCGGTCTCGACGGATAGGCTGGTACTCCCAGGTTATGCGACCTGAGGAGGAAAGGCGCACTCATGATCCTGTTCGGCGAGAACACCCCGATGCCGACGCCGACCTCGACCGTCCCTCCCGAGCTGGTGACGCCGGGCTTCGCCGGGTTCGCGGTCGTGATCGTGATCGTGGCGGCCGTCATCCTGCTGATCTGGGACATGAACCGTCGCATCCGCCGCGTGCGCTACCGCGACGAGGTGCGCGAGGAGCTGGACGCCGAGCAGGCCGAACGGGACGCCCGAGAGGACCGCCCCGGCACGGATGCAGGCACGAGCGCCGCAGATGCCGCGGACGACGACTCCGGTCGCTGACCCGGGCCGATCGCCCGAGCGCGTCAGACGCCGACGCGCTCGAACGCGTCGAGGCTGATTCCCTGCTCGAGGATGCGCGCGGCCCACTCCTTGGCGCTGTGCAGGCTGTGGTCGCGGTAGTTGCCGCACTCCACGGCCGAGACGCCGGGCACGTCGCTCCACTGCGCAGGGCCCGCGATGAACTCCAGGCCCTTGCGGACGGCATCCACGACATCGGCGACCGCGGGTTCGCCCCACATGATCAGGTGGAACCCGGTGCGGCATCCGAAGGGCGAGAAGTCGATCACGCCGTCGATGTTGTCGCGCAGTGCGCTGGCCATGGTGTGCTCGATAGTGTGCAGGCCGGCGGTGGGGATCTCGCCCTCGTTGGGCTGCACGAGGCGCACGTCGAAGTTGGAGATCGTGTCGCCCCTCGGTCCGCGCTCCACTCCGATCAGGCGCACGTAGGGCGCCTTGACGGCGGTGTGGTCCAGGGTGAAGCTCTCGACATCGGCCATGGGGATCCTCCAGAAGATCGTGCTGTGATTCAGGATGCCATGCCGAGCGACGGCGCGTACGGCGCCAGCGAGATCAGAAGACATGCGGTCCAGTGGCACAGGAAGGCCAGCACCGTGCAGACGTGGAAGATCTCGTGGAAGCCGAACCGGCCGGGCCACGGGTTGGGCTTCTTCATCCCGTAGATGACCGCGCCGATCGTGTACAGGACTCCGCCCACGCACACCAGCACCATCATGGCGACATTGGCGCGCACCAGATCGACCATGTACATCACGGCAGCCCAGCCCAGCAGCAGATACAGTGCGACGTACAGCCACCGTGGGGCATTGATCCAGAAGACGCGGAAAAGGATGCCGAGCAGCGCGCCGCCCCACACGAGGAACAGCAGCAGCGTGCCCTTCCCCGGTTCGAGCGCGAGCACGGCGAGGGGCGTGTAGGTGCCGGCGATCAGCAGCAGGATGTTGGCGTGATCGATGCGCTTGAGGATGCCCCTGACCTTCGGACCCCAGTTGAAGCGGTGGTACACGGCGGAGTTGCCGAACAGCATCAACGACGTCGTCATGAACACGGCGGCGGCCCATTTCGCCGGCGTCCCGTGGGCGAGCACGATGAGGATGACTCCTGCGGCGACGGCGATGGGGAACGTTCCCGCGTGGATCCAGCCGCGCCAGGTCGGCTTGATCTCGACGGCGGCGTCCTTCTTCGCAGCATCGAGCAGCGGGAGCTGGGGGACGTCGGGATCGCCTGCGGCTCGAGTGCTCACGTGCTCACTCTAGGCGGGGCACCATTCCATCAGCCGTACATATCGGCTGCGGGCGGTAGCGTATCCCTGTGAGTGCACGCGACGGTTCGGGGCGGGGCCCCCTCTATCGCCTCTACGGCAACCGCCTTCGACGGCGGATCGATCCGGCGACGGTTCCGCACCACGTCGCGATGATGATCGACGGCAACCGGCGGTGGGCCCGCCAGCTCGGTTACGAGTCGGCCGCCGACGGGCACCGTGCGGGCGCCGCGAAGATGCGCGAGTTCCTCGGCTGGTGCGACGAGCTGGGGATCAGCGTGGTCTCGTTGTACCTGCTCTCCGCCGACAACCTGCACAAGCGCGATTCGAAGGAGATCCACGACCTCATCGAGATCATCGCCGAGCTCGCGGACACGCTCGCACGACACGGCAACTGGCGCGTTCAGCACGTCGGCCGCGCCGACATCCTCCCCGAGGAGCTCTCTCGGGTGCTGGCGGATGCCTCCGAGCGCACCCGCGACCACACCGGTCTGCACGTGAACCTGGCCGTGGGCTACGGGGGGCGCAACGAGATCGTCGACGCCGTGCGCAGCATCATCAGCCAGCACAACGACTCCGGCGGGACGCTGGAGGACCTGGCCTCACGGCTCACCCCGGAGATGATCGGCGAGCACCTGTACACCGGCGGGCAGCCCGATCCCGACCTGGTGATCCGCACCAGCGGCGAGCAGCGGCTGAGCGACTTCCTGCTGTGGCAGAGTGCGCACAGCGAGTTCTACTTCGTCGAGGCGCTGGGCCCCGACCTGCGCCAGGTGGATTTCCTGCGCGCGATCCGCGACTACGCCGACCGGGACCGCCGCTTCGGCCGCTGATCGACGAGACTGGAGCGATGAGCGCTCTGGATCACTACGTCGAGTCGTTCGCCGGTGAGACCGGGTACCTGAACTGGGCGGCCTTCGGGCCGGTGTCGCCGGCGGCGCGCGCGGCCATGACGGACGCCGCCGGGTCTCTGGGATCGTTCGACCCGCGTCGGCACGCCGCCGTCGGCGCACAGGCCGGCCGCGCCATCGCCGGCATCGCAGGCCTGCTGGGCGCGGACCGCGCCGAAGTGGTGCTGCGACCCAGTTCGACGGACGCCCTGCAGCACGCGCTGTTCGGGCTGCGCGGTGCGGTCATCGCCGGTGCGACGGAGTTCCCCAGCATCAGCCTCACCCTGCAGCGCGCCTCCGATGCATCGGAAGGCGCGGTGGCGCCGCGTTGGATCGAGCCCCGCGACGGGCGCGTCACTCCGGATGCTGTCGCCGACGCGCTCGACGACGACGTGACGGCCCTCGCGGTCAGCCATGTCGACTACCGCACGGGGTACCGGGCCGACCTTCCCGCGCTGCGGGAGCTCATCGGCCCCGAGCGGCTGCTGATCGTGGATGCCGTGCAGTCGTTCGGCGTCGTCGAGGAGGACTGGGCCGCCGCAGATGTGATCGCCGGCCACGGGTACAAGTGGCTCCGCGCCGGCCGCGGCACCGGCTTCGGCCGCTTCTCCACTCGCGCGATCGAGCGCATCCGGCCCGTGCTCAGCGGCATCACCGGCACCGACGCCGACGGACCGTTCACCGGGGAGGCGCCGCCGCCGGCATCCGCTGCCCGCGCCTTCACCACGAGCGTTCCCGATCAGCTCGCCGTCGCGCGTCTCGCCGCCGCGGTCGATGAGCTGCGCGGGGTCGGCGTCGCGGACATCGCAGGGCGGGTCGCCGAGCAGGTGGGCGAGATCCTCGCGATCGCCGAGCGACGCGGCGTCCGCTCCGTCACCCCCGCCGATCCTGCGCGGCGGGCGGGAATCGTCGCTCTCGTGCCGGACGATCCGGATGCTCTCGGGCGTCGCCTCGCGGACGCGGGCGTGGCCGTGACGGTGCGCGGGGGAGCAGTGCGCGTGGCCGCGCACGCGGGCACGTCCGCGGAGACGCTGCGGATGCTGGAGGATGCGCTGCCGGCATCCGGCAACCCCGCGTACGCGCGAAGTTAACCCGACACGCCCGCGTGTCCATCCGCGCGCGGCGCCGCCCTCGTCGTACCTTCAAGGCATCGGGCACCGTGCCCGATCGAGTCGGCCTTCCGGATCGCGACTCGTGGCCCCTGGTCGACTCGCAGCAGAGCCGGGAAGTCCCGGATCGGGGGATCGATCGTGACCACACGCACCGCCCAGCAGCAGTCCACCCGCAAGACCACCAGGGCGGGAGCCGTGTCGCACGATGACACGACTCTTCGCACCTACGTGCTCGACACCTCCGTGCTGCTCAGCGACCCGCAGGCCCTCTTCCGCTTCGCGGAGCATTCGATAGTGCTGCCGCTGGTCGTGATCTCGGAGCTCGAGGCCAAGCGCCACGATCCCGAGCTCGGCTATTTCGCCCGGCGCGCGCTGCGCCACCTCGACGACCTGCGCGTGGAGCACGGGCGGCTGGATTTCCCCGTCGAGGTCGGTGACGGCGGCACGCTGCGCGTCGAGCTGGGCGCGGCCGACCTGTCGATCCTCCCCGCCGGCATCCGGATCAGCGACAACGACAGCCGCATCCTGGCCACTGCCGCCCACCTGGCTGCGGCGGGCGAGGCCGTCACCATCGTGTCAAAGGACCTGCCCATGCGGGTGAAGGCGGCATCCCTCGGACTGCAGGCGGAGGAGTACCTCGCCGAACAGGCCGTGGACTCCGGCTGGACGGGTATCGCGCCGCTGGATCTGTCGGGCGACGAGATGAGCGACCTGTATGAGAGCGAGGTCGGGCTCAGCGAGCAGGTGCGCGGCATGCCCGTCAACACCGGACTGATCATCCACTCCGAGCGCGGATCGGCCTTGGGACGCGTGACCGGCGACGGCGAGTACCGTTTGGTGCGCGGCGACCGCGAGGCGTTCGGGCTGCACGGGCGCTCCGCCGAGCAGCGCATCGCGATCGACCTGCTGCTGGATCCAGAGGTGGGCATCGTGTCGCTGGGCGGGCGCGCCGGCACCGGAAAGTCCGCGCTGGCGCTGTGTGCGGGCCTGGAGGCTGTGCTGGAGCGCCAGCAGCAGAAGAAGATCATCGTATTCCGGCCGCTGTTCGCCGTCGGCGGTCAGGAGCTCGGGTACCTCCCCGGCGACCGCGAGGAGAAGATGAACCCGTGGGGGCAGGCGGTGTTCGACACGCTGGGCTCCGTCGTCTCCGGCAACGTCCTGGAGGAGGTCGTGGAGCGCGGGATGCTGGAGGTGCTGCCGCTCACGCACATCCGCGGCCGCTCGCTGCACGACGCGTTCGTGATCGTCGACGAGGCGCAGTCGCTGGAGCGCAACGTGCTGCTGACGGTGCTCAGCCGGATGGGTCAGAACTCGCGGGTGATCCTCACCCACGACGTCGGCCAGCGCGACAACCTGCGCGTCGGGCGGCACGACGGCGTGGCCAGCGTGATCGAGACGCTCAAGGGCCATGACCTGTTCGCGCACGTGACGCTCACCCGCTCCGAGCGCTCCGCCATCGCAGCGCTGGTCACCGAGCTGCTGGAGGGCACGGAGCTCAGCTGACCGGCATCCGCTCCTGTCGCGCTCCCCGCGCTCGGCACACTCTGGGGGCCGACACGCCAGTCCGGGGGTCCGGA
>NZ_JBASAK010000087.1:0-25905 GCF_049650565.1 Microbacterium sp.
CTGCGGCGATGACCGCCGAGCCCAGCGCGCCCCAGAGCTTGTCCTGCAGCATCCAGCCCGTGGTTCCGCCGCTGAGCAGGAACACTCCCCAGCCGGCCGCGGCCGCCGGGACACCCATCAGCACGAAGCGGCCGAGCGCCCACCAGGTGGACGAGAGCCCGAACGAGCCGAACCTGCGGCGAAGCAGCACGATGGCGATGATCGTCTGCACGGTGCTGGCGATCGACTGCGCGAGTGCGACACCGGCTGTCCGCCACTCCAGCGGCGTGGTGAACGCCACGACGATCGTCAGCACGAGCAGCAGCGCCGCCTGCACCAGCGTGTAGATGAAGGGCGTGCGGGCATCGCCGTAGGCGTAGAACGTGCGCTGCACGATGTACAGCACCGCGAGCGGCAGCAGGCTCACCAGGTACGCCAGCAGCAGCGGCGCCAGTGCTTCCGCATCCGCGGCGCTGTTGCTAAAGATGCGGGACGCCGGCACCGACGCCACCGCGAGTCCTGCCGTGGCGACGACGATGAGGAGTCCGAGGATGCGGATCGACTGCGTGACGGTGCCGCGCACGGCATCGTCGTCCCCGGCCGCCGCATGCTCACTGATCCGGGTGAAGTACGGGGTGCCGATGGCGATCACGACCATCGAGTAGGCGACCATGAAGACCAGCCAGGTGTACTGTGATGCCGCCGACGAGGCATGCTCGCCGGACGCTGCCGTCATCACGAGAGACTGGGCGATCCCGACCATCTGACCCGCCAGCGTCGTCAGCAGCGTCCAGAACGCCAGTTTTCCCATGTGCCCGAGGCCCATGCCGCGCCAGCGGAAGTCCAGCCGCAGAGGGATGCCCACGCGCCGCCAGAACAGCATCAGCACGATCAGCTGTGCGACCACGCCCAGCGTTGCCGTTCCAGCCAGGACCGCGACCATCTGCGGGTTCCAGCCGTCCAGGCCGTTGCGGTTCTGCCCGAACAGCACCATGAACAGCACGAAGCCGGCGATGGAGACGACATTGTTGATGATGGGCGCCCACGCGTAGGGCCCGAACACCTTGCGCGCGTTGAGCACCTCGCCCAGCAGCGCGAACATGCCGTAGAAGAACAGCTGCGGCACGCACCAGTAGGCGAACTGCGTGGCCAGCGCCGTCTGCTCGGGCTTGAAGTCGGAATACAGATCCACCAGCACCGGTGCACCGACGGTGGCGACCACCGTGATGGCGGCGACGATGAGCGTGCCCAGCGTCAGCAGCTTGGACAGGAAGGCCTGACCGTTGTCCTTGTGCGCACTTGCGCGCACGACCTGCGGCACGATCACTCCGGTGAGCACGCCGGCGGAGATCACCTGGTAGATGCTGTTGGGCAGCTGGTTGGCGACGGCGAACGCGTCCGACGCCTTGCCGACCGAGCCGATGGCCGCGACCAGCACCACCGCGCGCAGCATCCCGCTGAGCCTGGAGACGAGCGTACCGCTCGCGATCATCGCGCTGGCGCGGCCGATGCCCATGTGTCGCCTTCCTGATCCCCCGACGCCGGAAACGGGCCCGGCGAACCGGGCCCGTTCTCAGGCTTCGCGGATGATCCCCAGCGGGGTGGACTCGTGGCCCTGACCCAGCGGGTTGTCCTTGAGGATGCGCACCAGGCGCGCCTCGCCGGCCCGATCCAGGGTGGAGCCGAGGATGTTGCCGCCGATGTCGTTGATGTCGACGACGGCCACATCGGCCTTGACCTCGAGCAGGCTCTGCAGGTGCTCTGCGGCCTGCTTGGGCTTCTCCGGGCCCAGCACCACGGCCGTGTTGTACGGCGGGATGGTGTGCTTGGTGGGGCCGTCGATGGAGCGCGCGCGGTAGCCCGCGACGCGGTAGAAGTCGCCGCGGCGCCCGAACAGCTTGGTCACGGCGGAGACGGCCGCAGCCAGCAGGATGCGGGGCGTGCCGCACTCGCGCAGCGCCATCTCCATCGTCTCGGGCATGCCCAGGCCGATGCCGTAGCTGGTGCGAGTGACGTACTTCGACAGGAAGCGCGCCAGCCCCCGGGGCTCGATCTCATCGATCTGGAACGAGCGCCCCTGCGTGATCGCGACGATCTTCTCGGTCACGAACAGGAGATCGCCCTGCTGCAGCTGCCCCGCGGTGAACTGCCGCACGAAGGCGTCCAGGTCATCGCCCGGCATCACCACGGTGGTGCGGATCGGGATGCGCTGGTACGAGACGCCGTCGACGTCGACGCTGAGGGCCTTGCCCTTGTTCGCCTCCGCCATCACTCGAGGTAATCCCGCAGCGACTGCGAACGGCTGGGGTGCCGCAGCTTGGCCATGGTCTTGGACTCGATCTGACGGATGCGCTCGCGCGTGACGCCGAAGGTGTCGCCGATCTGATCGAGCGTCTTGGGCTGGCCGTCGCCCAGGCCGAAGCGCATCCGGATCACGCCGGCCTCGCGCTCGGACAGAGAGTCCAGCAGCTGCTCGAGCTGACGCTGCAGCATCGTGAAGCCCACGGCGTCGGCCGGGACCACGGCCTCCGTGTCCTCGATGAGGTCGCCGAACTCGCTGTCGCCGTCCTCGCCGAGCGGGGTGTGCAGCGAGATGGGCTCGCGGCCGTACTTCTGCACCTCGACGACCTTCTCGGGTGTCATGTCCAGCTCGCGGGAGAGCTCCTCGGGCGTGGGCTCACGGCCCAGATCCTGCAGCATCTGCCGCTGCACGCGGGCGAGCTTGTTGATGACCTCGACCATGTGCACCGGGATGCGGATGGTGCGGGCCTGATCGGCCATGGCGCGGGTGATGGCCTGGCGGATCCACCAGGTGGCGTACGTGGAGAACTTGAAGCCCTTGGTGTAGTCGAACTTCTCCACGGCGCGGATCAGACCCAGGTTGCCCTCCTGGATGAGATCCAGGAACTGCATGCCGCGACCGGTGTAGCGCTTGGCGAGCGAGACGACCAGACGCAGGTTGGCGCCCAGCAGGTGACTCTTGGCACGCTGGCCGTCGCGGGCGACCCACTGCAGGTCGAGGCCCAGCTGGCTGGACTTCTCGGCCGCGGTCATGCTCGACAGCTTCTCCTCGGCAAAGAGGCCGGCCTCGATGCGCATGGCGAGCTCGACCTCTTCGGCCGCGTTCAGCAGTGCGACCTTTCCGATCTGCTTCAGGTAGTCCTTGACCGGGTCGGCGGTGGCGCCGGTGATCTGCGCGGAGTAGACCGGCACGTCGTCCTCGTCCTTGGACGAGATGACGATGGCTCCGGTCGGCAGCGCCTCGGTGAAGACGGGCTTCTTCTCGCCCTCATCCTCTTCGGCGTCGGCGGTGTCGACGGCCTCGTCATCGATCTCGGGAGTGTCGGCCTTCTTGCGCGATGCGCGCTTGGCGGGAGCCTTCTTCGCCGGAGCCTTCTTCGCTGCGGCCTTCTTCGCGGGGGCCTTCTTCGCGGGGGCGGCCTCAGCGGCGGCATCCGCGGTCTCGACGACCTCGACCTCTTCCGCAGCGGTCTTCTCGGCGGTCGTCCGGGTCTTCTTCGTGGTGGCAGGGGTCACGTTTCGCCTTTCGTGGAGCGGTGCACGCGCTCCGGGCCTTTTCGGACACTAGTAAGACCCTTGTCAAGCCCGATCACGAGAATCGGTGCTTGACAACGGGTCAGACGACCATTATCACACACATGAGAGCGACTGACGTCCTCCATCGTGCACAGGCGGGTCGCCTCAGCTGTGCTTGTCGTCGTCACCGGTGCGGCGGTCGGCGAGATAGCGCTCCAGTTCGGCCGCCAGCTCGTCGGCGCTGGGCAGATCCCGCTCGTCGAACGAGGCATCCGCCTCGCCGTCGTCCTCACGTCCGGCCATGTACGCGTCATACCGGCGTTCCAGGGTGTGCACCATGTTGGTGAGCTCCTCGTTGCCCCGCACCTGCTCCTCGACGCGGGCGTGGTATTCCTCGCGGCTCAGGTGCACCTCATCCATGCGCAGCACGAGCCCGGTGGCGACCATCAGGCGATCGGCGGCGGTGATCACCGTGTCGGGGTACTCGGTGTCGGCCAGGTAGTGCGGGACCAGCAGCACGAATCCCGCCACGCGGATGTCGTGCTGGATCAGCCGGTACTCCAGCAAGTGCCCCGCCGTGGCAGGAACCTGCGTGCGAGGCCGCCACACCGAGTGCGCGGCGATGAGCTCGCGACGGTTGCCGCTCACGGTCGTGCCCAGCGGACGGGTGTGCGGCACCGGCATGGCGATGGAATGGATCCACGACACCGAGGCGACCTGGAACCCCTCCGCGAAACTGACCACGGCATCCGTGAACGCGTTCCAGGCGAAGTCCGGCTCGTAGCCGGCCATCAGCAGGAAGGGCTGCCCGAGCGCATCATGCGCGAGAGAGAGCTCGAGCCGCGCGGGACGGAACTCCGTGAGGTGGTCCTGGTCGAAGACGATGACCGGACGGCGAGCACGGTAGTCCAGCAGCACGTCGTTGTCGAAGGAGATGAGCGGCTGCGGGGAGGTGGTGTCCTGCAGGTGGTCGATCAGTCCCGACACGGCATTGCCGGCATCGGTGAAGCCCGTGAGCAGGATGACCAGGGGAAGGCCGGTGGGCACATCGGGCGCTCCGGCGATCGACTCGTACAGCGGCGCGGAGAAGGGCATGAGTCAATGCTACGAGCAGGGCGCGGCGTGCGGCCCCTCTCATGCTGACAGCGAACACGGCACGAGCGGTGGCGGCGCCGCCGGGCGGGCGATCCCTAGGATGGAGTCATGACGCTTCCCGCGATCTCGCACACCACCGATCCGTTCCCAGGAAGCGCTGCAGACGCCGCAGTGCTCGTCATCCCCGATCCCGCTGTCGCCCACGAGGCGCTGAACGGATACCAGGGGCTGTCCGCCGCCCTCGAGGGCATCGGATACAAGGGCACCGCGTCGGCAAGCACGCGCGTCCACCTTCCCGAGGTCAGCGACCGGCCGTTCGCCGTCGTCAGCGCGGGTCCCGCCCCGACCGCCGAGAGCGTTCAGGATGCGGTGGCCACGGCCGTGCGCACGCTGACCGGCTTCGCCACGATCTCGGTCGGCTTCGCACCGGGGCTGGAGCAGTTCGCGGATGCCGCCGCCGAGGGCGCTCTGCTGGGCGGCTACCGCTTCGACGACTACCGCTCCGAGAAGAAGCCGCAGCGCGCGGACTCCGTGGTGCTGCACGCGCCCGCGGTCGGCGTGCGTGCGCTGGAAGACGCGCGCATCACAGCGGACGCCGTCGCACTGATCAAGGACCTGGTCAACGTCCCCGCGGAGTGGCAGAGTCCGGCGCAGCTGGCCCAGTCGGCGGCGGATGCCGTGGCCGGCACCCCCGTCGACGTGGAGATCCTCGACGAGACCCAGCTCGAGGAGCACGGCTTCGGCGGAATCCTCGGCGTCGGACGCGGCTCGGATCGCCCGCCCCGCCTGGTACGTCTGAGCTATTCGCCTGCGAACGCCGTGCGCCACATCGCGCTGGTCGGCAAGGGCATCACCTTCGACACCGGCGGGCTCTCGCTGAAGCCCCCGACGGGCATGGTCGGCATGAAGTTCGACATGGCCGGCTCCGCCACCGTGCTGGCCGCCATCCGCGCCATCGCGCAGCTGGACCTGCCCGTGCGCGTCACCTCCTGGATGTGCATCGCCGACAACATGCCCTCCGGTCACGCCACGCGTCCCGGCGACGTCCTGCGGATGCTGGACGGCCAGACCGTCGAGGTGCTCAACACCGACGCGGAGGGCCGTCTGGTCATGGCCGACGGGCTGGTCGCCGCCAGCCGCGAGCAGCCCGACGTCATCTTCGATGTGGCCACCCTCACCGGCGCCATCATCACCGCACTCGGCATGCGCCACACCGGCGTCATGGGCGACGAGCAGGCGGTGGCCCAGTACCTGGCCGCAGCCGAGACCGTCGGCGAACCGGCCTGGCCGCTGCCCCTGCCGGAGTACATGGAGGACCTGCTCGAGTCGCAGATCGCCGACATGATCAATTCCCACATGGGCGACCGCTCCGGCGGCTCGCTGTTCGCGGGCCTCTTCCTGCAGCGCTTCGTCGGCCGCACCTCGGATGCCGCCGATGCGCCGCGCATCCCGTGGGTGCATCTGGACATCGCCGGCTCCGCCGAGCACAAGGGCTCGCCGTACGGCTTCACGGAGAAGGGTCCCACCGGAGCCGCGGTCCGCTCCCTCATCGCGTTCGCCCGAGCATCGGCGGAGGAGGCCTGATGACCGTCCACGAGTTCGACATCGTCATCCTCGGCGGCGGCAGCGGCGGGTACGCCGCGGCGCTGCGCGCCAGTGAGCTGGGCAAGAAGGTCGCTCTGATCGAGAAGGACAAGGTCGGCGGCACGTGCCTGCACCGCGGCTGCATCCCCACCAAGGCGTTGCTGCACGCGGCCGAGGTCGCCGATCACGTGCGCGGCGCAGCATCCGTCGGCATCACCGCCACGCTCGACGCGATCGACGCGGCGGGGGTCACCGCCTACCGCGAGAACATCGTCGCCAAGAAGTTCAAGGGCCTGGAGGGTCTGATCAAGGCCCGCGGCATCACCGTCATCGCCGGCGAGGGACGCCTCGAGAAGGACCGTTCGATCGCGGTCGGCGAGGACCGCTACGTCGGGGCGGACGTGGTGCTGGCCACCGGCTCGTACAGCCGCACCCTGCCGGGTCTGGAGATCGGCGGACGGATCCTCACCAGCGAGCAGGCGCTCGAACTGGACGAGATCCCCGCGAAGGTGATCATCCTCGGCGGCGGCGTCATCGGCGTGGAGTTCGCCAGCGTCTGGCACTCCTTCGGCGCCGAGGTCACCATCGTCGAAGCTCTGCCGCATCTGGTGCCCAACGAGGACATCACGCTCAGCAAGGGCCTGGAGCGCGCGTTCCGCCGCAAGGGCATCGCCTACAACCTGGGTACGCGGTTCCAGACCGCCGAGCAGGATGAGAACCAGGTCACCGTCACGCTCGAGGACGGCAAGACGCTCAGCGCCGACTACCTGCTGGTCGCCGTGGGCCGCGGCCCCGCCACCGCCGGCCTCGGCTTCGAGGAGGCGGGACTCACGATCGAGCGCAGCTTCGTGATCGTCGACCCGCAGCTGCGCACGGGCGTGCCGGGCGTGTGGGCCGTCGGCGACATCGTGCCCGGTCTGCAGCTCGCGCACCGCGGGTTCCTTCAGGGCATCGCGGTCGCCGAGCGCATCGCGGGGATGGACGTCGCTCCCCTGCCCGAGACGCAGATCCCGCGCGTCACCTACTGCAGCCCGGAGGTGGCGTCCGTCGGCATCACCGAGGCGGCCGCAGTCGCCGAGCACGGCGCCGACGCTGTCGTCGCCTACGAGTACAACCTCGCCGGCAACGGCAAGAGCGAGATCATCGGCACGGCGGGCACCGTCAAGGTCGTCCGCCGCAAGGACGGCCCCATCCTGGGCGTGCATCTGCTCGGCGACCGCGTCGGCGAGCTGATCACCGAAGGACAGCTGGCCGTCTCGTGGGAGGCGCACCCGGAGGACATCGCACCCCTGATCCACGCGCATCCCACCCAGAGCGAGGCATTGGGCGAGGCATTCCTCGCGCTGGCCGGAAAACCGCTCCACGCACTCTGAACCGCACAACAGGGCGCCCGGGTCACTAAGCTTGGGGCGTCACAGATTTCTGAAGGAGACTCCGTCATGAGCACACCCGTGGTCCTTCCCGCACTCGGGGAGAGTGTCACCGAGGGTACGGTCACCCGCTGGCTGAAACAGGTCGGCGAAACAGTGCAGGCGGATGAGGGCCTGCTCGAGATCTCGACCGACAAGGTCGACACCGAGATCCCCTCCCCCGTCAGCGGCGTCATCGAGGAGATCCTCGTGGCCGAGGACGAGACCGTCGAGGTCGGCGCTCTGCTGGCCCGCATCGGCGACGGCAGCGGTGCGGCTCCGGCCGCCGACGCTCCGGCCGCCGCAGAGCCCGCTGCCGAGGCCGCACCGGCCCCCGAGGCGGCTCCTGCTGCGCCCGAGGCGGCTCCTGCTGCCGCGGCTGCGGAGCCGGCACCGGCTGCCGCACCGACCGCTGCTCCCGCAGCCTCCGGCGACGCCACGGATGTCACTCTCCCCGAGCTCGGCGAGAGCGTCACCGAGGGCACCGTCACCCGCTGGCTGAAGGCCGTGGGCGACGACGTGGCCGTCGACGAGGCCCTGCTGGAGATCTCGACCGACAAGGTCGACACCGAGATCCCGTCGCCCGCCGCCGGCACCCTGCTGGAGATCCTGGCAGGCGAGGACGAGACCGTCGCCGTGGGCGCAGTGCTCGCCCGCATCGGCTCCGCTGCTGCGGCCACCGCAGCTCCTGCCACACTGGCGCCTGCTGCCCCGACGGCCCCCGAGCCCGCTGCCCCTGCCCCATCGGCGCCCGCACCGGCTCCTGCCGCTGCCGCTCCCGCGGCCGCCCCGGCTCCTGCTGCCCCGGCACCGGCACCGGCGCCAGCAGCACCGGCAGCACCCGCGCCCGCTGCTCCGGCCGCCGAGGCCTCCGACTCGCTGTACGTCACTCCGCTGGTGCGCCGCCTGGCCGCTCAGCAGGGCATCGACCTGGCCACGGTCAAGGGCAGCGGCGTCGGCGGACGCATCCGCAAGGAGGACGTGCTGAAGGCCGCCGAGGCCAAGGCACAGGCTCCTGCCGCTCCCGCAGTCGCACCGGCTGCCGCACCGCTCGAGGTCTCGCCGCTGCGCGGCACGACGCAGAAGATGTCGCGTCTGCGCAAGGTCGTCGCCGAGCGCGCCGTGGCGTCGATGCAGCAGACCGCTCAGCTGACGACCTTCGTCGAGGTGGACGTGACGGCCCTGGCCGCCTACCGCTCCGCGAAGAAGGACGAGTTCCTGCAGAAGACGGGCGACAAGCTCTCCTTCCTGCCGTTCTTCACGCTGGCGGCCGCCGAGGCGCTGCAGGCCTACCCGATCATCAACTCGACGGTCGACGGCGACAGCATCGTCTACCCGGCCACCGAGAACATCTCGATCGCGGTGGACACCGAGCGCGGCCTGCTCACGCCGGTCGTGCGCGACGCGGCATCGAAGAACATCGCGCAGATCGCGCACGACATCGCCGACCTCGCCGCCCGCACCCGCGACAACAAGCTGAAGCCCGATGAGCTGGCCGGCGGCACCTTCACGGTGACCAACACCGGCTCGCGCGGCGCGATGTTCGACACGCCGCTGGTGTTCCTGCCGCAGTCCGCGATCCTCGGCACCGGTGTCGTGTTCAAGCGCCCGGGCGTGGTCACGGTCGACGGCGTCGACGCGATCTCGGTCCGCTCGTACGTGTGGCTCGCCATCTCGTACGACCACCGCATCATCGACGGCGCGGATGCGGCCCGCTTCCTCGGGGCGATCAAGAACCGCCTGGAGGCCGCGGACTTCGCAGCAGTCCTCGGAGCCTGAGTCCGCTCAGCCCTCACCGGATGGCTGGTCGGCGACGTCATACACGTCGCGGACCAGCCATCCGTCTTTCCCCTGCACCATCACGAGCACCTGCTCGCCCTGCGACGCGGTTCGCGCCACCCGGATGACCGCGACATCGCCGTAGTCCTCGATGAGCGAGGTCGCCCGCTCGCCGGCATCCGCTCCCAGCCGTTCCAGCACCGCCGCTCCTCCGCCGTCGACCACAGCCGATGCGCACTCGGCATCCTCGTGCTTGCGGCATCCGTCGACGACGGACAGCAGGCGCGACGCCTCGCGTGCCAGTTCGCTGCCGTCGGAGTCCGGTTCCTCCGGCGCTACGGGTGTCTCGGCCACGGTCTCTTCGGCCTGCGGCGCCGTGCTCGTGGTCGCGGCGGGTGAAGCAGTGCGTTCAGCGGCGACCGCGCGGGGAGCCGCCGGCTTCTCCCCCGCACTCGGCCACAGCATCCCGCCCATCAGCACCAGCGCAGCGACACCGACGCCGATCAGCAGCATCCGCCTGCGCGGCGGACGCGCGGCATCGTCCTTCGGCGTCCCGCTCCCGCCCGCCGGATTCCGGATGCCGCGCAGCGGCAGCCTCGGGGCTCGATCGCGCACCCGCTGCGCCAGCACCATCCAGCGCACCCGCTGCGCCAGCACCGTCCAGCGCTCCCGCACACGCTCACGCAGTCGAGAGCTGTCGTCACCGGCACCGAGGTCCCGCTCGAGCACGGCGCGATGAACAGGGATGTCCCGGACCCGCTCCGAAGCGCGCACCTCGCATTCCAGCGCCCGAGGCGCGGCCAGCTCCGTGAGCTCGCCCTCCCACTCCTCGATCGAATGCGCCACCGCACGGTGATCTGCCAGGCCGGCGCAGATCCGCCCCAGTACCCGCTCCAGGGCACGATCGCCGCAGCCCACCCGCACAGTCTCGACCAGTGCCCCGGCGGCCGCCGTGCATGATGCCCCCTCACCGGGAGCGAACAGCGGACGGGCACGGTCATCCAGCCACCAGCGGCCGGTGACCGGGTGACCGCCCACCTCGACCACGCCTCTCAGCAGGCTCCCCACGAGGGTGACGATCTCCCCCGGAACCAGTGCGCTCCCCGCGCCAGCCCGCCGCGCCAGGAACACGTCGACGGGCTCGACGCACCAGGGCAGCAGCACGCGCTGGTCGGCTGCACCCGCCATGATGTCCCGCACGCCTGCGACGTGCTCGGCGCCGGCGAACTCCCACAGCGCGGAATCCAGGGTCACCGCATCCAGGCTCACCCGCTGACGCTCGCCGTCCGTCACCAAGGCGCCGACGAACGGCGACTCCGTCCCAGCCAGTCTTCGCACGGCGCGATGCGCACCGGGGACCAGTTCCCTCGTCTCGACCATGCTTCCATGACAGCGCATCCGCCGTCCGCGCACGGCCGGAATCACAGCGGTGGTGGACAACTCGCAGCATTCGCGGATTGTGCAGGGAGAATGCGCCCGCCAGGCTTCGGTAGGCTGGTGGGCATGGCAAAAAAGGCATCCGCTCCGGAGAAGCGTCCCAACTTCTTCTCCCAGATCCGTTCCCTCTTCCGGTTCACCCGTGAGGTGTACGGGTGGCTCCCGTGGGCACAGGCGGCCATCCTCGTCGGCGGCGTGCTGATCGGTCTCATCGTCGGGTTCCTGCTGGGCGGCGACGGCGCCGTCCTCTCGCTGATCCTCTGGGGCGTCACCGGCCTGATGTTCGGCGTCCTGGGCGCCATGTTCCTCATGACGCGCCTGTCCACCAAGGCCATGTACGCCAAGATCGACGGGATGCCCGGCGCCAGCGGCCACGTGATGAGCACCAGCCTCGGCCGCAGCTGGCAGTCCTCCGACACTCCGGTCGGCATCAACCCGAAGACCCAGGAGGCCGTCTACCGCGCCGTGGGCCGCGGCGGGATCGTCGTGGTCGGCGAGGGCAGTCGCGGCCGCCTGACCCGCCTGGTCAACGAGGAGCGCCAGAAGGCGCAGCGCGTCGCGCACGGCGTGCCCGTCACCGTCATCTAT
The DNA here is from genome assembly GCF_049650565.1 of Microbacterium sp. GTDB lineage: Bacteria > Actinomycetota > Actinomycetes > Actinomycetales > Microbacteriaceae > Microbacterium. The sequence continues at coordinate 11,409 of NZ_JBASAK010000087.1, forward strand.
GTGGGCCACGGAGACGACGAGGTGCAGATCTCGGATCTCGCGAAGAGGATCAAGAAGATCCCGAAGGCCATCGACAAGGCCACCATGGGCGCCGTCATCCGCCGCATCGACTCCGTGTCGCAGTCGTTGTCATCGCTGCCCATCCCGAAGGGCATCGACCCGACGAAGGTGCGCGCGCAGCGTCCGCGCTGATCTGCTGCATCCGCAGTGCGCAACGGCTCCCGACGCGTGCGGGAGCCGTTCTCGTTCACTCCCCCAGCGGCGCCTTCGGCAGCCTGCGCACGCGCGGGCGGCGCCGACGCTTCTCCGGGATCATCGTGCGCATCTCGTCGAGCCTGCCGAAGCACAGCAGGCGGTCCTCCGCCTCCAGCACAACATGCTTCCGCGGGTTGGGGATGACGCTGGTGCCGCGATGCAGCGTGAGCACCGTGATGTCGCGGTCCCACAGGCCCAGGTCGCCGAGCTTCTGACCGACCTGCTCGGCGCCGGTGTGGACCATCAGCTCGGCCACCCCGTAGCCGGTGGAGACGCTCAGGCGCTGGCGCACGTCGATGTCGGGGAATGCCACCTGCCCGGCGATGTAGTCGATGATGGCGCCCGCCACGTCGAGCTTGGTGGCGGCCTCGATGCCCTGCAGGCCCGGCGAGGAGTTGACCTCCATGACCAGCGGGCCGTCGTCGCTCTCCAGCATGTCCACGCCCGCCACGCGCAGGCCCATGATCTGGGCGGAGCGCACGGCCGTCTGCTCGTAGATCGGGTCGATGGCCACCGGCTCGACCCGGCCGCCGCGGTGCACATTCGAGCGGAACTCGTCGCCGTCCGCGACTCGGCGCATGGCGGCCACGACGCGGTCGCCGACCACCAGGGCGCGGATATCGCGCCCCCGGCTCTCCGCGATGAACTTCTGGATCAGCACGTTCTGCTTCGTGGAGTGCAGGGTCTCGATGATGGCCTCCGCCACCTTCACCTGTGGCGCGAGGATCACGCCGATCCCCTGCGTGCCCTCGAGGAGCTTGATCACCACCGGAGCGCCGCCCACCCGCTCGATGGCGGGACGCACGTCGGCGCGGTTGCGAACGAACGCCGTGGGCGGCATCGCGATGTTGTGCCGGGACAGGATCTGGTTGGCGCGCAGCTTGTCGCGCGCGTTGGAGATGCCGTTGGCCGTGTTGGGCGTGTACACCTCCATCTGCTCGAACTGGCGCACCACGGCCGTGCCGAAGTAGGTGATGGAGTTGCCGATGCGCGGCAGGATCGCATCGTAATCGCTGAGCTGCTTTCCGCGGAAGAACAGGTCAGGTGCGTCGGCTGTCAGATCGATCGCGAAACGCAGCGTGTTGAGCACCTTGACGTTGTGCCCGCGCTGCTGCGCTGCTGCCCGCAGACGCTGCGTGGAGTACGACTGCGGTGCCCGCGAGAGGACGGCGATCTTCACAGATGTTTCCTGCCAGGATGTAGGAGTGACTCGGTCCACTCATTCAAACACGTCCACGGGGTGGCGCGAGTGGGTGTCGCTGCCCGAGCTGGGCGTGGACTGGATCAAGGCGAAGATCGACACGGGTGCGCGCACCTCGTCGCTGCACGCCTTCGACATCGAGGAGTTCCGCCGCGACGATGCGGACTGGGTGCGCTTCGCCGTGCGGCCCTGGCAGGAGAGTCTGGCGGATGCCGTGACCCACGAGTGCCCGGTGCACGACCGCCGCGCCGTGCGCAGCTCGTCGGGGCACGCCGAGGATCGTCTGGTGGTGATGCTGCGGATGCGGCTGGTGGGCCAGGACGTGCAGGGCGAGGTCACGCTGACCAACCGCGATGAGATGGGCTTCCGGATGCTGATCGGCAGGCAGGTGCTGCGCCGCGGCTTCATCGTGGACCCGGCGAAGTCGTTCCTCGGCGGCCGCGCGCCCAAGGAGGCCCGCCGCCGCAACCGCGGGCGGGACTGACTCAGGCCCGAATGAGCACGGTGCCGGCGGCCTTGTCGTGCAGGCCGCGCTGATCGGCATCCCAGATCACGGCCGGGATCACGACGATCAGCAGCAGAGTGCGCACGATGGGGCGCCACGGGCCCACCCATCCCCCGCCGAAACGGACGACGCGCATGCCCAGCATCCGGTGTCCCGGGCTGCCGCCCGCGGTGGGGATGAAGACGATCTGCAGCACGGCGAACACCATCATGGGTGCGAACTGGCGCCAGCCGGCCTCGGACGGCAGCGCGAACTGGTCGTACCCGAAGAAGCCGATGGCGATGATCGTCGCGGCCGCATAGTCGATGAGCAGCGCCCCGATCCGACGACCGGGGCGGGCGATGCTGCGAGGCCCTGTGGCGGGCAGGCCGAGGCGTTCCCCGGGGTAGTCGTTCACCCTCCCAGCCTACCGAGCACGCGTAACATGCCCGAAACACGGGCGACACGGCTGGGAAACTCCCAATGCATAACCTGCGTAAGGTTGATCCAACCGAGAGCCGATACAGGAGTCGTCCATGTTCACAGAGCCCGCAGAGGTCCTTCGCTTCATCGAGGAGAACGACGTCAAGTTCGTCGACATCCGCTTCACAGACCTTCCCGGGGTGCAGCAGCACTTCAACATTCCGGCCTCCACGGTCGACGAGGACTTCTTCCGCGACGGTCAGCTGTTCGATGGTTCCTCGATCCGCGGGTTCGCCTCGATCCACGAGTCGGACATGCAGCTGATCCCCGACGTCACCACGGCGTACGTCGATCCCTTCCGCATCGAGAAGACACTCATCATGGTCTTCGACATCTACAACCCCCGCACCGGCGAGATCTACTCGAAGGACCCCCGTCAGGTCGCCAAGAAGGCTGAGAAGTACCTGGCCTCCACGGGCATCGCGGACACCGCGTTCTTCGCACCCGAGGCCGAGTTCTACATCTTCGACGACGTGCGCTACTCGGTCACCTCCGGTGAGAGCTTCTACAAGGTGGACTCCGAGGAGGCTGCCTGGAACTCCGGTCGCAAGGAGGAGGGCGGCAACCTCGGCAACAAGACGCCCTTCAAGGGCGGCTACTTCCCGGTGGCGCCGGTTGACAAGCAGGCCGACATCCGCGACGACATGTGCCTGCGCCTGGGCGCGGCCGGCCTGATCCTCGAGCGCGCGCACCACGAGGTGGGCACGGCCGGCCAGGCGGAGATCAACTACCGCTTCGACACCATGGTGCGCGCAGCCGACGACGTGCTGAAGTTCAAGTACATCGTGAAGAACACCGCCGAGGACTGGGGCAAGACGGTCACGTTCATGCCCAAGCCGCTCTACGGCGACAACGGCTCGGGCATGCACACGCATCAGTCCCTGTGGCTGGATGGCAAGCCGCTGTTCTTCGACGAGGCCGGCTACGGCCAGCTCAGCGACATCGCCCGCTGGTACATCGGCGGCCTGCTCAAGCACGCCGACGCCGTGCTGGCGTTCACGAACCCCACGCTGAACAGCTACCACCGCCTGGTCAAGCACTTCGAGGCGCCTGTGAACCTGGCCTACTCCGCAGGCAACCGCTCGGCCGCCATCCGCATCCCGCTGACCGGCTCCAACCCCAAGGCCAAGCGCATCGAGTTCCGCGTTCCGGATGCCTCCGGCAACCCCTACCTGGGCTTCGCCGCACAGCTGATGGCGGGCCTGGACGGCATCAAGAACCGCATCGAGCCCATGGAGCCCATCGACAAGGACCTGTACGAGCTCCCGCCGGAGGAGGCGGCGAACATCCCGCAGGTGCCGAACTCCCTGCTGGACTCGCTGGAGGCGCTGCGCGCCGACCACGCCTTCCTGCTCGAGGGCGGCGTGTTCACCGAGGAGCTCATCAGCACCTGGATCCAGTACAAGTACGACCACGAGATCCTGCCGATGGCGCAGCGCCCGCACCCGTACGAGTACGAGCTGTACTACGGCGTCTGATCGCAGCATCCGCGCGTGAGGGCTCGGGATCCATCGGATCCCGAGCCCTCACGGCACCGGGTCGTCAGTTCAGCACAGCACGCGCAGCGCGGCGGGCTGCACCCTCACCTCGAGTGAGGAGACCTCGCCGGCCTCCTCGCCGTCGATCTCGAACGCGGACGGCGCGGACATGCGCACCCGGATGCGCTCGCCCGCCAGGTGCTGCGCCTCATCCGTGCTGACCGTCTGGTCGTCCCCGCCGAGCAGACGACGGATGCCGTTGTCCCACACGATCGTGCGCAGCGTGCGCGCCCACTCCACCGCGTTCTCGGCGCTCACCAGCAGCAGGTCGAGACGCCCGTCATCCGGCACGGCGTCCGGCAGCAGCGTGACGCCGCCCTGGATCGCACCGCAGTTGCCGATCAGCAGGGTGTGCCCGCTCAGTGTCTGCTCCTGATCCCCGTCGATGCTGAAGGTGAAGTCCATGGTCTGCGCGGCGCCGAGCGCCCGCCCCATGGCCTCGACGTACGCCAGCCACCCCGCCTTGTCCTTCAGACCGTCGTCGGTCTCGGCCAGCATGTGCGCGTCCAGGCCCGAGCCGATCATCACCAGGAAGCCCGTCTCGGCATCCGCGTCGTCGGCCCGCACCCAGCCCATGTCGATGTCCCGGGTCCGACCTGCGGCGACGGTCTCGAGCGCCTTCGCGATGCTGCCGAGCGGGATGCCGAGGTTGCGGGCCAGCAGGTTTCCGGTGCCCTGCGGGACGATCCCCAGCGCCGGCGCATCGCCGGGCGACTGCGCGATGACCTCCGCGACCGTGCGCACGGTGCCGTCGCCGCCGACGGCGATCACGACGTCACAGTCGGCGGCGATCGCGGACTCCGCCATCGATCTCCCCGGGTCGTCCTCCGAGGTCTCCCACCAGTGCAGGTCCACGCTGTCCTCGAACGCGGCGCCTGCGGCATCCCGCAGCTCCGTCTCGTCGATCTTGGTCGGATTCCATACGATCCCGATGCGTCCGGTCATGACTCCCCCTCGTTCCTCTGCAGCTGCGATCAGCCGTAGAACTGCTTCTCGAACACTCTCCTCGCCCTGCGCGTCACCCGCAGGTACTCCTCCTCGAGCAGCATGGCGCCTCGATCCGGGTAGCCCAGCAGGCGACCCACGCCGTCCAGCTCACGGTGCTCCATGGGGAGCACGTCGCTGGTCCTGCCGGTCAGCAGCGTCATGGCGGAGCGCAGCCGGCTGGCCAGCAGCCAGGCGCCGCGCAGCTGCTCGGCGCCGTCGGCGGGGATCAGCTCGGCCAGCACGGCGGCGTCCAGCGCCTGCAGCGTGGATGTGGTGCGCAGGTCCGGCACACGGTGGCCGTACTGCAGCTGCAGCACCTGCACCATCCACTCCACGTCGCTGAGCGTGCCGGGGCCGAGCTTGAGGTGCCGGCGAGGATCGACGCCCTGCGGCAGCCGCTCCCCCTCCACGCGCGCCTTGATGCGCTTGATCTCGCGCACGTCCTGCGCGGAGATCTGCTCCGGGAAGCGGATGCTGTCGGCCAGCGCCATGAACTTCGTGATGAGCTTCTGGCTGCCGGCGATCCCCCGGGCCCGCAGCAGCGCTTGCGCCTCCCACGACAGCGACCAGCGCCGGTAGTACTGCGTGTACGCCTCCATCGTGCGCACGATGGGTCCGTTGCGACCCTCGGGCCGCAGGTCGGCATCCAGGTCCAGCGGCAGCCGGTGGTCCGTCAGGTGCTCGCGCAGGCCCGCGACGATCTTCGACGCCAGCTGCTGCGCGCGCTGGGGCTCCACCCCGTCGGGGTCGTAGACGAACAGCACGTCGGCATCCGATCCGAAGCCCAGCTCGGCTCCGCCGAAGCGCCCCATCGCGATGATGGAGAAGTCCAGGGCGTCGTCCTCCTCGGGCACCACCTCGCGGTACACCGCCCGCAGCGCGGCCTGGATCGTCGCCTCGGTGATCTCGCTGATGGCGCGGGCCATCTCATCGACGCCGATGTGGTCCAGCACCGCGCCCATCGCCGTGCGCAGCAGCTCCCGACGGCGCAGCGCTCGCACGGCCTTCAGCGCTCCGGTGATGGTGGTGTGCCGGGTCTGGATGGCGCGGGCCTCGTCATCCAGCGCCGCGCCGCCACGCGGACGCAGGGCGCCGGGGCTGTCCAACCATGCCACTGACTCGGGGATCCATTCCATCAGCTCCCCGATGTACCGCGAACTCGACAGCACCCGCGTGAGGCGCTCAGCGGCGCCCGACGAGTCGCGCAGCATGCGCAGGAACCAGTGCGTGTCGCCCAGCCGCTCGCTGATCCGCCGGAACGCGATCAGTCCGTAGTCCGGATCGGTGCCGTCGGCGAACCAGCGCAGCATGACGGGCATGAGGTACCGCTGGATGGCGGCCTTGCGGCTGATACCCGAGGTCAGGGCCGCGATGTGCCGAAGCGCCCCCTCCGGATCGCGGAAACCGATGGCCGCCAGGCGGTCCGCGGCCTGCCCCGTGGTCAGCTGGCGCTCCTCGGCCGGCAGGGAGGCGACAGCGGCCAGCAGCGGCCGGTAGAACAGCCGTACATGCTGCTCCCGCACCTCGCGCCGCACGCCGTCCCACAGCTCGCGCAGGGCGGATGCCGAGTCGGCCAGCCCGGTGGCCCGGGCCAGGCGCCGCATGCCCTCGTCGTCGCGCGGCATCAGGTGCGTGCGACTGAGCTCATGCAGCTGCAGGCGGTGCTCCAGCAAGCGCAGCACGCGGTACTGATCGGCGAACGATGCCGCCTCCACCCGGCCGATATAACCGCCGTCCGCCAGCGCCTGCAGCGACTCCAGCGTGCCGCGGGTGCGCAGGGTGTCATCGCTCACGCCGTGCACGAGCTGCAGCAGCTGCACGGTGAACTCGATGTCGCGCAGCCCGCCCGGGCCGAGCTTGAGCTGGTAGGGCACGTCCTCCGGGGGGATGTTGGCCGTCACGCGCTCGCGCATGCGCTGGACGCTGTCGACGAAGTCCGACCGCTCCGAGCTGACCCACACCCGCGGCTGGAGCGCCGCGATGTAGTCGGCACCCAGTGCGGCGTCTCCCGCCAGGGGGCGCGCCTTGAGCAGCGCCTGGAACTCCCAGCTCTTCGCCCACCTGTCGTAGTAGGCCACGTGCGAGGCCAGAGAGCGCACCAGGGCCCCCTGCTTGCCCTCGGGCCGCAGGGCGGCATCCACCTCCCACAGCGGCGGCTCGGTGTCGATGCCGTCCAGCGCGCGCATGGTCTCCCGTGCGAGCCGCGTGGCGATGTCGATGGCCCTGGACTCGCCGACGATCGCCTCGTCGGTCGTTCCCCCGACGAAGATCACGTCCACGTCGCTGAGGTAGTTCAGTTCGCGTGCGCCGGTCTTGCCCATCCCGATGATCGCCAGGCGGGTCGCTGCGACCTCGGTGCGCGGGATGCCGGCATCCGTCACCTCGGTGCGGGCGACGGCGAGAGCCGCCTCCAGGGCAGCCGATGCGGCATCCGCCAGCGCCGCGGAGACGGCGGCGATGATCTCGACGGGGTTCTCGGATGCCGTATCCGCCGCCACGATGCCGACCAGACAGCGCCGGTAGGCGACGCGCAGCGCGAGCGTCGCGTCCTTCGCACGGGCGAAGCCGTCCCGCGCCTCGACCGCCGACAACAGCCCCTCCCGCAGCTCAGCGGCGGTGGGAAGAACGGTGCGCCGCAGCAGCTCGGCATCCAACTGCTCGGGGCGACGCGCGAAGAAGCCGGCAATGCCCGACGAGACGCCCAGCACCCGCCACACGGCGGCACGGGCACCCGGATCCCGGAGCACGGCGGCGGCCCGTGCCGGGTCGCGGCGGGCCACCTGCAGGATGCCGGCGACCGCGGCATCCGGATCCGCGGCCACCAGGCCCTCAGCCAGCTCCGCCCGTTCCAGGCCGGTCAGCTCGGCGAGCTCGGTCAGCGCCGCCGACGCTGCGGTGAGCCCGACGAAGCCGAGCCTGGCCAGCGCCGACAGCGAGACGGACGCATCAGGACGTGCCATGGGTGCGACTCAGAGCAGCCCGAGGTTGTTCTGCAGTTCGAACGGGGTGACCTGCCCGCGGTAGGCCTCCCAGTCCTTGCGCTTGTTCAGCAGCACGTAGTTGAAGACCTCTTCGCCCAATGTCTCCGCCACCAGCTCGGAGTCCTGCATGTACTCCAGCGCATGGTCCAGACTGGCCGGCAGAGGCGCGTAGCCCAGCGCACGCCGTTCGGAGTCGCTGAGCGACCAGACGTTGTCCTCGGCCTCGGGCGGCAGCTCGTACTCCTCTTCGATGCCCTTCAGGCCCGCCGCCAGCATGAGCGCATACGACAGGTAGGGGTTGGCCGCGGAGTCCAGACCGCGGTACTCGATGCGGGTGGACTGCATCTTGTTGGGCTTGTACATCGGCACGCGGATCAGGGCCGAGCGGTTGGCGTGGCCCCAGGTGACGAAGCTGGGCGCCTCGTCGCCGCCCCACAGCCGCTTGTACGAGTTGACGAACTGGTTGGTGACCGCGGCGATCTCGTTGGCGTGCCGCAGCAGACCCGCGATGAAGCGCCGACCGGTGAGCGAGAGCTGGTACTCCGCCCCTGCTTCGTGGAAGGCGTTCACGTCGCCCTCGAACAGCGACAGATGCGTGTGCATGCCGCTGCCGGGGTGGTTGTTCAGCGGCTTCGGCATGAACGTCGCGTACACGCCCTGTTCGATGGCCACCTCCTTCACGACCGTGCGGAAGGTCATGATGTTGTCGGCCGTGGTCAGCGCGTCGGCGTACCGCAGGTCGATCTCGTTCTGGCCGGGACCTCCCTCGTGGTGGCTGTACTCCACCGAGATACCGAGATCCTCCAGCATCCGCACGGCGCTGCGACGGAAGTCGTGCGCGGTGCCGCCCGGTACGTTGTCGAAATAGCCGGCGGAGTCCACCGGAACGGGCCCGTCGGGCCCGACCTCGGCGGACTTGAGCAGGTAGAACTCGACCTCGGGATGCGTGTAGAACGTGAACCCGGCATCCGCTGCCTTCGCGAGGGCCCGGCGCAGCACGTGCCGCGGATCCGAGACCGCCGGACGGCCGTCGGGGGTGGTCAGGTCGCAGAACATGCGAGCAGTGGGGTCGACCTCGCCGCGCCACGGCAGGATCTGGAATGTCGTGGGATCCGGCTGGGCGAGCAGGTCGGACTCGAACGTGCGGGTGAGTCCCTCGATCGCGGAGCCGTCGAAGCCGATCCCCTCGGCGAACGCGCCCTCCACCTCGGCCGGCGCGATGGCGACCGACTTGAGCGTCCCGATCACGTCCGTGAACCACAGGCGCACGAACTTGACGCCGCGCTCTTCGATGGTGCGCAGCACGAAGTCGCGCTGCTTGTCCATGCTCACGCGTCGTCCCCCGCATCCGACGAGTTCGAGGAACCCCAGGCATCGTCGGCGGCATCGTCCTCCGCCCAGGCGCGTGAGCGCTCGCGGAGCTTCTCGGGGGCGTTCTTCGCCTCTTCGGCGGTGTCGAACGGGCCCACCCGGTCGACCGCGGCCGACAGCATGCCGAGTTCCACCTCGTGAGTGCTGAGGTTGTACCAGTACTTGTCGTCGCCGTCGGGCATGTCAGCTCCTTCGTCGGGGTCTGTCACGATCCTAACCGCGAACCCGGGCTTGGATAGGCTGTTCGGCATGGCACAGCAGGCAATCGGCGTCGACATCGGCGGTACGGGCATCAAGGCAGGAATCGTCAACCTCGAGCACGGCACGCTCGACTCGGATCGCGTACGCATCCCCACGCCGAAGGGCGCACACCCCGCCGACGTGCTGGAAACGGTCCGCCAGCTGCTGGATCAGCTGGGAGCATCCCACTCGGATCTGGCGCTGGGCGTCGCGTTCCCTGCGATCGTGAAGCGCGGGAAGACGCTGTCCGCCGCGAACGTCTCCAAGGACTGGGTCGACTTCGAAGCGGAGAAGTTCTTCGAGGACGGGCTGGGCCGTCACATCGCCTTCGTCAACGACGCGGACGCCGCCGGCGTCGCCGAGGCCCGCCACGGCGCCGCGCGGGATGTCGAGGGTCTCACGATCCTCACCACACTGGGCACGGGCATCGGCTCCGCATTCCTGTACGACGGCGTGCTGGTGCCCAACACCGAGCTCGGGCACCTGGATCGCAAGGGTGAGTCCATCGAGCGCTGGGCGGCGTCCTCGGCCATGGAGCGCGAGAAGCTGTCGTGGGAGGACTGGGCGGCGCGCCTGCAGGTGTTCTACAGCCAGGTGGAGTTCCTCTTCAGCCCCGACCTGTTCGTGGTCGGCGGCGGCGTCTCCAAGAATCCGGAGAAGTTCATCCCGCTGCTGGAGCTGAAGACCCCGATCATCAACGCAGTGCACCGCAACAACTCCGGCATCATCGGCGCAGCATCCCTGGCATCCGACTGAGCCCTGCACTCGAAGCACACGCGAGAAGGCCCCGATCGCCGATCGGGGCCTTCTTCATGTTCGGGGCGAGCGGGCCGGCCTGTACGCCGGGTTCTGTTCAGGAGCTCGCGCTCCCTTGACGGCCATCTCTCTCGACGACACGTTGCCGTGCCGTTCCAGCAACCTACCCGAGGACTCGGCGGGCCGCGTCAACATCCTCTGTCTGGTCTTGCTCCGGGCGAGGTTTACCTGGCGGGACATGTCACCATGTCCCCCGGTGGTCTCTTACACCACCCTTTCACCCTTACCCCCGAGGGGGCGGTCTGCTCTCTGTGGCACTGTCTCGCGGATCTCTCCGGGTGGGTGTTACCCACCGCCCTGCCCTGCGGAGCCCGGACGTTCCTCGGTGCGCTCTCGCGCCACGCGACCGTCCGGCCGACCCGCTCGCCCTACGATTCTACGGGGTCGGCTCACTTGCCCGCGTCGTCACTGATGTGCAGATCGAGCGGCACGTCGATCTCGAACCCGGGGAACAGCCGCGCGGTGGCGGCGCGTGCGGCACCGCGCACGATCGCCGCGACATCTTCCGCCTGCTCGGCCGGGCAGTGCACGATCACCTCGTCGTGCAGGAAGAACGCCAGATGCGCACGCGTCGCGAAGACGGGGCCGGATGCCGGAGCGGGAGCGGGGGCCTCGGGCAGCGCCATCAGACGATGCCGGATCTCCGCCATCCAGAGCAGCGCCCACTCCGCGGCCGTCCCCTGCACCACGAAGTTGCGCGTGAACCTCCCGCGGTCCCGCGCCCTGCTGCGCGCCCGCGACCCGTCGGCACCGCCTGCGCCCGGGCCTCCCGCCTCGGACTGCACGCTGCGCCAGGCATCCGACGGCCGGGGCGAGCTGCGCCCCAGCAGAGTGCTGACCACGCCGCCCTCCTCACCGGTGCGCGCCGCGGCGTCGACGGCGCTCATCGCACGCGGGAAGACCGCGCGCAGCCGGGGCGCCAGCCGTCCGCTCTCCCCCGTCGTCGCGCCGTACATGGCGCCGAGCACCGCATATTTGGCCTCCTGCCTGGTGGCGACGGCGCCCGAGCGCACGATCCCCTCGTACAGGTCGGCACCCTGCGCTGCGGCGGCCATCGCGCGGTCCTGGGACATCGCCGCCAGCACCCGCGGCTCCAGCTGTGCCACATCGGCGTCGACGAACGTCCACCCCGGGTCGGCGTGCACGGCGGCGCGCAGCTGCCGCGGAATCTGCAGTGCGCCGCCGCCGGACGACGCCCAGCGCCCCGTCACCACGCCGCCGGTGAGGTAGATCGGGCGGAACCTGTCGCCGTGCACCCACTCGTCCAGCCAGGCCCAGCCGTTGGCCGCGAACAGCCGGGCCAGCTTCTTGTACTCCAGCAGCGGCTCCACAACCGGGTGATCGACCTCGGAGAGCTCCCATTTCGAGGTCGAGGCCACGAACACGCCCACGCGGTGCAGCGCACGCAGCAGCCGCGGCGGGCTGTCCGGGTTGAGGTCGGGATCATTGAGGTGCCGCGCGATCTGCGCGGCCAGGGCGGCCATGCGCGCCGGCCGCGCCCCGCGCAGCGGCCTGGGTCCAAGCGTCTCCTCGAGGATGCCCTCGTGGATGGCGGTGCTCCACGGCAGCCCTGCGGCGGTCATCTCCTCGGCGATCAGAGCACCCGTGGACTCCGCCGCGCACAGCAGCTCGAGGCGAGCATCCGGCGCCCTCGCCAGCGCCGCGCGCTGGGCGAGCCACTGCGCCAGCACCTCGTCGTAAGCGTCGCCGCGCAGCGCGATCGCTGTCGATACCTCGAACAGTCCGGGCTGGACGGGCTCGCTCTCGACGATGTCCGCGCGCAGCCACAGTCCGGATGTCGGAAGCGGACGCGCCAGCGACGCCGTGTCTCGCAGGATCGCATGGCACAGCACAAGGTCGTGTGCGCGGCGCAGGCGGACGCCGGCTGCCAGCAGCGGCGGGTAGAACGTGCGCAGCGTGCGCACCGTCCAGCGCGGCGACAGTCGCTCCTCCAGTTCGCGGATGCGGTACGGGAGGTCCTCGTCGGCGACGTGCTCGGACTCAGTCTCCGCCGTCGCGTCGTCCAGCACTGCCAGCAGCCAGCCGTGCCCGTCCGCCGCGCGGCCGACCACGGCATGCGGAGGCGAGGATGCCGTCGTCGCGGGCTGCGTCACGGCATCCTGCCCCACGGCGTCACAGTCCGGATTCCTCCGTGCGCACCAGGATCGCCCCGCACTCGGGGCAGGAGACGACGTCGTCAGGAGCGGCCTTGCGGATCTCGGTCAGGTCGATGCCGGAGAGCACCATCCGGCAGCCTTCGCACACGCCGCGGCGCAGCAGCCCCACACCGATCCCGCCGCGGGCGGAGCGTCGTTCGAACTCGGCGAGCAGGTCTGCCGCCACGGTGCCCGCCAGTGCCGCGCGGTCGCGGGCCAGCTGCTCGCCCTCGGTGGCGGCGGCGGCCATGGCTGCCTTGGCCGCGCGAGTGAGCTCGGCGCCCTCCGCCTGCGTCACGTCGATGAGGGCCTGCTGCGCGTCGACGGCGGCCTGTGCCTCCTCGACGCGTCCCATGACCTCGAGCTGGGCGTCCTCCAGCATGGAGATGCGCCGGCCGAGGCTGGAGATCTCGTTCTCGAGCGCCTGTGCCTGCTTGGAGTCGGCGGTCGCCGTGAGCCGCTCGCCGTCGCGGTCGCGCCGCTGCACGGCCAGGGCCACGTCGGATTCCAGGCGCCCCAGTTCCGCCTGCGCATCATCCAGCACTCCGGTCAGCGAGGTCAGCTCGGCGAGCTGCTCCTTGCGCACGCCGGCGAGCTCGTTGATGCGGGCGCCCTGGGCCGGCTGCGTGCGGGCCCGCTCGGCCTGCTCGAGGCGGCGGTCCAGCTCGGCGATCTCGATCAGGGCGCGCTGATTCTCGGGAGAGGCTTTCACACGTTCAAATCTACTGGCATACGCCGACAGCGTCGACGGTCACGACTGTTCCGTCGGGAGGGCCGCGACCCGCCGCACGGCGGCGGACCCACTGGCATCCGCCGACAGCCTCGACGTCCCGGCGCGTAGGCTGGCGGCACGTCGCATCTGAGGAGATCCCATGGCATCCACGCCCCTGTTCACCGCGCACAACGGATTCGCCCTTCCCGCCGTCGGGCTGGGCACATACCGGCTGTACGGGCAGGAGGGAGCGGATGCCGTCGCCGAGGGCATCCGCCGTGGGTACCGGCTGGTGGACACAGCGTTCAACTACGAGAATGAGGGCTCCGTCGGCGCGGGCGTGGCCGCCTCCGGCGTCGACCGCTCCGAGATCATCGTCACCACCAAGCTGCCCGGCCGCCACCATGCCGCCAAGAAGGCGCGCTCAAGCATCGAGGAGAGCCGGTTCCGACTGGGGCTGGACGCCACAGATCTGCACCTGATCCATTGGCCGAACCCGAGCGTCGATCTGTACGGCGAGGCGTGGCGAGCACTCGTCGAGGCGCAGCAGCGCGGCACGGTCCGGCAGATCGGCGTGTCGAACTTCCTGCCCGAGCACCTGGACCGCATCGAGGCCGAGACCGGCATCCGGCCCGTCGCCAACCAGATCGAGGTGCACCCGTACTTCCCGCAGAGCGAGGCCCTCGCGCTGCACGCCGAGCGAGGCATCCTCACCATCGCGTGGAGCCCACTGGGCCGCGCCAAGGAGATCATGCAGGAGCCGGTCATCGTGGAGATCGCCGCCGCCCACGGGATCACGCCCGCGCAGACGGTGATCGCCTGGCATGTGGCACGCGGCACGGTGTCGATCCCGAAGGCGTCGTCGCCGAAGCACCAGACCTCGAACCTCGCCGCGGCCTCCGTCGTGCTGGATGCCGCCGAGGTCGACGCCATCACGGCGCTGGGGCGGCGCGACGGCCGCCTGTTCGACGCGGATCCCGCCACGCACGAGGAGATGTGAGCCTCGCAGCACGACTGGACGCCCGCGCGGGCCGGGCATACTTCGCCGTGCAGGCGGCGGCGGGAGCCGCCTGGTGGGCCGGTGTCGCCCTGGATTCCGGCATCCGACGCCTCACGATCGGTGACCTGCCCGCCGGCGTGGTCGCCGCCGCGGATGTCCCGCTGTTCGTGATCGCCGCCGCGCTGGCCGCTGTCGGCATCCGCTTCGCCGCCGAGGTCGCAGCGGGCTGGACGGTGCTGGTGACGGTCGTGATGGTCGCGTACGCGACCATCA
>NZ_JBASAK010000088.1:0-17013 GCF_049650565.1 Microbacterium sp.
CTCGGCGGCCGCGCGCGCCTCGCGCATCGCACGGCGCGAACCCGGCGCAGCATCGTCGCGCCTGCCGCGCTCGGGCAGCGGCGATGATGCGGTGGGCAGATCATCGAACAGATCACCCAGCCCTGGCGATGTCGGGCGCTCTGGGGAGTCAGGCATCGTGAGAGGGCTCCTCATCGAGTTCGAGCGGCGCACCGGCGGGTCTCCCGGTGCTCTTCTCGGTGTCCACGGCGTGCTGCAGAAGCACGACCGCCGCCACCTGATCCACAATGCTACGAGAATTCTTCTGAGTCCTGCCCGAGGAATGCAGCGCCGTGTACGCGCTCACGGTGCTCAACCGCTCGTCGACCATGCGCACGGCGATGCCGGTGCGGCGGCCGAGCTCAGCAGCGAAGTCACGGGCATCCTTCGTGGACAGGGTCTCCTCGCCCCGCATGTTCACCGGGAGCCCCACGATGAACTCGATGGGCTCCCACTCCCGCGCGAGCTCCGCGATCCGGTCGATCGAGGTCTCCGACCTCGGGACGGTCTCCACCGGCACGGCCAGCATGCCGTCGGGATCGCACCGCGCGACACCGACACGGGCCTTGCCCACGTCGATGCCGAGCCGGGCGCCGCGGCGGAACCCGGTCACGCTGCCGAGAGCTCCGTGACCACGGCCGCCAGCGCGGCATCCAGTGCAGTCGCATCCGTGCCGCCGCCCTGGGCGACGTCGTCCTTGCCGCCGCCACCACCGCCGAGGATGCCGGCGGCGATGCGCACCAGCGCACCCGCCTTCGCCCCGGCCGCACGCGCGGTGTCGTTGGTGGCGACCACGACGATCGGACGCTCGTTCACGATGCCGCCGAAAACCACCACCGCGGCCTCAGATCCCAGGCGCTCGCGCACGCTCAGCGCGAGGGTGCGCACGTCGTCGGCGGAGCCGACCTCGCCGAGCGAACTGGCCGCCACCCGATACGAGCCGTGCTGCTGCGCGGCCTCCGACAGCGCCGGAACGCGACCGGCGCGCTCGGCGGCCTCGAACTGCGCGATGCGCTTCTCGGCGGCCTTCAGGTTGGCCTGCAGTTCCTCGATGCGGGTGGACAGCTGATCGCGGGGAGCCTTCAATGCGGCAGACAGCTGCGAGACCACCGTGCGCTCGGCGGCCAGCTCGCGGAAGGCGTCCTGTCCGACAAGTGCCTCGATGCGGCGGTTGGACGCGCCGACCGAGGACTCGCCGACGACACTGACCAGACCGATCTCGGCACTGGACGACACGTGGGTGCCACCGCAGAGCTCGCGCGACCAGGGTCCGCCGATGTCGACCATGCGCACGATGTCGCCGTACTTCTCGCCGAACAGCGCCATGGCGCCGGCCTCCTTGGCCTCGTCCAGTGAGATGACGCGGGTCGTCACCTCGAGCGCGTCGTTGACGGCCCGGTTGGTGATGTCCTCGATCTCGGTGCGGGTCTCGGCCGACAGGGGGTGCGACCACGCGAAGTCGAAGCGCATGTACCCGGCACGGTTGAGCGAACCCGCCTGCGTGGCCGTCTTGCCGAGCGTGTCGCGCAGCGCGGCGTGCACGAGGTGCGTGGCCGAGTGCGCCTGACGGGCGGCGCGCCGGTTGGCGGCATCCACCACGGTGGTCGCGCGGTCATCCACAGCGACGGCGCCGGAGTCCACGTGCACGGTGTGGCTGATCAGCCCCGGCACGGGCTTCTGCACGTCCAGCACGTCCAGCTCGAACCCGGCGCCGACGATGCTGCCCTTGTCGGCGACCTGGCCGCCGGACTCGGCGTACAGCGCGGTCTCGGCGAGGATGACCTCCGCCACCTGGCCCTCGGTCGCAGTCTGCACGGGCGCGCCGTCGACGAGAATGCCCAGCACGCGGGACTCGGCCTTCAGATCGTCGTAGCCGACGAACGAGGTCTCCCCCCGTGCGCGGAAGTCGCGGTACACCGACACATCCGCGCGCTGGCGCTTGCGGCTGCGGGCATCGGCCTTGGCGCGCTCGCGCTGACCGCGCATGAGCTCGTCGAACGCCGGGCGGTCCACGTTCAGCCCCGCCTCCTCGGCGACCTCCAGCGTGAGGTCGATCGGGAAGCCGTAGGTGTCGTGCAGCAGAAACGCCTGCGAGCCGCTGAGGGTGGATCCTCCGGACTGGCGGGTCTCGTCGAGGGCGAGGTCGAGGATCGTCGAGCCCTGCACCAGGGTGCGGCGGAAGGTCTCCTCCTCGGCGAACGCCGACGCCGACAGCATGGACCAGTCCTTCTCCAACACCGGATAAGCCGACTTCATGGCGTCCTTCGACACCTCGAACAGCTCGGGGAACGTCGAGTCCTCGACGCCCAGCAGGCGCATCGCCCGCACGGTGCGGCGCATCAGGCGGCGCAGGATGTAGCCGCGGCCCTCGTTGGAGGGACGCACGCCGTCGGAGAGCAGCATCAGCGAGGAGCGCACGTGGTCGGCCACGACGCGGAAGCGCACGTCGTCCTCGTGAACGGCGCCGTAGGTGCGACCGGAGAGCTCGATGGCGCGATCCAGCACAGGACGCACCTGGTCGGTCTCGTACATGTTCTCGACGCCCTGCTTGAGGAACGCGACGCGCTCCAGGCCCATGCCGGTGTCGATGTTCTTCATGGGCAGCTCGCCGACGATGTCGAAGTCGGTCTTGCCGCGCACGTTGTCGATGAAGTCCTGCATGAACACGAGGTTCCAGATCTCCAGGAACCGGGTGTCGTCGGCAGCCGGGCCGCCGTCCTTCCCGTATGCGGGGCCGCGGTCGAAGAAGATCTCCGAGTCGGGACCGCCGGGGCCGGGCTGGCCGGTGTTCCAGTAGTTGTCCTCGCGCCCGAGGCGCTGGATGCGCTCGGGCTTGAGCCCGATGACGTCGCGCCAGATGGCCTCCGCCTCGTCGTCGGTCTCGAAGACGGTGACCCAGAGATCCTTCTCGTCGAATCCGAGGCCGCCGTCGGCCTGCGACGAGGTCAGCAGCTCCCACGCATAGCGGATGGCGCCTTCCTTGAAGTAGTCGCCGAAGGACCAGTTGCCGAGCATCTGGAAGAACGTGCCGTGGCGCGCGGTGCGCCCGACCTCCTCGATGTCGTTCGTGCGGATGCACTTCTGCACGTCGGCGATGCGGGGATGCGGGGCCGGGACGACTCCGGTGAGGTACGGGATCATCGGCACCATGCCCGCGACAGTGAAGAGCAGCGAGGGGTCATCGCTGACCAGCGACGCCGACGGGACGATGGTGTGGTCGTTCTTCTCGAAGAAGTCGAGGTAGCGCTGCGCGATCTCCGCAGTTCTCATAGTGCTCTCAGGTGTCCTTGCATGGCTCGGTCGCGTCTCGCGGACGCGGAGGGATGAATCGTGGTCAGTCGTCTGCGGGGTCCGACAGGCGCGCCTCCTGCTGGCGGTACGCCTCACCGAGGATCCCGGTGAACTCCGAGATGCGCGCATCGATGTCGGCGAAGATCTCCTGACCGCGGGGGTCCTTGTTCATGAAGTGCGCGGCGACGAACCCGCCGATCACACCGATCAGGAACCAGAGCAGACTCTTCATTCCGCCATCCTACGACGAGAGGCGCCGGGGAAACCCCGACGCCTCTCGTCTTGACCCGCTGAGTCGCTACCCTTCGACAGGCTCAGGGACCCAGGTTTGGATGCGGTATCAGCGAGCCGCGTAGTACTCGACGACCAGCTGCACCTCACAGGTCACGGGGACCTCTGCGCGCTTGGGACGACGGACCAGACGGGCCTGCAGCTTGTCCAGCTCGACCTCGAGGTAGCCGGGAACCGGGGGCAGCACCTCGGCGTGACCGCCGGCCGCTGCGACCTGGAAGGGCTCGAGGCCCTCGGACTTGGCCTTGACGTGGATGAGCTGACCCGGCTTCACGCGGAAGGACGGGCGGTCGACGAGCTGACCGTCGACGAGGATGTGACGGTGCACGACCAGCTGGCGGGCCTGCGCGGTGGTGCGAGCGAAGCCGGCACGCAGCACGAGCGCGTCCAGACGCATCTCGAGCAGCTCGACCAGGTTCTCACCGGTCAGGCCGTCCTTGCGGCGGGCCTCGTTGAACGCGATGCGCAGCTGCTTCTCGCGGATGCCGTACTGCTCGCGCAGACGCTGCTTCTCACGCAGACGGACGGCGTAGTCGCTGTCGGCCTTGCGCTTGGTGCGGCCGTGCTCGCCCGGAGCGTAGGGACGCTTCTCGAGGTAGCGGGCTGCCTTCGGGGTGAGCGGGATACCCAGCGCGCGGCTGAGACGGACCTTGCGGCGGTCCTGAGACTTCGTGACCACGAAGTTCTCCTTCCGTGACGCGGACGTGTCTTTCACGACTCGCGGGCGTATCGCCTCTGCCCCGCCTTCCCCTCGCGTACGCCGAGGCGCGCCGGGAAGTCGTTCAGGAGCGGAGGGATGCCCGAAAACTGGGTTTCGAGCCGGTTCATCCTATCAGACGCTCAGTGTCCGCCGAGGATCCTGCGGATGCGCTCCAGGCGCGCTGACACGTCGCGCTCGGCGCCGAGATTCTTCGGCTCGTAGTAGTGACGCCCGGCAAGCTCGTCGGGCAGGTACTGCTGCGGCAGGATGCCGGCGTCGGCATCGTGCGGGTATCGGTAGCCCTTGCCGTGGCCGAGTCTCTTCGCGCCGGCGTAGTGCGCGTCGCGCAGATGGATGGGCACCCGCCCGAAGCCCCCCGACCGCACATCGGCGATGGCCTGGTCGATGGCGACATAGGCGGCGTTGGACTTGGCCGTCGTGGCCAGGTAGATGGTGGCCTCCGCCAGCGGGATGCGCCCCTCCGGCATGCCGATGAAGGCCACGGCATCCGCCGCCGCCGTCGCGATCAGGAGCGCCTGCGGGTCGGCGAGTCCGATGTCCTCCGCCGCGGAGATGACCAGTCGCCGAGCGATGAACCGCGGGTCCTCCCCCGCCTCGATCATGCGTGCGAGGTAGTGCACGGCGGCATCTGCATCCGAGCCGCGGATCGACTTGATGAACGCACTGATGACGTCGTAGTGCTCGTCGCCCGCCCGATCGTAGCGCAGCAGCGCGCGGTCCACGGCCTGGGCCACGTCCTCGTCGGAGACGACGGCGGTCTCCCCCACCGCCGCCTTCGACATGGCCACGCCGGCGGCCGCCTCCAGGCCGGTCAGCGCGCGGCGGGCGTCGCCGGAGGCGAGCCGGATCAGTGCGGACCTCGCGACGTCGTCCAGCGTCACCGCGTCCGCGAGTCCCCGGGCATCGGTCACTGCCCGGTCCACCAGCACGCCGATGTCGTCGTCGGTGAGTGGCTGGAGCGTCAGCAGCAGGGAACGCGACAGCAGCGGCGAGATGACCGAGAACGAGGGGTTCTCGGTGGTCGCGGCGATGAGGATGACCCAACCGTTCTCCACGCCCGGGAGCAGGGCGTCCTGCTGCGCTTTCGTGAAGCGGTGGATCTCATCCAGGAAGAGGATGGTGGTCTGGCCGTACAGGTCGCGCTGGGTGATGGCCTCCTGCATCACCTCGCGCACGTCCTTCACGCCGGCGGTGATCGCGGACAGCTCGACGAACCGGCGCCCGGACGACCGCGCGATGGCCTGGGCCAGTGTGGTCTTGCCCGTGCCTGGCGGGCCCCACAGGATGATCGAGACCGCGCCGGGAGACGAGGCGTCGGGATCGGCCAGGGCGACGATGGGCGACCCTGCGCGCAGCAGGTGCTGCTGCCCGGCCACCTCGTCGAGCGAGACCGGCCGCATGCGCACGGCGAGCGGGGTCTGGCCCGAGAGCAGAGGAGCCGGGGAGGTCATCCCCCCAGGCTAGTCGCGGTCGGCGACACTGCATCGCGGTAGGCTCGCAGGAGGCGGCGCCCGGGACGGCGCCCGGGAAGAAGAGGACGACGATGGCCGCACGCACCTCCCGCGGATCGCAGCGCAGTCGCGGCGATGCCGAGCGAGCACGGCTGTATGCGGCCCGCACGGCCTGGCACCAGAAGCTGCAGCGGCGGCGCGTGCGCGACACGGTTCTCGCGTGCATCATCGGCGGCTTGATCGTCGTCGGGGCCGTCGTGAGCCAGACCGTCCACGCACAGGTCACGGCGCCCGCGCCGACGCCCTCGCACGCACCCGCATCGCCTGTCGCCACCACGCCCGCCGTGCCCTCGCCGGACCCCGCGCAGACTCCTGGCGAGTGAACTAGGCTGAGCGGAGCCCTTTCCCACTCCCGCGGGCAAGCCGCGCAAGGAGAACACCGTGTCTGACGACAACGCCCCCAAGCCCACCCCGCCGATCCCCGCGCCGCCGCGCCGTCCGATGCCCCGCGTCACCGCCGCGCCGGCCGCCGCGCCGGTGACATCCGCGCCCATCGCGTCCGACGCCTCCGAGTGGGGTCGCGTCACCGAGGACGGCACCGTCGAGGTGCGCGAGGGCGACGCCTGGCGCGCGGTCGGCCAGTACCCCGACGGCACGCCCGATGAGGCGCTGGCGTACTACGCCCGCAAGTTCGACGACTTCGCCGTGAAGTTCGGAACCCTGGAGACCCGCGCGCAGAGCGGCGGCAGTTCGGCATCGGACCTCACCAAGCAGGCGAATCGCCTTCTCGGCGAGGTGACGGATGCCGCGGCCGTCGGCGACCTCGCGGGCCTCCGCACCCGCATCGAGGCCCTCGTGGCGAGTCTCTCCGAGGCCACCGAGAAGGAGGCCGAGGCAGCGAAGGCCGCCATGGACGCCGCCATCGCCGAGCGCACCGTGATCGTCGAGAAGGCCGAGGCCATCGCCGCCCGCGACCTGTCGAAGGTGCAGTGGAAGCAGGTCACGGTCGAGATGACCGAGCTGTTCGACGCGTGGCAGTCGCACCAGCAGAACGGCCCGCGTCTGCCGAAGGGCGTCGCGCAGCAGCTCTGGAAGCGGTTCCGCGATGCACGCTCGAGCGTCGACAAGGCTCGTCGCGCGTTCTTCTCCGAGCTCGACGACGTGCACCGCAGCGCACGCGATGCCAAGGCCCGTCTGGTCGAGCGGGCCGAAGCCCTCGCACCCCGCGGCGTGGACGGCATCCCCGCATACCGAGATCTGCTGGACGAGTGGAAGGCCGCCGGCCGTGCCGGACGCAAGGCCGACGATGCGCTGTGGGCGAAGTTCAAGGCCGCCGGCGACGCGCTGTACTCGGCTCGTGCCGAGCAGGCAGCTGCCGATGAGGCGGAGTCCGCGCCGAAGATCGAGGCCCGTCAGGCTCTGCTGGAAGAGGCCAAGGCCGTCGCCGACGAGCCGAACCTCAAGAGGGCACGCGCCCTGCTCACGCGCATCCAGCGGGAGTGGGACGAGGTCGGACGCATCTTCCCTCGCGAGAAGGAGCGCGCCCTCGACGATCGCATGCGCACCATCGAGCAGGCTCTGAAGTCCCGCGAGGACGTGGACTGGAAGAAGAACAACCCCGAGACCAAGGCTCGTGCGAACGACATGAGCTCGCAGCTCAACGAGGCCATCGAGAAGCTCGAGCGGGAGCTCGCCGCTGCGGAGAAGGCCGGCGATGCGAAGGCCGTCAAGGAGGCCACCGAGGCGCTGGCCGCACGGCGCTCCTGGCTGAACGCCCTGCGCGGCTGACACCGCGTTATCCACAGTATGAGCCGTGCTCGCCCGTCACCGGGCGGCACGGCTCATACTGTTGTGCATGCACCCCGCGCTGTTCTACCGCCCCGGTGACCGGCTGACCCTCGCAGAGCTCAGCGCGGCCCGCCTCGACGGGGTCGTGATCGAGGTCGGCGAGGGATTCATGCCCGTCGACACCGTGGAGGAGGCGGATGCCAGGGCGCTCGGCGTCGCCATGCTCATCCCCCGAGGCACCGCGGCCTGCGGCCCGACGGCCGCCTGGATCCACGGCGCCGGCGACGCCCCGCCGGCCGTGCATCACATCCGCCGCGTCTCTGCGGCGCGGATGCGCGTCACGCCGCGGGCACGGGTGATCTACCACGACCGTCGCGCCGCACAGGACGCCGTCGCCGACGTCGGCGGCATCCCCGTGACGACACCGGAGGCGACGGCCTCGGAGCTGCTGTACGCCGCGGCGCTCGACCAGCGCGACGACCACTGGGTGAACGCGCTCCTCCAGGCGAGGCCGGAGCTGCTGGGCAGCCTCGAGGACGAACTCGCGCGCGCGACCAGACGTCCGGGCCGACGCGCGGCCGCGCAGATTCTTCAGGCCGTGAGGGCCTCTCAGGACGTCGTGACGCGGTAGACGTCGTACACGGCGTCGATCCGGCGGACGGCATTGAGCACGCGGTCCAGGTGCACGGAGTCCCCCATCTCGAAGACGAAGCGGCTCAGCGCCAGGCGCTCGTCGGTGGTGGACACCGACGCCGACAGGATGTTCACGTGGTGTTCGCTGAGCACGCGGGTGACGTCCGAGAGAAGGCCCGAGCGATCCAGCGCCTCCACCTGGATCTGCACGCGGAACACGCTCTTGGTGGTCGGCGCCCAGGACACCTCCACGAAGCGCTCGGAGTCGGCGCCCAGCGCCTTCACGTTCACGCAGTCCTTGCGGTGCACCGAGACGCCGCTGCCGCGGGTGACGAAGCCGACGATGGGGTCTCCCGGCACGGGCGTGCAGCACCGCGCCAGCTTGACGAGGATGTCGGCAGCGCCGCGGACCAGGATGCCGGAGTCCGCAGCCTTGGCCTCGCGGGTGGCCGCGTGACCGGGCAACTGGATGGCCCCGGTGCTGGTGTCGGGTTCGGAGGCGACGAGCGCGGTGACCTTCTCCAGCACGGACTGCGTGGAGACGTGCCCCTCGCCGACGGCCGCGTACAGCGAGGTGACATCCTCGTAGCGCAGCTGCCGCGCGACCTCCGCGAACGACTCCTGACTCATCAGCCGCTGCAGAGGCAGGTTCTGCTTGCGCATCGCGCGGGCGATGGACTCCTTTCCCTGCTCGACGGCCTCCTCGCGGCGCTCCTTGGTGAACCAGCCCTTGATCTTGTTGCGCGCCCTGGTGCTCTTGACGAAGCTCAGCCAGTCCTGACTGGGACCGGCATCCGGGTTCTTCGAGGTGAACACCTCGACGACGTCGCCGCTGCGCAGTTCGGACTCCAGCGGCACCAGCCGCCCGTTGACCTTGGCGCCCATCGTGCGGTGGCCGATCTCGGTGTGCACGGCGTAGGCGAAGTCCACCGGCGTCGCCCCGGCGGGGAGCCCGATGACACGCCCCTTGGGCGTGAAGACGTACACCTCCTTCGCACCGATCTCGAAACGGAGCGAATCCAGGAAC
This sequence comes from Microbacterium sp., assembly GCF_049650565.1. Classification (GTDB taxonomy): domain Bacteria; phylum Actinomycetota; class Actinomycetes; order Actinomycetales; family Microbacteriaceae; genus Microbacterium. The sequence goes on from NZ_JBASAK010000088.1 coordinate 9,221, forward strand.
TCGCTGGGGTCGGCGGTCTCGGCCTGCCAGTCGGAGATGTGCGCGAGCCATGCCATGTCGGCGTCCGTCTTGCGCGTGTCGACCTTGCCGCCGTTCATCCGCTCCTTGTACATCCAGTGCGCGGCCACGCCGAACTCGGCCTGCTGGTGCATCTCGTGCGTACGGATCTGGATCTCCACCGTGCGCCCGGACGGGCCGATCACGGTGGTGTGCAGCGACTGGTAGAGGTTGAACTTCGGGGTGGCGATGTAGTCCTTGAAACGTCCGGGCAGCGGCGTCCAGCGCGCGTGGATGGCGCCCAGCACCGCGTAGCAGTCGCGCACGGAGTTCACCAGCACCCGGATGCCGATCAGGTCGTAGATGTCGTCGAACTCGCGACCGCGGACGACCATCTTCTGATACACGGAGTACAGCTGTTTCGGACGCCCGAACACCTTGCCGCGGATGCGCAGCTCGTGCAGGTCCTCGTCGATCTCCGCGATGACCTGCTTGAGGTACTTCTCGCGCTGCGGAGTGCGCTGTGCCACCAGGCTGGAGATCTCCGCGTAGATCTTCGGGTTCAGCACGGCGAAGGACAGATCCTCCAGCTCGGATTTGATGGTCTGGATGCCGAGGCGATTGGCCAGCGGCGCGTAGATCTCGAGCGTCTCCTTGGCCTTGCGCGCGGCCTTCTCGGGCGGCACGAAGCCCCAGGTGCGCGCGTTGTGCAGCCGGTCGGCGAGCTTGATCAGCAGCACGCGGATGTCTTTGGACATCGCGACGATCATCTTGCGGACGGTCTCGGCCTGTGCGCTCTCGCCGTACTTGACCTTATCGAGCTTGGTGACGCCGTCGACGAGCATCGCGACCTCGTCACCGAACTCCTCGGTCAGCTCGGTGAGTGCGTAGCCGGTGTCCTCGACGGTGTCGTGCAGCAGTGCGGCCGCGACGGCGCGAGGCCCGAGGCCCAGGTCGGCGAGGATCTTCGCAACAGCCAGTGGATGGGTGATGTACGGCTCGCCGCTCTGCCGGAACTGCCCCTCGTGCTTCTCCTTCGCGATGCGATAGGCGTGCTCGATGATGGGCAGATCGCCGCGGGGGTGATTGGCGCGGACCGTGCGGATCAGGTTGTCGAGGTCATTGACGCGAGGCGCTCGAGAGAAGATGCGCGGCACCAGCCGACGCAGACTGGAGCCCTGCGATGTGACCTGCGAATCCGCCATCTGTGCTCCCGTCCCCGCGTTGTGCTCATCCTACGCGGGGACCGGCACGCCGATCCCCGCGTAGGATGTCAGACCTCGACGGTCGTGGCGGCGCGCTCGCGCGCCTGCAGCACCTTCTTGTCGTGGGCGAGGATGGCCGGCTCGTTCTGGCGGAACGCCGCGTACAGCGGCGCCGACACGAACAGCGTGGAGTACGTCGCGACCAGGATGCCGACGAAGATCGACAGCGAGATCGAGGACAGCGTCTCCGCGCCGAACCAGAACGCTCCGATGAACAGGATCGCGCCGACAGGCAGCGCTGCGACGACCGAGGTGTTGATCGAGCGCACCAGCGTCTGGTTGACGGCGAGGTTCACCGATTCCCCGAACGTGCGGGTCATCTGATCGGCATCCTCGGTGGTGTTCTCGCGCACCTTGTCGAACACGACCGTGGTGTCGTACAGCGAATAGGCCAAGATTGTCAGGAACCCGATCACGGCCGCCGGCGAGATCTCGAAGCCCGCGAGGGCGTAGACGCCGACCGTGATCACCAGCACGTCAAGCAGGCCGAGGATCGAGGCTGCCGACATCTTCCACGTGCGGAAGTAGATGCCGAGGATCAGGAAGGTCAGCGCGAGGAAGATCGCCAGGCCCCACAGGGACTGCCGCGTGACGCCCTCACCCCAGGCCGGGCCGATGAACGAGTCCGCGACCTCCTTGGGCTGCACGTCGTAGGCGTCCGCAAGGGCGTTCTTCACATCCTGCGTCTGGTTGGGCGACATCTGGTCGGTCTGGACGCGGACGTCCTTGTTGTTGACGATGGCGACCCTGGTGGTGGCGTTCGGCACCACGCTGCGCACCGCGTCGGACGCCAGGCCCTGATTCGTCGAAGACGGGCCCACGATCATGAACTGCGAGCCGCCGGTGAACTCGATGGAGAACTGCACCGGCCGGATGAACGGCACCAGGATGGAGCCCAGAACCAGCAGCACGGCGATGATGAACCACAGTCTGCGCCTGCCGACGAAGGGGAAGGAGGTCTTCCCCGAGTAGAGGTTGTTGCCGAACTCGTTCATCGAGATCATGATGCGGAGGAGTCCTTCCCGGCATCCTTGGATCCCTGAGCGGCGAGTGCCTCAGCGCGCTTGCGCTCGGCGATGGTCTGGCGCCTGGCGGCTTCGCCGCTTGCGCCCTTGTTGCGTGCGGCGCGGCCGGTCGACGCGGTCTCCGCGGTGCGGTACTGCACGCGGTCGCTGTACACGGCGCCGAGCGACTCGGCGTTCAGGCCGGAGAGCGGGTGCCCGCCGCCGAAGAACTCCGTGCGGGCCAGGATCTGCATGACGGGGTGCGTGAAGATCACGAAGATGAACACATCGATCAGAGTGGTCAGACCCAGCGTGAACGCGAAGCCCTTCACCGTGGCGTCAGCCAGGATGAACAGCACCACGGCTGCGAGGATGTTGACCGCCTTGGCGATGTAGATCGTGCGCTTCGCACGATCCCAGCCGTACTCGATCGAGCCGGTGATGGACTTGCCGTCGCGCAGCTCGTCTCGTATTCGCTCGAAGTAGACGATGAACGAGTCGGCCGTGAATCCGATCGACACGATCAGACCCGCCACGCCTGCCAGGGACAGTCGGAAGCCCATGCGCCAGGCCAGGATGGCGATGATGATGTACGTCAGCACGCCCATCACGCCGATCGACGCCATGATCACCCAACCCAGAGCCCGATAGCTGAGCAGCGAGTAGATCGCGACCAGGCCGAGGCCGATGAGGCCGGCGATGAGGCCGTACTTCAGCTGCTGCGATCCGAGCGTGGCCGAGACCGTGTCGGAGCTCTGCACGGTGAAGCTCAGCGGCAGTGCACCGTACTTGAGCTGATCGGCGAGGGCCTTGGACGTCTCCTGCGTGAAGTTTCCGGAGATGCTGGGGCGACCGTTGAGGATCGCGGCCTGCATGGTCGGCGCGGAGATGACCTCTCCGTCGAGCACGAAGGCGAACCTGTCCAGCGGGGCCTTGTTCGCCAGGCGGTTGGCGTTCAGGCGCTGGCTGATCTCGCCGAAGACCTTGGTGCCGTGCCCGTTCATGGTGAGGTTGACGGTCCACTGGCCGGACTGCTGCTCGCGGCCGGCCGTCGCGTCGGTGATGACGGTGCCGTCCAGCTCCATCGGGCCGAGGATGTACTTGGCCACGTACTGGCCGCCCTCTTGCTCGCAGGCGATCAGCGGCTGGTCCTCGGGCTGATTGGTCGGTCGTTTCGACTTGCAATCGAAGGCGTCGAACTGCGCCTTCAGCTGGGGAGTGATCCACGCCGGGTCGGACGCGTTGCTCGGCTTGGCTGTGGGCGTGGCCTGCAGCGTGGGGTCGGGCGTCGGATACGGCGTCTGCTTGCCGTCTTCGCCGACGAAGGTGGTCCCCGGTGCGTCCGTGTACAGCACCGCGCGGAACTCGAGCTTGGCGCTCGCGGTGATGCGATCACGGTCGGCCTGGGAGGCCTGGCCGGGGATCTGGACGACGATGTTGCGCCCGCCCTCGGTGGTGATGTCGGCCTCGGACACACCCGACGCGTCGACGCGCTGACGGATGATCGAGACGGCCTGGTTCAGCTGGTCGGCCGAAGGGGCCGAGCCGTCGGGCGTCGCCGCCTGCAGGATGATCTGCGTGCCGCCCTGCAGGTCGAGGGCGAGTTCAGGCGTCCACGAGCTGGCCGGCTTGCCGGTGTCGGTCTTGAAGATGTACACGCCGAGCGAGTTGATGCCGAACAGCACCGCCGTGACGATGAGCAGGCCGAGGAGGACCCGCCAGGCATGGCGAGTCGGAGATGTGGATGCCACGTGATTGCTTTCCGCGAGAGGGACGCCGAGCGTCAGTTGTCGTTGTTGCGCTCGAGACGCGCCCTGGTCTCCTCGGGCGTCTCCACCTGGATGGACTCGATGCCGTCATCGGCGCCCTGGGCGGGAGTGCTGTGCTCGTCGTCCTCGACGGCCGCGTCGTCATCGGCATCCTCGAGCTCGCTCGGGTCGACGACGCGCAGGATGGACTGACTGTGCACCTCGATGACGACACCGGGAGCGAGCTCGATCTGCGCGGGCTTGTTGAGGTCGATCGGGTCGTAGGAGACGACGGTGCCGTACAGGCCGCCCTGCAGCAGCACCTTCGCACCCGGGATGGTCTTGGTGGCCTTCTCCTCCTGCTGCGCCTTCATCTGCCTCTGGCGCTTGCGGGTGTTCATGAACATGAAGACGAGCATCACGGCGAGGAGGCCGAAGAGCATGAGGGACATGGGATCCATGGGAGCGGGAGCCTTTCAGATGCACGCCGGACGCGGCGTCGCGTATGGGGGACCGGGATTCCGGCAAGCCTTCAGCGATTATAGGTCATCGAACAAAGCAGCACCCTCGGGATGAACCAGGCCCAGGTGCTGGTACGCCTCCGGCATGGCGATGCGACCACGAGGCGTCCGGCCCAGGAACCCGATACGCACGAGGTAGGGCTCGACGACGCTCTCGACGGTCTCCGCCTCTTCGCCGACGGCCACGGCCAGGGTGCTGAGCCCCACCGGACCGCCGCGGAAGCGCCGCACCAGCGCGTCCAGCACGGCCCGGTCGAGCCGGTCCAGCCCGATGGCGTCGACGTCGTACAGCTCCAGCGCGGCGCGCACGTCGTGGATGGATGCCGCGTCCCCACCACCGTGGACCAGCGCGTAGTCGCGCACCCGGCGCAGCAGCCGGTTGGCGATGCGCGGGGTGCCCCGGGAGCGCCGTGCGATCTCCGAGAGGGAGTCGCCGGGAAGCGTCACGCCCAGCACGGATGCCGAGCGGTGGATGACCTGTTCGAGATCGCTCTCGTCGTAGAACTCCAGGTGGCCGGTGAAGCCGAAGCGATCGCGCAGCGGGTTCGGCAGCAGGCCCGAGCGGGTGGTCGCGCCCACCAGCGTGAACGGTGCGAGGTCCAGCGGGATGCTGGTGGCTCCGGCGCCCTTGCCGACCATGATGTCGATGCGGAAGTCCTCCATCGCCAGGTACAGCATCTCCTCGGCGGAGCGCGCCATGCGGTGGATCTCGTCGATGAACAGCACTTCGCCGGGCGTGAGGCTGGACAGCAGAGCAGCCAGGTCGCCGGCATGCTGGATGGCCGGTCCGCTGGACAGGCGCAGCGGGCGCCCGCTCTCGTGCGCGACGATCATGGCCAGCGTGGTCTTGCCGAGTCCGGGAGGGCCGGCCAGCAGGATGTGGTCGGCAGGGCGCTCCTGGATGCGGGCGGCCTCCAGCAGCAGCTGCAGCTGGCCGCGCACCTTGGGCTGGCCGACGAACTCGCCGAGGCTCGTGGGGCGCAGCGCGCCCTCGATGGCCAGTTCGGTCTCGTCCAGCGCCTCGCCGGCGTCGCGGGGGTTCTCAGCCACGCTTGGCCCCTGGTCCCATGGCGGCCAGTGTGCGGCGCAGCAGCGCGGGAACGGATTCGCGCTCGGCATCCGTCGCAGTGTCGGCCGTGGCGGCCGCCGCCTCTGCTGCGACCTTCTCGGTCCAGCCCAGGCCCACGAGCGCGGCGGTGACCTGATCGACGACGGCCGTGGCGGCGACCGCGGTCGGCGTGCTCGCCACCCGCGGCTGCACCTTGCCTGCCAGCTGAACGACGATGAGCTTGGCCGTCTTCGGCCCGATTCCGGAGACGCGCCGGAACGGCGCGTCGTCCTCGGCCGTGACGGCCTCGGCGATCTGGTCGACGGTCAGATGCGAGAGCACGCCGAGCGCCGACTTGGGGCCCACGCCGGTCACGCTCAGCAGCTGCCCGAAGATCTCCAGCTCATCGCGGTCGCCGAAGCCGTACAGCGTCAGCGCGTCCTCGCGGACGATCAGGCTGGTGTGCAGCTGCAGCTGCTCCCCCACGACCGCGATGTGCGCGACGTCCGCGGGGACGAACACCGAGAACCCGACACCACCCGTCTCGATGACGACGCGGTCGACGGCCGTGTGCAGCACGGTGCCGCGCAGCGAGGAGATCATGATTCCACCCTATCTGGCGGCTCGTACATCCGTTCGAGCGACACGAGAGGTGCGCGAGTTCCGCTCCGCTTGGGCCCAGGCGCGCTGAGCGGGCGTCATGCCACCTTCGGCAGTGGGAGCGACGGGGCCGGTGCGCCAGGCGTGGCAGAGCGCGATGGCCAGCGCGTCGGCGGCGTCGGCGGGCTGCGGCGGGGCATCCAGTCGCAGGATGCGGGCGATCATCGACTGCACCTGCTTCTTGTCCGCCGATCCGTAGCCGGTGACGGCGGCCTTCACCTCGCTCGGCGTGTGCGTGGCTGCCGGGAGTCCCGCCTCGGCGGCGATCAGCAGCGCCACGCCGGATGCCTGAGCCGTGCCCATCACGGTCTGCACGTTGTGCTGCGCGAACACGCGCTCCACGGCCACGGCATCCGGACGGTGCTCCTCGATCACGGTGCGGATGCCGGCGGCGACAGCAGCCAGACGCACTGACAGGTCCGCGTCCAGCGGCGTGCGGACGACCCCCACGTGCACCAGCGTCGCCCGGCGGGAGCGGTCCACGTCGACGACGCCGACGCCGCAGCGGGTGAGGCCGGGGTCGATGCCGAGAACGCGCAGCGGGGAGGTCACTCCCCCAGGCTACGGGCGCAGAACGGCCCCGGGCGCAGGCGCGCCCGGGGCCGGAGCTTCGACGGGCTCAGCAACCCAAGAACCTGGGTCCCTGAGCCGGGCCCACGCGCCCCCGAGGCTCCGGTCGGCGCGAAGCGACGGCTGGAGTGGGGCGTGGGGATCGAAGGGTCAGTCCTCCTCGTCGTTCTCGAGCTCGGCCTGCACCTCGGCGGTCAGATCGAAGTTCGCGAACACGTTCTGCACGTCGTCGCTGTCCTCAAGCGCGTCGATCAGGCGGAAGATCTTGCGCGCGGTCTCAGCGTCGATCTCCACCTTGAGGTTCGGCACGAACTCCACGTCGGCGGAGTCGTAGTCGATGCCGGCCTCCGCCAGTGCGGTGCGCACGGGCACCAGATCGCTGGCGTCGGTGATGACCTGGAAGCCCTCGGCCTGCGGCTCGATCTCCTCGGCACCGGCCTCGAGGGCGGCCATCATGAGGTCGTCCTCAGTGGTGCCCTCGGCGCTGACGACGATGACGCCCTTGCGGCTGAAGTTGTACGCGACCGAACCCGGATCGGCCAGCGTGCCGCCGTTGCGGGTGAGTGCGGTGCGCACCTCGGCCGCCGCACGGTTCTTGTTGTCGGTCAGACACTCGATCATCAGCGCCACGCCGCCGTGACCGTAACCCTCGTACATGATGGAGGAGTACTCGACGGACTCGCCGCCGATGCCCGCACCGCGCTTCACCGCGCGGTCGATGTTGTCCTTCGGGACGGAGGTCTTCTTGGCTTTGAGCACCGCGTCGTACAGCGTCGGGTTGCCGGCGAGGTCGGCGCCGCCGAGCTTCGCCGCCACCTCGATGTTCTTGATGAGCTTGGCCCATGCCTTGGCACGACGGGAGTCGATGACCGCCTTCTTGTGCTTGGTCGTAGCCCACTTGGAATGCCCGGACATATGTCTCCGCTCGTCTCGTATGCCCGGAGTCTCCTCCAGGGCATCGTCCATTCTAACGAATCGTG
>NZ_JBASAK010000089.1:0-62469 GCF_049650565.1 Microbacterium sp.
GACAGGTGACCGGCCGCTCCGGAAAAGCGAGAAGGTCCTCCGGGAGAACCCAGAGGACCTTCATGTCAGTGACCCCAGCGGGATTCGAACCCGCGTTACCGCCGTGAGAGGGCGGCGTACTAGGCCGCTATACGATGGGGCCGTCACTGCAACCGTTCAAGTATGCCATGACGATCCTGCCCCGCCAAATCGGGCCGAGGCAGTCGAGATCGAGCCGGATTCCGGTCAGCCGAGCATGTCCTTGACCATCGGCACGACCTTCTCGCCGTACAACCCGATGGAGTCCATCATCGACTGATGGGTGATCTGGCTCTGGTCGTACTTGAAGTCGAATCGGTTCACGGGCAGCGTCTTCAGGGTCTCCACGACCTTGCGCGCGACGGTCTCGGGTGAGCCGATGTACAGCGCGCCGCTCTCGATCTCACGTTCGAAATCCCCCACAGCCGGCGGAGCCCAACCGCGCTCTTGGCCCATCCTGGTGCGCATGGCCAGCCAGCCGTCGTAGGTCAGCGCACGGGCCTGCTCGTCGGTCTCGGCCACGAGCCCCGGGGAGTGCACGGCGACGGGCTTGCGCTCCACCCCGAACTGGTCCTGCGCGCGCTCGAACAGATCGATGTACGGCGCGAACCGTTTGGCCGGCCCGCCGATGATCGCCAGGAACAGGCCGAAGTTGTAGCGTGCGGTGCGCACCACCGAGTCGGGACTGCCACCCACGCCCACCCAGGTGCGCAGACCGTTCGCGGTGGTAGGGAAGACCCGCTGATCCTCCAGTGCTGCACGCGTGTTCCCCTGCCAAGTGACGGGTTGCTCCTTCAGCAGCTGCGAGAGCAGGTCGAGGCGCTCCTCGAAGAGCTCCTCGTACTGGCGCAGATCGAAGCCGAACAGCGGAAATGATTCGATGAACGATCCCCGTCCCGCGACGATCTCGGCGCGGCCCTTCGAGACGGCATCCAGGGTCGCGAAGCGCTCGAACACGCGCACGGGATCGTCGGAGCTCAGCACGGTCACGGCGGATCCCACCCGGATGCGCTCGGTGCGCGAAGCCACCGCCGAGAGCACGACCTCCGGCGCGGACACCGCGAAGTCGGGACGGTGGTGCTCGCCCACCCCGAAGAAGTCCAGTCCGACGCTGTCGGCCAGGACAGCCTCGTCGATGATGTCGCGCACCACCTGCGGGTGCGGCACGAGCGCCCCGCTGGCGTCGTGCGTCACGCCGCCGAAGGTGTCCAGGCCGAATTCGATGTCCGTCATGATGGGCACAACCTCCGCCTCGAGGATTTCATTCCAATGAATGGATTATGCGGTCGAAGCAGACAAGGCGAAGGCCCTCCGATTCCTCGGAGGGCCTTCGTGTCGCGGTGACCCCAGCGGGATTCGAACCCGCGTTACCGCCGTGAGAGGGCGGCGTACTAGGCCGCTATACGATGGGGCCGTTCCGTCCTGGAGGACGTCCTGGCAACCTCGCAAGTCTGTCATGAGCTCTCCCCCGATTCCAAATCAGGCGGGTTCCTCCGCGCGAGCGGGCGTGTCGCAGCATCCGCTTGCCGCCATGCGCAGACGTGCGGTTGACTCGGAGGCATGCGCATCACCAAGTTCGAGCACGCCGCCCTCCGCATCGACGAGCAGGATGCCAGCCTGCTGATCGATCCGGGATCGTTCACCGCGCCGATCGATGGACTCGACCGGGTCGTCGCCGTGGTGATCACTCATGAGCACGCAGACCACTGGACGCCCGCGCACCTGGACGCCGTTCGGGCCGCCGCGCCCGACGCCCCGGTCTACGCGCCGGCCGGCGTGGCCGCCGCCGCATCCGGCCACGACATCACCGTGGTCTCCCCGGGCGACACCGTCACCACCGGCCCGTTCACGCTGCGCTTCTTCGGCGGCCGTCACGAGGTCATCCACTCGTCGCTGCCCGTGGTCGACAACGTCGGGGTGCTGGTCGACGGCAGCGTCTACTACCCCGGTGACTCGTACGCGGTGCCCGAGGGCGTCGACGTCGATGTGCTGGCTGCGCCGCTGGGCGCCCCGTGGCTGCGCATCGGCGACGCCATCGACTTCGTCACTGCCGTCCGCGCCCGCCGCGTGTTCGGCACGCACGACATGACGCTGTCCGGAATCGGTCGCGACATGCACCGCGGGCATCTGAAGCGCATGGTGGAGAGCTGCGGCGGCACGTTCCTGTCGCTCGATCCCGGCGACGGCCTGGACGTCTGAGGACGGACGCGCTCAGCTGAGTCCTGGCTGCGCGGCCCGCACACGCAGGTCGCGAGCCAGGTCGTCGCGCGCCTCGATCACCAGACGGCGCAGCGAACCCGGAGCATCCGCGTTCTGCTCCAGCCACGCGTCCGCGAGCTCGGTGTCGGTCGTGTCCGGGAACAGTCCGACGACCAGCCGCTTCGCCAGCTCGATCGACCGAGTCCGCCATGCCTCGCGGATGCGCGAGAAGTACTCGTCGTCGAACGCCGCGATCAGGTCACGACGCCCGCCGGCGCGGAAGCCCTCGATCGTGGCGGAGAGGTGTTCGTTGCTGAGAGTCCGATCGTTCCAGGCGGACTCCCACGCGGCGGCCCGCGTCTCGGCATCCGGCAGCGACGCCAGCGCACGGATCTCCGCGGTGCGTCCGTTGGCGGTGTCGTCGGATGCGCGCTCCGCGCCGATGTCGGCGGCCGTCGCATCACCAGTCGTGGCCAGCGCGGTCAGCATGAGCCAGCGCAGATCGGCATCCACAGGCAGACCCTGCGGGGTGTCGCCGTCAAGGATGCCGCGGACGGCATCCTTGTGCCCGCTGTCGTATGCGGATGCTGCGGCGAACGCCCGCGCCCAGGCCAGCTGCGCGTCACTGCCGGCGTCGGCCGACTGCAGCGATGCCCAGGTCGAGTCGGCCCACGCCCGGGTCTGGCCCTCGCGGGCGTCGTCGGCGACGTAGTGGTGCACGGCGAATGCCGCGTTCGCCAGCACGGCGCCCAGCAGGGCGACGTTCGATTCGGCCTGAGCATGCCGGCGGACGATGTCCAGGTAGCGCTCGGCGCTCAGCTCGCCGTCGCGAGTGGCGTTCCACAGCGATGACCACACCAGACCGCGCACCAAGTCGTCCTCGAGCGTCGAGAGCGAATCGGAGACCGCCGCCAGCGAGCGCTCGTCCAGCCGCACCTTCGCGTAGGTCAGGTCGTCGTCGTTGAGCAGCACGAGGTCGGCATCGGGCAGCTCCACCTCGATCCGCTCCCCCTGGATGCCGAGCTCGACGCGGTCCTGCAGCGTGAGGCGTCCGTCGACCAGGTCGTACAGGCCGATGCGCAGGCGGTGCGGTCGGGGCCCCGCCTCGCCGCCGTCCTGCACGAGGAAGCGGCGCCCCTCGGCATCCGTCTCCAGCCACAGCGCCGCGACGCCGCTGGTCTCCAGCCACGCGCGCGACCAGGCGTGCATGTCCTCGCCGGAGACCGCCTCGAGCTCGGCGAGCAGGTCGTCCAGGGTGGTGTTCCCGAAGGCGTGCGCGGCGAAGTAGCGGCGGGCCCCTTCGAAGAACGCGTCCGCGCCGACGTAGGCCACCAGCTGCTTGAGCACGGAGGCGCCCTTGGCGTACGTGATGCCGTCGAAGTTCAGCTTCGCGGCCTCGAGATCGGGGATGTCGGCCACGATCGGGTGCGTCGTCGGGAACTGATCCTGGCGGTACGCCCACGCCTTGCGTCCGTTGGCGAACCGCGCCCAGGCGTCGGTGAACCGGGTGGCCGCTGCGGATGCGTGCGCACCCATGTAGTCGGCGAACGACTCCTTCAGCCACAGGTCGTCCCACCACTTCATGGTGACGAGGTCGCCGAACCACATGTGGGCCATCTCGTGCAGGATCGTGTTGGCGCGGGCCCCGCGCTGAGCATCGGTCGCAGCACCACGGCTGATGTAGGCCTCGGTGAAGGTCACCAGGCCCGGGTTCTCCATGGCGCCGAGGTTGTACTCCGGCACGAAGATCTGGTCGTACTTTCCCCACGGGTACGGGTAGGCGAACGAATCGCTGAAGAAGTCCAGCCCCTGCCGGGTGACCTCGAGGATCTCGTCGGCCTCCAGATGCTCGGCCAGCGACGTGCGACACAGCACGCCGAGCGCGATGCGCTGGTCGCCGCGCGTCCACTCCCCGTCGATGCGCGCGTAGGGTCCGGCCGCGACCGCCGTGATGTAGCTGGAGATCGGCAGCGTGGGCGCGAACTCCACGCACTGCACGCCGATGCCCTCGCGCACGCGCACCGGCGACTGGTTGGAGAGCACATGCCAGCCGGCGGGCGCGGTGACCTCGAACGTGTACGACGCCTTCATGTCGGGCTGCTCGAAGCACGCCATCACGCGCCGGGAGTCCGCGGGCTCGTACTGCGTGTACAGGTAGGTCTCGCCGTCGACGGGGTCGACGAAGCGGTGCAGACCCTCCCCCGAGCGGCTGTACGCCGCCACGGCCTCCACCCGCACCTCGTTGCGCTGGACGAGGCCGGTGACGCGGATGCGCGCGCCGTCGTAGTCGACGTCCTGCTGCTCGCCGTTGACCGTCACCGAGGTGACCGCCTCGCCGATGAAGTCGATCCAGGTCGCATCGACATCGGCGTCGAAGCTCAGCATGGTGACCGACGGAAAGCCGGTGCGCGCCTGCTCCGGCGCACCGCTGAGATCCAGCTCCACGCGGATGTCGTGCACCGTGATGTGCGACGCGCGATCGGCGGTCTCTTCACGGCTGAGGTTGGCTGTCACGTTCGCAGAACTCATTGCTCCATGGTGGCACGTCGGCCGCGGCCGTGCGGGCTCGTCCGGATCCCCGCTCAGGCCATCGCGGCGACGGATGCCGCCTTCGCGAGCGCCTGCTCGAGATCTGCGGCGAGGTCCTCGACGTTCTCCAGTCCGATCGACAGCCGCACGATGTCCGCGCCGGGGCGCGCCTCCGGTGCGACCGGACGGTGGGTGAGCGCGGCGGGATGCTGCAGCAGCGAGTCCACGCCGCCCAGCGAGACCGCATGCGTGAACAGCCGCACGGCGCCGGTCAGCGCCTCGGCGGCGGAGTAGCCTCCCGCGAGGCGGATCGAGATCATCGCGCCACCGCCGCGCATCTGCCCGCCGACGATCCCGCGGGCGTCGCCGAAGCCGGGGTAGAAGACCTCGGCAACGGCGGGGTTCTGCTGCAGGCGCAGGGCGAGCTCGTGCGCACCGGCCTGCTGCGCCTGCATGCGCACGGGCAGCGTCGCGAGCCCGCGGTGCAGGAGGTACGCGCCCAGCGGGTGCAGCAGTGCACCGGTGATGGCGCGCACGCTGCGCAGAGCGCGCGCGGTCTCCTCGGAGCAGGCGATGACGCCGGCGATCACGTCGCCATGGCCGCCGATGTACTTGGTGGCGCTGTGCAGCGACATGGCCGCCCCCAGGTCGAGCGGGTTCTGCAGCAGCGGGGTCGCGAACGTGTTGTCGACCATCACCGGCACGCCCTGCGCCTGCGCGACGACGGCCGCGATGTCTACGAGGTCGAGGGTCGGGTTGGCGGGTGTCTCCAGCACGATGAGGCCGGTGTCGTCGCGGATGCTCGCGCCGACCTCCGCCTCGTGGCAGAAGGTGACCTCACTGCCCAGCAGTCCGGAGTCCAGCAGGTGATCGGTGCCGCCGTAGAGCGGGCGGACGGCCACGACGTGGTGCTTGCCGGCCGCAGTGGTGTGCGACAGGATCGCCGCCGTGGTCGCGGCCATGCCCGAGCTGAACGCCACGGCCGCCTCCGCGTGCTCGAGCTCGGCCAGAGCCTCCTCGAAGCGCGCCACGGTGGGATTCCACAGGCGTGCGTACACGTTGCCGCCCTCGGGCAGCGGATGCCCGCCGGTCGCCATCGATTCGTAGGAGTCGCCGCCGTGCAGGATGTCGGGCAGAGGGTTGGTCGACGACAGGTCGATGGGCGCGGCGTGCACGCCCAGCGCGGCGAAGTCACCGCGTCCGGCGTGGACGGCGACGGTGTCAGGATGCAACGGCAGATCGGACATGAAACCAGGATGCGCCATGGAACGACTGGTTTCCAGCATCCTTGTCGTGCATGCCGAGATCAGAGGCTAGCGTTGTCCGCAGAGCAACAGACGAGGCCGCGAAGGAGCGAGAGTTGACTGCAGCGCATCCCCCGGGAGTGGACGAGCTGGATCTGCGCGTGCTGGCAGCGCTGTCTGCCAGACCGGAGGCGCCGGTCAAGCAACTGGCCGCCGCCCTCGGCATCCCGGCGTCCACCTGCGCGTTCCGACTGCGCTCCCTGCGCTCGCGCGGGGTGATCGAGGGTCTGCGGGTGCAGCTGGATCCCGCAGCCCTCGGCGCCGCTGTGCAGGCCATGATCCGCGTGCGCCTGGCCAGCCACAGCAAGAGCGGGGTCGACGCCCTGTTCGACGCTCTCACGGCCACACCCGGGGTGCTGCAGGTGTTCCACATCGCCGGCGCCGACGACTTCATCGTGCACGTCGCCGTCGCCGACGCCACGGCCCTGCGCGACATCGTGCTGGAGCACATCACCGTGCACGATGTGGTGCGCGCGACGGAGACGCAGCTGGTCTTCGAGCGTCGCGAGGGCATGGGCGTGCTCGCGTCGATCTCGCGCTAGGCGGTCGCCGGGTCACGCGCCCCGGGCCGGTCGGGCCTGCGGAACGCCGTGCGCATGTGGTCGCCGATGAGGATGTCGGCGACGCCGATCATGATGAGGCTGAAGACGATCTGCTCGGTGACCATCCATGCCGGGTAGAGGTTCGGGATGGCGGCCATCACCAGTGTGATGATCGGGAAGATCTGCGCGAACAGGCGCAGCCGCTGATACGCCCAGTACCAGCCCCGTGACGCGCGCCACGAGAAGTAGAACAGCGTCACCGTCATGCCGAGCACCACCACGCTGCGCATCCAGACGGCGAACGGAACCTGTCCGTGGTTCAGCGCGATGACGACGGCGACGGCCACGGCCGCGAAGCCGAGCACCACCTCGACCGCCAGCAGCCAGGTGATCCAGGTGAACGCGCGCTTGGTCTTGCGATGCTCGAGCATCGAGGCCGGCACCTCGAGGTCGGCGTGCCGTCCCCCGGCGATCCGGTCGAGGCGGCGCAGCAGGGGTTCGAGAGTCACGACGGAATGCTAGCCCCGCAGGTGATGAGCGAGGTGAGCGCCCGTGACGGATGCCGGGTCCGCGGCGATCTGCTCGGGTGTGCCGGTCGCGACGATGCGGCCGCCCTCCGCGCCGCCGCCCGGACCCAGGTCGATCACATGGTCGGCGTTGGCGATGAGGTCCAGATCGTGCTCGATGACGATGACGGTCGCGCCGCGGGAGACCAGCCGGTCGAAGACGGCCAGCAGCGTGCGCACGTCCAGCGGATGCAGGCCGACGCTGGGCTCGTCGAGCACGAACACGGCATCCGTCTGATCGCGGTGCATCTGGCTGACGAGCTTCAGCCGCTGCGCCTCTCCCCCGGACAGCGCGGGCGTGGACTCGCCGAGCGTCAGGTATCCGAGGCCCAGGTCGTCGAAGGCCTTCAGGCGCTTGTGCACGCGAGGCAGGTCGGACGTGTGCGCGAGCGCCTCGCCGATGCTCAGTCTCAGCAGTGCGGGCAGGGAGATGCCCCCACGGGCGATCGCGTCGGCCGCCGGCGCGAAGCGGCTGCCCTCGCACTCCGGGCAGACGATGTCGACATCGGGGAGGAACTGCACGTCCAGCGAGATCTCGCCGGTGCCCTCGCAGCGCGGACAGGACAGCGACCCCGTGTTGTACGAGAAGTCGGATGCCGAAAGGCCCGCCTGCGCGGCGGCATCCGTCGCGGCATAGGCCGTGCGCAGCTCGTCCATCACACCGGAGTACGTCGCGACGGTCGAGCGCACGTTGACGCCGATCGGTGTGGCATCCACGGCATGGGCCTTCAGGTGCGCGGGACCGGTGAACGTCCGCACGTGCGCGGGCAACCGACCGCCATCGGCCTTCAGCGCCGGCACCAGCGACTCCAGCACCAGCGTGGTCTTGCCCGAGCCGGAGACGCCGGTGACGGCGGTGAGCCGGCCGACGGGGAACGCCGCGTGCAGCGGATGGACCGTGTGGATGGCATCCGTCGCGATCTCGATGGAGCCGTGTGCGAAGACATCCTTCGCCACGCTGCGCTCACGCACCACCACCGGCTCGGCGCCGGTGAGGAATCCTGCCAGCCGGGACGCCCTCCCCAGAGCATCCGGGGCGCCCTCGGCGATCACCCGCCCGCCGAGCGTCCCCGAACCCGGGCCGATCTCGACCAACCAGTCCGCCTCGCGGAGGATCTGCACGTCGTGATCGACGAACACGACCGAGTTGCCGTCGGAGAGCAGGTCCCGCATGATGCCGATCAGCCCTTCGACGTTGGCCGGATGCAGGCCGATAGAGGGTTCATCGAGTACGTAGAGCACCCCGGTGGTGCGGTTGCGGACGGCGCGGGCCAGCTGCGCACGCTGCCGCTCACCCGTGGAGAGCGTGGCGCCGGCGCGGTCGAGAGAGAGGTAGCCGAGACCGAGCTCGACCAGCCGACGCGCCATGGCCAGCAACGTGTCGATGAGATCGGACGCCAGGGGCCGCATCTCTCGCGGCAGGCCCTCGGCCACGCCAGGCGCCCAGGCCACCACCTCGTCCAGCGTCATGGCCGTGACGTCCGCCAGGCCGACATCCCCGACCCGGGGCGCCCGCGCCGCCGGGCTCAGCCGCGTGCCGTCGCAGTCGGGGCAGACGCTCTCAGTGAGGAACCTGCTCACGCGGGCGAGGCGCTTCTCGTCGACAGCGCGCTTGAGCTCTTCGGTCACGGTGAGCCTGGCGTTGCGGAACGTGAAGTCCAGCTCGTGCACGCCCTTGCGGCTGGTGACCGTGATGTGCTTCTTCTCCTCGGGCCCGCTCAGCACGATTCCACGCTCGGCATCCGAGAGATCCGACCAGGGCACGTCAGTGCGCACGCCGAACTCGCGGGCGATGTCGGGCTGCACGTTGAAGCCGAACATCCGCCAGGGAGCGACAGCCCCGCCGTCCAGCGTCTTGGAGGGGTCCGGCACGAGCGCCGCGTCGTCTACGGTGCGCACCACTCCGGTTCCCTGACAGGTCGGACACGCACCCTCGGAGTTGAACGCCAGACTCTCGGCACCCGGTGCGTGCACCCGCTCCCCGCACTCGGGACAGAAGAACGGCGTCTCGGCGGCGACGTCGAGAGTGGGAGGCACGTGGTGCCCGTTCGGGCACACGTGCGAGGCCAGGCGCGAGAACATCAGGCGCAGCACGTTCAGCAGCTCGGTGGAGGTGCCGAACGTCGACCGCACACCCGGCACCCCGGGGCGCTGGCGAAGCGCGAGGGCGGCGGGTACGTGCTCGACGGAGTCGACGGCGGCGTGCGGCGCCTGCGCCATCCGCCGCCGCGTGTAGGTGGACAGGGCCTCCAGGTAGCGGCGAGAGCCCTCGGCATACAGCACGCCGAGCGCCAGCGACGACTTGCCGGATCCGGAGACGCCCGCGATCCCGACCAGCCGGCGCAGCGGGATGTCGACGTCCACCCCGCGCAGGTTGTGCACGCGGGCGCCGCGGACGACGATGCGGTCGGGCTGGCCCTCCCCCGTCACGCGTTCAGGCGTTCGCCCCGGCATCGCGGCGGGGCAGCACCCAGCCGGCGCGCGGGAAGTGGCAGGTGTAGCCGTCGGGGTAGCGCTCGAGGTAGTCCTGGTGCTCGGGCTCAGCCTCCCAGAACGCGCCCGGCCGCTCGATGGCGGTCACGGCCTTGCCGGGCCACAGGCCTGAGGCGTCGACGTCGGCGATGGTCTCGCGCGCCACGCGCTCCTGCTCGGCATCCAGGGGGAAGATCGCGGAGCGGTAGCTGGAGCCGATGTCGTTGCCCTGGCGGTTCAGCGTGGACGGGTCGTGGATCTGGAAGAAGAACGCCAGGATGTCGCGATACGTGGTCTTCGCAGGATCGAAGACGATCTCCAGTGCTTCGGCGTGGCCAGGGTGGTTGCGATAGGTCGCGTGGTCGTTCTGGCCGCCGGTGTAGCCGACCCGGGTGGCCAGCACGCCGGGCTGGCGACGCACGAGATCCTCCATGCCCCAGAAGCATCCGCCGGCGAGCACCGCCGTCTCGGCACCCTCCTGGCGGGTGATGGTTCCGGTGTCGCTGAGGCCGCTGGTCATTTGCTGTGCTCCTGGGTCGGTTCGTCGGGATCGGCTTCCATTCTCCTCTCGTTCTGGGGAATGCGGGCGATCCGCTCTAGGTTGGTGGGAGAACGCGGGTGTCCACGCCCGCCCGAGGCATTCGAGGAGAGTCATGCGTCCGTACCTGGACAAGTCCGCGCCGGAGGTCTGGAAGGCCATCGGCGCGTTCTCCGCGTCCGTCAAGCAGCACGCGGAGCTGAGCGGTCTGTCCGCGCAGGAGTCCGAGCTCATCAAGGTGCGAGCATCGCAGATCAATGCGTGTGCGTTCTGCCTCGACGTGCACTCCCGAGACGCCCGCGAGGCCGGGATCGTGCAGCAGAAGCTCGATCTGCTGCCGGCGTGGCGGGAGAGCGCGGTCTACACGGAGCGTGAGAAGGCCGTGCTGGCAGTCGCAGAGGCGGCGACCCGGATGCCGCTGAGCGAGGAGTCCCAGGCAGATCTGTCCGGTGCGCTCGCCGTGCTGGGCGAGGCCGCGTTCGCGGCTGCGGAGTGGGTCGCACTGACGATCAACTCGTTCAACCGGCTCTCGATCCTCAGTGAGCACCCGGTGCGCCCGCGCGGAGCCGATGGGACCATGCTGCCGGGTTGAGTCGAGGCATCGCCTAACCGCGCGGACGCAGCTGCACGGTCGGCAGCGGCGGCGCGGGCAGCGGCGCCAGCTGTCCCTCCGCGTAGGGGCCGAACAGCTCCGGCTTGCCGGCATCCCGCGGGTCGGCCGGTTCGAAGCCCAGCTCGGCCTGGTAGCGGCGGCGGAACTCGACGATCTCATCGTGGCTGCGCCCGATGAAGTTCCACCACATCACGATCTGCTCCCCCAGCGGCACCCCGCCCAGTAGGATCACCCGCGCACCCTCGGGGCCGGCGGCGATGCGCACGGTGTCGGCGCCGATGGGCGTGTAGCCCAGTTCGCGGTGCCGGACGACGGTGTCGTTGAGGGTGATCGTGCCGGACTCGGCGAGCGCGGCGTGCTCGAAGTCGCTGCGCACCTCGAGGCTCACCTCCGCGCCGGGTTCCAGCATCAGCTCGGCGCCCAGCAGGTCGGGCGTGCGGGTCGCGACCGGTGAGGTGGAGCCGGCCAGCGATCCGATGAACACGCGCAGGCTCGCGCCCGGCAGCTCGACGGGCTCCGGCGCGTAGTGCGCGAAGTCGTGCTCGGAGAACCGGGTGGACTCCGGCAGCGCGTACCAGAGCTGCACGCCGTGCAGCACCGTGGTGTCGGGGGTGCTGATCTCCTGGTGGGTGATCCCCTGTCCCGCGATCATGAGGTTCAGTTCGCCGGGCAGCACGGCCGCGTCCACGCCGTGGGAGTCCAGGTGATCGATGCGGCCGGTGAACAGCCACGACACGGTCGCCAGGCCGGTGTGCGGGTGGCGGGGCACCTCCATGCCGCCGGTCTGCGCGACGTCGTCGGGGCCGTAATGGTCGAGGAAGCACCAGGCGCCCACCAGTGACCGCTGCCTCTGCGGCAGCGTGCGGTAGACCGTCATGGCGCGGATGCCGCCCAGCGGCACCTCGCGGGGCGTCAGCACCTCGACATCCGTGCACAGCCGCCCCGGCTCCAGGACGCTCTCGGTCGGGTTCGACTCCTGGTTGCTCATGCCTGACAGCGTAACCGCCGCTCAGGCGTTCCGGATCGCGGAGATCACCATTCCGACGGGGATGCTGATCGCGAGCAGCACCAGCAGGATGCGGTAGCCGATCAGCAGCATCCGGTGCGCGACGTCGGAGGTGCGGAACGTCGCCAGGAACGCCAGCACGAGCGCCACGACGAGGGTGCCGGAGGCGACGAAGACGAGGATCGTCGAGTGCGCGACCGTGCCGCCGACCACGCCGATGTGCCCCAGGTTCCACAGTGCGAACCACCACCAGTTCTGCGCGGGTCCGGTGCGGTGCCAGTGCTGCACGGCGATGCCCATCACGTACTGCGCGACGCCGGCGACCAGCACGAGGTACGCCGCGGCCCAGCTGCCCGCCTCCAGCTGCAGCGGGCCGGTGACGGCGGCGAGCATGCCGCCCGCGATGATCGCGATGGCGCCGACGACGCGGAATGCCTGCGAGGGACTGACGGATGCTGACGTGCTCACCCCTCGAATCTACGCGGTGCGTCTGAGGACGAGCCGTGCCGAGGGTCGGGGTCCGGCACCTGCCCGGAGCCCTCCAGCGGGGCTCCGGGCGACCTCACGTGCACGTGCGGGGCGTGAGCGGGGGCGAGCGCACCCTCTCCGTGATCCGCGTTCGCCGACGCGCCGCGGCGGGTCTGCGTCGTGAACCGTCGCCGCCCCGCCCTCGCCGGCCGGCCTCCGGCGCGTGCGCGGCCCCGACAGCCATGGCGCGATCGTCCCATCCCGCACCTTCGATGATCGCCGCGAACTGCGTCGCGACCCAATCGGGATCCTGCAGCAGCACTTCGAGGTCGGCCGACTTCACCGCTGTCGGATCATCCGCGCACCTCGTTCCGGCGTCGAGGATCATGTCTGCACCTCCTCTCCGTTGCAGAGCAGGCTCTCGGTTGCAGAGCAGGCTCTCCGTTGCCGAGCGGATTCTCTCCGCTTCGCCGGATGCGTGCGTCAGGCGCTGATGCTCTTCTGCTTCTCCTGACCGCTGGCGCTGTCGCCGCTGCTGATGCTGATCCTGCGCGGCTTGGCGCGCTCGGCGATGGGAATCCGCAGGCGCAGGACACCGGCCGTGTAGTCGGCGTCGACCTTGTCGGTGTCGAGTGCATCGCCGAGCACCAGCTGGCGGCTGAAGACGCCCCAGGAGCGCTCGGTGGCCACGGCGTCTGCGGCGTCCGGCACATGGCTGAGGCGCTCGGCCCTGATCGTCAGGACGTTTCGCTCCACGTCGATGTCCAGCTTGTCCGGATCGACCCCGGGAAGATCCAGCTCGACGACGAACTCGTCTCCGTCGCGCCATGCGTCCAGCGGCATGCTCGACGGCCGGGCGGCGGTGCCGAACACCTGCTGAGTGAGCCGGTCGAGGTCACGGAATGGGTCATGTTGCAACAGCATCTCTGAAACTCCTCCATCTCACTTGTCGGTTGCGGATCACTCGACGATCTGTGTCGTGTGATACAGATTTTATACATCACTGATCACAGAAAAAGCAAGTCGGTGGCCGCAGATCTTGTCCGAGGAGTCGCGAGCGGCGAGCGAGAGTTCACGCGGCGTGTACGGCATCACCGCCGCGGCTGCACGAGCGCAGGGGATTGCTGGAGCTGAGCCGCACTCCGGGCGGGACACGCCGCTGCAGCGGGGACGATCTGTCGGTCGTCCGCCGGGTCATCGAACTGCTGGAAGCCGGGCTCGATCTCGTGGGCGTCATCGGGCTGGAGCAGTCCGC
The DNA here is from genome assembly GCF_049650565.1 of Microbacterium sp. Taxonomy (GTDB): domain Bacteria; phylum Actinomycetota; class Actinomycetes; order Actinomycetales; family Microbacteriaceae; genus Microbacterium. The sequence goes on from NZ_JBASAK010000089.1 coordinate 13,511, forward strand.
CCTGAAGGTCGGCGCGCCCGCCGACTTGGGGATCATCGCCCAGGACCGCGAGATGGTCTGAGCCAACGCGATCTCTGGCGGGGCGTCGGATACTGCGGCATCCGGCGCCCCGATCATGTCAGTTGCGCGCGAGCGCAGCGACGACGAACCGCCCCGTGAGCGTGGCGGATGCGGTCGGCTCGAGCATCACGCCGTCGAGACGGCGCAGGCCGTCGCCGTCGACGGATGCCGTGTCGCCGAGGGCGACGAGCACGACGATCCCGGCATCCGCGCTGACACGTCCCGGCCCGTCGATGATCTCGACGGCGCCCGTCCAACGGTCACGGCGGGCCATCACATTGAGATCGAGGAATCCGGATGCCCGAGGCGTGGCATCCACGGCATCCTCCCCGTCGAAGAAGATGACGGCCTCCTCCTCGAGCACTCTCTCACGTCCGCCGATGCGCAGATCGACGGCGCCGGGCCCCAGCGCGACCTGCCCGCGGCGCACGCCCGGGTAGGGGCTGTACGGCTGGGTCCCGGTGATCTCGGCGATGCTGACGCGCCATGTCCACTCCCCCGTGGCGTCGGCGTCGTCGAAAAGGTTGCGGGTGATGCCGCGCCCATTCTTCCACGGGGTGGGGACGATGTCGGAGTACCGGACGATGACGGGCGCGCTCATGATGGCCCAGTCTTCCGCATCCGACGGCTTCGCACCCGCGGCTTCCGTGTCGCATCGCGCCGTTCCGGTGGCGGCTGACAGAACTGACGCGCGCAGAGCGCCAGTGCCACCCGTGACATGGTTCGGCTTCATTGTCCAGCCCGTGGCGCAGTCGGACACTCCGGCCGGATACTGCCTCGCATGAGTGAGAAAGAGTCTCTGCGCCGGGAACGGCAGCCTGCTGTTCCCGGTTCGCGATCGGATCCGACCATGGTGACGAACCAGCCTGCGCTGCGCAGCTCGCCCGGCACGATCTGGCTGGTGTGCTCGTGCGTCTTCGTCGTCGTGTGCCTGATCCCTCTCGTCGGCGTCATCGTGACGGGCGGCGCACCGGCGCCCGTTGCGATCGTCGCGGTGGCGCTGCTGGTGTGCCTGCTCGCGGCCATGTTCGCGGTGCGCTTCGCCGTCACCTCCCAGCAGAGCCGTCTGCGCCTGCTGGCGGCATGCATGCTCGCCATGGCCGTCGTCGCGCTGGTCGGGCTGATGGTCTGCGTCACGATCGTGTGGACGTCAGTGCGCCCATGAGGGCGTCAGCACCCGCACACGCCAGCATGCGCGACAGCCTCAGGTGCGCTCACGGTTCCAGCGCACCGATCCCTGAGACCAGTTGCCGCGTCAGCCGATCGAGCTCGATGCGATCGGCGGGAGTGAGCAGGCCCGAGATCTCCTTCAGCAGGTCGTTGTGCCTGGCGATGGCGATGTCCGACTGACGCAGGCCCTCCGGCGTGAGTTGGATGTCGACGCCGCGACGATCGGTGTCGTTGGGCACCCGGGCGACGAGACCTCGCTTCTCGAGTCGATCGAGCCGGCCCGTCATGGTGCCGGTCGTCATCAGCAGCGATCGGGCGATAGCCGTCGGAGAGAGCCGGTACGGCTCGCCGGAGCGACGCAGCGTGAGCACGACATCACCGTCGGCACGGCTCACGCCATACTCCTTCGCGAGGCGCTCGATGCGCGCGTTCACGAGGTCCGCGGCGTGACTGAGGCGAGCCATCAGCGTCATCGCCGCGAGGTCGACATCGGGCCGCTCCGCAGCCCACTGCCCCACCACGGTGTCGATCCTCTCGTTGTCATCCACGCTCGAATATTAGCTTGCACACGAGTTGCTCCTCAACTAGCTTTATCGGAAGTAACTTGCGCACGAGCTTTCTGGAGGACTTCATGAACGAAACGCTGACGCTCAACGGCTCCGAGCAGATCGTCGTCGTCGAGAGCACGCCGGACCGCTTCGAGGTCGAGGCCACGTACGCCCCGCACGGTGCGCGGCCGCCGATGCACCTGCATCCGAATCACTCCGAGCAGTTCACCGTGCTGACCGGGACTCTCCGGGTCGGCCTGGCGGACAGCGAGCACGATTACACCGCAGGCGAGTCGTTCGACATCGGCGCAGGCATCGCTCATCACATGTGGAACGCCGGTGATGAGCCAGCTACGGTGCGCTGGATCAGCACGCCCGCGGGACGGGTCGAGTCGCTCTTCCGCTGCCTGGATGAGCTGCACCGACGCGGGAAGGCGAGCCTTGCCGCTCAGGCCGCTGTCCTGCGCCGGCACTCCGACGTGATGGTCCCCAGCTCAGCCGCCGCACGGATGCTGGTGCGCGTGCTCGGTGCTGTCTCCAGCCGGTAGCGGCGTTCCGAGGGCCGTCGAGATCCTGGGAAGCCGGAGCACGTCTCGATGACGCGCCGGCCATCAGGGAGTCCTGGCCTGCGGACTCCTGGCCGGTTCAGCCCAGGTCGACGATCTCGAACTCGAGCAGATCCGCCGCTGTCGAGAGCGTCGGGCTGTTCGGTCCGGCCGGAGCGTGCGGTGTGCGCTTGGCCCGCCAGGTCTGGAAGTCCTTCTCGGTCGCCCAGGTCGTCAGCACGAAGTAGCGATCGCCGCTGCCCGCAGGCCGCAGCAGCTGGAAGCCCTCGAAGCCGGGTTCCTGATCGACCGAGTGCTTGCGTGCCGCGAAGCGGGCTTCGAGCTCGGGGCCGGCACCGGCGGGAACACCGAGGACATTGATCTTCACCACGGACACGGGTGAACCTCCTTCTACGGGCAGGGGTTGCACTTCCAGCCTGGCACGGCTTCCTAAGCTGGAGGCGTGAACATCTGCGTCTTCCTGTCCGCATCCGATCTCGACGAGCGCTACACCAGCGCCGCGCGTGAACTGGGCCGGCTGATCGCCGGGCGCGGGCACACTCTGGTCTGGGGCGCGAGCGAGTCAGGACTCATGAAGGTGCTGGCGGATGCCGTCGACGACGCCGGCGGCCGGCTGATCGGCATCTCGGTGGAATTCCTCGCTGACAGGGCCCGCGCGCTGCAGGCGCCGAACGAGCTGGCGATCGCCCCCGACCTCGCCGAGCGCAAGGCGACTCTGCTCATGCGCAGCGACGCCGTGGTGGTGATGGTCGGAGGCAGCGGAACCCTCGACGAGGCGACCGATGTGCTCGAGCTGCGCAAGCACGGCCTGTACTCCAAACCGGTCGTCGTGCTCAACACCGACGGCTTCTACGACGGCCTGAAGCAGCAGTTCGTGCGCATGGACGAGGAGGGCTTCCTGCCGATCCCCCTCGACCAGTTCTGCACGTTCGTCGAGCAGCCGGCGGATGCGCTCGCCGTGATCGAACAGGCCGGCGTCTGATCGCGGCATCCCTCAGGAAACGGGAAGCCTCCGCGATCGCGGGGGTTTCCGCCTCGCTGATATAAGGGGCCCTGGTCGAACCGTGGGAAGGAGCCCGATCAGTTCGCGGTGAGGTGTGCGCGCTGTTCTATCAGCGGGCAGGTGAAGACGTCCCGTTCTCCGAGTCCGACGCGGTTGATGTATCTGATGACGATCGCGTAGGAGGCGAACAGTCCGGTCTCGGTGTACGGCACGTCATGCGCGCGGCAGTAATCCGCGATGATCGGCGCGGCGCGGCGCAGGTGCGGGCGGGGCATCGAGGGGAACAGATGATGCTCGATCTGGTAGTTCAGCCCGCCCATGGCGATGTCGAGGAACCGGGCGCCTCGGATGTTCCTGCTCATCATCACCTGCCGCCGCAGGAAATCCAGCTTCATCTCACGTGGCACGACGGGCATTCCTTTGTGGTTGGGCGCGAAGGACACTCCCATGTAGAACCCGAACAGCCCCAGCTGCACCGACAGGAAGACGAACGCGATTCCCGGCGAGAGCACGATGAACACCAGCACCAGGTACCCGACCATCCGCAGCGCGAGGAACGTGATCTCCACCCAGCGCCGTTCCAGGCGTCCGCGGGCGAAGACGCGCCGCACGCTCGACGCGTGCAGGGAGATCCCTTCGAGGAACAGGATCGGGAAGAACAGCACCCCCTGGTGCGCGCGCATCCAGGTGATCAGCGGGGTGTGCTGCTGGGCCGCCGTCTCGGCAGTGACAGCGATGACCGGCAGTTCGATGTCGGGATCGGAGCCGAGCTTGTTCGGGTTCGCGTGATGTCGCGTGTGCTTGTGCTGCCACCATCCATAGCTCATGCCGACCAGCAGGTCGCCGAGGACCAGGCTGATCCAGTCGTTCCATCTGCCGGAGACGAAGATCTGCCGATGCGCGGCATCATGGCCGAGGAATGCGATCTGCGTGAAGACGATGGCGAGGACCGCGGCGGTGAAGAGCTGCCACCAGGTGTCCCCGATCCACACGAAGGCTCCGAGGCAGACGGCCAGCATGAGAGGTGCGCCGACGAGCTTCGACCAGTAGTAGCCGTACCGGCGGCGCAGCAGCCCGCGGTCGCGGACCTGCTGGGCCAGTTCGGTGAATGGGCTCGACCCGTGCGTCCCGCTTTCGCGGGGCCGCGTGCGGATCGTCGGACGGACGCCGTCCATGATGGCTTCTCTCCGGCGTCGTCCTACATGCGGACGGCGCCTCCTTCGTCGAACCAATCGGCGATGCGCGCATCGTCATCGGACGGAGTCTCGACCGGACGACGGACGAAGGTGACGGAATCGGCGAGGGCGGCGACGGATGCTGCACGCTGCTGTTCTCGGTCCGAGGCGTCCTGGTACCGGTGCGCTGCGATCATCCGCTCGGCTTGAAGGCCGGCGCTGATCTCGGCGAGCAGAGTGGCGAGCACCGCGCCGAGCCCGTCCCGGAGTTCTTCCAGGTTCGTATTCGCGATCTCCAGTCGCCGATCAGCGACGTGCAGTTCGACGGTCGGGAATCCGTTCGCTGACAGGTACGCGCGCGTCCGGCTTCCCTGGATCGCCGTGACCTCGTCGCGATCCGTCTTGCGGGTGAACACCGCTTCCACGGTGTAGCGGTCCGGCGCCTCAGCCGTCAGAAGCGTCGCGGGAAGCGAGCCGACGAGGACGGATCCCAGTCCCAGCAGTCCAGGGTCGTTCCCTGCGATCTTCACTTGTGTGTTCATGAACCGACGGTACGCCTCGAACATGTGTGCGCTCACAGGCAGCATCGCCCGGTGGGACATGTCGAAGAGCCCCCACCGGATCGCGCGTGTCCCCATCGACCGTCATCACGGTGAGAGCCCTCACCCCACGATGAGCCACCAGTTCCTCGCGAGAGTCGGTGGCTCAGTCGCGAGACCACACCGGTCGCTGCTTCGCCGACAGTCTTCCTCTCAGCCGCCCTCGTCAGGGCGCTGCGAGTCGATGGGTTTCGGTTTCGACGCCCGTACGCGATCCTCGAGATCCGCACGCGCCGCAGTCTCCGCGGTTGCCGAGTACGGATGCCAGTGCAGCCCCACGGCACGATCCCAGCTGGTCTCCCCCTCGCCCGGGGCGCGCGGACGGCGCGTGACCCCGCCGTCACTCGCCGGTGTGGTCGCTTCGCGGTCGGCATCCTCTTCGGGCAGACTCTCACTGTTCATCTGCTGGACCGTACGCGTCCGACATGTATGCGCTCACAGGTTCGAGACGGTCGGAGACCCTCTTGCTGTGAATCTGTCCCGTTCTGGCCATCTGCCTGGAATGACGCGTACGGTGAGGACTATGTGGACAGTACTCGTGATCCTGCTTGTGGCATGGGTGGTGCTGTCAGTCGTCGGATTCGTATTCCAGGGTCTGCTGTGGCTGGCCATCATCGGAATCGTGCTCTTCATCGGCACGCTCATCTTCGGAATCCTCCGTCACCGGGCCAAGCGCACGGCAGCCTGAGTCTCGTCAGGCAGCATCCGCCCGGGTGCAGATGTCGAGAGCTGCTGCTCTGACGGTGATCCGCGCGCGCGTGACCAGCCCGAAACCGTCTCCGTCCAGTTCGATCCCGCGCGGAGTGTCGAACCGGGCGTCGAATCTCGTGCCCTGCGCGTACCCCAGCGCCTTCAGGTCCGGTGCGAGGCCGAGCACGTTCCGACCGAACCGAGACCGGCTCGCGAGGCCGTGAAGGGTCAGGCGGGTCCCGATCCCCGCCCACCCCAGTCGACCCTTCGGACGGAACATCACCACATCCAGCAGTCCGTCGTCGACCTTCGCATTCGGGATCAACAGCATGTTGCCCGTAAGAGTCCCGCAGTTGCCGACGATCACCGTATGCGCACGCGTCGACCGCACATGCCCGGCGTCGACGCGATAGTCCAGATGGAACAGACGGTTCGCGATGACCGATCGCGCGATCGGCGCCACATACGCCATCCATCCCAGGCGCTTCTTCGCCAGCGCGGTCGTGTTCTCAGCCATCTCTGCATCGAGTCCGATGCCGGCCATGACCAGGAACAGGTGCGTGCGCCGCTCTCCGGTCTCGTTCTCGAGCTCGGCCACGCCCACGTCTATCGCTCTGGTCGCTCCCGAGAACGCCGTAGCGACCGCGTCATCGACGTCATTCAACGGTAGTCCGAGGTTTCGGGCCAGGAGATTCCCGGTTCCGGCGGGCAGCAGCGCCATCGGCGCACCAGTCCCGTGCACGACCTCGGCGACCGTCCGCACCGTGCCGTCTCCACCGGCGACGATCACCAACGTCGGGTCGCCGGCGAGCGCGTCCTCGGCGGCACGAACCCCGGAATCCTCGCTGCTCGTCTCATACCAGCGAGACGACTCCCAGCCGTGCGCACGCTCCTGCTCGCCAACAGCGCGGCGGACCCGGTCAAGGCGCACTTTGACCGGGTTGTACACGACCGCCGCACGCTGTGTCCGCATCCCCCGAGCGTACGCGCGCAGACAGCAGACAGGACCGATCAGGAGCCGACCTGAAACTCAATCAAAGGACGCACCAGAGCGCGCCGCCACCGGCACTCTTCCGATCGCGAAGCCCGATCATCCGCCTAGAAGGCGATCGCGTGCAGATCACGAGCGAGCGCGACCAGGCCGACCGCCAGCTCCGCGAACCCCAGGGGCGGCGCGCAATCGAGGAGCGGAGAACAAGAACTCCCCGCCCGAAGGCAGGGAGTTCAGGGAAGTCAAGAGCTCGTTCATCTGACTATGGTTCGAGTGAGAACCGTCTGGCTGGGGTACCTGGACTCGAACCAAGAATGGCGGTACCAGAAACCGCTGTGTTGCCAATTACACCATACCCCAAGAGCGAAACCGGAGCCTCGCACCGAGAGTCAAGCTTACCGGAGCGAGACGTTCAGCGCGAATCGAGGCGCACTGCCCGGGCGTGGCGTGCTCACAGCTCCCCCATCCGCGCCGGACGCGTCCAGCGCTGGAACACCGTCGAGCGGGTGATGCGCGCGAGATCCGCCAGCAGTGCGCCCACCTTCGTGCCGATGCACAGGCTCAGGAACATCATCGGCGCCGAGACCAGCGCCTGCGCGTCGAAGCTGGCCAGCGACACCAGGCCGATGGTGCCGGGCACCAGCAGCAGGAACGCCGGCTGGAACGAGACGGTGGCGGGGATGGCGATGGTCAGCCTCTCCAGCACGCGGGCGGCGACGAAGAGCACCGCTCCCGTCACGCCCATGGCCACGATGCTGCCGACCCACGGGCTGAACAGTGCCAGCACCGCATAGGTGCCCGCCATGACCACCACGCACACCAGCGTGAGACGAAAGCCCGACCCGAAGGCCAGGCCGATCCCGACGGCCAGGACGATCACGGCGCCCCACGCGGACCACAGCGGCGGCAGCGCCTCCCAGCCGCTGCTCCGGGTGGTCAGCTGCACGGCCTCCCCCACCAGAGCAGCGGATTCCGAATCCACGCGCAGCCCGGTCAGGTAGGCCCCCGAGTAGACGCCGGCCGCCATGAACGCCAGCATGATCAATCCGTACATCAGCCGGGACGCCCCCGTGACGATGTCGGTGGATGTCAGCTCCAGCAGCGCGTTGGTGATCAGCGCCCCCGGCACCAGGATCGCCACCGGCGCACACACCGCGAACAGCGGAACCGGCCCGAGGTCCAGCCAGCCCGCCACCGCTCCCACGAGCAGCGTGGACAGGAACGCCGACACGAAGGGCGCCACGGCAGCCGCCGCGCGCACACGCATCATCAGCATCGTGAGCCCGCCCACCAGCAGCCCCACGACCAGCGCCAGTGCCACGGCCCACCACGGGCACCGGTACAGCCACGCCAGCGACAGCGACAGCAACCCGCATCCGATCACGCTCTGCAGCCAGGGGTGATGCCTCGGGGTCGCGCGAATCGACGCCATCCGGGCCGGTGCCGCAGCCAGCGGCACCGCACCGGACTCCAGCTCGTGCACGAGCCTGCTGGCCCTGGCGGACTGCCGGAACGTGCGCGCCTCGCCCTTGCCGATCACGGTCGTCGTCGCCGACGACGCACCGGGCCGGCTGACCATCACCATCTCAGGCAGGATCGCGAACTCGTGCGCGGCCTCGGGCGCAGCGCGCCTGCCGACCTGCTCCAGCGAGCCGCGCACGTCGGTCACCGAGATGCCGCACTCCAGCAGCAGCACGCCGAGGTCGCCGAGGATGACATCCGTCTCGGCTGCCGGCATCGCGGCATCCGTCACCGAAGTCAGCCCAGGGTGTCGGCGAGTGCCCGCAGTCGGCGCAGCGTCTCGTCCTTGCCGAGCAGCTCCATCGACTCGAACAGCGGCGGCGAGACGCGACGACCGCTGAGGGCGACGCGCGGCGGGCCGAAGGCCACGCGCGGCTTCAGGCCCAGGTTCTCGACGAGGGATGCCGAGAGGGCCTCCTTGACGTTCTCCGGGGTGAACTCCTCCACCGGCTCGAGCGCTGCGACGCAGGCGCTGAGCACCTCGACCGCGTTCGCCGGCAGGCCCTTCATGGCGTCGGCCTGGTACTCGATCTCATCGGTGAACAGGAAACCGAGCAGGTCGGGCGCCTCGCCCAGCAGCTGCATGCGCTCCTGCACCAGCGGGGCCGCACGGAAGGCCAGCACGATCTGCTCGTGCGTGGGCTCGGGAGCGCCGAAGACACCGGCATCCGCCAGATACGGCAGCATCCGCTCGGCGAAGTCCTTGGCGTCCAGCCGACGGATGTGGTCGCCGTTGATCGAGATGGCCTTCTTCTCGTCGAAGCGGGCCGGGTTCGGGTTGACGTCGGCGATGTCGAACGCCCGGATGAACTCCTCGAGCGAGAACACGTCGCGATCGGGACCGATCGACCAGCCCAGCAGCGCCAGGTAGTTCAGCAGGCCCTCGTGGATGAAGCCGTTCGTGCGGTGCAGGAACAGGTCGGCCTGCGGGTCGCGCTTGGACAGCTTCTTGTTGCCGGTGGCGCCCAGCACCAGCGGCATGTGCGCGAAGCGCGGCACGAACTTCGCCACGCCGATCTTCGTCAGCGCGTCGTACAGCACCAGCTGGCGGGCGGTGGAGGGCATGATGTCCTCGCCGCGCAGCACGTGGGTGATGCCCATCAGCGCGTCGTCGACGGGGTTCACGAATGTGTACAGCGGCTGCCCATTGGGCCGCACCAGCACGTAGTCGGGGAACGAGCCGGCCGGGAAGGTGATCTCGCCGCGGATGAGGTCGACGAAGGTCAGGTCCTCGTCGGGCACGCGCAGCCGCAGGGCGGGCCGGCGGCCTTCGGCGCGGAACGCCGCCTTCTGCTCGTCGGTGAGATTCCGGTCGTGGTTGTCGTAGCCCAACTGCTTGGCACGGCCGTTCGCCTCGTTGCGGGCGTCGATCTCCTCCGCCGTGGAGAAGCTCTCGTACACGGCGCCGGATGCCACGAGCTGGGCGATCACGTCGCGATAGATGTCCTGGCGCTGCGACTGGCGGTAGGGTCCGTCCGGGCCGCCGACCTCGACGCCCTCGTCCCAGTCGATCTTCATCCAGGTGAGCGCATCCACCAGCTGGCGGAAGCTCTCCTCGCTGTCGCGGGCGGCGTCGGTGTCCTCGATGCGGAACACGAGCTTGCCGCCGTTGTGCCGCGCGTAGGCCCAGTTGAACAGCGCCGTGCGCACCATGCCGACATGCGGCAGGCCGGTCGGCGAGGGGCAGAAGCGCACGCGGATGTCGGATCCGGTGGCGGTGGTGGTGAGAGGGTGCACAGTAGCCATATCCCCTCGATTCTACCGGCGACGGATGCTCGCGCTGAGACTGCTCAGGCGACGGATGCAGGCGTGTGATCGCGGATCCGCCCGAACGGCGCGAGCACCACGATCGCGACGACGAACACCAGGGCCACGATGCTGAGGCCCGGGTAGCCGAACTCGGTCAGCACCCAGCCCGCCGCGGCGGCGCCGGCGGCCGCGGTGAGGCTCATCAGCGAGTCGCTGATGCCCTGGCGACGCGGCCGCATGATCACGGTCGACGACTCCGTGAGCAGTGCGGCGCCGGCGACGGTCGCGGCGCTCCAGCCGAGCCCCAGCAGGATCAGCGCGATCACCACGCCGATCGCGCTGCCGCTGGCGAAGACCGCGGTCAGCAGCGATGCCAGCAGGATGCCCTGGCCCAGCAGCACGACCCGCAGCCGCCCCCAGCGGTCGGACAGGATGCCGAAGACCGGTGACAGCCCGTACATGCCCGCCACATGCAGTGCGATGGTGATGCCGACCAGCAGCGTGATGTCGGTGTCGCTGGTCATCGATCCATGCATGTCCATCGCCATGTGCTTCAGGTGAATCGGCGTCATGGCCATGACGGAGGCCATCACCGCGTGGGAGCCTGCGACGGCGAAGATGGCGTAGCGCGCGACGACCGGCCGGTCGACGCCCGTGCCCAGCGGCGACGCCGATGCCGCGTTCCTCGCCAGGTGCAGCGCCGTCAGCAGCGGATCCGGTCGCAGCGCCACCAGGTACAGGATCAGGGCGGCGACCTGCGCGACCAGGGAGAACAGGAACGAGCCGGTGAACGGCGGCATCCCGATCGCATGCCCGACGATCTCGCCGGGGGTGATCAGCAGCGGACCGGACACGCCGCCGACGGTCGTGGACCACACCACCACTGACAGGTCGCGCGCGCGATGCTCGGACGATGCCAAGTCGGTCGCGGCGAACCGGGACTGCAGGTTGCCCGCATTGCCCATGCCGATCAGGATCACGCCCACCAGCAGCATCGGGAAGATCCGCAGGGCCGCGGACAGGATCACGATGGCGATGCCGACCAGCGCCAGGGCGTTGCCGACGGTCAGGGACAGGCGCCGACCGTGGCCACTGGCGTAGCGTGCGAGCGGGATCGCGAACGCCGCGGCGCCCAGGGTCACGGATGCCGTGGCCAATCCCGACAGCGCATCGCTGCCGGACAGATCGGCCGCCAGCAGGGCTCCGAGTGACACGGTCGCGCCGAACGCGATGCCGCCGAGCACCTGCCCGAGCGAGAGGATGCGGACGGTGCGACGCTGGACGGCGGCGAGCCGGTCCGGGCTGAACTCGCTCAACCGACGGGTGCGGCGTCGCGCACGGGATTACGAAGACTGCCGATGCCGGTGACCTCGACCTCGATGACGTCTCCAGCCACGACCGGGCCGACGCCCGCGGGTGTGCCGGTCATGATCACGTCGCCGGGCAGCAGCGTGAAGGCCGCGGAGGCGTACGCGATGATGTCCGCGACGGAGTGAATCATGTCGGAGATGGGCGCCTGCTGACGCACCTCCCCGTTCACGCGAGTCTGGATGCGAGCATCCGTCGCGTCCCACTCGGTCTCGATCACCGGGCCCAACGGGCAGAACGTGTCGAAGCCCTTGCCCCGGGTCCACTGCCCGTCCTTGCGCTGGATGTCGCGGGCGGTGAAGTCATTGCCGACCGTGTACCCGAAGACGTAGTCCAGGGCGTCCTCGGCCTTGACGTTCTTGGCGATGCGGCCGATGACGACCACCAGCTCGCCCTCGTACTCGGTGCGCTCCGAGATGACCGGGCGCACGATGGCGTCGCCCGGGCCGATCACCGCGGTGTTGGGCTTGAGGAACAGCAGCGGCTCCTCGGGCGCGACGTTGCCGAACTCGGCGGCGTGCTCGGCGTAGTTGCGGCCCACGCACACGACCTTCGAGCGCGGGATCACCGGCGCCAGCAATGTGGCGCCCGCGAGCGGGACGCGCTCCCCCGTCGTGTCGAAACCGGCGAACATCGGGTCGCCCTCGAGCACGACCAGGTCGCCCTCGTCGACGATGCCGAACCGGATGCCGTCACTGTGGCTGAAACGCGCGATCTTCACCCGGCAAGCCTATCCGCCCCGCGCACATCCGCCGAGACCCCGACCTGCCGTCCACAGCCCGGGGTACGGCGTCCGCAGGGCGGGGTGTGGGCGAGAAGCCGGGGTGTCGACGAAAGAGGAGTCAGGCGTCCAGGCGGAGCAGCCAGCCGTGCTTGTCCTCGCGACGGCCGTACTGGATGTCGGTGAGCTCCTCGCGCAGCGACAGGGCCAGCTCGCCGAGAGGCTGAGCGTCCTCGAAGCCTTCCCCGACCAGCGTGCCGATCGGGGTGACCACCGCGGCGGTGCCGCACGCGAACACCTCGACGATGTCACCCGAGGCCACTCCCGCTCGCCACTCGTCCAATGAGACGGCGCGGCGCTCGACGGTGAGGCCGCGATCCTCGGCCAGCTGCAGGATCGAATCGCGCGTGATGCCCTCGAGGATCGAGTCCGACTCCGGTGTGACGATGCGCCCGTCCTTGAAGACGAACACGACGTTCATGCCGCCGAGCTCCTCGACATTGCGGTGCTGGTCGAGGAAGACCACCTGGTCGCAGCCCTTCTCGTACGCCTCGGCCTGCGGCAGCAGACTGGACGCGTAGTTGCCACCGGTCTTGGCAGCTCCCGTGCCGCCCTTGCCCGCGCGGGCGTAGTTCTCGCTGAGCCAGATGCGCACGGGCTTGACGCCGCCGGAGAAGTACGCACCGGCGGGCGAGGCGATCAGGTAGAACGCGACCTTCCTGGCCGGGCGGACGCCGAGGAACGCCTCCTTGGCGAACATGAACGGACGCAGGTACAGGCTCTCGTCGTCCTCGGACGGCACCCAGGCGCCATCGACGGCTACGAGCTCGCGGATCGCCTGGATGAAGTACTCGGTCGGCAGCTCGGGCAGCGCCAGCCGACGTGCGCTGCGCTGCAGGCGAGCGGCGTTGCGGTCGGGGCGGAAGGTGTGCACCGAGCCGTCTGCGTGCCGGTAGGCCTTGATTCCCTCGAAGATCTCCTGCCCGTAGTGCAGCACCGCGGCCGCCGGGTCGAGTGTGATCGGGCCGTAGGGCTGCACGCGCGGGCGATGCCAGCCGCCTTGCTCGGACCAGCAGATGTCGACCATGTGGTCGGTGAAGTGCACGCCGAAGCCGGGGTGCTGGAGGATCTCCTCGCGCGCGGCGGGGCTCTTGGCCGCGAGGTTCTTCGTCACGGCGAACGTCAGAGGGGCGGTGGTGGTGTCGGTCATGTCTGTCCTCGGTCGAAGGCGGCGGCTTTGCACGCTCAGGTGCCAGATTACGCCTGAAGAAGAGCGATCACGGCGTCGCCGGTCTCGCTGGTGGCGCGGGCCCCGGAACGGGTCGCGATGTCCTGTTCGACGGCCCGCTGGACGCGGGCTGCCTCGTCGCTCAGGCCCAGATGATCCAGCAGCATGGCGACCGACAGGATCGCAGCCGTGGGGTCGGCCTTCTGCTGGCCCGCGATGTCCGGAGCCGAGCCGTGCACGGGCTCGAACATCGAGGGGAATTCGCCTGACGGGTTGATGTTCCCGGAGGCGGCGAGACCGATGCCGCCGGTGACGGCGCCGGCCAGGTCGGTGAGGATGTCGCCGAAGAGGTTGTCGGTGACGATCACGTCGAAGCGCGCGGGATTCGTCACGAAGAAGATGGTGGCGGCGTCGACGTGCAGGTAGTCGACGGTCACATCCGGATGCTCGGCGGCGACCAGGTCGACGACGCGCTTCCACAGCGCGCCGGCATTCACCAGCACGTTGGTCTTGTGCACGAGCGTGAGCTTCTTCCGCCGACGCTCGGCGAGGTCGAAGGCGTAGCGCACGACGCGCTCGACGCCGTAGGCGGTGTTGACGCTGGTCTCGTTGGCGACCTCGTGCGCGGTGCCCACGCGGATGCTTCCGCCATTGCCGACGTACGGGCCCTCGGTGCCCTCGCGCACGACCACGAAGTCGACATCGCCGGGGTTCGACAGCGGGCCCGGCGCTCCTGCGAACAGCTTCGAGGGGCGCAGGTTCACGTAGTGGTCCAGCGAGAAGCGCAGCTTCAGCAGCAGTCCGCGCTCGATGTTGGCGTCCTTCAGCCGCGGGTCGCCGGGCACTCCCCCGACCGCGCCCAGCAGGATGGCGTCGTTCGCCTTGATCGCGGCGAGATCGGCATCCGTCAGCGTGTCGCCGGTCTCCAGGTACCGGGCCGCACCCAGCGAGAACCGGGTCTTCTCGAAGGTCACGTCGCTGGACGCGGTGACGGCGTCGAGCACGCGCTCGGCCTGGGCGATGACCTCACGGCCGATCCCGTCGCCGGGGATGACAGCCAGTTTCACGACGCGCGACATGAGTCTCCTTGCAGGCACTGCTCGTCCGCAGCGCGGGTCGTCGCGGACACTGACATCCAGCGTACCGGCGCGCGCGGAGCCGCCTGCCCGCGTGTCGGGCGTCAGCGCCTCCCGCTCGGCCGCAGCGTCGTCGCCGCGACGACGATCGCGCCGATCACCAGCACCGCGCCGATGATCGAGGTGGTCAACGCGCCCGCTCCGAAGGCTGCGGCAGCGGCATCCCACAGTGCACCGCCGATACCGGCGGGCAGATCGTGGGCTGCCGTCCAGGCGCCGGCCAGCGTCTCGCGCGCGTGCGCAGCGGATGCCGCCGGCACCCCTTCCGGCACCACCAGCGCGCCGCGATAGAACGCCGTGATGATGCCGCCGAGCACCGCGGTGCCCAGCACCGCCCCGAGCTCGTACGCCGTCTCGGAGACCGCACTGGCCGCTCCCGCCTTCTCGGCCGGGGCGTGCGCGAGGATCAGCTCGTTGGAGATGGTCTCGGCGGCGCCGATGCCCACGCCCAGCACCGCGAACGCCACCATCAACCAGCCCACGCCGCTCAGCCCCGTCGTCGCCGCGACGATGACGTAGCCCAGTGCCGACAGCGACAGGCCGACGGGAACGACGATGTGCGCCGGCACGCGCCGGGACACGGGCACGACGGCGAGACCCGCGACGATCATCGCCGCCATGCCGGGCACCAGCACGAAGCCGGCCACGATCGGCGAGAGGCCGATGACGAGCTGCAGCTGCTGCGGGACGAAGTACAGGAACCCCACCAGCGCGATCACGCTGAGCAGGTTCACGACGATGGCGCCGCTGAAGCCGCCACGACGGAACAGCGACATGTCCAGCATCGGCGCGTCCGCGAGCCGCATCCGCCGCACGAACAGGAAGCCGGCGCACACGCCCATCAGCAGGAACATCGCAGCGGAGAGCCTCGGGCCGTCCACGGCGAACGACTTGATGGCGGCCACGATGGGAATCATCGCAGCCATCGACAGCGCGATGCCGAGCGGGTCGATACGACCCGGGTTCGGGTCGCCGCTTTCGGGCAGCAGCCAGAACCCTGCGATCAGCAGCGGGATCAGCACCGGCACGGCGATGAGGAACACCGACCCCCAGCCGAAGTGCTCCAGCAGGAAGCCGCCCACGATGGGTCCCAGCGCGGACCCCGCCGAGAAAGCCGACGCCCACACGGCGATGGCCAGGCGGCGCTGGTCACGATTGAGGAACACCGAGCGCAGCAGCGACAGCGTGGAGGGCATCAGCATCGCGCCGAAGAGCCCCAGGGCAGCGCGTGCGACGATGAGCAGACCTGCGGTCGGCGCGAACGCCGCCAGTGCGGAGACCACGGCGAAGCCGGTTGCTCCGATCATCAGCATCCGCCGACGGCCGAACCTGTCCCCCATCACGCCCATGGTCACCAGGAGTCCCGCCAGTACCAGCGAGTACACGTCGATGATCCACAGCTGCTCGGCGCCGCTGGGCTGCAGCGCGAGCGAGATCTCCGGCAGGGCGAACGCCAGCACCGTGTTGTCGACGGACACCAGCAGCACGGGCAGCATCAGCACGACCAGCGCGGCCCAGCCGCGTGCCCCGACGCGGGGTCCGTCGACCCCGGTGAGTTCGATGGGCGCGGTGGCCGACATGATTCCTCCCGTTACTTAACCGTCCGGCTGGTACAGTAACAGATGTCCGCCTGATCGGACGCTGTGCAGCCGACGCCTCAGACCAGCAAGGAGACGAGATGCCGCGACCTCCCCTGGCACGCGAGCGCGTGCTGGACGCCTATGAGTCCCTCCTCATCGCCGACGGCGAGCGCGCCGCGACGCTGGAGGCGGTCGCCGCAGCCGCCGGCGTCTCCAAGGGCGGCCTGCTCTACCACTTCCACTCGAAGGACGCCCTTGCCGCGGGGCTCGCCCAGCGGCTGTCAGAGCTCACGGATGCGGATCTGCAGCGCATGCGCGATGCCCCGGAAGGACCTGTCGCCTACTACGTGCGAACCTCCGTGATGGAGGATGACGCTCTGGATCGCGCCCTGGTCGCGAACACTCGACTCGTGCAGGCCGGCTCGCACGCCGCAGCGCAGGCGATCAGCGATGTCCGCCGACGCTGGGCCGCAGAGATCCGTCCGCACGTCCGCGACGACACCGCCCTGGAGCTCGTGATGCTGCTCGGCGACGGGCTCTACTTCAACAACTCGCTGTCCTCGCCTGGTGGCGCAGGGGAGGAGTTCGTACCCACCGGCGCCGCACTCGACGAACTGATCTCGCTGGTGCTGAACGCGACGGCGCGGGCTCTGGAGGATCCAGAGCCCGCGCCAAGAAGCTCGGGCCTCAGGCCTCGGTGATCTCCACCTGACGGAACAGGTCGGCGTCGATGGCGCCGGCCACATCGGCCAGCAGCTCGTCGGTGACCGGGGAGTCCAGCGTCAGCACGCTGAGCGCCTGCGCGCCGGCGGCCTCGCGGGCCACCTGCATGCCGGCGATGTTGATGCCCGCATCGCCGAACTTCTGGCCGAAGACCGCCACGATGCCGGGGCGGTCGGTGTAGGTCATCACGACGTGGTTGGTCTCGATGGGAAGCTCGATGGCGTGGCCGTTGATGCCGACCAGCTTCTCGACCTGCTTGGGCCCGGTGAGCGTGCCCGAGACCGACACCTGCGTGCCATCGGAGAGGGCGCCGCGCAGCGTGATGACGTTGCGGTACTCCTCGCTGATCTCGTCCTTCAGCAGCCGCACGGCCACGCCGCGCTGCTCGGCCAGCAGCGGGGCGTTCACGTACGACACGTTGTCGCTGACGATGTTGGTGAACACGCCCTTGAGGGCCGCGAGCTTGAGCACGCTCACGTCGTAGTCGTTGAGCTCGCCGTGCACCTCGACGTCGAGGCTGGTCAGCGGCGACTGCGCCAGGGCGGAGAAGATCTGGCCGAGCTTCTCGACCAGGGAGATGCCGGGGCGCACGTAGGGGTCGATGACGCCGCCGGCGACGTTCACGGCATCCGGCACCAGGTCGCCGCCCAGCGCGAGCCGCACGGAGCGGGCCACGGAGACGCCCGCCTTCTCCTGGGCCTCGGCGGTGCTGGCGCCCAGGTGCGGGGTGACGACGATGTTCGGCAGGCCCAGCAGCGCGTGCGCGGTGGAGCCCTCCACGGGCGGCTCGGAGGTGAACACGTCGATGCCCGCACCGGCGATCTCGCCCGCGACCAGCGCGTCGTGCAGCGCGGCCTCGTCGATCAGGCCGCCGCGAGCGACGTTGACGACGTAGGCGGAGGGCTTCATGGCCCGGAACTGCGCAGCGCCGATCATGCCCGTGGTCTCGGGCGTCTTGGGCATGTGGATGGTGACGAAGTCGGCCTGTGCGACCAGTTCGTCCAACGAGACCAGCTGCACGCCCAGCTGCTGAGCCCGGGCACTGGTGACGTACGGGTCGTACGCGATCACGCGCATGTCGAAGGCGTTCAGGCGGGTGGCGACCAACGCGCCGATGCGCCCCAGGCCGATGATGCCGATGGTCTTCTCGAACAGCTCGGCGCCCGTGAACGAGCTGCGCTTCCACGCGCCCGAGGACAGCGAGGCATTCGCGGCGGGGATGCGGCGCGCCAGGCTGATGATGTGGCCGATGGTGAGCTCGGCCGCGGAGACGATGTTGGACGTCGGCGCGTTGACGACCATGACGCCGGCGGCCGTGGCGGCCTTGATGTCCACGTTGTCCAGGCCCACGCCGGCGCGGGCGATGACCTTCAGCTTCGGCGCGTGCGACAGCGCCTCGGAGTCCACCTTCGTCGCGGAGCGCACCAGCACGGCATCCGCTTCGGCGAGGGCGGCGAACAGCGCGGGACGATCGGTGCCGTCCACGCTGCGCACGTCGAAGTCGGGCCCGAGAGCCTCGACCGTCGCGGGTGAGAGGACCTCGGCGAGGAGGACGACGGGCTTTGTTGCGGACTGGTTCGACACAGATATCCTTCGGGGCAGCGCACGGTGGATGGGCAGTCGATGCGCCGCACGCCGTCGGGGGCGCGATCGGGACACACTTTACCCGAGCGCAGCAGGCTCTCCCGACCGTGTGACGCCGGTCAGGATCCGGTCAGAGAGGAGAGGTTGCGGATGACGAAGCTGAAGGTGTTCAGCAGGAACACCGCGCTCAGCCCCAGCCCCGCCAGCAGCACCAGCACGAAGGCCCCGATGGCGCGGCGTCGTGCGATCACGAACGCCACGGCGAACACGACGGCGGTCACCACGGCCGGAAGCAGCAGGACTGCCCAGCCGTACGGCGTCATGTCGCCCGAGGACAGCTGGATGGCGTAGAACACAGCGGTCCAGATCAGGAAGGCGTACAGCAGGCCCGCCAACCCCGTCAGGAACCCGCGCAGCACACGGGCGAGGGGCTTCGGCTCGATGATGTCGGCGCTCATGCCGCTCCTCCCGCAACGAACGGCCATGGCACCAGCAGCGCAGCGCCCGCGATGAGCCAGACGATGCGCACCCAATCCTTCGAGCGACGCGCAGCGACCAGCACGGCGGCGAACCACAGTGCAGGGGCCAGCACCGCCAGCCACAGCGCGCCCTGGTACAGGAAGGCGGGAAGCGTGAACATCACGGGCGCCTGCATGCGGACGCCGCCGATGATCCAGCCGATCGTGAACAGCAGATAGATGCCGCCGAGGATGCCCAGCAGCAGGAGCGTCACCGTTCCCACGCCACCGGGCGCATCACCGACCTCCGCCTCGACCTCCGCCTCGGCGCCGGCGGCAGCGCGCGCGGATGGTGGGGTTGCGGGCTTCGACACCGGTGCGGACTCGCGGGGGCGCACCTCGGGGCGCCGAGCCTCGAGCGCGTCGTCACCATCCCAGCTCAGGGCGTCGTCGTCGCCATCGGAAATCATGCTTCCAGCGTACCCAGACGGCGGGAGCCTCCCCACTAGGCTCGGGGGCGACACCACATCGGGAGGTAATCGTGGCAGAGAGCAAGAAGAAGGCCGTGCAGGCGGGCGCCGGGGAATCCGCCGAGCCGGCCGCGAGCTGGGTGCCGACGGCGGAGGCCAAGCAGAAGGCCACCACGTTCCGGTGGACGGCCATCGCGCTGTGGGCGCTGGCCATCGCCGGAGAGGCGGTCGGGATCTTCTGGCTGCTGCGCCAGCGCGTCGTCACCGGCAAGGCCGGCGAGCTCGTCCGGGACGCCGACACCGGGCGCCTCGAGGAGACCGGCGTCACCACGACCTTCCCGCAGTGGGCATTCGTCAGCCTGCTGGTACTGCTGGTGGTCATCGCCGCGTTGTCGATCACGGGCTCGATCCTGTGGAAGAAGGCCAACCGCCTCGACCCGGCGCGCAGGTCCGACACCGTGCGGTTCTTCGTGCAGAACCAGCTCGGCGCCATCATCGCGATCATCGCCTTCGTGCCGCTGATCGTCCTGGTCTTCCTCAACAAGGACATGAGCAAGGGCCAGAAGACCACCGCCGGCGTCGTCGGCATCGTGCTGGCGCTGCTTGCCACGTACGTCGGCGTGGACTTCAACCCGCCGTCCGTGGAGAAGTACACCGCCGACCAGTCCGCCGTCGTCCAACTGCTCGGCCACGACGAGGTCTCCTGGGTCGCAGGCGGTTCGGTGTACCACGTGTGCGATCAGGTCTCCGACATCCAGACCGGCAGTGCCATCGAGACCGGCACCACGGCGCAGGCCGTCGAGGCCGGCAAGACCCGCCTGACGCTCAAGCTGAAGAGCGAGCTGGAGAAGTGCGGTCTGCCGGTGCCGGAGAACGTCACCGAGATCACCGACGCGCTGCGCCAGATCCAGGGCGGCACGACGACGACCCTGCCTGCTCCCGTGTGGGGTGCGGGCGTGACCCCGCCGATCGATGTGAAGGATGCCGCTCCCGCGTCGAACTGACATCCTCGAGCCCGGCGGTCGCCGGACGACGAGCGCGCCTCCCGGGGATCCGGGAGGCGCGCTCCCGTGTGCGAGGATTCCGAAAGCGACGGCTTTCGGGTTTAGGCTTGCCTTACCTACACTTGATACGGTGCAATCGCGCCGATCCCCTCATCGAAGGAAAAACGTGAACCGTCGTCTTCGCATGCTCTCCGCCACCACTGCGGCAGCCGTCGCAGCCCTGACCCTCGCCGCGTGCAGCAGCTCGCCCGCCGCCCCGGGATCCTCGGCTCCCGCGGCAGACGAGACGATCACCGTCTACAACGCGCAGCACGAGACCCTCACCAAGGAGTGGATCGACGCGTTCACCGCGGAGACCGGCATCACCGTGAACGTCCGCAACGGCGACGACACCGAGATGTCGAACCAGATCATCGCCGAGGGATCCCACTCCCCCGCCGACGTGTTCCTCACCGAGAACTCGCCGTCGATGACCGCCGTCGAGAAGGCCGGCCTGTTCACCTCACCCGGCGCCACGGCACTGAAGAACGTTCCCGAGCAGTACCGCCCATCGTCCGAGAAGTGGGTCGGCATCGCCGCCCGCTCCACGGTGTTCGCGTACAACACCACCAAGCTCACCGAGGCGCAGCTGCCGGCCTCGATGATGGATCTGGCCGACTCGGCCTGGAAGGGGCGCTGGGCGGCATCCCCCTCCGGTGCCGACTTCCAGGCCATCGTGTCCGCACTGGTGCAGCTGAAGGGCGCCGACGCCGCCGAGAGCTGGCTGAAGGCCATGAAGACGAACTCCGTCGCCTACAAGGGCAACTCCACCGCCATGAAGGCCGTCAACGCCGGCGAGGTCGACGGCGCGATCATCTACCACTACTACTGGTTCGGCGACCAGGCGGCCACCGGCGAGAACTCGAACAACGTCAAGCTGCACTACTTCAAGAACCAGGACCCGGGCGCCTTCGTCTCGATCTCGGGCGGCGGTGTGCTGAAGTCCAGTCAGCACAAGGCTGCCGCGCAGAAGCTTCTCGCGTTCATCACCGGCAAGAAGGGCCAGGAGGTGCTGGAGAACGGCACGTCCTTCGAATACCCCGTCGGCTCTGATGTGCCCGCCAACTCCCAGCTCGTGCCGCTGGCCGACCTGGATGCCCCCAAGATCGACCCGGCATCACTGAACTCCAAGCAGGTGACCGACCTGATGACGCAGGCCGGTCTGATCTAGGCGCCCGCTCATCATCACCACCACCGCGGGGAGGGCGGGCGGCGCCCGAGTGCACCGCCCGCCCCTCGGCGTCGTCCTCGCCGGCATCGCCATCGCCGCACTGTCGCTGCTGCCGCTGACGTTCGTGGTCACCACGGCCATGCAGATCGGCTGGGACGAGTCGATCGCGCTGATCTTCCGCCCGAGGGTCGGTGAACTGCTGACGAACACCGCACTGCTGGTCGCGCTGGCGGTGCCGCTGTCGATCGTGCTGGGGGTGGGCGGAGCGTGGCTGGTCGAGCGGACGGATCTCGCCGGGCGCGAGATCTGGGGAGCGGTGCTCGCCATGCCCCTGGCCATCCCCGCGTTCGTGAACTCGTACGCGTGGGTGAGCGTCATCCCGTCGATGGCGGGACTGGCCTCGGGCGTGCTGCTGTCGACGCTGTCGTACTTCCCGCTGGTGTACTTTCCCGTGCGTGCGGCCCTCGCGGGCCTGGACCCCGCGCTCGAGCAGACCGCCGCGAGCCTGGGCCGCGGCCCGGTCCGGGTGTTCTTCGGCACCGTCATCCCCCAGCTGCGCCTCGCGCTGCTGGGTGGCGCGCTGCTGGTGGGCCTGCACCTTCTGAGCGAGTACGGCGCGTTCGCGCTGATCCGCTTCGACACCTTCACCACCGCGATCATGGATCAGTACCGCTCCACGTTCAACGGCTCGGCGGGCAGCATGCTCGCGGGCGTGCTCACCGTACTGTGCCTGGCGCTGCTCGTACTCGAGGGCCGGGCCCGCGGGCGCGCGCGGTATGCCCGCATCGGCTCCGGCACGGTGGCGCCGCCCACGCTCGTCCGGCTCGGCCCGTGGCATGCTCCGGCGCAGCTGGCGATGGCGTCCGTCGCAGGCCTCTCGCTGGGGGTGCCGGCCGTGGTCATCGGCGGGTGGCTGGTCTTCGGCGGTGCCGGAGTCTGGCAGGCGCCCAAGCTGATCACCTCACTCATGCAGACGCTGGGTCTCGCCCTCGGCGGCGGCATCCTGACCGTCATCGCGGCCTTCCCGCTCTCGTGGCTGGCGGTGCGGTATCCCGGACGGATGAGCAGGATGCTGGAGCGCACCAACTACTTCACCAGCTCGATGCCCGGCATCGTGCTGGCCCTCGCCCTGGTGACGGTGTCGCTGGCGTTCGTGCCGGTGGTGTACCAGACCGCTCTGCTGCTGATGATCGCCTACGCGCTGCTGTATCTGCCGCGGGCGCTGGTGCCGCTGCAGGCCGGCATCGCGCAGGCGCCGCCGCAGCTGGAGGAGGCCGCGCAGGCACTGGGGCGCACACCGGCGCGGGCGTTCTTCAGCGTGACGCTGCGCCTGGTCGCCCCCTCGACGGCCGCTGCACTGGCGCTGGTGTTCCTCGCCATCGCCGGCGAGCTGACCGCCACGCTGCTGCTGTCCCCCATCGGCGTGCAGACCCTGGCCACCAGGTTCTGGAGCCTGTCCAGCGAGATCGACTTCGCCGGCGCCGCGCCGTACGCGCTGCTGCTCATCCTGCTGTCGGCGCCCATGACATACCTGCTGTTCCGGCAGTCCACGACCATCTCGAAGACGAAGGCGACCAGCTGATGACCGCGCGCAACCTCGGATCCATCGGCGCCGTGCCCGCACCGGGGACCGGCTCCATCCCGACCGCGCACCTGCTGGTCGAGGGCGTCACCGCCTCCTACGGCGGTCGCGAGGTGCTGCACGGCGTGAACCTGGCCGTGCAGCAGGGCGGCACCACCGCGATCGTCGGCGCTTCCGGGTCTGGCAAGACGACTCTGCTGCGGGTGATCGCCGGCTTCGCGCGACCCGACAGCGGGCAGGTGCGCCTGGGCGACACGCAGGTCGCCGGCCCCGGCGCGCCGTGGGTTCCCGTGCACCGCCGCGGCATCGGCTACGTCACGCAGGACGGCGGGCTCTTCCCGCATCTGACCGTCGCGCGCAACATCGCGTTCGGACTGGAGTATCTGAGCCGCTCTGAGCGCCGACATCGCGTCCGCGATCTGCTGGATCTCGTCTCCCTGCCCCAGGATTTCGCCACCCGCCGCCCCGACCAGCTCTCCGGCGGGCAGCAGCAGCGTGTGGCCATCGCCCGCGCGCTGGCCCGCGAGCCCGAGCTGATGCTGCTGGACGAGCCGTTCTCCGCGCTGGACACCGGGCTGCGCGCCGCCACCCGCCGTGCGGTGTCGGAGATCCTCGCCCAGGCGGGCACCACGGCCATCCTCGTCACCCACGACCAGTCCGAGGCGCTCAGCTTCGCCGACCAGGTGGCGGTGATGCGCGACGGGGAGCTCGTGCAGACCGGGCATCCGTTCGTCGTGTACACCCGCCCCGTCGATCGCGGCGTCGCGGAGTTCCTCGGCGACGCCATCGTGCTGGATGCGTGGCTGGACGGCTCTCTGGCGTCGTGCGCGCTCGGCTTCGTACCGGTGCGCAACCCTCCCGCACAGGGGCACGTGCAGCTTATGCTTCGCCCCGAACAGGTGCAGATCGTCGCGAACTCGCCCGTGCGCGGCACCGTCGAGGACGGCATCTACTTCGGTGCGGAGAGCTCGGTGCGCATCCATCTGGAGCCCCGCGCCGATGCCGATCCCCGACTGCCTCCGGATGCGCCGAGCATCACGATCAGGCACTGGAACACGGCGCTCACCCGCCCCGGTCGCCGCGTGGCGCTGCGCGTGGTCGGCGAGGGCGTCGTGCTGCAGTAGCCCATCACGGCATCCGCAGCTCCGAGAACACCGAAGGGCGCCCCGGTGGATTCCGGTGCGCCCTTCGGCGAGGTGCGTGGATCAGCGCGCGGCCGAGCCCTCCACGTAGTCCTCGTCGTTCTGCTTCCAGGCGAACAGCGCGCGCAGCTCCTTGCCGGTGGCCTCGATCTGGTGCCCCTGCTCCTTCTCGCGAAGTGCCAGGAACTCCTTGGCGCCGTTGTCCTGGTCGTCGATGAATCGCTTGGCGAAGGCACCGGACTGGATGTCGTCCAGCACCTCCTTCATGCGCGCCTTGACTCCGGCGTCGATGACGCGCGGACCCGACACGTAGTCGCCGAACTCGGCGGTGTCGGAGACAGACCAGCGCTGCTTGGCGATACCGCCCTCCCACATGAGGTCGACGATGAGCTTGAGCTCGTGCAGCACCTCGAAGTAGGCGATCTGCGGCTGGTAGCCCGCCTCGACGAGCGTCTCGAAGCCGGCCTGGACCAGGTGGCTCACACCGCCGCACAGCACGGCCTGCTCGCCGAACAGGTCGGTCTCGGTCTCCTCGGTGAACGTCGTCTTGATGACGCCCGCGCGCGTGCCGCCGATGCCCTTGGCGTATGACAGGGCCAGGGCCCAGGCACTGCCGGAGGCGTCGCGCTCGACACCCACGATGTCGGGGGTGCCGCGGCCGGCGACGAACTCGCG
This sequence comes from Microbacterium sp., assembly GCF_049650565.1. Lineage (GTDB taxonomy): Bacteria > Actinomycetota > Actinomycetes > Actinomycetales > Microbacteriaceae > Microbacterium. The sequence continues at coordinate 38,464 of NZ_JBASAK010000089.1, forward strand.
ACGCACCGTGTGGCCGGGGGCCTTCGGGGCGACGAGGATGACGTCGACTCCCTCAGGCGCCTCGATGTATCCGAAGCGGATGTTGAAGCCGTGCGCGAAGGCCAGTACCTTGCCGGGCTTGAGGTGATCCTTGATGGACTCCGTGTAGATCGTGCGCTGGGTCTGGTCCGGCGCGAGGATCATGATGACGTCGGCCCAGTCGGCGGCGTCGGCGACGGTCTTGACCGGGAAGCCGGCCTCCTCCGCCTTGGCGATGGACTTGGAGCCCTCCTTGAGGGCCACGGCGACCTCGACGCCCGAGTCGCGCAGGTTCATCGCGTGCGCGTGCCCCTGGGAGCCGTAGCCGACGATGGCGACCTTCTTGCCCTGGATGATCGAGAGGTCGGCGTCGTCGTCGTAGAAGATCTCGGTGCTCACGGTGTTGTTTCTCCTTGGTTGTGGTTTTTTCGGGGCCCTTCGACAAGCTCAGGGACCCAGAAGTTCAGTTGTCTTGAACGGTGCGGTCAGCCGCGCAGCACGCGCTCGGTGATGCTCTTGCCGCCGCGGCCGATGGCTACCAGTCCCGATTGGGCCAGTTCCTTGATGCCGAACGGCTCCAGCGCGCGCAGCAGCGCCTGCGCCTTGCCCTGGTCGCCGGTGACCTCGATCACCAGCGCGTCCGGCGCGTAGTCGACGACCGAGGCGCGGAACAGGTTGACGACCTCGAGCACGTTCGAGCGGGTGTTGTTGTCGGTGCGCACCTTGATGAGCATGTGCTCGCGCTGCACCGACGAGGTCTGCTCGAGCTCGACGATCTTGATCAGGTTGATCAGCTTGTTCAACTGCTTGGTGACCTGCTCGAGCGGCAGGTCCTCGACGTCGACGACGACCGTGATGCGCGAGATGCCGGGCACCTCGGTCACGCCCACGGCGAGCGACTCGATGTTGAACCCGCGGCGGGCGAACAGCCCCGCCACGCGGGTCAGGATGCCGGGAGTGTCCTCCACCAGCAGGCTCAGCACATGCGATGCCATGATTCAGATCTCCTGGTCGAAGGCCGGCGCGTGGTCGCGCGCGTACTGGACGTAGCTGTTGCTGACGCCCTGGGGGACCATCGGCCACACCATGGCATCCGCGCTCACGACGAAGTCGATCACCACCGGGCGGTCGTTCGTCTCCAATGCCAGCTTGATCGCGGCATCCACCTCGTCCTCGCTCTCCACGCGGATGGCGAGGCAGCCGTACGCCTCGGCGAGCTTGACGAAGTCGGGGATGCGGACCGTTCCTGCTCCCGTGTTCAGGTCGGTGTTGGAATGGCGTCCGTTGTAGAACAGCGTCTGCCACTGGCGCACCATGCCCAGCGAGGAGTTGTTGATGATGGCGACCTTGATGGGGATGTTGTTGATGACGCAGGTCGCGAGCTCCTGGTTCGTCATCTGGAAGCATCCGTCGCCATCGATCGACCACACCACTCGGTCGGGCTCGGCGACCTTCGCGCCCATCGCGGCGGGCACCGAGTAGCCCATGGTGCCGGCGCCGCCGGAGTTCAGCCAGGAGTTGGGGCGCTCGTACTTGATGAACTGCGCGGCCCACATCTGGTGCTGGCCGACGCCCGCCGCATACACGGCCTCGGGTCCGGTCAGCTCGCCGATGCGCTGGATCACGTACTGCGGCGACATCAGGCCATCGGTCGGGGCGGTGAATCCCAGCGGGAACTCCGACTTCAGCCCGTCGAGGTACGACCACCACTCCTCGGTGTCGGGCCTGCCGCCTCCGATCACGCCGCGGAACGCGGTGTCCAGGTCGACCAGCACGTCGCGCACATCGCCCACGATCGGCACGTCGGCCGTGCGGATCTTGGAGATCTCGGCCGGGTCGATGTCGACGTGCACGATCTTCGCGTGCGGGGCGAACAGCTTCACCTTGCCGGTGACGCGGTCGTCGAACCGCGCTCCCAGTGAGACGATCAGGTCGGCCTCCTGCAGCGCGAGCACGGCGGGGACGGTGCCGTGCATGCCGGGCATGCCCAGGTGCTGCGGATGCGAGTCGGGGAACGCACCGCGGGCCATCAGCGTGGTGACCACGGGTGCACCGGTGGACTCCGCCAGCACGCGCAGCTCCTGGGAGGCGCGGCCGCGGATCACGCCGCCGCCGACGTACAGCACCGGCTTCTTGGCTTCGGCGAGCAGGCCGGCCGCGGCCTGGATCTGCTTGCCGTGCGCCTTGGTCACCGGGCGGTAGCCGGGCAGGTCCATCTTCGGCGGCCAGTGGAAGGGCGCCAGCGCCTGCTGCGCGTCCTTCGTGATGTCCACGAGCACCGGGCCGGGACGGCCCGTCGAGGCGATCTCGAACGCCGCCGCGATGGCGCCGGGGATGTCGGCCGCGCGCTTGACCAGGAAGGAGTGCTTGGTGACCGGCATCGTGATGCCCACGATGTCGGCCTCCTGGAAGGCATCCGTTCCCATCAGCGTGGAGAAGACCTGGCCGGTGATCGCGACCATCGGCACGGAGTCCATGTACGCGTCGGCGATCGCGGTGACCAGGTTGGTCGCTCCAGGACCGGAGGTGGCGATGCACACGCCGACCTTCCCGGATGCCGACGCGTATCCCTCCGCCGCGTGACCGGCGCCCTGCTCATGCCGCACGAGGACGTGCCGCAGGTTCGAGGCATCCATCAGCGGGTCGTACACGGGGAGGATCGCGCCGCCGGGCAGACCGAATACATCGGTCACGCCCAGGTTCTCGAGCGACCGGACCACCGCCTCCGCTCCCGAGATCTCGGGAGCGGACGCGGTACGAGCCGGCGGCCGCGGCACGGCGGTTGCGGAATCGGGAGGAGTCATGTCTTTCCTAGATGATCTGATGAGTTCCAAGCCTGCGAGGCAGAGCGACCCGGTCCGATCCGAGGATCAGCCGGTGACGGCGCCCTGCGAGGCAGAGCGCACGAGGCGAGCGAACTTGGCGAGGACGCCACGGGTATAGCGCGGAGGAAGGGGCTCCCATCCCTCACGGCGGGAGCTCAGCTCTGCCTCCTCGACGAGTAGCTCGAGGGAGCGAGCCGCGATATCGACCCGTATCAGATCACCATCGCGCACGAAGGCGATGGGACCTGCGTCCACCGCTTCGGGTGCTATGTGGCCGATGCACAGGCCGGTTGTGCCGCCTGAGAATCGTCCGTCCGTCAAGAGTAGTACATCTTTTCCGAGCCCCGCGCCCTTGATGGCTCCGGTGATGGCCAGCATCTCGCGCATGCCGGGGCCGCCCTTGGGGCCCTCGTAGCGGATGACGACCACGTCGCCGGCCTTGATGTCGCCATCGGCCAGCGCATCCATGGCCGCGCGCTCGCGCTCGAACACGCGTGCCGGGCCCTCGAACACCGCCGCGTCGAAGCCTGCGGTCTTCACGACAGCGCCCTCGGGAGCCATCGAGCCGTGCAGGATCGTGATGCCGCCGGTGCCGTGGATGGGGTTGTCGAAGGTGCGGATGACCTCGCCGTCGATGGGGTCGGGGTCCAGCTCCTTCAGGTTCTCGGCGAGCGTCTTCCCGGTGACGGTCAGCGCGTCGCCGTGCAGGTAGCCCTCGTCGAGCATCGCCTTCATGATCACCGGGATGCCGCCGTGCCGGTCGACGTCGTTCATGACGTACTGGCCGAAGGGCTTGAGGTCGCCCACGTGCGGGACCTTGTCGCCGATGCGGTTGAAGTCGTGCAGGCTCAGCTCGACGCCCGCCTCGTTGGCGATGGCCAGCAGGTGCAGCACTGCGTTGGTGGAACCGCCCAGTGCCATCAGCAGCGAGATGGCGTTCTCGAACGACTCCTTGGTGAGGATGTCCTTGGTGGTGATCCCCAGACGGAGCAGGTTGACGACGGCCTCACCGGAGCGGTGCGCGAAGTAGTCGCGACGGCGATCGGCCGCAGGCGGGGCGGCGGAGCCGGGGATGCTGAGACCGAGCGCCTCGGCCATCGACGCCATGGTGTTGGCGGTGTACATGCCGCCGCAGGCGCCCTCGCCGGGAGCGAACGCGCACTCGATGCGCTTGAGGTCCTCCTCGGTCATGCGGCCGGCACGACACGCGCCGACGCCCTCGAAGGAGTCGATGATCGTGATGTCCTTCTCGGTGCCGTCCGAGAGCTTCACCCAGCCCGGGGCGATGGAGCCGGCGTACAGGAACACGCTGGACAGGCCCAGGCGCGCGCTGGCCATCAGCATTCCGGGGATGGACTTGTCGCAGCCGGCCAGCAGCACGCTGCCGTCGAGGCGCTCGGCCATCATCACGGTCTCGACGGAGTCGGCGATGACCTCGCGCGACACCAGCGAGAAGTGCATGCCCTCGTGGCCCATCGAGATGCCGTCCGAGACGGAGATGGTGCCGAACTGCAACGGGTAGCCGCCGCCGGAGTGCACGCCCTCCTTCGCCGCCTGCGCGAGCCGGTCCAGGCTCAGGTTGCACGGGGTGATCTCGTTCCAGCTCGACGCGATGCCGATCTGGGGCTTGTCCCAGTCCGCGTCGCCCATGCCGACGGCACGGAGCATTCCGCGGGATGTGGTGGCCTCGATGCCGTCGGTGACGACGCGGCTGCGCGGCTTGATGTCGATTTCGGGATGCGCGCCGGGCGCGCCGGAGGGGTCTTCTCGGGTGGACATGACGGCAGTCTATTCCCGCCCCGTGGCGCGTTCGGCCGCGATGACGCCGAGAAGCTCGGCGATCTGCTGCGGGGAATCCACGCGCAGCGTCGCCGCGGTCTGCCCCTCCCCCACGCGCACGCCGAGATCGCCGTCCTCCAGCACGCGCTGGGCGTCCTCGTCCGTCACATCGTCCCCGGCGAAGAGGATGCCGGTTGCGCCGGTGCGATCGCGCAGCGCCCGGATCGCGGCGTCCTTGCCCTCCTGCCTCGAGGAGAACTCCAGGATGCGGTCCCCGGTGCGCCGCCGCCACCGCGCCGCTCTGCGGGCCATCACCTCATCGACGGCGGAGAACGCCGCCCGCTCCACGGCCGGATCGGCGGGTCTGCCGTGCACTCCCACGCCGAACGTCTTGCGCTCCAGCTCCACGCCGGGGTACTGCTCGAGCAGCGGCTCCAGCTCGTCGAACAGCGACTCGCGCAGCTCGCGCTCCTGGGTCGTCTCACCGGCATCCGCCTCGCCCTCGCCGGGGAACCAGTACTGCGCGCCGTGGGAGCCCGCCAGGATCACCGGCGAGTCGTCGTCGTGCTCGGCGATCTCCCGCAGATGCACCAGGCTGCGACCGGACACGTAGGCGACCACGGTGTCGGGCAGGAGGGCCAGCCGCGCCACCGCGGCAGCGACGGAGGGCAGCGCCCTGGCCTGCATCGGATCGGGCACCAGCGGGGATGCGGTGCCGTCGAAGTCCAGCGCCACCAGCAGCACGGGCGTGCGGGCGATGGCGCTGACGGCGGCATCAGGCGTGGAAGCGATCCAGCGGCGGGTCATGCCTGCTCCTGCTCATGGGGGTGTTGGCGGTGGGCTGCGGCGTGCTCGAGCGCCTTCAGGAACGAGCGCGACCAGGCGTCGACGTCGTGCTCGAGCACGCGCTTGCGCAGCGATCGCATGCGCCTGGCCTGTTCCTCTCGAGGCATCTCCAGCGCTGCGACGATGGCGTCCTTCATTCCCTCGATGTCGTGCGGGTTCACGCGCACCACCTGCTTGAGCTCGTCGGACGCCCCCGTGAACTCGCTGAGGACGAGCACTCCGCGGTTGTCGGCGCGCGTGGCGACGTACTCCTTGGCGACGAGGTTCATGCCGTCCCGCAGGGCTGTGACGAGCATCACGTCAGCGGCCAGGTACATCGCCACCATCTCCTCACGCGGGAAGCCCTGATGCAGATAGCGGATGGCGGTGTGCCCCAGCGTGTCGTGATCGCCGTTGATGCGTCCGATCGCCAGCTCCACCTCGTCGCGCAGGTGCACGTAGGCGTCCACGCGCTCCCGGCTGGGACTGGCGACCTGGATGAACGTCGCGTCCTCGACCGAGATGCGCCCCTGATCCAGCAGCTCGCCGTACGCCTTGATCCGGTGGCGGATGCCCTTGGTGTAGTCCAACCGGTCCACGCCCAGCAGGATGTGCTTCGGGTTGCCCAGGCCGGCACGGATCTCGGCGGCGCGCGCGCGGATGTCCGGGCGGCGCGCCAGCTCACGGTACGGCGTGGTGTCGATGGAGATGGGGAAGGCTTTCACGTGCACGTGGCGGCCGCCGGGAATGGCGACCAGCGCCGCCTTCGTCTCGTATCCCAGTCTGCGTTTGACGGCGGCGATGAAATTGGCGGAGTCCTGCGCGCGCTGGAAGCCGATCACATCGGCGCCCAGCAGGCCGCGCAGCACGTGATCCCGCCACGGCAGCTGCGCGTACAGGCTGTGCGCGGGGAACGGGATGTGGTGGAAGTATCCGATCGTGACGTCGGGCCGCAGGTTGCGCACCATCTCCGGCACCAGCTGCAGCTGGTAGTCGTGCACCCAGACGGTGCCGCCCTTCGCGACGGCCGCTGCTGCGGCCTCGGCGAAGCGCAGGTTCACGGTGACGTACGCATCCCACCACTCCCGGTGGAACTGAGGCGGGGCGATCACGTCGTGGTACAGCGGCCAGATCGTGTCGTTGGAGAAGCCCTCGTAGTACAGCTGGATCTCGCTCGCGGACAGCGGCACGGGCAGCAGGCGGATGCCGTCGGCCGTGAACGGCGCGAGTTCCAGGTCGGGCATGCCCGCCCAGCCCACCCATGCGCCGTCGACACTGTGCATCATCGGCTCCAATGCCGCCACCAGTCCGCCCGGCGACGTGCGCCAGATCTCCTCGCCGTCAGCGGTGACGACTCGGTCGACGGGCAGCCTGTTGGCGACGACGACGAATTCTGCGGCAACCATAGGGCTCCTCTGCTCAGTGCCTCCAGGCTACAGAGGCATCCGATGCTCAGCGCCGGACGGCTGACAGGAAACGGTTGAGGATGCCGCAGAGCACGACCACGACGGATGCCGCCAACGGCATGAGCAGCGACGCGGACGTTCCGACGCCCTCGGCCAGCGCGCCGGTGACGGCCGCTGCCGCGGCCTGGCCGACGACGACGCCCGACCCCAGCATGGTCATCACCGTGGCGGAGCGGCCCAGCGGGCTGCGTGCGGCGCCCAGACTGTACAGCGTGACCAGCACGGGGCCCACGCCGATGCCCAGGATGGCCAGTGCCAGCGCGATCATCCAGACCTCGGATGCCGTGGCCACCAGCACGGAGCCGATCAACAGGATGCTGCCGAAGAACACCCACCGGGCGTGCAGCGTGAACCGGGGCGGCAGCCATGCCACGCCGAGCGCGAGGATCGCGGAGCCGATGCCCATCACGCCGTACAGGAGACCCGCCTGTTCGGGGAGTCCCCGATCGGCCATGAACGAGGTCAGCGCGGTGAGCGTGGAGCCGAAGAAGAGCCCCACGCCGAAGATGCCGGCGACCACCACCAGCAGCACCGGCCGGAACAGCTCGGATGCCGCCGAGGGCGCGCTGCCGTCTGCGGCTCGCGTGATGGACACGTGCCTGCCGGTGGGATGCAGCGCGAACGCGCCGACGAACAGCAGCGTCAGTGCGGATGCCAGCACCATCGGCGCCCAGGGAGCGATGAACGACGCGAGCGCGCCCACCAGGAAGGGGCCGAACACGAACACGGACTCGTCCGCGGCGGATTCGTAGGACATGGTGGCCGAAGTCGTGCGCGCGCGCCGGGACTCCGGCATCCGCTCGTCGATGATGGTGACCAGTCGCGAACGGGACATCGGCGAGACCTGCGGCGCGGTGGCGCCGATCGCGAACGCCACCAGCAGCACCGGGGCGTCGCCGGCCGGACTGTAGACGACCAGGGCGAACGCTGCCAGCATCGTCGAGTTCAGCACGGCCGCGGCCACCAGCACCAGTCGCTGGCCGTAGCGATCGGCGGCGGCGCCCAGGAACGGGCCGACCAGCGCGGTGCCGAGACCCACGACGGCGGAGGTGAGACCGCCCAGGGCGAGGGACTCGCGCACGCTGACGACGATCGTCAGCACGCCCACGACCATCATCGCGAACGGCAGTCTCGCGACGAACGCGATGAGGAAGTACGGCAGGCCCGCAAGTCGGAGCAGGCTCGGTGAGGAGGAGATCTGTGTCATGGCTCTCGGGCGTCTGACCGACGCCGGGTCGGGTGCCGCCGCTGTCCGCCGGGAAGCCGGCGGCCGGTAGATACACAGTCGGAACTGCGGACAGTCTACCCGTGCGGGCGAGGACCTCGGCTAACGTGATTCCATGCGGTATCTCTTCAGCACCGGACTCATCGGCGCCATCACGGCCGGAATGTCACTGCTGCGCGGCACCCGCGACGCCCCCATCACCTGGCGCGCTGTGCTGGCGTGGCTGAGCTGGGGCATCACCCTCGCCCTGGCCATCGGCGCCGCCGTGGACATCCGCCGCGACGCACACGGCATCGCAGTGGCGCCGGACTCGCCGCTGGCTCCGAAGCAGTCCAAGCGGGCGAAGAAGCAGTTGAGGGCCGCGGAGAAGGCCACCAAGGAGACCGAGAAGTCCGCCAAGGCCGCCAGGCACTGACGGGGCGACGACCCTTCAACAGGCTCAGGGACCGCTATGACTGGGTCGCTGAGCCCGTCGAAGCGTCGCAGTCGTCTCAGCGCGTGAGGACCAGCGCCTCGCCCTGGCCGCCGCCGCCGCAGAGGGCCGCGACCGCGGTGCCCGAGCCGCGCTTCGCGAGCTCGTGCGCGAGGTGCACGATCAGGCGCGTGCCGCTGACGCCGATCGGATGACCGATGGCGATGCCGCCGCCGTGCACGTTGACGATGTCGCTCGACAGCCCCAGCTCCTGCTGCGAGCGCGCGACCACGGCGCCGAAGGCCTCGTTGATCTCGACGAGGTCGAGGTCGGCGGCAGTGATGCCCTGCTTGGACAGCGCCTTCTCGATGGCCCTGGCCGGCTGCGCCTGCAGCGAGTTGTCGGGGCCGGCGACCTGTCCGTTGGCGCCGATGACCGCCAGCACCGGCCACCCCTTCGCCTCGGCGTTCGTACGGGTGGTGACGATGACCGCAGCCGCGCCGTCGGAGATCTGCGAGGAGTTTCCGGCGGTGATGGTGCCGCCCTCGGCGAAGGCCGGGCGCAGCTTCGCGAGCGTCTCCACGGTGGTGTCCGGCCGCACGCCCTCGTCCTTGGTGAGCACGACCGGATCGCCCTTGCGGGGCTGCACGGTGACCGGCACGATCTCGGCGTCGAAGGCCCCTGAGGACTGCCCGACGGCCGCGCGCTGGTGCGAGAGCGCCGCGACGGCATCCTGCAGTTCGCGGGTCATCTCGTAGCGCGGGTTCTGCCGCTCAGTGGAGGCGCCCATGCTCTCGCGGTCGTAGGCGTCGGTGAGCCCGTCGTACGCCATGTGGTCGAGCACCTCGACGGTGCCGTACGACCACCCGTCGCGGGAGCCCATCAGCAGGTGCGGCGCGCGGGTCATGGACTCCATGCCGCCGGCGACGACCGTCGTGGCGTCTCCCAGGCTGATCATCCGGTAGGCGTCGATGACGGCGGTCATGCCCGACAGGCACACCTTGTTCACCGAGCTGGAGGGAACATCCCAGCCGATGCCTGCCCCGATGGCGGCCTGGCGCGCGGCGTTCTGGCCGGAGCCGGCCGCCAGCACCTGACCCATGATGACGGCATCCACGTCGCCCGGCGCGACTCCGCCCCGCTCCAGGGCGCCGCGGATCGCGAACGATCCCAGCTGCGGCGCGGTGAACGATGCCAGCTGTCCCTTGAGTCGCCCCTGCGGGGTGCGGGCTGCTGCGACGATGACGATGTCGCTCATGACTTCTCCTCCAGATTCTCCGAGACGGTCAGCGCCGGCTCGGTGGCGTCGATGACATCCTGCACGCTCACCCCTGGTGCTGTCTCCATGAGCACGAGTCCCTCGGGGGTGACGTCGATCACGGCGAGGTCGGTGATGATGCGGTCGACCACTCCTCGCCCGGTCAGCGGCAGGGAGCACTCGTTCACGATCTTGGCGGAGCCGTCCTTGGCGACATGCTCCATCAGGACGATCACGCGTCCGGCCCCGTGCACGAGATCCATCGCACCGCCGGGCCCCTTGACCATCTTGCCGGGGATCATCCAGTTGGCCAGGTCGCCGGTCGCGGACACCTGCATGGCCCCGAGGATGGCGGTGTCGATCTTGCCGCCGCGGATCATGCCGAAACTGGTGGCGGAGTCGAAGAACGCCGCGCCGGGAAGCAGCGTGACGGTCTCCTTGCCCGCATTGATCAGGTCGGCGTCGACATCCTCCTCGGTCGGGTACGGCCCGACGCCGAGGATGCCGTTCTCGGACTGCAGCACGACGGTGACGCCGTCGGGCACGTGGTTGGGCACTTTGGTGGGCAGTCCGATGCCGAGGTTGACGTACGAGCCGTCGGTCAGCTCCTGCGCGGCGCGGACCGCCATCTCCTCACGGGTGAGTGCCATGATCAGTTCCCTCCCTTGACGGTGCGCCGTTCGATGCGCTTCTCGATGCCGGAGCCGACCTCCACGACGCGATGCACGAACACGCCCGGCAGGTGCACGGCATCCGGCGGCAGCTCGCCGGGCTCGACCAGCTGCTCGACCTGCGCGATGCACACGCGGCCGGCCATGGCTGCCAGCGGGTTGAAGTTGCGGGCGGCCATGTTGAAGACGAGATTGCCGTGCCGGTCGCCCTTCAGCGCGTGCACGAGCGCGAAGTCGGTGGTGATGGACTCCTCCAGCACGAACTCCCGCGGCTGGCCGTGGAAGTCGAAGGTGCGGGTCTCCTTGACCGGGGAGGCGACGGCGATCGTGCCGTCGGCGTTGTACCGGCGCGGCAGACCCCCTTCGGCGACCTGCGTGCCGACGCCGGTCTGCGTGTAGAACGCGGCGATGCCGGAACCGCCGGCGCGCAGCTTCTCGGCCAGGGTGCCCTGCGGGGTGAGTTCGAGCTCGAGGTCGCCCTCGAGGAACTGCCGCTCGAACTCCTTGTTCTCGCCGACGTACGACGAGGTCATCTTGCGGATGCGCTGCGCGCCCAGCAGCACGCCCAGCCCCCAGTCGTCCACGCCGCAGTTGTTGCTGACGACGCTCAGGCCCGTGGTCCCCTGGGCGAGCAGCGCCTCGATGAGGATCATCGGGTTGCCCGAGAGTCCGAAGCCTCCGACGGCGAGAGAGGCGCCGTCGGGGATGTCGGCGACGGCCTCGGCCGCTGTTGCGAACTGTTTGTCGATCACAGGTCACTCCTTCGTGATGGTTCCCCTCCAGCATCCGTCGCATCGCGTGGGAGCGGCAAGCGGATGCTTGCGATGTGGTCACAGATCCGACTAGCGTCCACATTATGGAATCATCCTCCCCCAGTCGCCGCACGGTACCCGGCGCGCAGGCCATCGCCCGCGCATCGTCGCTGCTGCGGCTGGTCTCGGCCACGGCCGACGGCGCTGCCCTGCACCGATTGGCGGCGGATGCCGGACTCAGCCGCTCCACGGCTCATCGGCTGCTGACCGCGCTGCGCGTGGAGGGGCTGGTGGACCAGGACCCGGTGACCTCGCGCTGGACCCCCGGTCCGGAGCTGTACCTGATGGGAACCGTCGCGGCCTCGCGCTATGACGTGACCGAGCTCGCCCGCGACATCGTGCGGTCGCTGGCTGTGCAGACCGAGGAGAGCGCGTTCCTCTCCGCGCGGCGGGCGGACGAGACCGTGTGCCTGATCCGCGAGGAGGGCCCGTTCCCGATCCGCTCGTTCGTGCTCAGCGAGGGAATCCGCTTCCCGCTCGGCGTCGCCAGTGCCGGCATCGCGATCCTGTCGTTCCTGCCCGCCCACGATATGGATGCCTATCTGGAGCGCCACCCCGAGCTGGAACAGCGCTGGGGAGCCCCGCACGGCCCTGCCCCGCTGCGCAGGCGCCTGGCCGAGACCAAGGCCCGCGGCTACGCCATCAACCCGGGCCTGATCGTGGAGGGCTCTTGGGGTATCGGCGCCGCGGTGTTCAACCGGGAGGGCCGCGCCGAATGGGCTCTGAGTCTGACCGGTGCGGAGTTCCGCTTCGGCCCCGACCGGATGCCGCAGCTCGGCCGCACCCTGCTCGCGCACGCGCACCAGCTGTCGTCGCGCATCGCCGGCGCGCGGCGCTGAGTCAGCCCCGGCTCGGCGCGGATCAGCGGCGCCATCCCGCCGACCCGGCAGTCGCCCGCGTACGCGACCAGCCGCAGGCGGGATGCCGATCGCGCGACGGACGTGCGCCAGTCACCGGGCGCTCCATCCGCCGTCCATCGTGTACGAGGCGCCGGTGACCATGCCTGCGGCATCCGACACCAGCCAGCCGGCCAGGGACGCGACCTGCGTCGCCTCCACCAGGTGCTTGATGGCGCTCTCGGTGAGCATGACCCGCTCCACCACCTCGCTCTCCGGGATGTCGTGCACGCGCGCCTGGTCGGCGATCTGCTTCTCGACCAGCGGAGCGCGCACGTACCCGGGGTTGATGCAGTTGCTGGTGACACCGTGCGGGCCGCCCTCCAGCACGCTCGTGTCGGAGAGGTCGACCTCCCACACCTTGCCGCCGATCTCCTCGGCCGCGGTCGAGGCCGCCTGCGCGTTCAGATCGGCGATGGTCACGTGCGCGCCGCGGCGCGCGAACTCCTGCGCGCACGCGAGGCCGATTCCGCTCGCTCCTCCCGTGACGATGGCCCGCCGTCCGGCGAGATCCTGTTCGATCATCGTGCGGCCCCTTCCGTGGCGTCCGGGTGCAGTGCCCGGGTGATGGATGCGTGCCGTCGAGCACGATGGGCCGATCTCGGCGCACGGGCGGCGCGGCCGTCCTTCCGCGGAGCAGGTCCCGAAGGCCGATCAGCTCATCTGCGCTCTTCGGCTCCCCGGCGACCACCTCGGCGTCCAGCTCAGCCGCGACCTCGCGATCCCGCTGCATTGCGCGACAGCTACCGACACCATCGACGATACGCCGGTGACACGGTTCCAGCATCGCCGGCCGTCCCGGCCCGGTCGGATACGACGCGAGGCCGCGCGGTGGACGTCGCGAAGGCCGCGACTCCCCGACCTCAATACATACCGTTTGATATATACTCGTTGGTATGCAAAACGCGGATGTGATCCCCTCGATCGTGATGGCCGCCCACGCTCTCGCGCGGTTCGCCGCGCAGGATGCCGGCAACGACGCGCCGTCCGCGCAGTGGCGCGCCCTCAGCATCCTGGAGCGGCAGGGCGGGATGAGGATCGGCGCCCTGGCGCTGGCTGCCCGCACCACGCAGCCGGGCATGACGCGGCTGGTCGGCATGCTGGAGCAGGCGGGCCTCGTCTCCCGCTCCACCGATCCTGCCGACACCCGCGCGACACTCGTCGACGCGACCGACGGGGGCCTCGCCCACCTGCGGGCATGGCGCGCCGAGATGCGCGACACGCTCGCACCGCGCTTCGCAGACCTCGACGAGGAGGAGTGGGCCGTGCTGCGGCGCGCCGCCGGCATCCTCGCCGCACACGCACAGGAACCCACCACGACAGGAGCACCCGCATGAGCGGAACACCACAGGGATCGGTCTGGAAGCAGCCCGCACAGGTCTGGGCGGTCGCATTCGCCTGCGTCGTCGCCTTCATGGGCATCGGCCTGGTCGACCCGATCCTCCCCGCCATCGCGGAGTCGCTGCAGGCCACCCCTGTGCAGACCGAACTGCTGTTCACCAGCTACCTGCTGGTGACGGGCCTGGCCATGCTCATCACCAGCTGGGTCTCCAGCCGCATCGGCGCCAAGGCCACGCTGCTGGCCGGTCTCGGCCTGATCGTCGTGTTCGCCCTGCTGTGCGCGATGAGTGGCAGCGTGGACGGCGTCATCGGCTTCCGCGCCGGCTGGGGCCTGGGCAACGCGCTGTTCATCTCCACGGCACTGGCCACCATCGTCGGCGCCGCCACCGGCGGCAGCGGCGCGGCCATCGTGCTGTACGAGGCGGCCCTCGGCCTGGGCATCGCGGTCGGCCCGCTGCTGGGCGGGTTCCTCGGCGAGATGAGCTGGCGCGGCCCGTTCTTCGGCGTGGTGGTGCTGATGGCCATCGGCTTCATCGCCGTGCTGGCGCTGGTCCGAGGCGACGGCGAGAAGCGTGAGCCGATGCCGTTCTCCGCTCCGTTCCGCGCCCTGGGCCGCCCTGCACTGGCGATCCTGGCCGTCGCCGCGCTGTTCTACAACATCGGCTTCTTCGTGCTGCTGGCGTTCTCGCCGTTCCCGCTGGGCTTCGGCGCCATGGGTATCGGCTTCACGTTCTTCGGCTGGGGAGTGGCACTCGCCATCACCAGCGTGTGGGTGGCTCCCGCCCTCATGCGCCGGATCTCCCGCACCGCCGTCATGCTCGTCGTCCTCCCGCTGCTCGCCATCGACCTCGTCGTCGCCGGGCTGGTCGTGGCGAGCGCCATGGCGCTGGTGATCTGCATCATCGTCGGCGGCCTGCTGCTGGGTGTGATGAACACGGTGCTGACCGAGGCCGTGATGGAGTCCACCGACCTGCCCCGCGCTGTCGCCTCGTCGGCGTACTCCGCCGTGCGCTTCGTCGGCGGGGCGATGGCACCCCCTGTGGCGGCTGCCTTCGCCCACGCCTACGGCGACACCGTGCCGTACCTGTTCGCCGCAGCATCCGTGCTGGTCGCGGCGCTCACGATCCTGCTGGGCCGCCGGGCACTCGCGCACATCGACGACGCAGGCTCCCCCGAGGTGGACGACGCCGCCGCTATCCTCGTGGGTGACGCCGCCTGAGCGGCGCCCGAGTCGAGGAGTCGAAGATGACCACAGCCGAGGAGCTGCCCGCGCGCAGTCGCATCGTCCAGGAGCACCTGGTGGCAGCCGGAATCGAAAGCGGCATCCGGGTTCTGCCGGATTCCGCCCGCACGGCGGCGCTCGCGGCATCCGCCATCGGCTGCGAGGTGGGAGCCATCGCCAACAGCCTGGTGCTGACGGCCGACGACGAGCCGATCCTCGTGATGACCAGCGGCGCGCACCGCGTCGACCTCGCGGTGCTCGCGCACAGCGTGGGAGCGGATGCCGTGTCCATGGCGTCTGCCTCGATGGTCCGCGAGGCCACCGGCCAGGCCATCGGCGGCGTGGCACCGGTCGGGCATCCGGCTCCGCTGCGCACCTACCTGGATGAAGCCCTGCGAGCCTACGACGAGGTGTGGACCGCCGGTGGCACGCCGCACACCGTCATGCCGCTGACCTTCGCGCAGCTGTGCTCGCTGACCGGCGGAGAAGTCATCCGCGTCGCATGAGCGCTACTCGACCATGAGGTCGTCGATCTCGAGGTCCTCGTCGAGCAGGCAGTAGATGATCAGGTCCGGGTACTCCTCCGGAGCGATGTACAGCAGCGTCATGCCGCCGTCTCCGAACACCACCACGCCATCCAGCGCGATGTCCTCGGCCAGCGCGCGGCGGGCCTGCTCGAGGTCCACCTCGTCGTCGTCCTCGGCCGAAGCCTCCACCAGTTCGTCGACGACCTCGCCTTCTCGTGCGTCGAGGATCTCCCTGCTCAGGCGCGACAGCGCGTGCTGCACGGTCGCGCGCATGGTCTCGAGGTCCGGCAGGTCCTCGCGCTCGACGTAGTCGTCCTCCTCGTCGTCGCCTTCGTCGTCATCGTCGTCGCGCTCGAACTCCTCGTCGAACTCGTACTCGACGGTGACGCGGCGGCCACCGGGCAGTTCGACGTCGGCGGTCAGCGCGCCGTCCTCGTCGGTGTCGACATCCTCGAGCTCGATCATGACAACCTCCTCTTCGCCATGATGTCACCGCGTCGCGGCAGGCGGAAGAGTCCCGCCCGTAATCTCGAGGCATGAGGCGTACACGCGGCCAGGTCATCAACGTCGACTCCCTGCAGGACTTCGACCGACGGCTCTCCTCGGGTGCGCGATCGCTGTCGGGCTGGCGGCTGCGATCCCTGGACCTGAGCGCCCGTGGTCGGGCCCTGCGCTCGGTGGAGGTGGCCGGCGCCCTGTTCCTGGGGTGCAGGCTGCAGGACGACGACGAAGACTTCGTGCGTGCGCGGGGCGCGGTGGTCTTCCCCACCGTGCCCGACTCCCCCGTGGATACGTATCGCGCCGCGCTGTACACGCCCGACGAGCTGTACGACGCAGCCGACTACGCGCAGAGCTTCGACGCCCGCGTCTACGCCTGGTCGCAGCGCGTGGGAGCCGACGGCGATGGAGCACTGGCGGAGTCCCTGCACGACCACAGCATCGGCCTGTCGCTGGAGCGGTGGATCCACGGCAGGCGCCTGGTGGGAGTGATGGGCGGGCACGACGCGGTGCGCGGCGGCGTCGGCTACGCCGACGGCGCCCGGCTGGGGCGGATGCTCGCGCAGAACCACACGGTCGCCACCGGCGGCGGCCCCGGCGCGATGGAGGCGGTGAACCTCGGCGCCTATCTGGCGCGCGAGAGCCCGGATGCCGTGGATGAGGCCCTGCGCGTGCTGGCCCGGGCGCCGGCCTTCAGGCCCAGCATCGACGACTGGGTGAAGGCGGCATTCTCCGTGCGCGAACTGTTCCCGCACGGCGCGGACTCGCTCGGCATTCCCACCTGGCACTACGGCCACGAGCCGCCCAACGCGTTCGCGAGCGCGATCGCGAAGTTCTTCCGCAACGCGCAGCGCGAGGCGATCCTGCTGGAGATCTGCCAGGCGGGCATCGTGTTCCTGCCCGGCGTGGGCGGCACCGTGCAGGAGATCTTCCAGGACGCCTGCGAGAACTACTACGCCGACGAGTCCTCCACCGCGCCGATGGTGCTGGTGGGCAAGGAGTACTGGACGCGGACATACCCGGCCTGGCCGCTGCTGAAGGCGCTCGCCCGTGGCCGTGCCATGCAGCCGCACGTGCACCTGGTCGACACCGTGGAGGATGCCGCTGCACTCATGGCGCAAGGCCTCTGAGCCGAAGAAGCAGAAAGGCCCCGGATACTGGCGAGAGTATCCGGAGCCTGTCCGTGCACCCCCAGGGACTTGAACCCTGAACCCATTGGTACTTCGAAGCTAATTCCACGCTCTGCCCCACATCTAACCTGACATCCCCCCACCGCGGAATCATGCGGCAGGATCAGGGATCCCAGTTCCCCGCCGATAACCCTCAATCGACGTTCAACTGCCAGTGATCATGACTGGATCATGACTGCACCGCCGTGCGAACGGTCGGCATCGCGTCGACGTGGGCCTGAAGGTCGTCGGCGCGAATACGCATGATGGTTCGTGTGACGGCGCGTAGCTCCCCCGCTCGGATGAGCCGGTAGACAGTAGCGCGTGAGACGGCCAGGAGGTCAGCAGTGTCAGGGATCGAATACAAGCGAACGACGGTGGTCATGCTCGCCATGATGCCTCACACCATGAACTCTCCAACCACGGCACGGTCGTAACGCACAACCCGACCAGCGCGGCGATAAGCCGGCCCCTGCCCAAGCGCCCGCCAGTTCGCCAACGTCTTGGGGCTGAGCGCAAGTAGCGCCGCCGCTTCCGCAGTCGTCAACCAGACGCCCGATGACGCGTCGCGAGGATCCGCGAGACGCGTCGTGCTGGCCGGCCGACACGACACGTCGCGCGCGGCCGCGGCGATCTCGGCCCTGATCACGGCTGTCAGTCGTTCCTCGAGCTGCTGTAGTTCGGTGCGGACGGCTGTTCGGATCAGCCCTTCAATTGTGCTCATGCCGGAGAAGTTACAGACATACGACGAGCGGCGGGGCGTGGTGTGAGGAGATCCCTCACGCCACGCCCCGCGCCGCCCTCACATGTCCCTCCTACGGCCGCTCCGGAGATCCAGCGCAAGTCGTTCACCGCGCGCGGCCACGCGACCATCCGCGCGTGCATCTACAAACGCCGTGAACTCCCTGCCATCCACGACGAGCCTTAGCGCGTCCCCGGCGCGGATGCCGCCCACAGTTGCGGGCGCGCTCGGGGCTGCCTGAGTTGCCGCGAGTCCCGCGCGATTGCTCGTTTCCATCCAAACGGCCTCAGAGCGCCGTGTTGGGTCGGCGGAATGTAGCCCGGCGCGCATCGTCGTCACCGCATTTTGCCCGCCCAGCGCGTCGACATCTGAGGCGGTGAGCACATGTTCTCCTGGTGCGAGCCAGCGCAGTTCCGAGTCCACGCCTTTCGGGCCGGGGCCGGTGACCGGCCCGCCGGATGCCATTCCGGGCCTTCCGCTGCCGGACGCTGCTCCGTTCAGGTCGGGGAGCTGCGCACGGTACTCGATCGTGCCCCGCAGGCTGCCATACCTGTTCACGAAGTCGGTGATCGTCCATGCCGCGCGTGACGTGTCAGCGAGGAATTGGATCTCCTTCTCAGACGGGATCTTGTAGATCTGATCGGCGAGTGCCTGGGCTGCGTCCTCGGACGCGCCCATCGCCTTCGCGGAGTCGATGAGCTTCTGCCGACCATCCTTGAGCCGTTCGATGTACGCGGCCGTGTCACCATCAAGCTCGAACTGAGCTTGTGCCGCGTTCTGCGAGTTCTCCGCAAGCTCCTGCAACATCTGCATGTTGTCGCGCCCGGCCTGTGTAGTGATGTCAAGGGTCTTCGCGTACCCGTCCGTGCCCGCGTTGATCTTGTCGATCTGCGCGGCAACCTTGTCGATCACTTCCTCATAGTCAGCGTTCGCGGTGATCGCATCACTGTTGACGCCGTTGGCCTTGTTGATCGTGTCGATCAGCTTGGACAGCTGCCCGTTCAGATCCTGCGTCGAATCGGCCTGCTCCTGGTACGCCTGGGCTGCGGTCTTCGCGCCATCAGCGGACGCCTTCGCGGACTCCGCCGAGTTCTTGTCCGACTCCTGCTTCTGCTCGCTGACACGGATCGCCTCGTTGATCGAATCGTTCTCACCGATGACCGAACCCACCAGCGCATCAGTAGCTTCCTTCCGGCTGAGGAGCTGAAGCTCGTTCTCCTTGCCGTGACCACGCGACTTCTCGTACGCCTTGTCAGCAGCCTCCTGGACATCCTTCAGCTTCTTGAGCGCGTCCGTGCTCCCGAGCGCAGCATCCTTCACAGTGCCGAGGGACACACCAAGATCCTCGGCCCGGTCGTATGCGGACGGCTGCTCCCACCACAGGAAACTGTCCTTCGCGGCCAGGTTCTCATCTACGAGATCTCCGGTAGCCTTCGTGATCTTGTGCGTGGACTCCTCGAGAGTGTCCGCGTACGACTGGGCCTTCTGACGTGCCTCAGCATGCTTGGATGCCATCTCCCCGACGATGAGCATCAGGCCACCCAACGCGAGGCCTGCCACCGCACCGGCCCCGACGACGCCCCGCATGCTCCACCCGGCGCCCGTGACCGCGGTCTTCAAGTTGTTCCACGCAGGCACAGCCTTCGAAACTACTCCGATACCCAGCCCGACTGCGGCAGTCGCGCCACCGATCATCAGCGCAGCCTGCTTCGCGCCGTCCGGCAGCCCGTTATACATGTCAACCAGCCCCGTGAGCGCCTGCACCATCGACCGCAAGATGTCGTTCGCTTCCGACCCCGTATCGATCAGTGCAGTCTCGAACGCGCCGCCGAGGGCTTCGACATCGCCCTTCAGGTTGTCGAGCCGGATGCGCGCAGTCTCGGCCGCGTAGCCGGTGTCGTTCACCTGGTCATTCCACTCGCCGATGCCCTTGGCGCCCTCGGTGTAGAGGATGTTCGCGCCCCGAATGGCGTCCTGCCCGAAGATCACGGCCATCGCCGCGTTCCGCTGCTCCTGCGTCAGACCTGATAGACCCTTCTCGAGCTGCCCGGCAAGCGCTTGCATGCCGACGAACTTCCCGCCGACGTCATAGGCGTTGATCCCCAGACTCTCCATCAGAGTCGCGGCCTCGCCTGTCGGGTTGGAGAGCCGCAGCAGCATCGTGCGGAAGCTGGTTCCAGCGTCCGCCCCAAGCATCCCAGCGTTCGCGAACGCAGCGAGGGTTCCCACCGTGTCATCCACGGAGATCCCGAACGTCTGCGCGACAACGCCGGACTGGGCGAGCGCCGACGAGAGGTCGGAGACATCGCCCATAGCCTTCCCGGCGCCGGCGGCGAGCAGGTCGGCAACGTGTGAGGCCTGATCACCCTCGAGGCGGAACTGCCCGAGCGTCGTCGCGGCGACGGCTGCGGCATCCGCGACGCCCATACCGCCCGCTGCGGCGAGATCCAGCGCGCCGTTCAACCCGCCGTTCAGGATGTCTTTGGTGCTCACGCCGGCCTTCGCCAGCTCTTCGATAGCGTTCGCCGACTCAGTGGCACTGAACACACTTGAAGCGCCAGAATCGATCGCCGCCTGCCGCAGCGCATCCATGTTCTCAGTGCTCTCGTGAGTCGCGGCCCGCACGTTCGACATCGCCGAATCGAACTCCGCCGCCTTGACGACGGCGACGCCGATGCCCGCGGCGAGCAGCCCGCCCATCACGGCTCCGGCTTTCCCCAGCTCATCGAGTGCGGATCGGTAGTCGCGGGCCTTGCCGGTAACGCCGTCTGCGGCATCCTTGACATCCTTCGTGGACTTCGCGGCATCCTTCATGCCCTTCACGTACCCGGCGACCTGCGCCGAGAGCGTGACCCTGATCGGACGATCAGCCATTCGCTACCGCCTTCCGTTTCCGTTCGGCGGGTTCGCCGATGTACATTCCCCAGATCACAGAGATGATCAGCCCCTTGTCCTCACCGGACAACGCGTCGTAGATCTCGCCCCACCTGTAGACGGCGGTCTTGTTCCGCAGCACGTACAGGTCGTCTTGTTGTTCCCCGTCGATCAGCAGCACATCCGGGTAGTCGCGGGCGAGGGCATCAGCGTTGAACCAGCAGCCCGCGGCGTCGCGAAACATGATGTTCGGCGAGTGCTTCTCTGCGAGGGCATCGAACCGTTTCCCGAGATGCGGGATACGGACGGTCACCACGTCGTCGCCGAGCAGCACGGGCACGTCGACGGGCTGGACAGCCTCGATGATCTGCCGCTGCTTCGCCAGCAGCTCTTCTAGACGGTCTACGGCCATCACTTCTCCTTCAGGTTCGGTGTGCACCCGCCGGCGCACCGCACGCGCGGGCGCCCTCGGCCTGTGTGTGCCGGCAGCTTGGCGCCGCAGTCCACACAGGCCCGGGATTTATTCACAGCGGGCACGGATTTATTCGCCCCGGGTGATTTTCGGGGAATTGATTCCCGCTTATTCCGCCCGCGCGCCATCGCAGGATGGGAAGCCCTCATCGTGGCGCGGATCGCATCGACAGCGCTCGTCTCGGCGGGGCCGTCGTCGTACTCCCGGGCCAACTCGATCATGTGCGTTCGCAGCAATGCCGCGGCAGAAACGGTGCCACGCTGCTCCACGCTGTCCGCGAGGTCGAGCGCGATCGTCCGCTGCCATCCATCCACCTCGAGCCGGTCAAGCTCCACGGCGATCTCATCGGAAAGCCCCATCAGACCTCCTAGGAACTCGCTTATTTCATGTGGGGAGAGAAAAGGCGACTCCCCGGCGGTACCCGTGGGATGAGGGGCAGGGGGTGGCCCCCACCCCGCGGTGTCGCGTGCCGTCGCGGGCATGCCTCACGTGCGTCGCATGCCTCACTGTGCATGGCTCACCATCGTGTTGATGTCTTCGACTTCACTCGTGAGCCGTCACCTTGACTGCTATTGCATGACAGGTGAGCGAGCCGAAGGCGGGAGCGGATGGCTACCGTCTCCGGTGTCGGGTGTGGATCCAGGTGGTGGACTGACTTCGACCGCCCGTTGATCAGGCCTGTACGTGGATCCTTGTACGGCAGGGACTTGTCTACCGGCTCCCGGCAGATGTGGCAGATGTCTTCCTCGCGGATGACCCTCTCCCGTACGGCACGCCACTTCGCCCCCTGCCTGACGCCCATCAGTCCTCCTGTGGTGCGAAGCCTGCGTACCGGGGCTGTGCTGCCTGCTCTACCTGTACGCCTTGTACCTCGAGCACGGCGGGCGTGCCGGGTGTCTCCGGCCTGTGCCGGGTGATGTCCAGCACTACCCGGAGCTGCACCCTCACGCCCCGTCCTCTACGGATGCTCGGGCCTCGAGGTCAGCGACCCTCGCCGTCCATGTCGCGTGCCCCTGCTTCAGCCCGTCCATGCGGCGTGCCAGGTCACGGCCACGCGCCGACCTCTGACGCTTCTTCGGCCCCATGTGCTTCCACTCGCGTAGCTGTGCCTCGAACTGCCCCAGCAGGAGGCGTGCCGTGGCGAGCTGCTGCGCTGCGGTGCGCTCCACACTCGGCGTGCTCATGGCTTCACCCCGAACACTGCGGCGATGATGCGGCGTGCGCCCGGCTCCGGCCTCGCCGGCTCACCGGACGGTGCGAACGCGATCGTCGCGACCACGGCGAGCACCAGCCCAACCCAGAGTGCGCGCATCATGAGTGCACGACCTCGCCACGTGTGCTCGCCAGCACCCCGGCCACGCAACTGTTGAAGTCGCGGATGCGCCTCACGTCGTCGCCGAACACCCTGTGCGCGCGTGCCGCTCTCGGCGTGGGGTGTCGATGCTGGGCGTCACGATGGGTGTGTCATGCGCGATTGGTTCGGCTATCCCTTGTCCTCATACCGGGTGCGGCCGGCGTCGGGACGGTCGCGGTGTCCGTCGCCGTGATGCTGGGCGTGAGAACGGTCGTCCTCCCGAATCCGCTTGAGCCGTTCCGCGGCCTTGCGGATGTCCCAGCCCGCATCGCGAGCAAAGTCTGTGAGCGGTCGGCGCTTCGGTTTCGGCCGCTCGGGTTGCGTCGCCGGTTGCGACTGCTCCCCGAAGCTCGATCGCCCGAGAAGTCGAGCCTCTGGCGCGACCTTGGGAAGAAGATCATCTTCGACGCGGCATCCCACCTGACGAACACCGCTCTGACTGCAGCGGCGACCCATCGCCATCACGATGAGCTGACTCAGAGGTTCCGGCTCGCCTGTGACTGCTGCACGGCGATCTCGATGCGCCGTGTCAGCTCACCCGCGGCGAAGAGTTCCGCTCGCCGGCGGGCGCGCACGGGCGTGACGCCGATCGGTGTGGACTCGGGGTCATCGAAGATACCCATGCCTGGCACGAGTCCCCCCTTGCCGGTCTTCCCGCCGTAGCGTGCCGTGTCGGGGCCGATCTCCGCGGCGTAGACCCCCTGCCCGAACGCGCCATAGCTGCTCAGGGTGTAGTCGATCGATTCTGTGTACAGGTCGCCCATCGGGTTGCGCTTGGCGAGCTTCTTCCACTCGTCCATGACATCCTGCGCCGCGTACTCGATGGATGTTTCCACTTCGGCCGGCACCAGGTCGGCGAGGTCGGTGAGGTCGCGGTACAGGTCGCTGAGGTCGTCGCTCACGCCCGTTCGACCCGCCACAGGAGAGCGTCGGTGTCGACGCCGGGGTGAGACTTCATGTAGGCGGCCTGCACCTCATTGAGCTTCTTCTGCGCCCAGTCCTGTCGCGGCGGTGGCACCTGGTAGGCGAACTGGTTCGCCGGGTCGGTGGCTTCGCTGAGCTTCAGCCCGTGCCGGCCGCGCGGTTCGTGCTCAGCCCGACGAGACTCCAGCAGCAGCGCCTTCTCGTGGGTGTCGAACCGTGGCGTTGTGACGGATGTCGTCAGGTGGTTGCCTTCGGCGTCGAAGGTGACTGTGACGGGTGTGGCGCCATTCAGCTCGCGGATGGTCACGCCCATCTCGCGTGCGAGGGCTGCTTCCTCGGCCGGATCGGTCGGCACGGCATCCGGGTGGATCTCGTGCGCGGCCCAGATGCTCTCGGAGATGCCACGACGGTAGGCGGCGGCGAGGTGTTCCCAGACCTGCGCCCAGTCGAGCTGCACGCCGTTGTTGTCGGTGACGGTGATGCCGGGGAATGCTGCGACGACGGCGGTCAGGTTGTAGCCGTGGACGGCATCCTGTGGCACGTCGGGCCGGGGCGGGTGGCGGCGGGTCAGTTCCTGCCACTCGTAGCGGTCGATCGGTGTGAACTGCACTCGCAGGTCGGCGCCGCCGAGCACGACCGTGCCGTGTGAGATCGGCCACTGCTGGATGCTGTGGCGGGCCGCGGTGATCGCCGCGT
>NZ_JBASAK010000090.1:0-15645 GCF_049650565.1 Microbacterium sp.
CGGCGAGACCGGTCAGGTGAAGGGCGACGGAGAGCTGGGCGAACTGGTGTTCACCTCACTCACCAAGCAGGCATTCCCCGTCATCCGATACCGCACCCGCGACCTGACCAGGCTGCTGCCCGGTTCGACGTATCCCGCCGTGCGCAGGATCGAGAAGATCACCGGCCGCGACGACGACATGATCATCCTGCGCGGCGTGAACCTGTTCCCCACCCAGATCGAGGAGCTCGTGATGGGCATGGAGGCGCTCACACCGCACTTCGTCCTCGAGCTGCGCCGCGAGGGGAGGCTGGACTCGATGACCGTGCGCATCGAGCGGCATCCCGCACTGAGCGTCGAGGAGTGCCGCGCAGCGACGGTGGTACTGGCGCACCGGATCAAGCAGCACATCGGCACCACGGTCGAGGTCGTGCTGGAGGAGCCCGGCGCGCTGCCGCGCAGTGAGGGCAAGTACAAGCGGGTGTACGACCTGCGCTGAGGGTGGGACCGGGGTGACTCCCCCGCAGTGAGCACCCCGGCCCCGCTCACAGCACACCGAAGAGCGACGCGCATCGAGCGCCGCCGGCCTGCTCCCGGTGCGGAAGGCTCACCCGCTCGCATCGAGCACGACTCGATTGCGGATCGAGCCGAGGCCCTCGATCGCGCACTCGACGACGTCGCCAGCGGCCAGGAACCGGGGAGGATTGAATCCGAGGCCCACACCGGGAGGCGTGCCGGTGAGGATCACATCACCCGGCCAGAGCGTCATGGTCGACGACAGGAAGACCAGCAGGTCGACGATGCCGAACAGCATCTGGCCGGTGCTGGAGTTCTGGCGCACCTCGCCGTTCACCGACGAGCGGATGGAGAGGTCCTCCGGTGAGGGGACCCCGTCTGCGGTCGTGATCCACGGCCCGATGGGACAGAAGGTGTCGAAGCTCTTCGATCGTGAGAACTGGGCGTCTGTCACCTGCAGGTCACGTGCCGAGATGTCATTGGCGACGGCGTAGCCGAACACGGCGTCCATCGCCGTGTCGCGGGTCAGGCGTCGCGAAGGCCTGCCGATCACGACGGCGAGCTCCGCCTCGTAGTCGAGCTTCGCTGTCAGCGACGGGTCGTGCAGGGTGTCCTGCGCGGGGCCGGCGAGCGCGCTGGGGTACTTCGCGAAGACGATCGGCCGCTCGGGCCGCGTGGCACCCGTCTCCTTGATGTGGTCGAGGTAGTTGAGTCCGATCGCGAGGATCTTCCCCGGCGCCACCACCGGGCAGCCGAGTGCGATGTCGGGCGCGATCGCGGCACGCGACTGCGGCAGTGCCGAGACGAGCTCGTCCCAGTGCTCGATCACGTCGCGGGTGCTGCGAGCGTCGATTCCGAGGCCGCTGATCGGCATCCAATGGTCGGTGTCGCGCTGACGGACGGCGAACTCCTCCTGAGCGCCGTCGATGATGCGAGCCAATTGCATGATTACTCTCCTACCTGCTCAGGGCCGAGTCCGAGCACGGCCGCGCTGTCCTCTCCGGCTCGGATCCTGTCGACCCAACTCCGTTCGAGCGAATGCCTCTTCTTGGCCGCGTCCAGCGTCGCGCTGATCCTGGCCTGAGGGACGACGGTGACACCGTCGAGGTCGGCGACGATCAGGTCGCCCTGCGCGACCGCTACACCGCCACAGCTGATGATCCCGCGCGCCGTCCCGCCCCCGCTCTTGTGCGGGCCCGCAGGGGACGTGCCGCGAGCGAAGACCGGAAAGCCCCGCTCCCGGATCTCCGCGAGGTCGCGGATGGCGCCGTCGAGGACGAGCCCCGCGATCCCGCGAAGCATCGCCGCTTCCGTGAGCACCCCGCCCCACACGGCCCGATCGGCGTAGCCGCCTGCGTCGACGACGAGGACGGAACCAGGCTCCGTCGTGGCGAGCGCGAAGTGGATGCTGCGGTTGTCACCGGCCACGACGCGCAGGGTATGCGCCCTGCCGACCAGACGATCACCGCTCAAAGCCCGGATCGCGCCGGCCATCGCGCCTGAGCGCCCCGATACGTCGGAGGCGAGCGCCGCGGGTATGCGCGACCAGTCCGAGGTCTCAGAACCGCTGCTCATCATCTCACCTGCCCCTGATCGTGTCGTTGGAGAGCGCTCAGGCGCCTGAGGGTGCGAGCACACGGAAGCTGGAATGCGGGCCGGTCGGCGCAGCGACCTCCACATCGAGCTGTCGGGCGCATCCGGGGCAGTAGAACCGGCGCAGCTGCACCGCATTGCGTCCGTAGTCCTGACCGCGTCCCGGGCCCGCCTGCTCGACGCCCGAGATCTCCAGCAGGCAGCCGCGGCGGAAGTCCGCCCCCGCAGTGCCCAGCCGGTGACCGCACGCCAGGCAGCGGCACTCATTCGCCGTGAAATCGAAGTGCACGAGGTCGCCGTACGTGGTGGTTCCGTCCGTCGCGAGCGGGGCCTCAGCGCTGTCATCCTCCACCGCCTCGGTCAGCTGCTCCCCCGCGGGGCGTGCGCTGCGGCGCGCGGCGCGGATCGCCTCACGGCGCGCCTCGGTGGCGTTCGCGTCCACGACGCCGTCGCGGACCGCCACGCCGTAGACATCCAGCGCCACCTCCGGTGAGACGGCGAGCGCGACGACGTCAGCGCGCACAGCCTGGGGATCCCGTTCGATGGGGTCGCCGTAGCCGCCGCCGCCCTGCCAGTTGTGGTACTCGACCGTGCTCTCCTCGAACGGGGCGAGCGAGCGGTTGATCTCGGTGACCGCTGCGATTCCGGGGATGTCTCCCTCCCCGCCCGCGAGCCCCGCGCCGGCACCGAGCATCGCAGGCAGACCCGCATCCGTGTACCGGATGAACCGCACGGCAGCACCGGGCAGCCCGCCTCCCAGTCCGAACGCGTTGGGGGTGTCGACGCCCACGCCGGCAAAGGTCGTCTTCACCTCTCCGGGGGATCCATACGGTGCGATCGCCACTCCCGCCGACATGCCGCCGCGGAATCGGCCGGGCCCGCCGGAGTCGGTGAGCTGGCGCCGGAACAGATAAAGCAGCGGGTACTCCCCCTCGGTCTGCTCGACCGAAGGGATGTTCGCGGTCGTGTTGATGATGATTCCGCCGGTGTCGACACCATCCGCGTAGGTGCGCGCGCCAGTGCCGGCCGCGAAGTGGCTGGACTCGGGTGCCACGGTCATGACGCCACGGTCGTTGGGACCGATCATCGACAGCCCGAGCGAGGTGCCGCACCAGTTGGCCATGGCCTCCTCGTGGTGCGCCGGGCTCGTCAGCAACATCTTGGAGAGCGCGCCGAAGACGAGGTTCAGGTTCACGATGATCGCCGAGATGGTCGACATCGACACCGGAGTCGGATATTCAGCAGTGATCGCCGTGCGCGGCGGCGCGACCACATCGACACAGCGTGAGACGCCGTCGTTCCATGTCAGGTCGTAGCCGAGCATGATGCAGACGCCGCTGAGCGTGGCTGCACGCAGACCGCCGAACGATGAGTTCGCAAAGCCTGCGACCTGTGGATCCGTGCCCGTGTAATCGATCTTGAGCCGGTCGCCGCGCTTGGTGATCGTGCAGACCAGCTTGCGCAGGTTCGGCCGGTGACCGTCGTGGTCCAGGAACTGCACCTCGCGCCACACCCCGTCCGGGAGCGAGAGCAGGCGTGCGCGCAGGCGACGCTCGACGTGGTCTATCCCCTCACGCATGACCGCGTCGACGATCGAGGGGCCGTACGCGTCGTAGACCTCTGCAAGGCGCTCGGTGCCGGTCTGGTTGGAGACGACCTGACCGCGCAGGTCGAGTTCGACGAGTGGCTCGCGGATCTGGTTCATGATCAGCTCGACCATGTCCTCGCGGATCTCACCGTCCTGCATGAGGAGGGTCGGGGGAAGGCGCAGGCCCTCGTCGAACACGCTCGTGGCGTTCATGTTGAACCCACCGGGCTCCGCACCGCCGATATCGAGCCAGTGGCCGGATGATCCGACCCAGGCGTGCAGCTCCCCACCGGAGAAGAAGGGGGCGATCGTCGCGACGTCCGGCTGATGGGTCGCGCCGAGGTACGGGTCGTTGCAGATGAACATGTCGCCCGGATTGATCCCCGGGCTCTTTCGCCGCTTCGCGATGGTCGCCTCGACGATGAGGCGTATCACGTGAGCCTGGGTGGAGATGTAGGGCCCCATGGCGACGAGCTGCCCATCGGGAAGGCAGATGCCGGTGCTCGCATCGTAGGCGCCGACCAGGATCGGCGATCCCGATGTGCGCATGTACTTGATGCCCATCTCCTCCGTGATGTCCAGGAGGCGATGCCAGACCACCTCGAATGTCACCGGATCCAGCTGATCGTTCATTTGCTCTCTCCCAGGCCCAGGTTGATGACGTTGTTGCCGAATCGGTCCACGACGGAGTCAGCGCCCGCGGGCACGACGATCGTGGTGCCAGGCTGCTCGATGATCGCCGGCCCCTGCAGCCTGTTGCCAGGACGCAGTTTCGAGCCGTCGTAGATGCGCGTGGTGACCCATTCCATCTGCTCGGGCCAGAACACCTCGCGCGTTCCGGATGCCGCCGCCGACGCATCCTCGTCGGCCGGTTCATACGCGTCGATCGAGGGGCGGGCGATCCGGCCGGTGACGTCGACGCCGATGCGCAGCAGCTGCGGCTGCGCGTTCGGAAGCGTCGCATTCGCGCCGTACAGCGCGGCATATCGTTCGATGAACGCGCTCCGCAGTTCGTCGGCGACCCGCTCGGCGGGCACGTCGGGGCAGGTGACTCGCACGTCGTGGAGCTGACGCTGGTAGCGCATCTCCGCCCAGCGGGATGCGACGATGCGGGACGGCTCGACGCTCTGTGCGGCGACCAGGTCGCGGGCTTCGGACTCCAACTCCAGGTACGCGGCGTCCAGCGCGGCGCCGTCTGCGAGCAGCTCGGGTCGCACCGAGCGGTTGAGCGAGTGCTGGATGTCACTGGCCGCGGCACCGTACGCGGAATAGCCGGTGGCCGCCTCAGGCACGAGAATCGTGCCCACGCCGATGCCGCGCGAGTATCCCGTGGCGTGCAGAGGGCCAGCGCCGCCGTAGGCGATGAGCACGAAATCGCGTGGGTCGTGGCCTCGCTCGACGCTCGCCTTGCGCACCAGGTCGCCCATCTGCGCATCCACGATCTGCCTGATTCCGGCCGCGGCGCGCACGACATCGCCGTCGAAGAGCTTGTCAGCGACGTGCTCCTTGATCGCCTTCTCGGCAAGGTCCTTGCGCAGGCTGAGCCGTCCGCCGAGGAAGCGCTCCGGATTGAGGAAGCCGAGCACGACATCGGCGTCCGTGACCGTCGGCTCGGTGCCTCCCCAGCCGTAGCAGGCGGCACCCGGGTCACCGCCGGCGCTCTGCGGGCCGATCCGCAGCCGGGTGTCGTCCACCCAGGCGATGCTGCCGCCGCCGGCCCCGATCGAGACGAGGTCGATCATGGGGATCAGCAGGCTGTACTGGTTGATGATCGTCTCCTGCGTCACCGACCATTCGCCGTTGACCAGCAGACCCACCTTGAACGTGGTGCCCCCGACATCCGTCGCGATCACGTTGCGGTGGCCGACGGTTTCCATCAGCGCCTTCACGGCGACCATTCCCGCGGCCGGGCCGCTCTCGATCGTCTTGACCGGCACCGACTGCTCGGCGCTCGTGACGCCACCACTGGCCTGCAGCACCAGGAGAGGTGCGCTCAGCTGAAGGCCGTCGAGCGTCGAGACGAGGCGCTCCATGTAGCGCTCGACCGTGGGGGCGACGAATGCGTTGACGACCGCGGTCGACGCACGCTCGTACTCGCCGGTGACTCGCGCGAGCTGATGGCCCAGACTCACGTGCATGCCGGGGGCCAGCTCCTCGATGACGGACCGGAGGAGCAGTTCGTGATCGGGGTTCTCGTGCGACCACAGGAGCGAGACCGCGATCGATTCCACTCCCTGATCCAGGAGCGAGCGCACCGCGCGTTCCGCCTCGTCCCGGGTCAGCTCGACGACGGCGCGACCACGGAAGTCGACCCGCTCGGAGACTTCGACGATGAGCTCGCGCGGCACGATCTGCGGCGGCTTCTGCGTCGCCCGCAGGTGCCGCCGGTCGGCCAGGCCGAGGCCGGCGACGCGTCCCCGAGCGCGCATGATCAGGACCTCGTCGGCGAAGCCCCGGGTGGTGATCAGGCCGGTCTTCGCGCCGACCCACGTGAAGATCACGTTCGAGGTCTGGGTTGTGCCGTGGGCGAACTTCTCCGTGTCGGCCAGCAGCTCCTCAACGGTGAGGCCGGCCTGCTCGGACACGAGACGGAGGCCCTCGATGAGTCCCTCGATGAGGTCCCATGGCGTCGTGCGGGCTTTGGTCGTAAAGGTCTCGCCCGTCTCGATCGAGATCGCTGCGACGTCTGTGAAGGTCCCGCCGATGTCCACCCCGACGATGTATCCCACGATATTCCTCCTACGCCAAACGTTTGCACACGACTCTAACGGGGATCGCGAACCAGTGTCAACCTCCCTGAGCAAAGCTCCTAGAATCAATGCATGAGCGAGCGGAGGACTGGGCACGTCACGCTGCAAAGCATTGCCGAGCGGGCCAACGTACACGTGTCGACGGTGTCGCGCGCCCTCGACTCGAACCCCGCCAGGCCTGTGAGCGTCGAGACCGTCGCGCGCATCCGCGCGATCGCCGACGAGCTCGGATTCGAGCCGAACCCATGGGCGCGCAGCCTGCGCACGCACCGGACGCGCACCATCGGACTGGTGATCCCGAGACTCGTCGACAACGTGATCGCGACGGTGTTCGAATCAGCCGAGTCCGCAGCAGAAGCCCGGGGCTATCAGGCGATCACCGTCAGCAGCGGCGATGATCCCGAACGGTTCGACAACGCGACCCAACGGCTGCTCGATCGCAGGGTCGATGGCTTTCTGATCGCCGCAGCCCGGCTGGATGACCCGACGATCGACCGACTCGCCGACCGCGGCGTGCCGTTCGTGCTGCTCAACCGTGGCAGCAGCGACCACGTATGGTTCCATGCCGACGACGAGCTCGGCGCGTATCTCGCGACCCGCCACCTGCTCGACCGCGGGCACCGGCGGATCGCGCACGTCGGTGGTGTCATGAACACCTCGACGGGCGTGGACCGACAACGCGGGTACGTCCGCGCCATGAAGAGCGCAGGGCTCCCTGCCGACGACGCACTCATCCTCGCATCCGACTTGAGCATCGACAGTGGTGTCGAAGCAGGCAATCGGCTGCTCGCGGGCGATGATCGGCCGACAGCGATCTTCGCAGCGAATGACTATGTTGCAATCGGCATCATGGCCGCGGCACGCGATCTGGCGATCCGGATCCCCGAGGATCTCGCGATCGTCGGATTCAACGACACCCGGCTGTCCGAGGCCATGTCCGTGCCCCTCTCGAGCGTGGCCATCCCGTTGCCGACGATGGGCCGCGAGGCGATGAACGGCCTCGCCGACCTCATCGAGGACATCCCGGTGCAGTCGAAGACGTATCCCGCGCAGCTGAGGATCCGCGCCTCGAGCGCTGCTCGAGTGGGTCCTTCGCTGGTCGACGGCCGGCCGTGACAGCAGACCGGCTCAGACGATCCACTCGGCCGAATGCACCGGCCGGCCCGACAGTTCGACGGCGCTGCAGCCGGAGACTCCCACGCTGCCATCGCCGAGCGTGACGAGCAGACCCCCGTCCGGCATCCAGCGCGGATACCGGCCGGCGAACTGCCGAGCCAGCTCGCCGTCGCGCACTCTGATGACGTGCTCGGCAGGTGAGAGCCCCTGACGGTACCAGCGCTCGACCCCGGCCACCGAGCCGTCCGGGGAGATCGCCAGTTGGTCGACGGTGGCGTAGAGATCATCGCTACCGAACTCGGAGAGCCCGGCAGCCGCCGCAACCTCGCTGATCGGCTCCGCCCTGCCCTCGGCGCGGATCTCTCCACCCGCCGACCAGATCAGCCGACCCTCGGCATCCCATGCGGCACTCCGCAGCGTCTCACCCGCCTTGAGCACCGTGCAGGTGCCATCAGCGGCCGCCCACTCGACGATCTCCGCGGCGCCGCTGTCACCACGCAGGAACAGGAGCCGCTGGCCGTCCGCCGACCACACGGGGGCGGCGAACACCGCAGCACCCGGAATCACATCGATCGGCGTGCCTGCGGCATCCACCACCACCACGACCACCTGCCACGGCTCAGACGCCGAGGTGATGGCGACATACGCCAGACCACCCCCGGGGCGGGCGGCCGGGAACCGGGGGAATCCGCTCGCGGCGATCCGGCCCAGCTCCCGTCCTCGGACGTCTGCGAAGAGCAGCTCCTGAGTGTCCTCCAGGGCGAGCACGAGGCAGTCGGACGGCAGCATGTCAGCTGAGCCGGCGATTGCGCTTGCCCCGGATGTCGATCGCGACGGCCGCCACCAGGATGAGCCCGCTGGCGATCATCTGGAAGAAGCTGTTGACGTTCATCAGACTCAGTCCGTTGCTGACGCTCGCCGTGAGGATGGCACCCAGCATCGCACCGCCGACCCGGCCGACGCCCCCCATCAGGCTCGTGCCGCCGATGACCGCCGCCGCGATCGCGTCGAGCTCCAGGAAGGGTGCGCCGTCCGGCGGGGCTCCGTTGAGGCGTCCGACGAGCACGAGGCCGGCGATCGCATACAGCACGCCCATGATGCAGAAGATCAGGAAGATGTCGCGCGTGATCCGGATGCCGCCCAAGCGCGCGGCCTCCCGGTTCCCGCCGATCGCATACAGGTGTCGGCCGAATGTCGTCCGAGATGCGACGAGCGCGAGCCCGACTCCGACGACCGCGAGAATCGCGACCGGAACCGGCAGGCCAGGGCCCGTCGCGACATAGAACAGACCGGTGCCGACCAAGACGGCCGCGAGGGCGATTCGCAGCCAGTTGCGGCGCAGTGCCTGCGGGTTGAGGCGGCCCGCCAGAGCCTGCACGCCGAGGAACACCACCAGCAGGCTCGCCGCGAAGATCGCGGTCGCCGGCAGATCGAGCAGCCCGGAGCCGACCCATACCACCTCCGGAGGCAGACCCGAGATCGTGTTTCCGTTGGTCACGATCAGGCCGATGCCCTTGAAGATCAGCAATCCCGCCAGCGTCACGACGAACGCCGGCACGCCGACCACCGCCACCAGGAATCCCTGCCAGGCCCCGAGCACGACGCCGAGCACTGCCGTCGCGGCGAGCGCCTGCAGCGGCGGCCACCCGGCGATCGAGACGAGGTACGCGAACCCGATCGCGGCGAGCCCCACGGCGGATCCGATCGAGAGGTCGATCTCGCCGCTCACGATCACGAGGCAGACGCCGCACGCGACGATGCCCGTGATCGACGCCTGCCGCAGCAGGACGGCGACGTTGCGGGAGGAGAGGAAGAGGTCGTCCGTGAGCACCTGGAACACGATCGCCAGGATGATCAGCACGATGATGAGGCCATACCGGCGCAGGATCGTTCCCACGAGCGACTGCACGTCGAACGGCGGTGCGACCGCCGGTGGCGTGGGTTTCAGTTCAGAGACGTTCATCACTTCCTACTCTTCTCGGGATGCTCTTCGACGGAGCTCTCGGTCGAAGACGCGGTGGCGACGAGGGTCGGCACGGTGGCCTCGTCCGATCGGAACGTCGCGACGAGCTGCCCATCGCGCATCACGTGCACGTTGTGCGCGACCTCGAGCACTTCTTCGGCTTCGGAGCTCACCCACACGACGGCGATGCCCTCGTCGGCCAATCCGCGGAGAGTCGCATGCAGGTCGGCCTTGGCGCCGACGTCCACTCCGCGCGTCGGTTCGTCGAGCAGCAGCAGCCGCGGGGTTGAGGCGAGCGCCCTGGCCAGCATCGCCTTCTGCTGGTTGCCGCCGCTGAGGCCTGTGATGCGCAACGGCACCATGCGGTCGGGGAGGCCGACCGACCGGGCGCGCCGGAGCGCGAAGTCGGATTCGCTGCGCTCGCGCGGAAAGCCCGCAGCGCCGACGCGCTCGAGCACCGAAAGCGTGATGTTCTCGGCGGTGGACATCCACGGCTGCAGCCCGAGCGCCTTGCGGTCCTCACTGACCAGCGCTATACCCGCGCGCACAGCGCGCCGTGGAGAGCTCACCGCATGCGGGCGTCCCTCGAGCAGCACCGTGCCGCGCCCGGCACGCGCACCGTAGAGGCTCATGAGGAGTTCGGTTCGGCCGGACCCGACGGCGCCGTAGATGGCGGCGATCTCGCCGGCTCGCACCGTGAGATCGATGTTCTGCACCGCCGGCTCGCTGGGTTCCCGCCTCGGGACGGACCACCCGCGCACCTCCAGCACCGGCGAGCGTCCGCTCACGTCGTCGCTGGACATGTGGTGCGTCACGGCCTCATACTGCTCGCCGAGCATCTCGTGCACGATCACGTCCCGGGGCGCTGCTTCGATGCGATCGTCGAACACGATCCGACCATCGCGGATCACGACGACGCGGTCGGCGACACGCTTGAGCTCGTCGAGGCGATGCGAGATGTACAGGACGGCCACGCCCTGTGCGCTCAGCCGGTCGATCTGGGTGAAGAGCGCCTCGCTCTCCCCCTTGCTCAGTGACGAGGTGGGCTCGTCCAGGACGAGGATGCGCGCGCGACGGCTGACCGCGCGCGCGATCTCGATCATCTGCTGCTGGCCGACGCTGAGCGTTCCGGCGAGCGCGTCCAGCGGGAGCGACAAGCCGACCTCGTCGAGGATGCGGCTCGCCTCCCGCTCGAGCTCGTTCTGCCGGATCACACCGCCGCGCGACGGCTCCCGCCCGATGAGGAGATTCTCCGCCACGGTGAGGGTCGGCGAGATCGTGAGCTCCTGCTGAACGACCGCGACGCCGAGCGCCTCGGCATCCGCGGGACCGCGCAGGCGAACGATCTCACCGGCGATCTCGATGGTGCCCTCGTAGTCGCCGTGGGGGTACACGCCCGTGATGATCTTGACGATCGTCGACTTGCCTGCGCCGTTCTGCCCGGCGAGCGCGATGCGCTCACCCGCAGCGATGCTGAGCGAGACCTGCTGAAGGGCGTGCGTGGCTCCGAATCGCACATCGACATCGCAGATGCGCAATACGGGTTCCCGGTGCATCGAGTCGGTCGGGGCCGCGAACGTTGCCAAGGGACTCAGCCGTACACTTCAGCCTTGGTCAGCCATCCGGTGTCGGCGATGAACTGCTCCATGCTCTCGGCGGTGACGGCGATGGCGACGATCTGCCGCCCCGGCACCTTCTTCGTCCCGTTGTCCATCGTCGCGTCGCTGGTGGGCGTCTTCCCCGCGCCGAGTGCGGCAGCAGCCTCGATAGCGGCTTCGGCCATGTCCTTCAGCGGGGTGAAGGCGCTCATCGTGGCGTTGCCCTTCACGATCGCCTGCGCGACCTCCTGGAAGACGTCCTCGCCGCCGAGGAAGGTCTGGCCGAGCAGGCCTGCGCTCTCCAGCGCCGGGAGGGCGGAGACGATGAACCCGTCGTAGTTGCACAGCACGGCATCGATCTTGTTGGAGGTGACGGAGAGCGCGTCCTCGAGCTGCGCGAGGCCAGACGCCGGATCCCACGCCTGGTGGTACTGCTGCGAGACCAGGCGGATGTCGCCCTTGTCGATGAGCGGCTGCAGGATCTTCATGTTGCCTTCGGTCTTCTGCTGGGCGATGTCCACGCCGCCCTCACCGCTGATGATCACGTAGTTGCCCTGGGGCTTGGCCGCGACGGCGAGCTCCGCCTGCAGGGTTCCGACCGCGACGTTGTCGCGGGCGACCCAGTAGTCGACATCGGCGTCGAGCACGAGCGAGTTGTAGGAGATCACAGGAACCCCGGCGGCCTTCGCGGCGGCCACAGACGGCGCCGACGCCTTGACATCGATCGGGGAGAGGATCAGCACGTCGATGTTCTGCGACAGCAGGTTCTCGACTTGACTGGCCTGCAGGCGGGTGTCATCGTTGGCGGCCTGGACGAGCAGCGTGATGCCGGCGCGCTCGGCCGCGGCTTTCATGTAGTCGTTGTCGAACTGCCACCGGCGCTGTGCGAGCGTGCCGAGACTCAGCCCGACGACCAGCTTGTCGCTCTTCTTCTCACCACCGGGCGCGGGTGTGCACGCTGCCAGCAGTGCGGGCAGAGCGGTCACGCCGAGCCCCGCGATCAGGCCTGCACGGATGAGACTGCGACGCGTCAAGCCAGAGTGCTGGACGGCTTCGGGAAGGGTGCCTTGGTGCATTGTTGTCACTCCGTTGTGCTCAGAACCAAACGTTTGCACTAGTGTGGGCATATCAGTGCAGATTGTCAACCTCACATCAGTGACAGGTGCAGACGCTTGAATCCGTGCATCACGATTCGGAGGACCCGTGAACCCCAAAGCATCCACACTCATGCAGGATCTCGCCAAGGCCACCCGGGGCGAGATCGAATTGGACCTGGTGATCACCGGCGCGCGCCTCCTCGACGTGTACCGGGGCGTATGGGTCGAGGGCGACCTGGGGATGTCCAACGGCCGCATCGCCGCGTTCGGGCTGAAGAATCTGCGCGGCAGGCGGACCATCGACGCCACAGGGAAGTGGGTCGTTCCCGGCATGTTCGAGGCGCACTACCACGCGGGAGGCACGCATCTCTCGCCCGCACGGCTCGCCGAGGAGCTGCTGCGCCGCGGAACCACGTCGTCGGTCTGCGACTTTCAGGAGTTCTATGTGGTCGGCGGCATCGGCGCCGCCCGCAGCGCGGTCGAGGCGAGCTGGGCAGCGGGACTCAAGCTGTACTACCTCCTGCCCACCCAGCACTTCGTGATCAACGGCCTGGCGCACGAGGCCCGTCAGATGCCGATCGGCGACATGATCGCAATGCTCGACTGGCCCGAGACCGTGGGCATCAATGAGCCTCCACCCGGTCCGGTGCTCAACAACGATTCCGACATCGCCACGGTGATCGACGCGACGCTCGAGCGCGGCAAGATCTTCACCGGCCACGCGCCCGAGATGACCGGAGCCGAGCTGCAGGCCTACGCGTCGACGCGGGCGAGCTCCGACCACGAGTCGAGGGCCGCAGCGGAGGCGTGGGAGAAGATCAGCCTCGGCATGCGGGCGATGATGCGCCACGGGTCGGCGGCTCCCGACATGATGCGCCTCATCGAACTCGCGCGTGACCACCCTCTCGCCAGTCGCTACATGATGCTCGTCAGCGACGAGATCGACCCGAACGATCTCATCGATGTCGGTCATCTCGACGCCAAGGTGCGTCTGGCGATCGAGCAAGGCGTGGATCCGGTGATCGCATTCCAGATGGTGACGATCAACCCCGCCGAGTACTACCGCATCGACCACGAGATCGGATCCCTCGCTCCGGGCCGCAACGGCGACGCAGTCATCCTCGACGACCTTGAACAGGTGACGGTCTCGATGGTGATCGCCAATGGCAGAGTGGTGCCGAGCGAGCGTCAGGAGCGCGCCGCGACGGCAGATGCGCGATTGAGTCATCCGCTCCGGCCTTCGCGTCCGCTGACCGCTGACGACTTCGCGGTGCCCGCTCCAGGTTCGGTCGCGCATGTGCGAGCGATCGAGATCGAGGAGGGCAGCCTGATCTCGCAGGAGATCGTGGCCGAGGTCCCGGTGGTCGCCGGCAACGCGAAGCCCGATCCGAATGCGGACATCCTGAAGCTTGCGGTGATCGAGCGATTCGAGATGCCGGCGCACCGTTCGATCGGGTTCACACGGGGATTCGGGATCAAGGCGGGTGCAGTCGCCACGACCTACATGCACAGCTTCTACAACCTGCTCGTGGTGGGCACGGACGAGGAGCTCATGGCCCGCGCTGCCGCAGCGGTCGTCGACATCGGCGGGGGCGTGGCCGTCGTCGGTGGCGACGGCGAGGTCCTGCACACGTGGGCCCTGCCCCTGGTCGGCATCTTTTCCGACGAGAGCGCTG
The DNA here is from genome assembly GCF_049650565.1 of Microbacterium sp. Taxonomy (GTDB): domain Bacteria; phylum Actinomycetota; class Actinomycetes; order Actinomycetales; family Microbacteriaceae; genus Microbacterium. Next base: position 13,877 of record NZ_JBASAK010000090.1, read on the forward strand.
AACAGGTGCGCCAGGACTTCAACCGCACGAACGAAGCGATCCGCTCGATTGGCTGTGAGCTTGCATCGCCACTGCTGGCGCTGAGCTTCGTGTCACTCGCGACCATCCCCCATCTGGGCATGACCCACGCCGGACTCTACGACGTGAACGAACAGGCATACCTCGACGTTCTGGTGGATCGGTCGGACCCAGCCGCCGACGCGCGCAGCTAGTCCTAACCCCGCAGTGCGAGAGCGAACAGGAGCACCGCTTGCGGGTATGGCCTGTTCACCGGCGGCTGGGTGCGCACGCCGGCGTGGAACGGCTGGGCGCCGTGGTCATCCCCGTCTCGGGAGGGCAGACGGCCCGGCAGGCGCAGCTGATCCACGACTTCGCGCCGGATGCCATCCTCCTGGATTCCATGACGGTGCGGATCGAACGACACCCTTCGCTGGACATCGAGGAGTGCCGCGCGGCGACCGCAGTGCTGAAGCACCGGATCAAGCAGCACATCGGCACGACCGTGGAGGTCGTGCTGGAAGAGCCCGGCGCCCTGCCGCGCAGCGAAGGAAAGTACAAGCGAGTGTACAACCTGCGGTGAGGTTCGCTGCGCTTGCTCGGGCTGGATCAGAAGTGCTTCCGCGAGTGCGATGGCGGAAGCACTTTTGATCCAGGCCACAGACTCGAAACGGTCGGGTATCGCGTCCTAGCAATATTGCGTATTCGCGATAGACTGTTCCTATGAGTCGCGCAGCAGAGCTGATTCGTCTCGCCCGCAGCGAGAGCGGGTTGACTCAGTCTGCCCTCGCGCAGTTAGCGGGCATCCCTCAGAGCGTCATCAGCGAGTACGAGAACGGCCGTCGTGAACCATCGTTCGCAGCAGTCGATCGGATCATCTCAGCGGCAGGACTTGTCGTCGAGGTCAGCCCACGTACCGGACGTGAGGAGCAGATGCTGTCGCACGTCCGTGCGCAAGCTGCGGAGCTGCAAAGGGCGCTCAAGCCGCTCGGCGCCCGGGCGATTCACGTGTTCGGCAGTGTCGCTCGAGGCGATGACACGGATGCCAGTGACGTCGATCTGCTGGTCGATCTCGCGCCGGGCGTCGGGATGTTCAACCTGCTTCGGATGCAGAGCGAAGCAGAGACCATTCTCGGTCGCCCCGTGGATCTGGTTCCTCGTACAGGCTTGAAGCCTGAGGTCGCAGAGACCGCGCTGCGAGAGGCGATCCTGTTGTGATCCGACGGGTCGACACCCGATTGGAGGACATCGCTGCGGCGTGTGATGCGATCAGCAGATACATCCGTCGCGCCGACACGGACGACGAGATCGTCTTCGACGCGATCCGCATTCGCCTGATCGAGATCGGCGAAGCGGTGAAGGGGCTCGATCCCACTGTGATCGCACTCGAGCCGGACATCCCGTGGGGCGACATCGCACGGGTGCGCGACCACCTCGCGCACCGATACTTCGACACGACCCACGCCATCGTCGACACAACCGCGAGACACGACATACCGCGCCTGACCGACGCGGTGCGGCGACTTCTCGGAGGCACTTCCCCCAAGGCCTGACGCGCGAGGCTTCCCCTCCAGCACCAGCCGTTGCGCCTCGAGGCCCGTGCCGCGCTGAAGCGGAAGTCGCGGCGGGCGGCCTACCCCCGCAGCCCCAGCGCGAACGGCAGCACCGCCGTCGCGCCGGCCTGGCGCAGCACACGCGCCGCGACGGTGAGGGTCCAGCGGCTGTCCGCCAGATCATCCACCAGCAGCACCGGCCCCTCCGGCACCTGCAGC
>NZ_JBASAK010000091.1:0-10801 GCF_049650565.1 Microbacterium sp.
ACCTCGGCGCTGATGATGCGCTGATCCTGGGAGTTGTTGCCGCCGTTGAAGAGCACGTGACTCAGCCGGTTGCGGGCGTCGCGCTCCGCGTCGAGCTGGTTGAAGGTCTGGCGGGAGATGTCGCGGAGTTCGTCAGCGATCTGCTCGACGCGCTCGGCGGCACGGTTGAATTCGAAGAGACTCATAGGGTCTTCCTCTCGGTTGAGATGGTGGGCGTGATGCCCGGATACGAAAAAGACCCCCACGATGCACGCTCGGCGGGATGGGTGCCGGGTGCATCGTGGGGGTTGTGCCCCTGCCGTGCCTGAGAACACGGGAAGGGGTGCGGTGAGGGCGTTAGCCGCGCCTGATCTCATCGCAAGAATGAGTGGGTGCGGTCGTTCTCAGGCCTGCGCAGCACACCTACCCGGCTAAGGCTCGGTGCTGCGTGGTGGGATCGTCAGACCCCACGACGGCGATCGCGTTCAGATACGCGAAAGGCGCGAACCGATTCTTCCAGCTCACGCCTATGGCGCTTAGCCTAACACACTGTTGCGTAGGCCGCGAATCACGCGGAATTCTCCTTGAAGCGGCTGGCTGCGGCGCGCTTCCGGGCCGCCGCTTCGACTTCCACCAGTTCCCCTTCGGAGACTCGCCCGAGGTGGCGCTTCAGATGCCCCTGGCGGATGTAGCGCCGGATTGTATCTTCGGAGACGCAGACCCGGCGCGCCGCTTCCGGGATCGTCATCCACCTATACGGGGTGCCGTCTGCCCATATCATGCGCCCACCGTAGCGGCGTCGGCGATCTCGGTGGCGAGTCTGATCGCTTCCGCGCGGGGTATGACGACTGGGTGTGGAGTGAGTCCACCGATGAGCACGCCGCGCTCGGTTCGCCCATCTGGCGTCGTGAGGACTGCGGGGCCGGCTCCGGCGTCGGAGCCGGCCTGAACGTTGCGCTTGTAGAACTCTGGCTTTGAGGTGAACAGCCGATCGCTGCGCGCGATGAAAGGGGATGCCAGCGGGGTGTTCCGCGGGGCTGTGGGTGTCATGTGTTCTCCTTCGGTTGGTGCTGGTTGGTGAGCGTGGCGGCGACGTTCAGGCACTGGGTGCGCCAGCGGTTCACCTGCTGCTTGGCGGTGTCGAGTGCTACCTGTAGACGCAGGATCTCCACGTGTGCCGGGGTTGGGGCGCCCGGCTCGGCCTCTTCGGCGAGCGCGGGCGCCCCGGGTAGTGGGATGCCGTGGGCGCTGAGCTGCTGCGCGTTGGCGAGTGCCACTCTCTGCCACCGTTCGACTTCACGGTGCAGGGCGTGTGACTCCTGCTCCCAGTTCAAGCCACGATCCCGCGGCGCTTGATCCTCTCGAGCCAATCGGCATCCCCCTTCCGGCGCTCGTACTCTTCGACCTTGATCCCGTGAGCGCGGCACCAGCGATCCCGAGGGTGCTCGGGATCCGCGGACGCCACGCGGGTGACGCCGTGGGGTCGCCGGACAGGCTTCGATGGGTCGCGTCTGCGGCGAGCGCGAGCGGGGCGCGGCGTAGTCGACGCCGTGGGTTTCGGTTCCCACTCAGCGGCTGCCAGCCATTCCACAGCCCATCTCGTCTGCGCCGCGGGTACGCCGACGACCGATGCCGCGTACGCGCGGGCGGCTGTCAGGATCTGCTCGGCGGTCGCGACGTGGCGTGCACGACGGTATGCCAGTTCGGCACGATGCTTGTCCTTCTTGCGTATCCACGTACGCCAAAACTCAGCCCAGTCGTCCCGCTCGACGTTGCCCAGCCCATCGAGCATGTCCGCGTCCGCGCGTTCAGAACGCGGCGTCTCTTCGTTCCTCATCGCTCCACACCCCCTTGTCTCTGTCCCGGCCTCCACCTGCTGCCCGGTAATCTCCCATCCACGTTCCGATCCATCCGTCAGCCTCTTCGCAGGTCATCGCCTCGGGGTCGTCGTGGGATGCCCAGTCGCCGATGATCGACTGCATGTGTCGGATGTACTTCTTCTGAGGTTCGGTTGCCATCGCCGTTGGGCGGCGATCTACCGGACTTTTCTTGGACGGTTCCGTAGGGACGGTTTGGGTGCAACTGGCTTCACCCGGTGGGGTGCAACCTGCTTCACCCCTAGGGGTGCAACCTGCTTCACCCCTCTCATGCCACGGGCCTGGAATGAGTTCCCCTGCTTCCGACCGATCGAACGTGACGGATCTCGGCACGTAGTGGGCTGAGGTGCGATCGCAGCGCGGCGGGCACCGCAGCAGGAACTCGTACCTGTTGGGCCTCAGGTGATCCCACATCGACGCGCGGCCACCATCCTGAAAATGGCGCCTGATCTCTCCGAGCGACTCGAGCTGCTTGATGGCGTACTGCACAGTCCGTTCGCTGGCATTCGCGTATTTCGCCAGTGTGGCCACGGACGGCCACGAGCCGCCGTCGCCGTCGTGGTTGGCTATCCCCATCAGCACGAGCTTGGTCGCCCCCTTAGCCCGCGAATGATGGAGGGCGATCGTCATCGCTTCGATGCTCACCGGCCACTCCCCCGGTTCAGACGCTTGGCGACATCCGCAGCATGCTCGATCAGCGCCAGCGCCAGCATCCTGGCCGAGTCCGGTGTGAGTTCCACCAGCTCGGGAGCCTCGAGCCGTACAGCCGGCGCGCCCTCGAACCTCCCCGACATGCTGACTTCGATCCGTTGTCCTCCGGCATAGATGGCCTTCACGCCGTCACCGTGGGAGCGTTGAGCTTGTCGCAGGTCTGCTGCATCCACTGGATGTCGTTCGCGAGTGAAGCTGCCTGACGGGAGTTCAGGCCACACGAGTCGACGGTGACGGACAGCAGCCACTTCTTCTTGTGGCGCCCCCGCCAGATAGTCAGGGTGTAGTCGTCGTTCGTTATTTCGTCGTGTTCGTGGTCCGCGCCCTCTTCGTGCCACGCAGCCGAGCACTGGATGTCGTCGCAGAACCAGATCAACGGCGATTTGTCCGAATGCACGTATGGATCGGAGTAGGGGCGACTGACCCCCAGATGAAAGGTCTGTCGATCCGCCCAGTCAGCGTGCACACGCTGCCACAGCGGCCTCACGAGCCTGTCAGCACGAGCACGATCTACATACTCTCGGAGGTACTCGAGATCCGCCACGTTCGCGCCCTTGAACAAAGTCAGCACGAACGCACGCTCACCGCCGGCAGTCGACTTGCCCTCGCCGTCCCACTTCCGAACCTGGATGGCACCGGCTTCCCTCCACCACTTGCCGTCAGGTGTCCGCCATATGCGCACCCTCTGGCCACGGCTGGTCTTGCGGACGATCAGCGGAAGGCCGCTGGCGTCGTACTTGTAGTGCTTGGCTCCCCGGAACGGATTGACGATGACCTCGGCACGGTTCGAGGGAGCATCTTCAACAGTCACACGATCGTCAGCAGCAATAGATCCGCCCGGGGCGTGCAGCGCCCGATACTTGCGCCGGGCGCGTGCCTTCTCAGCCTTGCTCTTCTCCGGCGCCACCGATTCGCTCCACACGTAGTCCTCGGGCGTGGCATCCGGCCCGTTCAACCAGTCCGCGCCAAGCTGGGCGACGCCGGCGTTTCCGAACTTCGCCAGACGCCCCGACTCACGGTCGAGCACGTCCGTCCCGGTGACGACGTAGCGCGGCTGCTCGGATCCTGCGATGATGGTCATGGTCGCTTCCTTCTGATCAGTGCTGGTTGATGGTTCGGTCTTTGCCCGCGTCAGGCTGCAACCTGTCGCGGGCTTCCTTGTGGGCGTTGGAACGACAGTCATCGAGCCATCTCCACGCGCCCGGCATCGATGTACGCCTGCACCCGAGAACGCTCGTAGCGGATCATCCGCCCGAACCGGGTGAAGTCCGGGCCACCGTGCTTCTTGTATCGCCATGCAGCGAGGGTCTGAATCGTCACGCCGAGCCAGTCGGCGACTTCGCCGGGCGTCAGCAGTTCCTTGGTAGCTGTCTTAGCCATGTGCTCCCCCTTCGGGATCATCTGATGTGGCGAGATCGGGTCGCCTACCCGTTCCCGGACGCGTGCACCGGCCTGTGCCCTACGTGATCCGGAGTTCACACCCTGGCCGGTAGCGCTGCGATGTCATCTCGACGTTGCAACGCTGGTGATCCGCACCAGAACGCTTATCCCTGTGGAGTTGCTTGCTGATCATGTTTTGTCATCACTTGATCAGTTGACGACTGTACACATACTTTCATGGCGTGTCAAAGCTTGATCAGGTACGCTCTCTACGTGCCTGATAATCGAGAGTTCGTAGAAGTTCAACCTGCGTTGCGACTTCCCGCCACGATCAGCGGATACGAAAGCGCCGACAACACTGACGAACCGTTCCACCTGCGCTTCATGTGCACCTATCAGCCCGCGTCAGGTCGGTACGAGATCGATGAGGTTCATGTAATCCGACGCGGGCAAGATCATGAACCCGTCACGTCAGCCGGACTCCGGCGCGTCCGCGCTCAAGAGTGGATCCGCCGGAGCGGTGAGCGGTACATCCGCGGCATTGACGACGGATGGCGCCCAGCCACGAACTCGCTCCCCCGCCCACGCTCGGAGAGCGAGTACAGGGATGCCGCCCGCGAGTATGTCGCAGCCCGCGTCATGGGGGATCCGCCACTCGAGCGAGTCGCCCATGTCTACGGAGTGAGCAAGCCGACTGCAACCCGGATCGTCGCCGAGGCACGCGAACGGGGGTTCTCCACTGATGGCTAGGGCATGGATCACAGACCGCCACACGGGCGCACGGTGGCGCGTGAATTGGAAGGATGCGGATCTGAAGCGCCGCAGCCAGTCCTTCGATATGCGAGACGATGCTGAGGCTCACGCGGACAGCATCGGCGACGGTGCCGCAGTCGTGGACGCCTGGCGCGGGTCGCGGTGGCGGGTCGACTGGTACGAGCAGCAGCCGGACGGGTCGAAGAAGCTGCGCGCGAAGATGTTCCGCACGAAGCCACTCGCCGCCGAATTCCTCGCGAAAGTCGAGCACGACATCCGGTCTGGCACGTACCGCCCATTGCACGAGGGCAAGCGCACTCTCGGAGCCGTGGTCAAGCTGTGGATGGAGAGCAAGCGCAGCACGAAGGGTGCCACGAGGCACGCGTACGAGCAGGATATCCGCGTGTGGATCGACCCACGATGGAAGGGCGTAGCGATCGGCAGCATCACTCGCCAGGACATCGAGACGTGGGTGAGCGCGCTCTATGCCGGCACGGCGCCACGCGCCTACAGGATTGAATTCAAGGGCGATCGGGCCGGCCTCGGCGCCTCACGGGTGCGCCGGCTGTACTCGATCGTTTCTGCGGCACTGTCATACGCGGCAACGCACGAGTGGATTCCAACCAACGTTGCTCAGGGCATCGAGCTGGACAGCCGCGAGAGAGCCGAGCAGGTGTTCCTGAGCATCCCGGAGCTTGAAGCGCTCGCTGAGGGCGCACAGCGCGGCGTAGACCGCGTTCTGATCCTGTTCCTCGGATACGTCGGCGTGCGGATCGGAGAGGCGGCGGCGCTGCGCGTGGCAGATGTCGATCTGACAACGCGCCGGGCGCGGATCCGTTCAACGGTCACGCTCGATGCCAAAGGTCGCGGAACGGTCGGGGCGCCGAAGACAGGGCAGGCACGCACCGTGCCGATCCCGAAGTTCCTCACCAGTGAGCTGAGGCCGCTGCTCAAGGGTCGGGAGGATGATGACTGGGTGTTCCGCAGCAAGCGCGGTGCTCGCATCGATGTGCACAACTGGCGCCGCCGCGCGTGGGCAGATGCACTCGAACGCGCCGGCGCGGGGAAGAACTCGGCACTCGGCGAGTTGGGTCTGACTCCGCACAAGCTGCGGCACACTGCGGCATCCCTGGCGATCGCCTCGGGTGCTGATGTGAAGGTGGTGCAGACGATGCTCGGACATGCTGACGCCTCGGAGACGCTGAACACCTACGGGCACCTGTTCCCGGATCGGCTCGATGAGGTGACAGACCGGCTCGAGAAGGCCCGCCGCAAGGCGCTGAAGCCGAAGAAGAAGGGCAAGCAGAAGCCGAAGCATCATGACTGATACATGTCTGCACGGAAAATACAGAACCGGCCCTGATCAAAACTTACCTGATCAGAGCCGGTTTCTCCGTGCACCCCCAGGGACTTGAACCCTGAACCCATTGATTAAGAGTCAATTGCTCTGCCGATTGAGCTAGAGGTGCGTGGCCCGGGACGCATCCCCGGCCGAGGAATTACATTACCAGCGGCGCCGGGCCGTGCCAAATCGTTCTCTGATCCCGGGCGCGTTGCCCGGGAACCGGCCAGACCCGCGCATCGTTCTGAGACCGATATGCGATCCGCCGTAACGGGCGAGAACCCCGGACTATCCTGTTCAGGTGACCGCTCCCCTCACCGCCACAGACCTCAGCGCCGACCTCGCGCTGGCGCTGCGTCTGGCCGACGCGGCCGATGCGCAGTCCCTTCCGCGCTTCGACGCGGCCGACCTGCAGGTGTCCCTCAAGGCAGACCATTCGCACGTCACAGATGCCGACCTCGCCACCGAGCGGGCCATCCGGGAGATCCTGCACGCGGAGCGCCCGGGTGACGGCATCCTCGGCGAGGAGTACGGCACCGAGGGCGACGCGAGCCGCCAGTGGATCATCGATCCCATCGACGGAACGGCGAACTTCCTGCGCGGCGTGCCGCTCTGGGGCACCATGATCGCCCTCGCCGTCGATGGGGATCCGCAGGTGGGCGTGGTCAGCATGCCCGCCCTCGGACGCCGCTGGTGGGCATCCGCCGGCAACGGGTCGTGGACCGCCACGAGCGGTGGCCCCCGCCGCATATCCGTGTCGGGCGTCGACTCCCTCGACGACGCCAGCGTGAGCTTCCAGAGCATCGCCCAGTGGGCGGATGCCGGGAGGCTGCCCGAGCTGCTCGCGGTGGCCGATCGGGTCTGGCGCGACCGTGCCTATGGCGACATCTTCAGCTACATGCTGCTGGCCGAGGGCCGGCTGGACATGGTCGCCGAGTTCGACGTCAAACCGTACGACATCGCGGCAGCCGTCCCCATCGTCCGCGAGGCCGGCGGGCGGATGACCTCCTTCGACGGCGAGGACACGCTGTCCGCGCTGTCGGCACTGGCCACCAACGGCATCCTGCACGGCTCATTCCTGTCCCTGTTCCGCGACGTGCCGCGCTCCTGAGCGCTGCACGCATCCCTCCCCCACGGATCACATGAAAACGCGACTCCCCCTCGCTGCCTGCGCGTTGCTGGCCGCACTCTCGCTCGCCGCTTGCAGCGGTTCGACGCCCCCGCCCGCCACCCCGTCATCGAGCGAGAAGCCCGCCCAGACGCCGAAGGCCACCGTCGCGACTCAGCCCCCAGACGACGCCTCGCCCCCGCCGACCGCCGCACCCACCTGCGACACCATCATCACCAAGGGCACGGTCGAGGCGCTGAAATCGCAGGGCTGGACATCGAAGCAGCAGGAGTTCCAGATCGGCGACGTCCTGGTCACCGGCGGCCTGGAGTGCCTGTGGGCGGACTTCAGCACAGCATCCGACCACGGCCAGATGTACGCGTGGGGCCCGCTGGACCCCGCCAAGGCGCGCACGGCGCAGGCGGGTCTGCAGGCCGACGGCTGGGTGCGCTCCAACAAGGGAGATTCGGTCTTCTACACCGAGGATCCGGACTACGCGATCGCGAAGGACGACGACGGCTTCGGGATGACCTACGAGTTCGGAGACGGCTGGGTGAAGTTCTCGGACACCAAGCAGGGACTTGTCCTCATCACCTGGGTTCCGTGACGCCGAGGCGCCACGAGGCGGTGCCGTGCTGAGCGCGGCACCGGGCGATCACTTGTCGCCGCGCTGCTTGTTCCAGTTATCGGAGCGGCGGGTGGCGGAACCGCGCTGGCGCATCCCGTATGCGAGGGCGAGGCTCACCAGGATGATGCCTGCGGAGAAGACGAAGCCCTGACCCTCCGGAACGTTCCAGGCGAGCCCGAACAGGTAGAACCCGCCCAGGAACAGAACCATGAACACGATGAAGTCGACCACGTCGAACGCCTCTCGATCGTCGGATAACTACTCCATCCTAGTCGAGTCGGGGCCCGCGCCCACGACGGAATCGAGCCGGCGCGGGGCTAGATTTGATCGCATGACGAGGATGACGCGATGACGAGCACCCCTGGCGGCGTCCGCCGTGGGCGCCCGGGCCATGATCGGGCCGACATCATCCGCGCCGGCGTCGAGCTTTTCAACGAGCAGGGCTACGACGCCACCTCCGTCTCCGACCTGACCGGGCGCCTGGGCCTCAGCAAGGCCGCGCTGTACCACCATGTCGACTCCAAGGAGCAGATCCTGCAGGTCGCGCTGGAGGACGCTCTGGGCGGCCTGGAGCATGCGCTGGACGATGCCCTTCAGCATCCCACCGCCTCGGAGCGGCTGACGGCGATCATCCGCGGTGCCGTTCTGGTGCTCACCGAACGCCAACCTCAGGTGACGCTGCTGCTGCGTCTGCGCGGCAACAGCGACATCGAGACCGCGGCGCTCGCGCGCAGGCGCCGCTTCGACCACACCGTGACCGATCTCGTGCGCGCCGCGCAGTCCGAGGGACTCGTGAGACAGGATCTGGATGCCGGAGTCGCGACGCGCCTGATCTTCGGCATGATCAACTCGCTCGTGGAGTGGTACCGCGCCGACGGCCCCGTCGAACCGGAGCACCTGGCCGACGACGTCCTCGCCGTCGCGCTGAGCGGCCTCGCGCCGCGGCCGCGGTTCGCGCGGGCATAGTCTGGGAGCCGTGCTCACAGGTCGAATCCGTCCCTCCGAAACCCGAACCCTCGATCTCCCGCCGATGGACCTGACCGATCTCATCCGCGAGGTCTACGCCGCCACTCCCGAGGGCTGGGATGTGAAGGACGCGCGCACGCAGACCATCTACCGGATCGCGCCGATCGAGGAGATCACCGCGGAGACCCGCGAAGCCCTCGACGCGCAGATCCCCGAGGGATGGATGCTGCTGAGCATCATGGTCGACTGACGCGGTCGCAGGACGACCTGCGGAGTCGGGAGCTCCAAACGCGCGGGATGCAAGGGTGCACCCCGCCCGGCACGCGGCGGTCCCGGTGGGCTCAGCCTCCTGACCGACGACGAAACCGCCCCACCCTCCGAGGAAGATGGGGCGGTTCTCATGCACTCCGCGGCATGGTCAGTCGCGGAGGTTCTCCTTGGCGTCGTTGCGGGCCTTCACGGAATCGCGTTCCGCTTCGGCCTTCTTGACCTCGGCGTCGGCCTTGACCTCGTCGGCCTTGTCCTTCACCCGGTCGACGGCGTCCTCGACGGCGCGTCCGGCCTGCTTCGCGGCCTCGCCGATGGTCTCTTTCGCATCTTCGAAAATGCCCATGGCATCCCCCATTCGTTGATTGGATGCGCCAGGATACACGAGGTTCCGAACGGCAAGCTGAACGCAGAAGTGCCGGCCCGCTCCCCATCCGTCAGGGGTGAGAGCGGGGTGACGGGCGGCGGGTTCGGTCAGCGGCAGTCTCGAATCCTCCTTCGGGGTACGAACTGGCGATCGGCGGTGCCGGTACTCCGAACCTCGGCGGCGGGGGTGCGCTGTCACACCCCGCCGGGACAGTCGCGCGAGCACCGCGGAGCAGCAGTGCGGCAGGCGTGGCACCTGGGGTATCCATCGGAGGTTGCGCGGCGTAGCGTGGGCAGCATGTGGACCGTACTCGTCATTCTGCTGGTCGCGTGGGCCGTGCTCTCGGTCGTCGGCTTCGCGATCAAAGGTCTGCTCTGGTTGGCGATCATCGGAATCGTCCTGTTCGTCGGGACCGTGATCTTCGGGCTTGTGCGGAACCGCGCAGGCAAGGGTCGAACTGAGACCTGAGCACGCCCCCGCCGGCTCACGACGGGATGATGAAGGAGCACGCCATGTCCGTTGGAGATCGAATCACGTCGGCGTCCGAGGGTGCCTCCCACCTCACGCAACGGGTGGTGGATGCAGTTGAGAAGAAGGTCAACGACCTCACCGGTGCTGTCGAAGACGCTACCGCGGCGACGGCGAAGAAGGTGCGTGACATTGCCGGGAACAACGATCCCCAGCCCGGTGAGGAGGCGGACGGGGCCGCTGATGATGAGGACCGTGACGCGTCCGAGCACTGGGCCGACGATGGGGGTCGAGTGTCGCGGCGGGTCGCCCCTCCGGGAGCGGTGCCCCCGGAAGCGCAAGCGAGAACCAGCGGCGAAGCCCGGGCGCGGTCCCTGAAGCCGAAGCACATTCCGAGCCAGTCACCGGACGCGCGGGGCTGACCGCTTCACTGCGGGTCATCCACGGGTCGCGCAGGCATGAAGAAACCCCCGCGTTCGCTGCTCTCGTAAGGGAACGCGGGGGTTGATCTCCGTGACAACGGCTGGTGGAGCTGGGGGGAATCGAACTATGCCGACGCCCGCTTGGACACGTCCTACCCGCGAGATTACGCGGCGGGAGCGACGGTGATCGGCGTGATTGACGGTGCATGACCAGGAGGATGTGGGCAAAATGTGGGCACGCGCGTAGGGTCGTGCGGGTGGATGATCTGGACTTCGCGCAGCCGACGTGCCCGCGCGACGGGACCGTGCTGCGCGCGGAGCATGACGGCTTCGTGTGCGCGTGCGGGTACCGGATGCCCTACGACGACGTGGAGGTGCCGCCAGAGTTCGACGGGCCCAGCATCCAGGGCGGTTAACACTTCACGCGGATGGGACGGTGGCCGCGGATGAACTCGGCATCGCTGCAGGCGCCCGTGCCGCCGTCGAAGGTCTCCCATCTGGCTCGGCCACGGTGCACGCCGGTGAGGATGACG
>NZ_JBASAK010000092.1:0-2653 GCF_049650565.1 Microbacterium sp.
CTTGACGTGCCCTTCGTAGATGACCGTCCGGTCCATCGGGATGCCGGGCTTGCGGACGTCGCCCCAGTCGAAGCCGTCCTCGATCACGACCGAGCGCCACTCCTCGTAGCCGGCGCCCTGGGCGAGGCCGCGGCCGTAGGGATCCAGGAGCAGCGTCTCGGGATTGAAGACGTGTCCGGGGCCGTGCGGACCGTCCACGCGCAGCGCGTAGCGGGTGCCGGGCTGCAGCAGGTCGGTGGTGACCTCCCACACGCCGCCGGGGCGGCGCTCGAGCGGCACCTGTGCGGTCTCCCAGTCCAGGTCATCCGCGTCGAACACGACCAGCTCGATCGACGAGGCGTTCTGCGACCAGACGCGCAGGGTCCCGACGCCGTCGTGCAGACGGACGCCGAGGTCGTCGAGAGCGGAGCCGCCCGGAGGGGGCGTGGGGGTCGCGGGCATGGGAGACAGCCTAAGCGCGCCCGGGGGAAGCACGTGAATCCGGGTGCCGCGGTTCACGAACCCCGGTCTCTCCGCGCCCCTGCTGCAGTGGACGGACGACAATGGGAGCATGCGGTTCTACCTCGATCATGCGGCCACGTCCCCCCTCCGCCCGGAGGCGCGCGAAGCGTGGCTGGCGGCGACCGAGGTGATCGGCAACGCCTCGTCGACGCACGGCGCCGGCCAGGACGCACGGCGCCTGCTGGAGGAGTCGCGCGAGCGGGCGGCGGCCGTGCTGGGCAGCGATCCGATCGAGGTGGTCCTGACCTCGGGCGGCACCGAATCCATCAACACCGCGCTGAACGGCCTGTGGCGTTCGCGCGCGGCGGGCGCGGATGCCATCGTGCTGCCGGATGCCGAGCATCACGCCACCACGGACACCGTCTCGGCCCTCGCGAAGGAAGGCGCCGCGGTACGTGCGGTCGCGGTGTCGGATACCGCCCGCATCGACGTCGATGCTTTCGGGGCGGCGCTGCCCGGTGCGGCGCTGGCCACAGCGCTGGTCGCGAACAACGAGGCGGGCACGATCAATGACGCTTCCGGGCTGGCATCTGCTGCGGCGGACGCCGGAGTGCCGTTGCACCTGGATGCCGTGGCCGCGTGGGGGCATGTGCCGCTGTCCTTCCATGAGCTTCGTGGCGGCGCGCCTTCGGCAGCGGGCCTGGTGGCCATGAGCGTGGCCGGCCACAAGATCGGCGCCCCGGTCGGTACGGGGGCACTGGTGGTGGCGCGCTCCGCCCGGCTCGCACCCCTGCTGCACGGCGGGGCCCAGCAGCGCGGGCTGCGTGCGGGGACGCAGGATGTGGCGGGAGCAGCGGCGTTCGCCGCTGCTCTGGAGGCGACCGAGGCCGAACGCGAGTCCGAGTCCGTGCGGCTCAGCGCGTTGCGCGATCGGCTCATCGCAGGCATCCGCTCGGCTGTCCCACAAGCAGAACTGCTGGGCGATCCGGTGCGGCGGCTGCCGGGGAACGCCCACCTGCTGTTCCCCGGAGCGGTGGGGGAGAGCCTGCTGTTCCTGCTGGATGCCGCCGGCATCGCGGCATCCACCGGTTCCGCCTGTCAGGCCGGAGTCGCCGAGCCCTCGCACGTGGTGATGGGGATGGGCCGCAGCGAGCAGGATGCGCGCAGCGCACTGCGCTTCACGCTGGGACGCACGTCGGCAGACGCAGACGTGGATGCCGTGCTCGCTGTCATCCAGGACGCCTACGCCCGCGCGTCCGCAGCCCGCTGACCGCGACGAGCCCACCGGGTCCTCCTCGCCGCAGTGGCGCGGGGCGCATCTGGCTGTCTCCTGCGAGTCGAGGTCGTCGTTCGGGCCCCGCGACGGGTGCCGGTGCCCGCCGTAGACTGGACGCATGCGTATTCTGGCGGCGATGAGCGGTGGCGTGGACTCGGCTGTGGCGGCGGCTCGCGCCGTCGAAGCCGGGCACGACGTCGTCGGAGTGCACCTGGCGCTCTCGCGCGCCGGTGGCACCCTGCGCACCGGCAGCCGCGGATGCTGCACGGTGGAGGACGCGCTGGACGCGCGCCGTGTGGCCGATCTGCTGGGCATCCCGTTCTACGTGTGGGACTTCTCGGAGCGCTTCCGCGCCGAGGTCATCGATGACTTCATCTCCGAGTACAAGGCCGGGCGCACACCGAACCCGTGCTTGCGCTGCAACGAGAAGATCAAGTTCGCCGCTCTCCTGGAGCGTGCCATCGAGCTGGGCTTCGACGCCGTGTGCACGGGGCACTACGCCACGCTCATCGATGGACCTGACGGACTCGAGCTGCACCGCGCGTCGGACAGCGCCAAGGACCAGTCCTACGTGCTGGGCGTGCTGAACGCGCAGCAGCTGGCGCACACGTACTTCCCCCTGGGGTCCACGCCTTCGAAGGCCATCGTGAGAGCGGAGGCCGCCGAGCGCGGCATCAGCGTGGCGAAGAAGCCCGACAGCCATGACATCTGCTTCATCCCGGACGGCGACACCCGCGGCTGGCTCGCCGAGAAGGTCGGCGCCGAGCAGGGCGACGTCGTCGACCGCACGGGCGCCGTGATCGGCACTCATGAGGGAGCGCACGCGTTCACGGTCGGTCAGCGTCGGGGGCTGCACCTCGGCGTTCCTGCCGCGGACGGCAAGCCCCGGTTCGTGCTGGAGGTGCGCCCGGTGACCAACACGGTCGTCGTCGGCCC
>NZ_JBASAK010000093.1:0-30273 GCF_049650565.1 Microbacterium sp.
CCGGCGAAGGGCGGCAGCACGTCGACCACGGCGTCGCCGCCGAGCGGCCAGGAATCGTCCACGCGGGCACCATCGACCAGCACCGAGCAGCGCGGCAGGATCTCGGCCAGCGCTGGGTGGCCGTCGCGCAGGCTGGCGGTCAGGGCAGCGAGGGTCGCCGCATCCACGGTCAGCTGCGAGCTGCCCACGGCCTCCTCGGCCGCGGCGAAGAACCTCACCTGAGCCATGTCATCCCTGCCACTCGCCGGCCAGCTTCGCCACATCGGCGACGGCTGAGCGGATGTCCTCGGGGGAACCGCCGCGCCGGCCGGCCACGAGCCCTGCGACGAACGCGCTGAACGGAGCCGCCGGACGGGCGACGCCGTTGGCGACGTCCTTCGCCAGGTTCAAGATGAGCGAGATCGGCACGTCCTCGGCGCTCAGGTCGAAGTGCTCGCGCAGCGCGTCAGCCCAGTGATCCAGGGCCTCGGGAGGCAGATGGTTCTCGCTCATGGATGCTCCTTCGTCAACTCTTCGTAATCCTCCCACGTATCCACGTCGCGGGCGCTGGCCTCGGGATCCGCCAGTACGTCGACCGACAGCCCGGCCACCAGGGCGCGCACCGGCTGGTCGCGTCCGCCGTCGGGCAGAGCCGCCGCCGCACGCGCGAGGGCGGCAGTCCGGTATGCGCCGGTCAGCCACTGCATCCGCCCGTCGTCGTCGGCCAGGCAGACGCCGTCCGACTCCGGCGCCAGAGAGGGGATGCGGTCGGCCAGCAGCCGCACGGCGCCCTCTGGCCGCGGCAGGTCGCAGGCCAGCAGCAGCGTCCAGTCAGCCGCATCCGACCCGATCGCCGCCAGCGCGGTCACGACCGCAGCGGCGGGACCTGCGAACGGCGGATCCTCCCGCACCCAGCGCACCGCGGCGACGGAATCGGATGCCGGACCCACGACCAGCACGGGCGACGCGCTCGCCGCCACCACTGCCGCAATGGCACGGTCCCGCATGCTCACGCCGTCGACCAGCAGGCCGGGCTTGTCGACCCCGCCCATCCGCGACGCGCGGCCGCCCGCCAGCAGCACGGCCTGCAGCGTCATGGCCGCGCGGGCTCGTCGGGCCGGTGCCAGTCGCCGGACTTGCCGCCGGTCTTCGCCACGATGCGCACGTTCGCGATCGAGGTGGCCTTGTCCAGGCCCTTCACCATGTCGACCACGGTGAGAGCGGCGATGGACACGGCCGTCAGCGCCTCCATCTCCACGCCGGTGCGGTCGGCGGTGCGCACGGTGGCCTCCAGCTCGACGCCCTCGTCTGTGATCCGCAGATCGACCGACGCGCCATGCACGCCGATCACGTGCGCGAGCGGAAGCAGCTCGGGAGTGCGCTTGGCGCCCGCGATGCCGGCGATCCGCGCCACGGCCAGCACGTCGCCCTTGGGCACGGTGTCATCGCGCAGCGCCGCAACGACGTGCGCGGCGCAGTGCACGAACCCGCGCGCAGTGGCGGAGCGAACCGTCGGTTGCTTCTCGGTGACGTCGACCATGCGGGCGTGCCCCGCGGAATCCAGGTGCGTGAAGGTCATGGCACCAGCATGACATCGACGACGTCGCCGACTTCGACATGATCCACGTCGGCGGGCACGACGGCATACGCCTCGGCCCGGCCCAGGCTCGCGGCCAGGTGCGATCCGCCCGACGACGCGGGCCGCACGCCGGAGGGCGTGACCAGCACCGGGCGGTACTGCTGCCGCCCGGCGGGCGTGCGCCAAGCCTCCACCACCGGCAGCCGCACCACCAGGCGATCCAACTGGGTCGCACCCTGCATGGCGCGCAGCGCGGGGCGCACGAACACCTCGAACGACACCGCCACGCTCACCGGGTTGCCCGGCAGCCCGAACAGCAGGGGGCCTGCGGCATCGGAGCCGAAGCCCTGCGGCTTGCCCGGCTGCATGGCGACCTTGACGAACTGCATCCGCGCCACCTGCTTGACGACCTCATACGCGCCCTCGCTGACGCCGCCGGAGGTGATCACCACGTCGGCGCCGAGAGCCGCGGCATCCGCCAGCGCCGCGCGCAGTCCGCCGCCGTCGTCGGTGACCGAGGTGCGCAGCACGACCTCGGCGCCGTTCTCGCGGCACAGTCCCTCCAGCAGCGTGCTGTTGGACTCCGGGATCTGCCCGCGCGCAAGCTCCTCGCCGGGCTGACGCAGCTCGTCGCCGGTGGAGATCACCGCCAACCGCGGCGCGCGCGAGGCCACGACCTGCTGCACGCCGGCGGCCGCAGCCGCTGCCAGCTGCCTGCCGCCCATCTCGGTGCCGGCCGGGAGGATCTCATCGCCCGCACGGCACTCCTCGCCCTGCGGCCGGATGTGCTGTCCGCGGGCGCGGGGCGCGGAGACGATCCGGATGCAGCCCATCGAGTCCGCCAGGCCGCCCTCGGTGTCCTCGAACGGCACGATCGTGTCGGCATCCGCCGGCACCGCCGCGCCGGTCATGATCCGCACCGCCTGCCCGGAGCCGAACGCCGGATCGGCCGGGCTTCCGGCGGGCATGTCGGCGACCACCTCCAGGGCGATCGGGGAGGAGGCCGAGGCGTGAGCCACATCGTCGAATCGCACGGCGAACCCGTCCATGGCGGAGTTGTCGAACAGCGGCAGATCCACCGCCGAGAGCACCGGCTCGCGCAGGATGCGCCCGAGCGCCGCACTCAGCGGCATCCGCGTCGCCTCCAGCGGCCGCACGGCCGCGAGGATCCGCTCCCGATGCTGTGCCACGGTGATCATGCCGCACTCCTCCTGCTGTTGTACCCGTCCATGCCGCCGCGCAGCACGACAGCGCTCACGCCCTTGCCGGCCAGTGCCCGCGCCGCGCGCCGCGCTCGGGCGCCGACCTGGCACACCAGCACGACCTCGTCGTCCCGTAGCTCCTCGGCCATCTCCTCCAGCGAAGCGAGGAGTTCGCCCAGCGGCAGATGCAGGGCTCCCGCGATCATGCCGGTGGCCACCTCATCGGCCTCGCGCACGTCGATGACGACTGCGCCCGCGCCGGGCTCGTCGACCTCGCGCACGTCGGGCTCGGCAGGACGAGCGGATGCCGTGACCCGCGCGGCTCGCAACGGCGCCTCGCGCACGGTGCCCGCCAGCGCGTCGATCATCGCGATGCGTCCCAGCAGCGGCTTTCCCAGTCCCATGATCAGCTTCAGCGCCTCGGATGCCATCATCGAGCCCGCCTGGATGCACAGCGGTCCGAACACGCCCACCGCCGAGCACGCCGGTGCCTCGGAGCCCGGCGGGTACAGGTCGTGCAGGCGCACGGCATCCGCTCCCTCGGGAGGAGCCGACCAGAACACCGTGACGAGTCCTGCGAACTCCTGCACGGTGCCCCATACCAGCGGCAGTGACAGCCGCTCGCAGGCGGCGGCGACGATCTCGCGGCTCTCGAAGGAGTCCGTGCCGTCGAGCACCAGGTCCACGCCCGCGATCAGCTCGGCTGCGTTCTCGTGCGAGAGTCGCGTGCTCACCACCCGCACCCTGGTCTCGGACATGTCGGAGGCGACGCGCACGACGCTGTCGGTCTTGGGGCGCCCCACGTCCTGCAGGCGGTGGATCACCTGGCGCTGCAGGTTGGACAGCTCGATGTCGTCGTCGTCGAAGATGACGATCTCCCCGATGCCGGCCGCGGCCAGTGCCAGTACGACCGGCGCACCCAGGCCGCCGGCGCCCACCACTCCGACGGTCGCGGCCGCGATGCGGCGCTGCCCCTCCGAGCCGAGCCCTGCAAGGCGCTGATGCCGCGCGGTGCGCAGCTGTTCTCGGGGGCTGAGCGCGTCTGCGGGCTCGACCAGCGGCGGAAGAGGCATGCCTTCAGGCTAGTCCTCGCGCAGAGGCCGGGCACTTCCGCTGGAGCGGTGATAATCGTCTTCAATATCCGCATCTGCGGTGATAGCCTGCGGTCATGGCCGCAAGCTACAAGATCGCGCAGGCCGCCGACCTGCTCGGCGTCAGCGACGACACCGTGCGCCGCTGGGTGGATCAGGGAGTGCTGCCGGTCACCGCAGCGAGCCCCGCCGAGATCCCCGGCGACGCACTGGCCACGTATGCGATCGCCCTCGCCCGCTCCGCCGGCGACCCCACCGGGGTGCGCTCCAGCGCCCGCAATCGCTTCACAGGGCTGGTCACGAATGTCGTCCTGGACACGGTCGCCGCCCAGGTGGAGATCCAGGCCGGCCCGCACCGCTTCGTCTCGCTCATGACAGCCGAGGCCGTGCGCGATCTGGGGCTCGAGGTCGGGTCGCTCGCCGTCGCCGTCGTCAAGGCCACCACCGTCATCGTCGAGACCCCGCGCTGAGCACGACCGCACCCGACACGAGGAGGAGCCCATGCGTCGCATCCCGAGCACCGCCGCACTCGCCGCAGCCGCCGTCCTGCTGCTGGCCGGCTGCTCTGCCACTCCATCCGGAATCCCGAGTCCCGCCGGAGGCTCCGACGGCGCTGTCGCGCCGAAAGACGAGCCCGGTTCGTCGGATGCCGAGCAGCTGCTCACCGGCGATCTGTCGGTGTCAGCGGCAGCGTCGCTGAAAGGCTCGTTCGATGAGTCCGTCACCGCCTTCCAGAAGCTGTACCCGGGCGTGCACGTCACCGTCACCTACGACGGCTCCAGCACCCTGGCCACGCAGATCGAGAACGGCGCGAAGACGGACGTGTTCGCCTCGGCCGACCAGGCCAACATGGCCAAGGTCACCGGGCCCGGCCTGGCATCCGGAGCTGTGGTCTTCGCGCGCAACACGCTGGTCGTCGTCACCCCGAAGGACAACCCGGCCGGCATCAGGACGCTGGCCGATCTCGCGAGAACCGGCGTCAAGGTCGTGCTGTGCGCGCCCGAGGTGCCGTGCGGGTCGGCGTCCCAGAAGCTGCTGGCCGCGCAGCACGTGAAGGCAGCCCCGGTCAGCCAGGAGCAGAACGTGACCGCCGTGCTCACCAAGGTGCGCGCGGGCGAGGCCGATGCGGGCCTCGTGTACAAGACCGACGCCGCCGCCTCGGCCGGGCAGGTCGCCTCGTTCACGCCCGACGGGGCAGAGCAGGTCGTCAACTCATACCCGATCGTCGCGCTCGAACATGCTCCGAACGCCACCGCGGCCAAGGCCTTCGTCGCGTTCATCACCGGCCCCGAGGGACAGAAGATCCTCGCGAAGTTCGGGTTCGATAAGCCGTGACCGGCCCCGGCCGTCGCGGTTACGCGCCTCGAGTGCTGGCGGTCCCCGCCGTGGTGGGCATCGCCTTCCTCGTGCTGCCGCTGGCGGCCCTGGTCGGTCGTGTGCAGTGGACGACGCTGTGGCAGGACGTCACCTCCACCGAGGCGCTGGACGCACTGCGGTTGTCGCTGGTCACCGGGCTGATCGCCACCGTCGTGTGCCTGCTCGTCGGCATCCCGCTGGCACTGACCATCGCCCGCGCGGCGCCGCGCATGGCATCCGTCCTGCGGGCCGTCGTCACGGTACCGCTGGTGCTGCCGCCCATGGTCGGCGGCCTCTCGCTGCTGTTCCTGTTCGGCCGCACCGGATGGCTGGGCTGGACGGGCTGGCAGGTGCCGTTCACGACCCCGGCCGTCGTGCTCGCCCAGGTGTTCGTCGCGCTCCCGTTCCTCGTCCTGGCGCTCGAGGGCGCCGTCCGCACGTCGGGACTGGAGTACGAGCGCGCGGCGGCAGGGCTCGGGGCCGGACGCTGGACGATCCTGTGGCGGGTGACGCTGCCGCTGGCCGGCCCCGGCCTGCTCTCCGGCACCGTGCTGTGCTTCGCGCGCGCCGCGGGGGAGTTCGGCGCGACGGCGCTGTTCGCCGGCAACGCGCCCGGCGTGACCCAGACCATGCCGCTGGCCATATACACGGCGTTCAACGGCGCCGGCGTCAGCCAGGGCAGCGCCATCGCGTTGTCTCTGATGCTGCTGGTCACCTCGGTGCTCGTGCTGCTGCTGGTGCGCGGCTGGCGGCCCGGGCAGGGCCCGGCGGTCGCGGAGGAGCTGCGATGACCGGGATCGCATTGGACGCCGCAGTGCAGGTGCGCCGGGCGCGGTTCGCCCTGGATGCCCGACTTCGGGCCGCCCCGGGAGAGATCGTCGCCGTGATGGGACCCTCCGGTGCGGGCAAGTCCACGCTGCTGGGAGCAGTCGCCGGGTTCGTGCCGCTGACCGCCGGTTCCGTGGTGCTGGACGGACGCACGGTGCAGGATGCCGGGGGAGTCGACGTGCCGCCGCGCGACCGCGGCGTGATCCTGCTCGGCCAGCAGGCGCGCCTGTTCCCGCACCTCAGCGCTCGCGAGAACATCGCGTTCGGCCTGCGCGCTCGCCGCACACCTCGGCATGCGGCCCGGACGCGGGCGGATGACTGGCTCGAGCGCGTCGGGCTGTCTGGCCTCGGCGATCGCCGGCCCGCCCGGCTCTCCGGAGGCCAGCAGCAGCGCGTCGCGCTGGCACGCGCCCTCGCCACGTCGCCGCGCGTGCTGCTGCTGGACGAGCCGCTGACCTCGCTGGACCCTGCCACAGCCGACGGCATCCGCTCGCTGCTGCGCGAAGAACTCGCCGAGACCGGCACGACGGCGGTGCTGGCGACCCATGACGCGACCGATGCGGTCGCACTGGCCGACCGGCTGGTCGTGCTGGAGGCAGGACGGCTCACGGCCGACGGCGCGCCCGCCGATCTGCTCGCGCAGCCCGCGACGCCGTTCATCGCCGCTGTCGCGGGCGCCGGGGTCGCCTCTGCGGGCGTCGCTGGACCGGCGGGCGCGTGGGCCTGGCAGGCGCTGGTCGAGAGCGTCGAGTCGGATGCCAGCGGCATCCGCGCCTGCATCCGCACGCCCGACGGCTCCGCCGTCGAGCTGCCGTTCCCGGCCGGCACGCCTCTCGTCGAAGGTGCGATCGTCAGCATCCGCCCGCCGTCCTGACCCCCTGCCTCGCCGAACCGCGGTACGGATGTCGGTTGAGAGCACGGATGTCGGCGCGGATGCTGGATCTGAGCCGACATCCGTGAATCGGACCGACATCCGTACCGGCCCTCGCGCCTCTGCAGGGGAGTACGGTGGCAGCCAGACCGCGACAGAGGCGAAGGCGCACACTCCGGGAGGATGCGATGGGCAGGATCACCACGCGCAAGAAAGTCGTCCACATCACCGTGCCGAGGGCGGATGCCGAAGGCGCAGCAGTGCGCCGGATGGACAACCTCGCCGTCGAGGAGCCGCTGGAGATCCGCGTCTCCGGCGCGCCGCTCACCGTCACGATGCGCACCCCTGGACACGACGTGGAGCTGGCCGCCGGGTTCCTGGTCTCGGAGGGCGTGATCACGCACCACGACCAGTTCGCCTCGGCCATCCACTGCGGCGGTCCCGGCACCGGCGGTGCCGCAGCCGCCCCCGGCGCCTATGCGCTGGGCGCCTCCGCCGCCGACGGCGGGAACACGTACAACGTGCTGGATGTCACCCTCGCTCCCGGCACGCCGCTGCCCGACCCGGCGCGGGCTCGCCATTCGTACACCACCAGCGCCTGCGGGGTGTGCGGCTCAGCATCCATCGAGCAGGTCGCGACGACCTCCGCCTTCGACGTGTCGGGTGACGAGCTGGAGGTGGATGCCACGACCCTCGCCGCACTGACCGACGAGCTGCGCTCGCGGCAGGAGGCGTTCGAGAAGACCGGCGGACTGCATGCGGCGGGCCTGTACGACGCGGCCACGGGCGAGCTGCTGGTGGTGCGTGAGGACGTCGGGCGTCATAACGCCGTCGACAAGGTCGTGGGCTGGGCCGTGCTGAACGGGCGTCTGCCGCTGGGCGGCACCGTGCTGCAGGTCTCCGGACGGGCCAGCTTCGAACTCGTGCAGAAGGCGGTGATGGCCGGCATCCCGATGCTGTCGGCGGTGTCGGCGCCCTCGTCGCTGGCCGTCGAGATGGCCGAATCCACCGGGCTCACGCTGGTGGGTTTCGTCCGCGGCGGGAGCATGAACGTGTACACCCGGCCCGAGCGCGTGCGAGATGGCGTGCTCGCCCCGGTGTGACCGGTCTCTCCAGACTCCGGGAAACCGTGTTCCCTCGCAGACGCGGCTCGCCCTGTCAACCCTTGCGGGGATCGTA
Organism: Microbacterium sp.; assembly: GCF_049650565.1. Classification (GTDB taxonomy): domain Bacteria; phylum Actinomycetota; class Actinomycetes; order Actinomycetales; family Microbacteriaceae; genus Microbacterium. The sequence goes on from NZ_JBASAK010000093.1 coordinate 8,086, forward strand.
TATCACTGGTAGGCCTGTGCTTGACAGGCAAAGGAGCGTGTGACGATGGCTGCGAAGGCCCCGATCGAGGACATCAGCGAAGACGCGAGGAACATGGAGGTCTCGCCTCCGAAGGATTGGGCCGCAGGCGTTCCCGGCGTGCTGCACTCCATGATTCCCGGCATCAAGGAGATGGGCGCGGGCCGCGCTCTGACCCTCCTGACCGACATGAATCAGAAGGACGGCTTCGACTGCATGAGCTGCGCGTGGGCCGATCCTGACCACCGCAAGACGTTCGAGTTCTGCGAGAACGGCGCGAAGGCTGTCACGTGGGAGGCGACGCCCGTCACCATCCCGACGTCGTTCTGGGCGCAGAACTCCATCAGCAGCCTGTCGGGCAAGTCGGAGTACTGGCTGGGCATGCAGGGGCGGCTCATCGAGCCGGTCTACAAGCCCAAGGGCAAGGACCATTACGAGCCGATCTCCTGGGACGACGCGTTCGCCCTCATCGCCGACCGGCTCAAGGCCATGGACTCGCCCGACGAGGCCACGTTCTACACCAGCGGCCGCACGGCCAACGAGACCGCGTTCATCTACCAGCTCATGGCTCGCAACCTGGGCACCAACAACCTGCCGGACTGCTCCAACATGTGTCACGAGTCCACCGGCAAGGCCATGGGCGAGGTCATCGGCATCGGCAAGAACACCATCGCCTACAAGGACTTCGGCAAGGCGGATCTCATCATCGTGATGGGGCAGAACCCGGGCACCAACCACCCGCGCATGCTGACCGCGCTGGAGGAGTGCAAGGACAACGGCGGCAAGATCGTCGCCATCAACACGTTGCACGAGGCGGGCCTGAGCCGCTACAAGAACCCGCAGCGCGTGCGCGGCATCATCGGGCACGGCACGGGTCTGGCCGACCAGTACATGCTCATCCGCGCCGGCGGCGACGGGTGGCTGATGAAGGCCATCTCGAAGAAGGTGCTCGAGGCGGAGGACGCCGCACCCGGCACCGTGCTCGATCACGCGTTCCTCGAGGAGCACTGCCAGGGGCTGGAGGAGTTCCGAGAGCACGTCAAGGATCTCGACAACGACATGGTGCTCAAGGCCACCGGCCTGACGCAGGCGGAGATCGACGAACTCGCCGACCGCTACCTGCACTCCGAGCGCGTCATCATCACGTGGGCGATGGGCCTGACCCAGCACCACGACGCCGTGAGCATCATCAAGGAGGTCATCAACCTGCTGCTGCTGCGCGGCAACATGGGCAAGCCGGGCGCCGGCGCCTCGCCGATCCGGGGCCACAGCAATGTGCAGGGCGACCGCACCATGGGCATCTGGGAGCAGATGCCGGAGAAGTTCCTCGCGGGGCTCGACAGGGAGTTCGGCATCTCGGTTCCGCGCGAGCACGGCTACGACGTCGTCAAGTCGGTCACCGCCATGCAGGAGGGGAAGACCAAGGTCTGGATGGCCATGGGCGGGAACATGGTGTCCGCCGTGTCCGACACGCACGCCGCCGAGGACGGGTTCAGCAAGGTGGGCCTGAACGTGCAGGTCTCCACCAAGCTCAACCGCAACCACCTCACCGTGGGCGATGAGGCGCTCATCCTGCCCGTGCTGGGACGCACGGAGATCGACATGCAGGCCACCGGTGAGCAGTCGCTCTCGGTGGAGGACTCGGTGTGCGCCATCCACGCCACCAAGGGCAAGGTCAAGCCGATCTCCAGCCTGCTGAAGTCCGAGGTCGCCGTGGTGGTCGGAATCGCCCGCGCACTGTGGGGCGACGACGGCCCCATCGACTGGGCCGGGTTCGAGAAGAACTACGACACCATCCGCGACCACATCGAGGCCGTCATCCCCGGCTTCACCGACTTCAACAAGCGGCTGCGTCAGGACCACGGCTTCGTGCTGCCGCACGGTCCGCGCGACTCGCGCACCTTCCCGACCAAGACCGGCAAGGCCATGATCACGGTGAACGACCTGGAGTACATCGAGCGCCCCGAGGGCAGGCTGCTGCTGCAGTCGATGCGCGCGCACGACCAGTTCAACACCACGATCTACAGCCTGGACGACCGCTACCGCGGCATCAAGAAGAGCCGCCGGGTGATCTTCGTGAACCCGGATGACCTCAAGGAGCTCGGCATCGCCGACGGCGCGATCGTCGACGTGCACAGCGAGTACTCCGACGGCGTCGACCGCGTGGTGCGCGCTTTCAAGGCGGTGTCGTACCCGACGTCCCGCGGATGCGCGGCGACGTACTTCCCCGAGGGCAACCCGCTGGTCCCGCTGGGACTCACGGCGATGGGCAGCAACACGCCCGCGTCGAAGTCCGTCGTGATCCGCCTGGAGCCGGCATCCGTGCCGGCGGGAAGGTGAGCGCCGGGCGCTGAGAGATCCCGGGATGCCGCTCGGTCGCCCCAGCGGGGAACGAGTGCGTCCACAAGTCAGTCTGTGAGAGAGGTGTACGAAGATGTCATCAACCGCAACGACCAGAGGCACGGGGAAGAGCCCGACCGCCGGCCGATGGTGGATCGTGGTCGCAGCGCTGCTGCTGCAGTTCGCGATCGGAGCCGTCTACGCGTGGAGCGTGTTCGGCAAGGCCCTGGCCAGCCCGGACGCCATGAACCTGTCGCCCTCTCAGGCGTCGCTGACGTTCACGGTGACCATCGGCATGATCTTCATCGGCAGTTACATCGGCGGCAAGGTGCAGGACCGCACCGGGCCTCGCCCGGTGGCGCTGACCGGCGGCATCATCTACGGACTGGGCTGCATCATCGCCTCGTTCGCGGTGTCCCACGATGCCGGCCAGCTGTGGCTGCTGGTGCTGGGCTACGGCGTGATCAGCGGCTTCGGCCTCGGCTACGCGTACATCGTGCCGATCGCCATGCTGCAGAAGTGGTTCCCCGACAAGCGCGGTCTGATCACGGGTCTGGCGGTGGCGGGCTTCGGGTTCGGCGCCGTGGTGACCGCTCCGGTCGCGCAGTGGCTGATCGCGATGACGCCCACCGAGCCGAACCGCGCGTTCCTGCCGCTGGGCATCGGCTACGTGGTGCTGGCCGTCGTCGGGGCGTCGTTCTTCCGCAACCCGCCGGAGGGCTACACGGTTCCCGGTTGGAAGCCTGCCGCCTCCGGCCGCACCCAGGACGCCTACAAGCAGTTCACCGAGAAGGAGGCACTGCGCACCCCGCAGTGGTACCTGCTGACGGCCATCCTCACCCTGAACGTCACGGTCGGCATCGCCTTCATCGCTCAGGCGGCCGGCACAGCGGAGGGCGTGGCGAAGTTCAGCGCCGTGGATGCAGCGGCCCTGGTCGGCGTGCTGGCGCTGTTCAACGGCGGCGGCCGCATCTTCTGGGCGTGGGTGTCCGGCTTCACCGGCCGCATGTGGGCGTTCGCGCTCATGCTCGGCCTGCAGGGCGTCTGCCTGCTGATCCTCCCGCACGCCAGCGGGGCCGCACTGTTCGTCATCCTCGCGGCGATCATCTACCTCTGCTACGGCGGCGGCTTCGGCACCATGCCGGCGACCGCGGGCGACTTCTTCGGAGTCAAGCACGCCGGTGCCATCTACGGTCTGATGATCATCGGCTGGAGCCTCGGCGGCATCATCGGACCGCCGATCATCGCCGCTCTGCTCGGCGACGGCGCGACGAAGAACTACACGCTGGGCTACACGGTGATCGGCATCATCGCCCTGGTGTCGCTGATCGTCCCCGCCATCACGAAGATGCCGAAGGCATCCGCATCGGAGGCGTCTGCGGTCATGGCCGCGGTAGCCGAATAACGGCATCCTCTTCCCCGCGAGGGCCGGCCGCCGCACGCGGTCGGCCCTCGCGCATCCGGCCCCCGGGCCGCTGACCGAGACTACGGTGGACGATATGGCAGTGCAGCTGGGACCCAGGCTCCGCGACACGCGAGGGCGGATGCTTCGCGACATGCGCATCTCGGTCACGGACCGGTGCAACTTCCGCTGCGTGTACTGCATGCCCAAGGAGATCTTCGGGCGGGACTACGACTTCATGCCCCAGCAGCTGCTGCTGAGCTTCGAGGAGATCGTCCGCGTCGCGAAGGCCGGCGTCGCGCACGGCGTGCACAAGCTGCGCCTGACCGGCGGCGAGCCGCTGCTGCGCCGCGACATCGAGACGCTCATCGCCATGCTGGCCGAGCTGCGCACGCCTGAGGGGGAGAGGCTCGACATCGCGCTGACCACCAACGGGTCGGCCCTCGCGCACAAGGCGCAGGCGCTGCGGGATGCCGGGCTGAACCGCGTCACGGTGTCGGTGGACTCCCTCGACGACGCCACCTTCCGAGCCATGAACGACATCGACTTCCCCTTGCAGCGCGTGCTGGACGGCATCCGGGTGGCGACCGAGGTCGGCTTCGACGCGATCAAGATCAACACGGTCGTCAAGCGCGGCGTCAACGAGGACGACGTGCTGCCGATCGCCGAGCACTTCCGCGGCACCGGCGCGACCGTGCGCTTCATCGAGTTCATGGACGTCGGCACCACCAACGGCTGGAACCTCGACCAGGTCGTGCCGTCCGCCGAGATCATCGAGCGGATCGGCGCCGTCCATCCGCTGGAACCGCTGCGCCCTGCGTACCCGGGTGAGACCGCCACCCGGTGGCGGTACCTCGACGGCTCCGGCGAGATCGGCGCGATCTCCAGCGTCACCGCGCCGTTCTGCGGCAACTGCACGCGCGCCCGCATCTCCGCCGACGGCAAGCTGTTCACCTGCCTGTTCGCCTCGCACGGCCACGACCTGCGCGCGCTGCTGCGCGGCGGATGCACGGATGCCGAACTGGAGGGCGCCATCGCCGGCATCTGGGAGACGCGCGACGACCGCTACTCCGAGCTGCGCTCGGCGGACACGCCCACCGAGCGCATCGAGATGTCCTACATCGGCGGCTGATCGGTGCGGCCGCACCGAGCTGCGGGCGGCACCCCGTCAGTAGGCTGGGCATGTGGCGCGCAGCATCTACATCACCTCCGCGGAGGGGCACACCGGCAAGTCCACCATCGCTCTGGGAGTGCTGGATGCGCTGATGCGCGTCTCGCCCCGCGTGGGGGTGTTCCGCCCCATCGCGCGTTCCACCCACGAGCGCGACTACGTGCTGGAGCTGCTGCTGGCCCACGACGGCGTGCACCTGGACTACGAGGACTGCATCGGGGTCAGCTACGACGACGTGCGCGAGGACCCGGAGCGCGCACTGGGCGAGATCGTCGTGCGCTTCAAAGCCGTCGAGGCGCAGTGCGACGCCGTCGTCGTGGTGGGCAGCGACTACACCGACGTCGCCAGCCCCGCCGAGCTCGGCTTCAATGCCCGGATCGCTGCGAACCTCGGTGTTCCCGTGCTGCTGGTCATCTCCGGACGCGACCAGCAGGACCACGCCGAGCAGCTCGGTACGACCACCGCGCGCTCATCGCAGCAGATCCAGCAGCTGGCGGCGCTCTCGCTCGGCGAACTGGCTGCCGAGCGCGCCGAGCTGTTCGCCATCATCGTCAACAGGGCCGAACCCGATCGGCTGCGCGAGATCGTCGACGGGCTGGATGCGGATCGCACCCCGGTGTGGGCGATCCCCGAGGATCGTGCGCTGGTGGCGCCGTCCATGCGCGGCATCCTGCGCGCCCTGGACGGCAGGCTGGTGCGCGGTGGCGAGGAGCTGCTGGACCGCGAGGCGTACAGCGTGGTGATCGCCGGGATGTCAATGGTCAACGTGCTGCCGCGCCTGATCGAGGGCTCGGTGGTGGTGATCGCCGCCGACCGCACCGAGACGCTGCTGGCCACGCTGCTGGCGACCTCGTCCGGCACGTTCCCGGATATCGCGGGCATCGTGCTGAACGGGCCGTTCGCGCTGCCCGACACGATCCTGCAGCTGATGGACGGACTCGACCTGGCCATACCGATCATCGCCACGGACCTGGGCACCTACGACACCGCCGCGCGCATCATGCGCACCCGCGGCAGGGTGAGCGTGGAGTCGGGGCAGCGGTACCAGACGGCGCTGGCGCTGTTCCAGAAGCACGTCGACATCGCCGAGCTCACCATCGAGATGGGCCTGGCTACGTCGTCGGTGGTGACCCCGCTGATGTTCGAGTACGGCCTCATCGAGCGCGCGCGCAGCGTCCGCCGCCGCATCGTGCTTCCCGAGGGCGACGACGACCGCATCCTTCGGGCGGCGGGCATCCTGCTGGCCCGCGGCGTGGCCGACCTCGTCATCCTCGGAGACGAGGGCGAGGTGCGTGCCCGTGCCGCCGCGCTGGGAGTGGACATCTCCGCGGCGCAGGTGATCAGCCCCACCGATCCGGAGCTGGTCGCGCGCTTCGCCACCGAGTACGCGCGCATCCGCGCACACAAGGGCATCACCCTGCAGCAGGCCGCTGACACCGTCACAGACGTGTCGTACTTCGGCACGATGATGGTGCATCTGGGCCTGGCCGACGGCATGGTCTCCGGCGCCGCGCACACCACCGCGCACACCATCCGGCCCTCGTTCGAGATCATCAAGACCCGCCCCGGCGTGGATGTCGTCTCCAGCGTGTTCCTGATGGCGCTCGCCGATCGGGTGCTGGTGTACGGCGACTGCGCCGTGATCCCCGACCCCACCAGCATCCAGCTCGCCGACATCGCCATCTCGTCGGCCGCGACGGCCGCGCAGTTCGGCGTGGAGCCCCGCGTCGCGATGCTGTCCTACTCCACAGGGGAGTCCGGTTCCGGCGCCGATGTGGAGAAGGTGCGCGCGGCGACGGCCCTGGTGCGCGAGCGCATGCCCGCGCTGCTCGTGGAGGGGCCGATCCAGTACGACGCGGCGGCCGACGCCGCGGTCGCCGCGGCCAAGCTCCCCGGATCGCAGGTCGCGGGACGAGCGACGGTGTTCATCTTCCCCGACCTGAACACCGGGAACAACACCTACAAGGCCGTGCAGCGCTCGGCCGGGGCGGTGGCGATCGGGCCGGTGCTGCAGGGACTGAACAAGCCCATCAACGACCTCAGCCGCGGGGCGCTCGTCGACGACATCGTCAACACCGTCGCCATCACGGCGATCCAGGCGCAGGGGGACGCGGCGTGAGCGTCGTGCTCGTCATCAACAGCGGGTCGTCGTCGCTGAAGTACAGCCTCATCGATCCCGAGCGCCGCTTCGAGTTGGCGCACGGGCTCATCGAGCGCATCGGGCAGGGAACCGGGATCCTCGGTCACACGGTGCGCACCGTCGCCGAGCCCGGCACGCCGACACCGGCCGTACTCGATGTGAAGCATTCCGCCGAGCGCCCGATCCGCGATCACGACGACGCCTTCGCCGAGATGCTCGCGCAGTTCGCCGCGCACGGACCGGATCTCGCCGAGCATCCTCCGGTGGTGGTCGGGCACCGCGTGGTGCACGGCGGCGCGCGGTTCTTCGAGCCCACGGTGATCACGGATGCCGTGGAGGAGGACATCGAGGACCTGATCGTCCTCGCACCGCTCCACAACCCGGCCAACCTCGCCGGCATCCGCGCGGCGCGAGCCGCCTTCCGCGACGTGCCGCACGTCGCGGTCTTCGACACGGCCTTCCACCAGACGCTCGAGCCGGCCGCGTACACGTACGCGCTCGACGCGGCCGTGGCACGGCAGCACCGCATCCGCCGCTACGGCTTCCACGGCACGAGCCACAAGTACGTCGCCGGTGCGGCGGCGGGCTTCCTGGGGCTCGACGTCGGCGAGCTGCGCCAGATCGTGTTCCACCTCGGCAACGGCGCGTCGGTCACGGCCGTGCGCGGCGGCAGGTCGGTGGAGACGTCGATGGGCTTCACTCCTCTCGAGGGTCTGGTGATGGGCACCCGCACGGGAGACATCGATCCTGCCGTCCTCATCCACCTCGTGCGACGGGCAGGCCTCGACGCCGACGGGCTGGACACCCTGCTCAACAAGCGCAGCGGGCTGCTGGGGCTCGCCGGGCGCAGCGACATGCGCGACATCCTCGCAGGCCGGATCGAGGGGGATGAGGCGGCATCGCTGGCGTACGACGTGTACATCCACCGGCTGCGCGCGTACGCCGGCGCGTATGCCGCCCAGCTGGGCGGGGTGGACGTGATCTCGTTCACCGCGGGCGTCGGCGAGAACGCCGCCGACGTGCGGGCCGATGCACTCGCGACGCTGGAATTCATGGGCGTGCGCGTGGACGCGGAGCGCAATGCGTCGCGCGAACGCGGCATCCGTCGGATCTCCGCGGACGACTCGGCCGTGCAGGTGCTGGTCGTCCCGACGGACGAGGAGCTCGAGATCGCCCGCCAGTCGGTCAGCGCGATCTGACGCGCTCGGCCCGATCCTCGGCAGCCCGTTCCCGTGCCGTCGCCCGCAGTCGCTGATTCGTGATGAGAACAACCCCGAATACGCCCCGTCGCGTCACTAGGCTGGACGCAGTGATCCCCATCCCTGGAGGTGTCGTGCCCGAAGCGCTCCCCGATCTTCAGCGTGCCGTCGGCGTGCTGTTCGATCTCGACGGCGTGCTCACGCCCACCGCCGAGGTGCACATGCGCGCCTGGAAGGTCGTCTTCGATGCGGAGCTCGCCCGATGGGGCGCGACCGAACCGTACACCGATGCCGACTACTTCGCCTATGTCGATGGCAAGAAGCGCTACGACGGTGTCGCCAGTCTGCTGCGCAGCCGCAACATCGAGATCCCCTGGGGCGAGATCGAGGATCCGCCCGAGGCCGACACGATCTGCGGCGTGGGGAATCGCAAGAACGCCGCTTTCGCCGCCGCGTTGCGCAGCGAGGGGATCGCCCCCTACCCGGGGTCCCTGGCCCTGCTCGAGGCCCTTCGGGATGCCGAGGTGCCGCTGGGCGTGGTCTCCAGCTCCAAGAACGCCGAGGAGGTGCTGGCATCCGCCGGCATCCGCGAGTTCTTCGTCATCGTCGTCGACGGCGTCGTCGCCGAGCGCGAACACCTGGCCTCCAAGCCCGCGCCGGACATGTTCCTGGCGGGGGCGCGGATGCTGGGCGTCGACCCGGCAGCGGCCGTCGCCGTGGAGGATGCCGTGGCGGGCGTCGGCTCCGCGGCATCCGCCGGCTACGGCACCGTCGTCGGTGTCGACCGCGGAGCCGGAGAAGACGCCCTCCGCGAGGCCGGAGCGACGTGCATCGTCGACGACCTCGCCCGCCTGCTGCCCTGACACTCACTCTGCACCGGAGAAAGCATGATCGATCGCGAACGCTACCCTGTCGACCCGTGGCGGCTCATCGAGACCGGCTACGACGAAGAGGGGGTCTCCGAGACCTTCTTCTCCGTCGGCAACGGCTACCTCGGGCTGCGCGGCAACCACATCGAGGGCCGGGGCGCGCACGAGCACGGCACCTTCATCAACGGGTTGCACGAGACTTGGCCGATCCGTCATGCCGAGCAGGCGTACGGTTTCGCCGAGGTCGGGCAGACCATCGTCAACGCACCGGACGCCAAGGTCATGCGGGTGTACATCGACGACGAGCCGCTGACGTTCGACGAGACCGAGCTCCACGAGTACGAGCGCGCCCTGGACCTGCGCACCGGCGTGCTCTCCCGTGACGTCCTGTGGGTCACGCCGTCGGGCAAGCGGGTGCGCATGCACGACGAGCGCATCGTCAGCTTCGAGGAGCGGCACCTGGCGGTGCTGCGGCTCGAGCTGGTGGTGGAGAACGCCGATGCGCCGGTGACCATCAGCTGCCAGCTGCTGAACCGGCAGGACGGCGCGGGGATCTACGCCGGCGATCCGATGGCTGCGAAGCCCGAGAGCAGAGTCGGATTCGACCCTCGACGCGCCGAGAAGATCGCGCAGCGCGTGCTGCAGCCGGTGGAGTACTGGCAGGACGGGCTGCGGTCCGCGCTCTCGTACCGGGTGACCGATTCCGGCATGACGGTGGCTGTCGTCGCCGACCACATCGTCGAGACCGAGAACGAGTACAGCACGCGAACGCTCATCGAGCCCGACATCGCGAAGAACGTGTTCCGCGTGCAGGCCAAGGCCGGTGTCCCGATCCGGATCAGCAAGATCGTCAGCTACCACAGCTCCCGGGGCGTGCCGCCGCGTGAGCTGGTGGATCGCTGCCGCCGGTCGCTGGACCGGGTGGGCGTGGAGGGCGTCGACGCCCTGTTCCGCGGTCAGGCCGCGTGGCTGGAAGACTTCTGGGAGCGCTCGGACGTGCGCATCGCCGGACACGACGACCTGCAGCAGGCCGTGCGGTGGTGCCTGTTCCAGCTCGCACAGGCGGCGTCGCGCGCGGACGGCGCGGGAGTCGCGGCGAAGGGGCTGACCGGCTCCGGGTACAGCGGGCACTACTTCTGGGACACCGAGATCTACGTGCTGCCGTTCCTCACCTACACCTCGCCGCAGTGGGCGAAGAACGCGCTGCGCGCGCGGGTGCTCATGCTGCCGGCCGCGCGGCGGCGCGCCGCCCAGCTGAACGAGGCCGGCGCGTTGTTCCCCTGGCGGACCATCAACGGCGAAGAGGCGTCGGCCTACTACGCGGCGGGCACCGCCCAGTACCACATCAACGCCGACATCAGCTTCGCGCTCGGCAAGTACGTGCGCGCCACGGGGGATGAGGAGTTCCTGCGGCGCGAGGGCGCCGACATCGCCGTGGAGACCGCGCGGCTGTGGGCGACGCTGGGCTTCTGGCGCGGCACCAACGGCGACTCCACGTTCCACATCCACGGGGTGACGGGGCCGGACGAGTACACCACCGTCGTCAACGACAACTTGTTCACCAACGTCATGGCCCGCTACAACCTGCGCTTCGCGGCACGGGTGGTGCGGGAGATGGCCGAGCAGGACCCCGCCGCGTACGCGGCTCTGGTGGAGCGCACGGGCCTGGACGCCGGTGAGCGGGATGCCTGGGATCGGGCCGCCGAGGCCATCCACATTCCGTTCAGCGAGTCGCTGGGCATCCATCCGCAGGATGCGATGTTCCTCGAGCGCGAGGTGTGGGACCTGGAGGGCACTCCCCCCGATCAGCGCCCGCTGCTGCTGCACTACCACCCGCTGGTGATCTACCGGTTCCAGGTCCTCAAGCAGGCGGATGTCGTGCTGGCGCTGTTCCTGCAGGGCAACCACTTCACCGCCGAGCAGAAGCTCGCCGACTTCGACTACTACGATCCGCTGACCACCGGCGACTCGACGCTGTCGGCCGTCGTGCAGTCGATCATGGCGGCGGAGGTCGGCTACCAGGACCTTGCGCGGAACTACTTCGAACAGGCGCTGTTCGTGGACCTGGGCGACCTGCACCACAACGCCGCCGACGGCGTGCACGTGGCGTCCGCGGGTGGCGTCTGGACCACGCTGGTGTCCGGGTTCGGCGGCATGCGCGACCACGACGGCCTGCTGTCGTTCGATCCGCGGCTGCCCGAGGACTGGCCGGAGCTGTCGTATCCGCTGCGCTGGCACGATTCGCAGCTGCGGGTGACGCTCACGGCCGATGCGCTGCGCGTGGAGGTGCGCTCCGGCGATCCGGTGGACTTCTCCGTGCGGGGCGTGAAGTACCGGGCATCGGCGGCGGAGCCCGCGCTGGTGGCGCTGGCCGACCAGGGGCCGGTGCGCCGCGGCCGCCCGACGCTGCGCCAGTTCGAGGACGCCCGCCGTGATGACGGCACGCTCATGTCGCCGACCGTCCCTGTCACCACCACGACCATCCCGGTGATCGCCGCCTACGAGGACTAGAGCCCCGTTCCTCCCTCCGCCGAGACCCCGGCCTGCCGTCCACACCCCGCCGTGCCGACGCCCGCAGGGCGGGGTCTCGGCGAGAGGCCGGGGTGTCGGCGACGGGCGGAGGCCGGAAGGTCAGCCTCGACTGCGAAGGCCCGGGACCGATGTCGGTCGCACGCCGTAGGCTGGACGGGTGACAGCAGCCCTCTACCGCCGCTACCGGCCCGAGACCTTCGCGGAGATGATCGGCCAGTCCCAGGTGACCGACCCGCTCATGACCGCGCTGCGCGGCGACCGCGTCGGGCACGCGTACCTCTTCTCCGGCCCTCGCGGATGCGGGAAGACCACGTCGGCGCGCATTCTGGCGCGCTGCCTGAACTGCGCCGAGGGCCCCACCGACACCCCGTGCGGGACGTGCCCGAGCTGCGTGGAGCTGTCCCGCAACGGCGGCGGATCGCTGGATGTGGTCGAGATCGACGCGGCCAGCCACAACGGCGTCGACGATGCCCGCGACCTGCGCGAGCGCGCGACGTTCGCCCCCAGCCGCGACCGCTACAAGATCTTCATCCTCGACGAGGCGCACATGGTCACGCCGCAGGGATTCAACGCCCTGCTGAAGCTGGTCGAGGAGCCGCCCGAGCACGTGAAGTTCATCTTCGCGACCACCGAGCCCGAGAAGGTGCTCGGCACCATCCGCTCGCGCACCCACCACTACCCGTTCCGCCTGGTGCCGCCGGCGGCCATGCTCGAGTACGTCGAGAAGCTGTGCAGCGAGGAGGGCGTGCAGGTCGAGCAGGGCGTGCTGAGCCTGGTCGTCCGCGCCGGCGGCGGCTCGCCGCGTGACACGCTGTCGCTGCTGGATCAGCTCATCGCCGGCTCCGACGAGGGCAACGTGACGTACGAGCGCGCCGTCGCCCTGCTCGGTTACACGCATGCGGCACTGCTGGACGAGATCGTCGAGGCGCTCGCCGCCGGCGACGCAGCCGCGGCGTTCCCCGCGGTCGACCGCGTCGTGCAGTCCGGTCAGGATCCGCGCCGCTTCGTCGACGACCTGCTGGAGCGCCTGCGCGATCTCATCGTCATCGCCGCCGTCGGAGAAGACGGTGCGGCGTCCGTGCTGCGCGGCCTGCCCGCCGACGAGATGCAGCGGATGCTGGCGCAGGCGGCGTCCTTCGGCGCCTCGCGACTGTCCCGCACGGCAGACCTCGTCAGCCGCGCACTCGATGACATGACGGGGGCCACCTCGCCTCGTCTGCACCTGGAGCTCATGGTCGCCCGTGTGCTGGCGGCTGCACCCGCGGATGCCGCGGGCCAGGCGGCGGTGAGCGTGCCACCGGCTGCTGCGCGTGCGCATGCACATGCGCCCGCGCCTGTCGTGAACGCCGCGCCTGAGCCGCAGCCCACAGCGGCTCCACAGGCTGCTGCTCCCGCTCCGGCAGTCGAGGAACCTGTGGCACCTGCAGCCGAGGAGACGCCTTCGGCGGCGCCCGTCGCCCCGAAGACACCCGAAGCAGAGTCTGCGCAGGATGGACCTGCCGCTCTCGCAGCATCCGAAGCTGCTGCGACGCCTGCGCCCGCAGACCTCGCTCCCGAGAAATCCTCTCCTGCTGCACCGACCGCCGCACCTGCGGCGCCCGTCACGTTCGAGCGCATCCAGGCGTCGTGGCCCGCGGTGCTGAAGCGGCTGGAGTCCGTCAGCCGCACGTCGTGGCTGGTGGCCACGGGCACGCAGCCGTTGGGCTTCAACGTCGAGAAGACCGTGCTGACGCTGGGATTCGCGAGCCCTGCGGACCTGACGAAGTTCAAGGGCACGAAGCCCGGTGATGGACCGTCCGACCACCTGCGCGCGGCCATCGAGCAGGAACTCGGCGTCACCGTGAAGTACCGCCCCGCGCCCCTCCCTCCGCAGAGCGGTGGCGGCAGTGCACGCGTTGCGTCCGGCCCCGCACCGGCGGCGCCGAGCCGTCCTGCGCCGGACCACCCCGTCGCGCGGGGAGACGAGGCACCCGCAGCCGGCTGGGCCAACCCGATGGGCGACCCGTCGCCGGTGGGGGAGGCCGACCACCGCAGCGATCCGAGGAGCAACTCGGCGGCGGTGCCCGCCTCCGTCACAGAGTGGGCGGTTGCCACGATCCCGACCTCGGCGCCGGCTCATGTCGCCGCCAGCACCGCGGATGCCGCGCCGACGGCACCCGCGGCGCCGATCGCGCCCCCTGCACCGGCAGCCGTGCAGCAGCAGTTCGCTGTAGATGAGGAGCCCGCCGAAGCCGAGGCCGCGGCATCCGCTCCTCCTGCGCCTCCAGCGGATGGCGCCGTCGACACCCCGCCCGAGGACGACTATCCGCCGTTCGACGAGGAACCGCCCTACGACCCCGCCTACGACGCACCGGTTCCCGACGCCGGAGGATCGCGCGGGCCCCGGCAGGCGCCCACGGCGGCGCCCGTGCGTCAGGCGCCCGTGCGTCAGGCCCCCGCTCGTCAGGCCCCCGCGCCGACGGTGTCCGCGCATCGCGCGGCATCCGACGGCGTCGAGCGCCGCGGCGAGGCCGTGATCCGCCAGGTGCTCGGCGCGAAGTTCCTCCGCGAAGAGCCCTATGAGCCCCCGACGAGGTTCCACTGATGTATGACGGCATCGTCCAGGAGCTGATCGACGAGTTCGGCCGGCTCCCCGGGATCGGCCCGAAATCCGCCCAGCGCATCGCGTTCCACATCCTGCAGACGCCCTCTTTCGACGTGAAGCGGCTCTCGGAGCTGCTGGTCGAGGTGCGCGAGCGCGTGCGCTTCTGCGAGATCTGCGGCAACGTGTCCGAGCACGACCGCTGCGCGATCTGTCGCGATCCCCGCCGCAACCCCGAGCTGATCTGCGTGGTCGAGGATGCCAAGGACGTGGCCGCCATCGAGCGCACCCGCGAGTTCCGCGGGCTGTATCACGTGCTGGGCGGCGCCATCAGCCCGATCGCGGGCGTCGGCCCCGATGACCTGCGCATCGCGCAGCTGATGACACGCCTGGCCGACGGCACCGTGCAGGAGGTAATCCTCGCCACCAACCCCAACCTCGAGGGCGAGGCCACGGCCAGCTACCTGAGCCGACTGCTCACCAGCATGGACATCACCGTCTCGCGGCTGGCCTCCGGCCTGCCCGTCGGCGGCGACCTGGAGTATGCAGACGAGGTGACGCTGGGGCGGGCCTTCGAGGGTCGGCGCCGCCTGTGAACGCGAACTCCGGGTTCAGCCGGAGGGGCTGGATCCTGTTCGCCGTCATGGCGTTCGTGTGGGGCATCACCTACCTGTTCATCAAGGAGGCCGTCGACACGTTCGGCCCGCCGGCCGTCGTCTCCGGGCGCACGCTGCTGGGCGCCCTCGTGCTGCTGCCGCTCGCGATCCGCAGCGGAGCGCTGAAGGCCGCCTGGAAGCACTGGCCGTGGATCCTGGCGTTCGGAGCGGTGGAGATGGGCGGGCCCTTCCTGCTGCTGAGCCACGCCGAGACGCAGCTGCCGTCGGGCCTGACCGGACTGCTGGTGGCCACCGTCCCGCTGTTCGCGGTGATCATCGCCCTTCTGCGCGGCGATCGCACGGCCCTCGCGCCCGTCCGCCTCGGTGGTCTGCTGGTCGGCTTCGCGGGCGTGTCCATCGTCGTCGCAGGCCCCGGACTGTTCCCGACCGAACCCGCCAGCGCCTTCGCCATCGGCGAGATCATGCTCACCGCCGTGATGTACGCCATCGCGCCGTTCATCATCGCGCACAAGCTCGCCGACGTGCCCTCCATCGGCACGATCACCCTGGCTCTGTTCGCCATCGGCCTGGCCTACCTGCCTGCGGCCATCCTCACCCCGCACGAGCCGCCCACGCTGCGGTCCGCCGGCTCGCTGCTGCTGCTGGGCGTGGTCTGCACGGCGTTCGCGTTCGTGTGCTTCTTCGCGCTGATCCGCGAGGTGGGCCCGGTGCGCGCACCGCTGTTCACCTACATCAACCCGATCGTCGCGATCGTGCTGGGCACCGTGCTGGCCGCCGAGCCCGTCACACCGGGACTGATCATCGGCCTGCCGATCATCCTCATCGGATGCTGGTTCGCCGCCACCGGGGGACGCTTCCGGCCACGGGCATCCGAGGTCCCATCCGGGCCCACCGCCTAGCCGGACCCGCCGGCCGCACCCGTCACATGCGCCGGCAGGCATGGACCCGATCCGTACAATGATCCTGGGCGGCTCCGCCCAACGTCCCCGGGAGTGAACGTGGCCCTGATCGTGCAGAAGTACGGCGGATCGTCCGTCGCCGATGCGGAGAGCATCAAGCGCGTCGCCAAGCGCATCGTCGACACCCGTCGTGCCGGTCACGACGTGGTCGTGGCCGTCAGCGCCATGGGCGACACGACCGACGAACTTGTTGACCTCGCGCACGAGGTCGCGCCGATTCCCGCGCCGCGCGAGCTGGACATGCTGCTGTCCAGCGGTGAGCGCATCTCCATGGCGCTGCTGGCCATGGCCATCCACTCCATGGGTTTCGAAGCCCGCTCGTTCACCGGCAGCCAGGCCGGCATGATCACCGACTCGCACCACGGCAAGGCCCGCATCGTCGACGTCACTCCGGTGCGGCTGCGCGAAGCGCTCGACGAGGGCGCCATCGTCATCGTCGCGGGCTTCCAGGGGTTCAACCGCGACACCCGCGACATCACCACGCTCGGCCGCGGCGGCTCCGACACCACCGCCGTCGCCCTGGCCGCGGCGCTGAAGGCCGATGTCTGCGAGATCTACAGCGATGTCGACGGCATCTACAGCGCGGACCCGCGCGTGATCCCGAAGGCCGGGAAGCTCGACCACATCTCCACCGAGGAGATGCTGGAGCTGGCCGCCAACGGGGCCAAGGTGCTCTACATCCGCGCCGTCGAGTACGCGCGCCGGCAGCACGTCCTCATCCACGCCCGGTCCACGTTCTCGTCGGCAGAGGGCACCTACGTTCTGGGCGAGGGCATGAAGAACCCCCGCGAAACCGAGGGAGCAGTCATGGAAGAACCCATCGTCGCGGGCGTCGCCACCGACCTCAGCCAGGCCAAGATCACCGTCGCGGGCGTGCCCGACGTGCCCGGCAAGGCTGCGGAGATCTTCAAGATCGTCTCCAAGTCCGGCGCCAACGTCGACATGATCGTGCAGAACGTGTCGGCGGCATCCACCGGCCGCACCGACATCTCCTTCACGCTCTCCAAGGCCGATGCGACCGCCACGCTGAAGGCGCTGGCGGCCGAGAAGAACGAGGTCGGCTTCGAGAACCTCATCCACGACGACCAGATCGGCAAGCTGTCGGTGGTCGGCGCCGGCATGCGCACGCACTCCGGCGTCTCCGAGATCCTGTTCGATGCGCTGAGCACCGCGGGCATCAACATCGAGATGATCTCCACCTCCGAGATCCGCATCTCGGTCGTGCTGCGCGGCTCCGATCTCAACTCCGCAGCGCAGGCCGTGCACACCGCCTACGGGCTGGACAGCGAGATCGAGGCCGTCGTCCACGCCGGCACCGGCCGCTGACGGCATCCGCACGCCCGAGCGTCCACGTCCGTCCGGAAATCTGTCCGTCTCCGGACGGATGTCGGCTCAGAACACGGATGCCGGTCGGACTGGAGCGTCTGAGCCGACATCCGTGCTTTCCGCAGGCATCCGTCCCTGACGGACCACACGCCGGACGGATCGTAGACGGCATCCGTCACTCCGCATCCGCACCCGAGCGCGAGCGGGTAGACTCGCCGCAACCCTGACACCGGCGCCGGGCGCAGCAACCTCACCCGGGGCTGAGCCCAGCGCTCCGTCTTCACGCCAAGGACTCCTCATGACCCGTATCTCCGACTCAGGATTCTCGATCGCCGTCGTCGGCGCGACCGGACAGGTCGGCACCGTGATGCGCGAGATCCTCGCCGAACGCGCCTTCCCCGTCCGCGAGCTGCGACTGTTCGCCTCAGCCCGCTCCGCCGGGAGGACCATCGAGTTCCAGGGTCAGGACGTCGTCGTCGAGGACGTCGAGACGGCGGACCCCGCGGGCATCGACATCGCCCTCTTCTCCGCCGGCGCCACCGCCAGCCGTGCGTACGCACCGAAGTTCGCCGCCGCAGGAGCCGTGGTCGTCGACAACTCCAGCGCCTGGCGGATGGATCCCGAAGTCCCGCTGGTGGTCAGCGAGGTCAACCCGGATGCCATGGACGAGCGTCCCAAGGGCATCATCGCCAACCCGAACTGCACCACCATGGCCGCCATGCCGGTCATGAAGGCCCTCGACGCCGAGGCGGGCCTCGAGCGACTCATCGTCAGCACGTACCAGGCCGTCTCCGGATCCGGTCTCGCCGGTGCGCAGGAGCTGCTCGGCCAGGTGGAGAGCGCCGTCGCACAGGGCGACGTGCTGCGCCTCGTGCACGACGGCTCGGCCGTCGACTTCCCCGCGCCCGAGAAGTACGTCGCCCCGATCGCGTTCGACGTGATCCCATTCGCCGGCAACCTGGTCGACGACGGCGACAACGAGACGGACGAGGAGAAGAAGCTCCGCAACGAGAGCCGCAAGATCCTCGGCCTGCCCGACCTGCGCGTGGCCGGCACCTGCGTGCGCGTGCCGGTGTTCACCGGGCACTCGCTGTCGATCCATGCCGAGTTCGCGAACGACATCACCCCCGAGCGGGCCTACGAGGTGCTCGCCCAGGCGCCCGGCGTGGTCGTCGACGAGGTGCCCACGCCGCTCAATGCCGCGGGCAAGGACCCCAGCTTCGTCGGCCGCATCCGTGCCGACCAGTCCGCTCCGGAGGGCAAGGGTCTGGTGCTGTTCATCACCAACGACAACCTCCGCAAGGGCGCGGCTCTGAACGCCGTGCAGATCGCGGAGGAGCTCGCGAAGCGCCTGGTACCGGCATCCGCGGCATCCGCCTGACGCGGAAAGCGGGGCGGATGCTGACGACTAGACTGGTCGGGTGACTGAAACCGTCGACGTCGTCTTGATCGGTGGGGGCATCATGTCCGCCACACTCGGTACTCTGCTGCACGAACTGCAGCCGGACTGGAAGATCGTCGCCTACGAGCGCCTCAGCGAGGTGGCCGAGGAGAGCTCCAACGCGTTCAACAACGCGGGCACCGGCCACTCGGCGCTATGCGAGCTGAACTACACGCCACAGGCAGCCGACGGCAGCGTCGACGTCACCAAGGCCGTCTCCATCAACGAGCAGTTCCAGCTCAGCCGTCAGCTCTGGTCGAGCCTGATCGACCGCGGCGTGCTCAGCGGCCCCGACACATTCATCAACCCGACCCCGCACATGACGTTCGTGCGCGGCGAGAAGAACGTCTCGTTCCTGAAGACCCGCTACGAGGCGCTCAGCAAGCAGACGCTGTTCGCCGACATGGAGTACAGCGAGGACTCGCGCGTCATCAACACCTGGGCGCCGCTGCTCGTGCAGAAGCGCCTGAAGACCGACGCGCCGTTCGCTGCGACACGGGTCACCGGCGGCACCGACGTGGACTTCGGCGCCCTCACACGCCAGCTCTTCTCGCACCTGGCGGCCTCCGGTGCGCAGGTGCGCACCAACACCGAGGTGCGCTCCCTCAAGCGCCAGAAGGACGGCACCTGGCTGATCAAGCACCGTCGCACGCTGGGTCACGCGCCCGGTGAGATCAAGGCGCGCTTCGTGTTCGTCGGCGCGGGCGGCTGGGCCCTCAAGCTGCTGCAGAACAGCGGCATCCCCGAGATCAAGGGCTACGGCTGCTTCCCGATCGGCGGACAGTGGCTGATGACGAGCAAGCCCGAGATCGTGTCTCAGCACCACGCCAAGGTGTACTCGAAGGCCACCGTGGGTGCCCCGCCGATGTCGGTGCCGCACCTGGACACTCGCGTCGTCGACGGCAAGACGTCGGTGCTGTTCGGGCCGTTCGCCACGTTCAGCCCGAAGTTCCTCAAGAACGGCTCGAACTGGGACATCGTCACACAGGTGCGCCCGTCCAACCTGTTCAGCATGCTGAAGGTCGCCGCCACCAACTTCGACCTCATCAAGTACCTCGTCAGCGAACTGCTGAAGAATCAGAGCCGCAAGGTCCAGGACCTGCGTGAGCTGATGCCGGATGCCAAGGACGAGGACTGGACGCTGCGCCAGGCCGGCCAGCGCGCCCAGGTCATGCACAACGGCAAGCTGCAGTTCGGCACCGAGGTCATCACCTCGGCCGACGGATCCATCTCGGGCCTGCTGGGCGCCTCGCCGGGGGCCTCGACCGCCGTGCCGATCATGCTGGGGCTGCTCAAGCGCTGCTTCGCCGACGAGTACGCAGGCTGGGAGCCCCGGCTTCGCGAGCTGATCCCCACGCTGGGCGAGCAGCTCAACAACAAGCCGGAGCTGGCGAAGGAGACGTTCGAGAAGACCTCCGCCGCGCTCTCGCTGCAGAGCTGACAGGGCACCGTGGCGAAGCTGTACTTCCGCTACGGCGCGATGAACTCCGGCAAGTCGACGGCACTGCTGCAGGCCGCCTACAACTACGAGGAGCGCGGCCAGCACGTGCTGCTGGCCAAACCCGCCATCGACACCAAGGGCGCCTCGCAGATCGAGAGCCGGCTCGGCATGACCCGGGAGGTCGACTTCCTGATAGGTGCGGAGGACGATGCCCGAGGGCTGTTCGCCGCGCAGCGCGAGCAGGTGCGCCGATCATCGGAGGACCATGCGGACGTGGCATGCCTGCTCATCGATGAGGCGCAGTTCCTCACGCCCGGGCAGATCGACGACCTGTTCCGCATCGCGGTGCTCGACGGCATCCCGGTGCTGGCGTACGGCATCCGCAACGACTTCCGCACGCACGCGTTCCCGGGGTCCGCGCGGCTGCTGGCCATCGCGCACACGCTCGAGGAGCTGAAGACCATCTGCCGCTGCGGCCGCAAAGCCGTGTTCAACGGGCGGAAGGTCGACGGGCGCTTCGTGTTCGATGGTGACCAGGTCGCCATCGACGGGGCCTCCGTGACGTACGAGTCGCTGTGCGGGAACTGCTATCTCGAGGAGTCCGGCGGAGTGCTCGGTTGAGGCTCACTCGTTGAGCTTGCAGCTGGGTCGCTGAGCTCGTCGAAGCGTTGCGTCACGGCTGACCTCCTGTCCTGAGCAGTTCGGATCAGTCGACGACCGGCGCGGGCAGCGCCGGGATGAGGGCGTCGAGCTTGTCGGCGGTGTCCTGCCAGCCCTCCACGGGCACGCAGGGCACGCCGATGGCGAGCACGGGGTAGTCGTTGCCGTCCTCGTCGAGGCGGTCGCCGTAGAAGAGCATGTCGGTCAGCGAGATGCCGGTGTGCTCGGCCAGCTGGCGCATGCCGTGGGCCTTGTCGATGCCCTCACGGGTGATGTCGATGCTGGTGGAGCCGCCGGAGCGGACCTCCAGGCCGGGCAGGCGGGCTGCAACGGCGTCGCGCAGGGCCGCGCGCTTGGCGCCGTCGGGGTCCCAGGCGCGCTTGGCGTCGCCGGGGGCCTGCTGACCGAGGGCCGAGAAGGTGATCTGCGAGCCGCGATCCTCGAGGATCTCGCCCCAGGGGTCCGGCTCCCACAGGCGCAGGCGCTGAGCCTCCTCGCGCAGGGCCTGCAGGGCCGCGTTCTTCTCGGCGTCGGTGAGGTCGTGGGCGTAGACAGCGGTGAAGTCGTTGCCGTCGTGGCGCAGGTAGCGGGTGCCGCAGGTGGGCAGCAGGTGCAGTCGCGCCAGATCGGATGCCGGGGCGTCGGCCAGCTGCGAGATGACCTGCGTGCGGAACTGCTCCTCGTTGCCTCCGGAGATGATGGCGACGTCGACCCGCTGCAGCAGGCTGCAGAGCAGATCTGCGATGCGGGCGTCGATGCGGGCCTTGGACGGGGCGAGCGTGTCATCGAGGTCGAAGGCGACCAGGCGCGGTGTAGGCATAGTGCCTCCAGCTTATTCGGGCTTGGGGGCGGCGACGATGAGTCTCGACACGGACCAGGCCAGCAGCACGCCGATGGTCGCGCCGAGGGAGTTCGTGGCCACGTCGACGGCGCTGGCGACCCGGTCGGGCAGGAGCAGTCCCTGACAGATCTCGATGATCACAGACAGCAGCGGGCCGACCAGCAGCGCGGCGAGGATCCGGTTCCTGAGGATGATGAAAGCGAGGATCCCGAGAGGAAGGAACACCAGGACGTTCGACGAGAATTCCAGCTGGTCGAAGCCCAGCCAGCCCCAGCCCAGGGTGCGATGAGCGAACCCCAGCACGAGGTCGAGCATCGCCGGCATCCGCTTCTCGACGCGCTCCGGCGCGAGGGTGAGCGAAAGGATCCCAGCCAGGTACGGGATGCCGATCAGCAGCGCCACGACGACGCCGCGGTTGCTCGGCCGGCGCCGTGCACGCGGTGCAGGAGGGAGCGGGAGCGGTTGCGTGGTCACGAGGACGATCGTACGGGGGAGGGCTGGGGTGCCGCTGGGGGTGCTTCCCCACCGCGCCCTCCACCCGCCGCTCGAATCCGAGATCGGGTTGCGATGGTCGGAAGTGGCGGCGTGCGGAGCCTCCTGCGCGGTGGGGCCCCTCTGGCGTCCCGGACGAAACGCCGCAGGACCCCGCCC
>NZ_JBASAK010000094.1:0-24203 GCF_049650565.1 Microbacterium sp.
CGACTGGCGCAAGCGCGGCGAGATCGCGCTCCTCTCGGGCCCCGCGCTGATCATGTTCGTCGGCTTCGTCATCCTCCCGGTGGCGATGGCCGCGTTCTACGGCTTCTTCAAGTGGAACGGCTTCGGCTGGCCCACCGAGTTCATCGGACTCGACAACTACCGGATGATGTGGGAGGACGAGACCTTCCGTGCGGCCGTCCTGCACAACGGCGTCATCGTGGTCCTCTCGCTGCTGCTGCAGGGCCCCATCGCGATCCTGTTCGCCCTGCTGCTGAACCAGAAGATCCGCGGACGCTCGATCATCCGGATCCTGATCTTCGTGCCCTACGTGATCTCCGAGGTGATCGTCGGCATCGGCTGGAGCCTGATGCTGCAGGATGCCGGAGCCGTCAACTCGCTGCTGGAGAAGTGGGGCCTCGGCGCATTCCAGCAGTCCTGGATCGCGGACCCTGCGATCGCGATGGGCTCGCTGATGATCATCATCACCTGGAAGTACCTCGGCTTCGCGGTGATCCTCATGCTGGCCGGCATGCAGTCGATCCCCGAGGAGCTGTACGAGGCCGCGGCGATCGACGGCGCCGGCTTCTGGAAGATCCAGTGGAGCATCACCGTTCCGCTGCTGGGCCCGACCATCCGCATCTGGGCGTTCCTGTCGATCATCGGATCGCTGCAGCTCTTCGACCTCGTCAACATCATCTGGGGCCAGTACATCGCCTCGACCGCGGGCACGTCGACGATGGCGACCTACATGTACCAGAACGGCCATCTCGCCGGAAGCTACGGGTTCGGCAACGCGGTCGCGGTGATGCTGTTCATCATCACGCTCATCGTGGCCCTCATCTATCAGCGCTTCGTGCTGCGCCGCGACACCGAGGGCGCATTGACCGGTGACGGCGGAAGGAGGCGCAAGTGAGCGCCGAGAGTCTGAACACGCGCGTCGCCATCCAGGCGATCGCCCCGAGGGGGCGCCGCCGCGTGCGCGAATCGGGGGTGAAGTGGGGCAGCCCCGCTGTCTACCTCATCGCACTGGTGCTGATCACCATCTGCATCACACCCGTGCTGTACGTGATCATCGGCGGGTTCCGCACGAACTCGCAGATCACGCTCGACCCGTCCGGCTTCCCCTCGCCCTGGCGCCTGGGCAACTACGGCGATGTGCTGGCGAGCTCGGAGTTCTGGACCGCCATGGTGAACTCGACGATCTCCGCGGTGGGCACGACCGCGGGGGCGGTGGTGCTCGGCGTGATGGCGAGCTACGTGATCGCCCGCTACGACTTCGTCGGCCGCGGCGCGATGTACGCGCTGTTCGCCGCGGGACTGATGTTCCCGGTGACGGTGGCCATCACGCCGCTGTACATCCTCATCCGCAACCTCGGCCTGGTGAACAGCCTGGCCGGCATCATCCTGCCGCAGATCGCGTTCGCGCTGCCGACGACCATCATCATCCTGGTGCCGTTCCTGCGCGCCATCCCGAAGGAGCTCGAGGAGGCGGCATCCATCGACGGGGCCAGCCGTCTGAGCTTCTTCTGGCGCATGGTGATCCCGCTGAGCCTGCCGGGCGTGATCACCGTCGGCATCCTCGCCTTCGTCGGCGCCTGGAACGGCTACATCCTGCCGCTGTTCATCCTCAACGACCAGGGCCTGTTCACCCTGCCGCTGGGAGTGCAGAACTTCGCCTCGCAGTACTCGGTCGACACCGCCCGCGTGCTGGCGTACACGTCGCTGTCCATGCTGCCCGCGCTGGTCTTCTTCAGCCTGTTCGAGCGCCGCATCGTCGGCGGCCTGACCGGGGCGGTGAAGGGATGAGCGCCGTGTCCGCTGCCGTCACCGAACAGATGAGCGACGAGGTGAACGCCTCCGTCAGCGCACGCGTGAGCGAGCTGCTCGCACAGATGACGCTGGAGGAGAAGTCCGCGCAGCTGGTGGGCTACTGGCTCGACCAGGGCGGCGACGTCGTCGCACCCATGCAGAACGAGATGGGCGCGGGCCAGGCCACCCGTGCGCTGGCCGAGATCACCCGGAACGGGATCGGCCACTACACCCGCGTCTACGGCACCCGCCCCGTCGAGCCGGCCGAGCGCGCGGCCTGGCTGTGGCAGGAGCAGCGCCGGCTCAAGACCGAGACCCGGCTGGGCATCCCGGCGCTCGTGCACGAGGAGTGCCTGACGGGGCTCGCAGCCTGGAAGGCGGCGACGTTCCCCACGCCGCTGGCCTGGGGCGCATCCTTCGATCCCGAGCTGGTCGCCGAGATGGCGGCGCTGATCGGCGGCTCCATGCGGCAGCTCGGCATCCACCAGGGACTGGCGCCGGTGCTGGATGTCGTGCGCGATCCGCGCTGGGGCCGTGTGGACGAGTGCATCGGCGAGGACCCGTACCTGGTCGGCACCGTCGGCACCGCGTTCGTGCGCGGGTTGCAGTCCGCCGGCGTGCACGCCACGCTCAAGCACTTCCTCGGCTACTCCGGCTCGCGCGCCGGCCGCAACCATGCGCCCGTCTCGGCGGGGCCGCGCGAGGTGGCCGACATGTTCCTGCCGCCGTTCGAGATGGCCATCCGCGACGGGGGCGTGCGCAGCGTGATGAACAGCTACGCCGAGATCGACGGCGTGCCCGTGGCCTCCGACCCCGCGTTGCTCACCGACCTGCTGCGCGGGCAGCTGGGCTTCGACGGCGTGGTGGTCGCGGACTACTTCGCCGTCGCGTTCCTGGAGGTCATGCACGCCGTGGCCGCCGACCGCGGCGAGGCTGCGGCGCTCGCGCTGACCGCCGGCATCGACGTGGAGCTGCCTTCCGGCGACGCGTACCTCGCGCCTCTGGTGGATCGGGTGCGGGCCGGGCTGCTGGACGAGTCGTACCTCGATCGCGCCGTGACCCGCGTGCTCGCGCAGAAGGAGCAGCTGGGTCTGCTGGACGCGGACGCGTTCGAGGGCGGGCCGCCGACGGACATCGACCTCGACACTCCCGCGCATCGGCGGGTGGCCCGTCGGCTGGCCGCCGAGTCGCTCGTACTGCTGGACAACGACGGCATCCTGCCGCTGCGCCCGCAGACCCGCCGCATCGCGCTGATCGGACCGAACGCCGACCGCGCCGCGGCGCTGCAGGGCTGCTACTCCTTCGCCAACCACGTGCTCGCGCACCACCCGGGTTACGAGCCCGGCTTCGCGATCCCCACCGTGCGCGAGGCGCTCACCGGTGCGCTGCCGGATGCCGGAATCGTGCACGTCGCCGGCTGCGAGGTCGAGGGCGAGGATCGCTCCGGCTTCGACGCGGCGGTCGCCGCGGCTTCGGACGCCGAGGTCGCGGTGGTCGTGGTCGGAGATCAGGCGGGCCTGTTCGGCCGCGGCACGGTCGGCGAGGGCAACGACGTGGAGTCCCTCGACCTGCCCGGCGTGCAGCGCGAGCTGGTCGAGGCGCTCGTCGCCACCGGCACGCCCGTCGTGATGGTGCTGGTGACCGGCCGCCCCTACGCCATCGACTGGGCGCTGGACGGCGATGGGCCCAAGCCCGCCGCAGTCCTGCAGGCATTCTTCCCCGGCGAGGCCGGCGGTGAGGCCATCGCCGACGTGCTCACCGGTGCGACAGCGCCGTCGGGGCGGATGCCGGTGAGCCTGCCCCGCTCGTCCGGATCTCAGCCCTACAGCTACCTGCATCCGCCGCTGGGCGGGCCGTCGGACGTCACCTCCACCGACCCGACGCCACTGCGACCGTTCGGGTTCGGGCTGTCGTACACGACCTTCGCGTACGACGGACTCGACGTGCAGCAGGAGGCCCCCACCGACGGGCGGTTCACGGCATCCGTCACCGTGCGCAACACCGGCGACGTGGCGGGGGCCGAGATCGTGCAGCTGTACGGCCACGACCCGGTGGCCTCCGTCACGCGGCCGGTCGCGCAGCTGCTGGGCTACGCCCGCGTGCAGCTGGCGCCGGGGGAGAGCAGGCGGGTGCGCTTCGACGTGCCGGCCGCGCGCTTCGCGTTCACGGATCGCCGGCTCGTGAGGGTCGTCGAGCCCGGCCGGGTGAGGGTGTGGGCGGCATCCCACGCCGGCGCGCAGGTACAGGCATCCGATCTCTCCGACACCACGGGCGGCGCCATCTCCAACCACCGCACTCGCGAGCGGCACGCCATCCCGGGCAGCGCCACGCCCGCGGCCGCCGTGCTGTTGACCGGAGACGTGCACGAGGTCACCGGCGGCGACGCACGGCTGGTGGCGGTGTCGTTCGAGTGAGCGGCATCCCGAAGCCGCACGCAATCGGCATCCCGAATCCGGTGCTGCCCGGCTGCCATCCCGACCCGTCGATCTGCCGGGTCGGGGACTGGTACTACCTGGTGACGTCGACGTTCGAGTACCTGCCGGGCCTGCCCGTGCTGCGCTCGCGCGACCTGGCGCACTGGGAGACCATCGGGCACGTCATCGACAGGGCCGGGATGCTGGATTTCGACGGCATCGGCTCCTCGGGCGGCCTGTACGCCCCGACCATCCGCCACGGGCTCGGCCTGTTCTGGGTGGTCTGCACGCTGGTCCGCCGGGACGGCTCGACCGGCGGCGGGAACTTCCTCGTCACCTCCGCCGACCCCGCGGGGCCGTGGAGCGACCCGATCCCGCTTGATGCCGATGGCATCGACCCCTCGCTGGCGTTCGACGACGACGGGCGGGTGTGGATGCACGGCACCCGGCTCGTCGCGGACCCGGAGTGGCCTCAGCAGACCGAGGTGTGGGTGCGCGAGTACTCGCCCGTGGAGCAGCGGCTGATCGGCGATGAGCACGTGATCTGGACCGGAGCCGTGCGCGGCGCCGTGTGGGCGGAGGGCCCGCACCTGTACCGCACAGGCGACGGCTGGATGCTGGTGGCCGCCGAGGGCGGCACGGAGTTCCACCATGCCGTCAGCGTCGCACGAGCCGCGGAGATCACCGGACCCTACGAGTCGAATCGCGCCAACCCCGTGCTCACGCACCGCCAGCTCGGCCGCCGTCCCGGCGTGATAGGAGTCGGCCACGCCGACCTCGTGCAGGCGCCGGACGGGTCGTGGCTGGCGGTGCTGCTGGGCATGCGCGCGGACGACGGCATCCACTACCCGCTGGGCCGCGAGACGTTCCTGTGCCCGGTGGACTGGCAGGACGGCTGGCCCGTTTTCGCGCCCGGCGAGGGCCTTGTGCCGGATGCGGTGCCCGCTCCGTGGGTGGATCGGATCCCGGATGCCGGCATCTGGCAGCCCGACGATCGGCGCGCGGGGGACATCCCGCCCGCGGACCCGCGCTGGACGAGCCCGCGCGCACTGCCCACCGAGATCGCCCGCATCGACGGCGGCGCCTGGCGGATGCCGGTGCGGGCGGCGACGCTGAAGGACGCCACGGCGGTCGCGTTCCTCGGCTTCCGTCAGCAGCATCCCGACCTCGACGTGCACTGCGTGCTGGATGTCGCGGACCTCGCCGTCGGCGAGAGCGCCGGACTCGTCGTGCGGCAGTCCGAGAGCGATCACGTGCTGCTGCAGGTCACCAGGCATGAGGATGGATGCGCGATCGGCGCGGTGCGGGTCGCGGCGGGGATCCGCGAGGCGGGACCGGAGACTCCGGTGGCGGGCGACGAGATCGAACTGGTCCTGCGCGTGCGCGGCTTCGAGTACCTGTTCGAGCACGCCGGCCGCACCGTCGTCACCGCCGACGGACGCGAGCTGGATGCGGCCGCGACCGGCGGGTTCCTCGGCCTGTGGATCGGCGCGCACGCCACCAGCCATGGCGCCCGGCCGCACGGCGAGGTGCGCATCGCCCGGATGGCATATGAACCGGTGACCCGCACAGGGATCGGTAGCCTGGGACGATGAATGAACGCGCCACGACTGCGGAGGGCGTGCGGCGCACCAACCTCGCGGAGGTGCTGAGGCTCGTGCACCACGGCGGACCGCGTTCGCGCGCGGTCATCACGGCCGAGACCGGGCTGAACCGCTCCACCGTGTCGGACCTGGTCTCCCGCTTGGTGGATGCCGGGCTGGTGCGCGAGCACGACCCCGACCCGACCCGCCGCGTGGGCAGGCCCTCGCCCATCGTGGCGGCCAGCCCCGATGTGGTCGCGATCGGCGTGAACCCCGAGATCGACGCCGTGGAGATCGGCGCGGTGTCACTGGGCGGCTCTGTGCGCCTGCGCACCCGCATCCCCACCTCCGACCCCGACGTAGCCGAGGTCACGGGCATCGTCACGCGCACCGTGCAGGAGTGGCGCGCCGGCGAGCTGGCGGGCTGCCGCATCGTCGGCATCGGCGTCGCGGTGCCGGGCCTGGTGCGGGCCTGCGACGGGCTGGTGCGCCTCGCCCCGCACCTGCACTGGAACGACGCCGACATCGCCGGCCCTCTGAGCGCGGCGCTCGAGACCCCCGTCGTGGTCGGCAACGACGCGTCCCTGGGCGTGCGCGCCGAGCGGCTGTTCGGTGCGGCCCGTGAGCACACCGACGTCGTGTACCTCAACGGCGGCGCGAGCGGTATCGGCGGCGGCCTCCTGCTGCACGGGCAGCTCATCGGCGGCGAGGGCGGGTACGCCGGCGAGTGGGGGCAGACCGCCGCGAGCCTCACGGATGCCGCCGATCGCCGCTCCGAGAGCGGACTGCTCGAGGATGAGGTCAACCGCGCCCGTCTCGTGCGCGCGGCGGGTCTGGACGCCCCCGACGACGAGACGCTCGAGGCGGCCCTGGATGAGCCTGGCGAGGCCGCCGACGAGGCCGCGCGCCAGCGCCGCATCCTGGCAGCCACCCTCGGCAACGCCGTCAACGTGCTCAACCCGTCGATGATCGTGCTGGGCGGGTTCCTCGGCAGCCTGCGCGACCTCGACCAGCAGGGGTTCGACGACGAGGTGCGAGCGCGGGCGCTCGCCGCGACGGCCGAGCACCTGGAGCTGGCATCGGCGGCGCTGGGCGCCGACCGCCTGCTGATCGGCGCAGCCGAGGCGGCGCTGGAGAGACTGCTGTCGGATCCGCTCGGCTGAGCGGTCACATCACGAAGGAGGCGCAGATGAGCACGGAGCGCAACTGGGCGGGGAACATCGGCTACCGGGGCCAGGTGGCCCACCCGACGACGCTCGACGAGGTGCGCGCGCTGATGGCCGGCGGTCCGGTGCGGATGCTGGGCACCAGGCACTGCTTCAACGACATCGCCGACACCGCAGGCACCCTGATCGCCCTGGACCGGATGCCGCGCGTGTTCGAGATCAGCCCGGAGCGCGACGCCGTGCGGGTGTCGGGCGCTCTGCGGTACGGCGACATCGCGCCGTTGCTGGAGGCCGAGGGTCTGGCGCTGGCCAACCTCGCCTCGCTGCCGCACATCTCCGTCGCCGGCGCCGTCGCCACCGGAACGCACGGCTCGGGCGACGGCATCGGCTCACTGGCCACCGCCGTGCGCGAGCTGACGCTGCTCACGGCATCCGGTGAGGTGCTGCGCCTGCGTCGCGGCGACGCGCGCTTCGCCGGCGCCGTCGTGTCGCTGGGCGCGCTGGGCGCCGTCCTCGAGGTCGTCCTCGACGTCGAGGAGACCTACCAGGTGTCTCAGCGGGTCTTCGACCGCCCGCGCTGGGACGCGATTCTGGAGAACCTGGATGCCACCACCTCGGCGGGCACGAGCGTCAGCATCTTCACCACCTGGCAGCGCACCGACGTGGCCGATCAGCTGTGGATCAAGCAGCGCGGTGCCGAGGATCATGCCGGAGACCTGCCGACCCGGCTGGGGGCGGCCCCGGCCGACGCGAAACGGCATCCCATCCTGGGCGTGGATGCCGAGGCCTGCACCGATCAGGGCGGCGTTCCCGGCCCGTGGTTCCAGCGGCTGCCGCACTTCCGGTTGGAGTTCACACCCTCGGCCGGCGCCGAGCTGCAGAGCGAGTACCTGGTCCCTCGCCGTGACGCCGTGGCGGCACTGCAGGCCGTGCGCGCGCTGGCCGATCGCATCGCCCCGCTGCTGCTGGTCACCGAGATCCGCACCATCGCCGCCGACGATCTGTGGCTGAGCATGGCGCACGGCACGGATGCCGTCGGCATCCACTTCACGTGGAAGCCGGACGAGCGCGCCGTGCGGGCGCTCCTGCCGGTCATCGAACAGGCGCTGCCGGCATCCGCCCGCCCGCACTGGGGCAAGGTGTTCACGATGGACGGCGCCGAGGTGCGCCACCGGCATCCGCGGTGGGACGACTTCGCTGCGCTGCGCACCGAACTCGACCCCGAGCGCCGGTTCGTGAACGACTATCTGGAGAGGCTGGGACTGTGACCGAACCCCGTTCAGGACGGCAGCTGCGCATCGTCGCGGGCGACTACGAGGCCGACATCGCGAGCATCGGCGCCTCGCTGCGCGCGCTGCGATTCCGCGGGCGCGACCTGGTCGTGCCCTTCGAGGCCGACGAGGTGCGACCCGGATACCGCGGGGCGGTGCTGGCGCCGTGGCCGAACCGGGTGGTCGACGGCCGGTATTCGTTCGCGGGTGAGGAGCACCAGCTGCCGCTGACCGAGCCCGCGCGCGGGCACGCGCTTCACGGGCTGGTCTGCTGGCTGGACTTCGCGGTGCGCGAGGTCGCCGACGATGCCGTCGTGCTGGCCGCGGTCATCGTGCCGCAGGCCGGGTATCCGTTCCACGTCGAGGTGCAGGTGGAGTACCGGTTGGACGCGCGCGGCCTGCACCAGCGCGTGACCGGCCGCAACCTCGGTGCGGATGCTGCACCGTGGGGCACCGGCCCGCACCCGTACCTGACCGCGGGCCCTTCACTCCGACTCGCTGACGCTCGCTCAGTTCAGGCGACGAGCTCGGGGACCCAGCGGGTGGACGACTGGATGCTCGAGCTGCCGGCATCCGCGGTTCTCACCGTCACGGCCGACCGGCTCAGTCCGATCGTGCTCGAGAGCGTCGACGCGCATCCCGAGTGGGACTTCCGCACTCCGCGGGTGATCGGCGACACGTTCATCGACCACGCCTTCACCGGGTTGACGAGGGATGTCGCGGGCGCGGCCGCCGTGCGGCTGCGCAGTGCGTCGGGTGAGGGCGTCGAGATGGTGTGGGATGCCGGATGCCCGTGGGTGCAGGTGCACACCGCCGACACACCGGATGCCGACACCAGCCGCCGCGGCCTGGCCGTGGAGCCCATGACCTGCCCGCCCGACGTCTTCAACTCCGGCACCGACCTCGTGGTGCTGCAGCCCGGTGCCGAGCACGCTGCGAGCTGGAGCATCCGCGGGATCTGAAGCCGCATGGTAATGGAAATGGTAGAATCACTGCCATGCCAACGACCATCGATGCTGCGGGGCGACTTGTCATCCCCAAGCCGGTGAGGGACGCGATGGGGCTGCGCCCCGGGACGCCGCTCACCGTGGACTTCATCGACGGCCGGATCCAGATCGAGTACGCGCCGGTCGATGTCGATGTCGACACCTCGGAGGCGCTCCCGCGAATCGTTCCTCGTGGCAACGCGGAGCCGCTCGACGACGACGCTGTGCGGCACGTGCTGGAGCGCACGCGTCGATGACGATCACGTGCGACACGAGCGTGCTCGTCGCCGGCCTGGCCTCATGGCACGAGGGTCACGAGCAGGCGCGTGCCGCGCTGCGGGACGTCAGCATCATCGGCGCCCACGTGCTCACGGAGACGTACAGCGTGCTGACTCGGCTTCCGGATGGGATGCGCATCGATGTCCGCTCCGCCGGTGCGGCTCTCACGTCGCTGCGGTGGGATGTCGTGGGGCTGCCTGCGGAGGATCGCGTGGCGGGAATCCTCCGGTTCGCAGATACCGGGATCTCGGGCGATGCGGTCTACGACGCCGTGGTCGCCGCGACGGCGCAGCATCATGGGCTGACGCTGCTGAGCAGGGACCGCCGCGCGAAGCGCACCTACGATGCGCTGGGCGTCGACTACCGGATGGTGTGAGTCTCTACCGCGCCTGCGGGCCCGCCAGGCGTCATGATGGAGTCATGAGCAGCGAAGCCGTCGTCGTCGATGTTGTCCGCACCGTGGTGGGCCGCGGCAAGCCCGGAGGTGCGCTGTCGGGCGTGCATCCGGTGGATCTCGCGGCGGGGATGCTGCAGTCGATCCTCGAGCGCAACGGACTGGAGTCCGGGCAGATCGATGACGTGATGCTGGGGTGCGTCAGCCAGGTCGGCGACCAGGCCATGAACATCGCCCGGCAGGCGGTGCTCGCCGCGGGCTTCGATGAGCACATCCCCGGCACCACCATCGACCGGCAGTGCGGCTCCAGCCAGCAGGCCGTGCACTTCGCGGCGGCCGGCATCGCCGCGGGCGAGAACGACATCGTGATCGTCGGCGGAGTGGAGTCCATGAGCCGCGTGCCGCTGGGCTCGTCGGCATCCGGCGGCTCGCCCATGTCGCCGCGGCTGCGCGCTCGCTACCCGCAGGGCCTCGTGAACCAGGGCGTGAGCGCCGAGCTCATCGCCCGCAAGTGGGGCTTCGACCGCACGGCGCTGGATGCGTTCGCCGCCGAATCGCACGCGCGCTCTGCGCAGGCCTGGCACGACGGCTTCTTCGACCGCACGGTCGTGGCCGTGCCCGAGGCGCCGGACGCCACCACAGACGAGACCATCCGCGAGGGCACGACCGTCGAGAGGCTCGCGGGCCTTCCGGCATCCTTCCGCACGGATGAGTACGCCGAGCGCTTCCCCGAGATCCAGTGGAGCATCACGCCCGGCAACTCCTCACCGCTGACCGACGGGGCCTCCGCCGCGCTGATGATGAGCGCCGACCGCGCCGAGCAGCTGGGGCTGACCCCCCGCGCCCGCTTCCGCGCCTTCGACGTGGTGGGCGACGACCCGCTGTACATGCTCACCGGTCCCATCGCCGCCACGCAGCGGGTGCTGGAACGTGCAGGGCTGACCATCGATGATATGGACGCCTACGAGGTCAACGAGGCCTTCGCCTCGGTGCCGCTGGCGTGGATGAGCGAACTGCACGCCGACCCCGTGAAGCTGAACCCGCGCGGCGGGGCCATCGCCCTCGGCCACGCGCTGGGCTCCTCAGGCACACGCCTGCTGGGCACGCTGCTCGACCAGCTCGAGGCCACCGGCGGGCGACTGGGCCTGCAGACCATGTGCGAGGGCGGCGGCATGGCCAATGCCCTGATCCTGGAGCGCCTCTGACGCCACCGCGGGCCTACGTGCTGCTACGGAACTTCGCGCGGATTCCTTGCGCGCCGCCCGCGGGCGCGGGAGTATCACGCTGAGCCGCCACTGGGGAGGTTCGTCCGCATCCGGATGCCGGGGAGGTCCGTCCGGGCTGCGTCGGCTCGGCGCGTCCGCCGGCCGGGATCGGAGATTCCATGCACACCACCCGTGCGCTGATCGCGGCCGGCGCCGCGGTCGCGCTGGTCCTCGCGTTGCCGGCCGCCGCGTCGGCATCCGCGCCTCCCGCATCGCCCACCCCGCAGGTGTGGTCGTCCGCGCTCGGCGCACCGTTCAGCCTGGCCGTCGACGGCCAGCAGCGCGTCCTCGTCGCAGACGGCGGCACGGGCGCGATCAGCCGGCTGCAGCCGGACGGGTCGCTGCAGACCGTCGTCGACGGCATCCGCGGGCTCACCGGCATCGCCACCCGCGGCGCCTGGCTGGCCTATTCGTCGTCCGTGCAGGAGCCGGGTGGTGAGGAGGCCCCGATCACCGCAAGCGGCCTGAACATCCGCACCCCACGGGGAACGACGGTCTACGCCGACCTGCACGCCTACGAGTGGGCGCACAACTCCGACGCCGGGAACACCTACGGCGTCACGGACCCGGCGTCCTGCATCGCAGGCGTCCCGGAGGCCGCGGCCCATCCCGGGGGACTCGACGCGCACGCCTACAACGTGACCTCGTGGAACGGGGCCTGGCTGGTGGCGGATGCCGGTGCCAACGCGATCATGAAGGTCACCGACCGCGGTCAGATCAGCACCTTCGCGGTGCTGCCCCCGATCCCGGTCACGGTCAGCGGGATGGTCGCAGGAGTGCTGGGGATGCCGCCTTGCGCGATCGGGACGACGCTCTACGTCGAGCCGGTTCCCACGGGCATCGCGGTCGGAAAGGACGGCGCGGTCTACGTCACCACCCTTCCGGGCTTCCCGGGCATGATCGTCTCGCAGGGCGCGCTGTGGCGCATCGATCCGTCCACCGGAGTCGCCGCGCAGGTGGCATCCGGCCTCTCCGAGCCGACCAGCCTGGCCATCTCCGGCTCGAGCATGTACATCGCCGAACTCGGCGGTGCGGGCGTCTCGTTCGTGCGTGGCGGCCAGGTCTCGCCGTTCGCGGCCCTGCCGGGCGCGCTGGCTGTGGCCACCTCGCCCAACGGCACGGTCTGGGCGGCGACCATGGGATCGGATGCCGGACCCGGAACGCTCGTGAGCATCTCGAACCACAAGGTCAAGGTGCACGCCCAGCTGAACCGCTGAACATCACCGGACCCGAGATGAGGGAGACCCCCGCCGACCCGATTTCGGCGGGGGTCTCGCGGTCCGAGACCGCGGCGGGAGCGGTGCTCACCGCGGCGAGGAAGTGGTCGCACCCGTCCTCCGGTCTGCTCCACATGCCACGCACGAGCAGTTGTACGCGGCGGAGGTGACGTCGCGGTGAACGGGGCGGGAACGGTCCGCGACCGCACACGAGAGCGCCGGCCCCGACCGAAGTCGGGACCGGCGCTCAGGGAGGGCCGAGCTCAGCCCTTCTTCGGAGGCGTCACCGTGATGAGCGCCGCCGTGTTGTTCTGCATCGACTTCTTCACCGTGATGACGGTGCCGTAGCCCACGCCGGAGTCGGCGGGGTTGCCGGTGCCGGTGATGCCGGCGCCGAAGTCCAGACCGTACAGGTCCGTCGCCGGCGTGCCGTCGGGGTTGACGATGCGGGTGGTGTACGGCGCGCCGTTCACCGAGGGGACGACCACCGAGGAGTCGCGCAGGCGGTTGTACAGCGACCCGTCGCGGAACTCGAGGCCGGCGACCCAGCCCTTGTCATCGGTGAAGGTGGGGACGGCCGCCTGCGGGGTGAGCGTGGTGCACGCCTCGTTGTACGAAGCGTCGACCATGCAGTCCTTGAACTGGTACGTCGGCTGCAGGCCGAACGCGGCGTTGGAGGACTGGGCGCGGCTGGAGATGTTCTTCAGCAGCGACGGGTCGAGTGCGGCCTCGGCGCCGGTCCTGCGCAGCGGATCGAAGTGGCTGTCCACCAGGAGCAGACCGCCCTTCGCGCCGTAGCTCGGCAGGTTCGTCAGGTTGGAGGCGACGTGGTTCGCGGTGCCGTACACGGCATCGCGGTACCAGACCAGCGCGCCGGGTGCGTTGTAGGGGACCTTCTCCACCTTCCAGGCGTCGTCGCTGTACACCGTGGTGTAGCCGTACTTCAGGCCCTCGTCGAAGCCGTCCAGGTTGCGCCACTCCACCAGGTAGTACTGCTCGGAGATCTGGATGCCGGTGTCGATGTGCCAGCCGGCGCCGGTCGTGTCGGTGAAGGTCGCATCGGTCGCGGTCCAGCCGTTGTCGCCGGACTCGACATCGTCGCTCCACACGGTCGTCCCCGCGCTGGTCAGCGCGAAGTCGTCCGAGAACCAGTTGCGCTCCTCGAACGCGGCATCCGTCGCCTGGCGCAGCCGCAGCTGAATGCTCTGGCCCGCGTACGCCGACAGGTCGACGTTGTCGTGGCGCCAGCCGTCGGAGGTTCCGGTCAGGCCGTACTTCTTGCCGCCGAAGTCCTTCATCCGTCCGTTCAGGTCGGAGTAGTCGTCGCCGGTGGTGACCAGGTTCCCCGCGTCGTCGCGCACCTGCTGCTCGGCCCACGTCTGGCCGCCGTCGGTGGAGACCTCGATGAAGCCGAAGTCCCAGTCGTCCTCGATGACGTAGTTGTTCCACATCGAGAACGTCGCGTCCGCGGGCACGTCGTCGATCGTGCGGGTCAGGCGGGCGTCGGCCCAGTCCTGATCAGCGCCGGAGTACCACATCTGTGTGCCGCTGTGCGGCTCCGCCAGCACGACCTTCTTGTCGGGCAGGTTGACCTTGATGCCGTCCTTCGTGCCCTTCTTCGGGCGCGAGGTCTGGCCGACCTTGATCGTGGATGTGCGGTCGCCGGGGTTCACGACCTCGGGATCGGCCCAGCCCAGCACCCACTTGTCCCAGAGGCCCATGTGGGTCGGCATCGACTGGAAGATGGGGCCGGAGTGCGAGCCGGAGCTCATCAGGTCCCAGAAGTCGATGTCGGAGTTGCCGGCGTTCGACGTGTCGTACAGGTCCGGCAGACCCAGGTCGTGGCCGTACTCGTGCGCGAAAACACCCACACCGGAGTCCTCGGGCTGCACGATGTAGTTCGAGATCTTCAGGTTCGTGCCCGGGATGGTCGCACCGCCCGCGACAGCGGAGGAGTGCGCCCAGATCGCGTAGGTGCCCTGGGCTCCGCCGCCACCGGACTTGTCCTCGCCGGCGTGCACGAGCACGACGTGGTCGATCACGCCGTCGGGCTCGTTGACGTTGCCGTCGCCGTCGCGGTCGCCCTGGTCCTCGATGTCGTAGTCCGCCCACGGGAAGTCGGGGTTCTGCGCGGCCAGTGCGGCGACGGCGTCGATGGGCAGCTGGCCGGGCCCGAGCCGGTTGTCCGGCGAGCCCTGCATGTCCTGCATGGCCCCGGCCTCGTACACGCCCTGGTCGTTCTTGTGGCACACGGTCGCGCCGTAGTACGCCTCGGAGTGCTTCACCTTGACCCAGGGGGTCGCCTCGCCGGTGAGCGTGTAGGCGCCGCGCGACATCTCCTCGTACATGTTCTTCATCGTGTAGCCGGAGATGTCGAACCCGGCCTTGCCGTCGGGGCCGGTGAGGTCTGGCCGCACGCGCTCGGTGATGCCCTCGTCGGAGTACAGCATCTTGTTGTAGTGCGCGCTGGAGAAGTCCGGCACCCACATGGTGTTGTTGTCCTCGTGCGAGGCGTTCGCCGGGTTCGGGATGCCGTTGTGCAGGGTCGGTCCCTGCAGCTCGCCCGGCTTGCATGTGGTGGCGCCGAACTCGGTCGGCACCTGCACGTTGCTGAAGTCCTCGGTGCCGTCGAACTCCACCAGGATCGTCAGCAGCTTGGCCTGCTGGGTGGTCTTGGAGTGCTTGAGGTTCTTCGGGCTCTTGCCGGTCTTGACGGCCTTCGCCTCGGTCTTGGCCAGCTGCTCCGCCGCCTTCGGGTTGCCCTGGGCGTACTTGTGGTCGGTCGCCTGCGCGCGCTCCAGTGCGCCGCTGCCGGCGAAGGTGCTGACTTTCTTGCCCTTGACCGCGGCGATTGCAGAGTCGTCCGCCTGGTCGGCGATGGAATCGGCGCGCGGTGCGACGTAGTTCATGTAGTACTCGCCGGCGCCGATCGTGGCGGGTGCCGTCGGGGCATCCGCCGTGGTCGGGGCCGCTGTCGCGGGCCCCGTGCCGAGGGCCACCAGGCCCGCGGCCACCAGCGCGAACGCTGATGTCGTGGCCGCGGCACGTCGTCGTGCGCGGGTGTTCGGATGTGACATTGATCCTCCGTTCGCGCAGCGCGCGAAGGGGTCCCGCGTCGCTGCGATCGGTGTGCGCCGGTCGGGCGCACGAGTAACTGTCTAGCCTGCACAGTCCGTTCAAAGGAAGATGTGCGTGCGAAGACTGGACGATCGTCCACAGCGGGTGTGCGACGGGGTAGACGCGCGTCTATTCTGGGAGATAGTAGGAAGCCCTAGTATTTGCACTGGATGCCGATTACCATGAACACAGTGCCAAAGACGGCCTAGAGGAGTGTCAGCACAATGACTCGTTACATCCCCCATTTCGTAGGCGGAAAGACGCTCGAGCCCACCGGCGGGCGCGTCGCCGACGTGTTCGATCCCAGCACGGGCGAGGTTCAGGCGCGCGTGCCGCTGGCATCGGCCGACGAGGTGCGAGCGGTCATCGAGAATGCCGCGGCTGCGCAGCCCGCCTGGGCCGCCACCAGCCCGCAGAAGCGCGCCCGCGTGATGATGCGCTTCGTCGAGCTCGCGCACCAGAACATGGACGAGCTCGCGCACCTGCTCTCCAGCGAGCACGGCAAGACCTTCGAGGATGCGAAGGGCGACGTGCTCCGAGGACTCGACGTGATCGAGTTCTGCATCGGCGCCCCGCACATGCTCAAGGGCGAGTACTCCACCGAGGCCGGCACCGGCATCGACGTGTACTCCATGCGCCAGCCGCTGGGGGTCGTCGCCGGCATCACGCCATTCAACTTCCCCGCCATGATCCCGCTGTGGAAGGCAGGCCCGGCGCTCGCCAGCGGCAACGCGTTCGTGCTGAAGCCCAGTGAGCGCGACCCCTCCGTGCCCGTGCGTCTGGCCGAGCTGTTCCTCGAGGCAGGCCTGCCCGCAGGCATCCTCAACGTCGTCCACGGTGACAAGGAGGCCGTCGACACCCTGCTGACCGACCCGCGCATCCAGGCGGTCGGGTTCGTCGGCTCCACGCCCATCGCGGAGTACATCTACGCGACCGCCACTGCCAATGGCAAGCGCGCGCAGTGCTTCGGCGGTGCGAAGAACCACCTCGTGGTCATGCCGGACGCCGACCTCGACCAGGTGGCCGACGCGCTGATCGGCTCGGGCTTCGGCTCGGCCGGCGAGCGCTGCATGGCCATCTCGGTCGCCGTCCCCGTCGGCGAGCAGACCGCCGACGCGCTGGTCGCCAAGATCGCCGAGCGCGTGAAGAACCTCAAGGTCGGACCCGGCACGCAGCAGGGCGTCGATTACGGACCGCTGGTCACCGCCGCGTCGAAGGCCCGCGTGGAGGGCCTGATCCAGGAGGGCGTGGATGCCGGCGCCACCCTCGTCGCCGATGGCCGCGGCCTGGTCGTCGAGGGATACGAGAACGGCTTCTACCTCGGGCCGACGCTGTTCGATCACGTCACCGCCGACATGTCGATCTATCGCGAGGAGATCTTCGGCCCGGTGCTCTCGGTCGTGCGCGCTGCGGACTACGAGGAGGCGCTGGCCCTGGTCTCCGACAACCCGTACGGCAACGGCGTGGGCATCTTCACCCGTGACGGCGACGCCGCCCGTGACTTCGCGGCGCGCGTGAACGTCGGCATGGTCGGGGTGAACATCCCGATCCCCGTGCCGATCGCGTTCTACACGTTCGGCGGATGGAAGGCATCCGGCTTCGGCGATCTGAACCAGCACGGCGCCGACGGCTTCCGCTTCTACACGAAGACCAAGACCGTCACCAGCCGCTGGCTGACGTCCGACCTGCGCGACGGGACCCTTCGACAGGCTCAGGGACCCATTTCACAGGGCCCGAGCTTCGTCATGCCGGGAACGACAGGGGAGGGGCACCGATGACCATGGTCACCGACACCGGAGTGAGCGACGAGGAGCGCGAGGCCATCCTCGGCGCCGTGCGCGAGTTCGCCGACACCGAGCTGGCGCCGTACGCCATCGAGCGCGACGAGAAGCACGTCTTCCCCCGCGAGAGCCTGCACCGCGCGGGCGAGCTTGGGCTGGGCGGCATCTACGTGCGCGAGGAGTCCGGTGGCACGGGCCTCAGCCGCACCGACACCGTCGCGATCTTCGAGGAGCTCGCCAAGGGCGACCCGGCGGTCGCCGCCTACATCTCCATCCACAACATGGTGGCGTGGATGATCGACACCTATGGCGACGATGCCCAGCGCGGCCGGTGGCTGCCGCAGCTGACCAGCATGGCCGAGTTCGGCGGGTACTGCCTGACCGAGCCCGGGGCGGGATCGGATGCCGCGAACATCGCCACCAGTGCCGTCCGAGACGGCGACGAGTTCGTGCTCACCGGCGTGAAGCAGTTCATCTCGGGTGCCGGCGAGGCCGGCGTGTACGTGGTGATGGCGCGCACCGGCGGTCCCGGATCGGGTGCGCGCGGGATCAGCTCGTTCCTCGTCCCCGGCGACTCCGCGGGGCTGGGCTTCGGCGCTCCCGAGAAGAAGATGGGCTGGCACGCCCAGCCCACCCGCCAGGTGATCTTCGACGGCGTGCGGGTGCCGGCATCCGCCATGCTCGGAGACGAGGGCAGGGGCTTCGCCATCGCCATGTCGGCGCTGAACGGCGGCCGGCTCAACGTCGCCGCCTGCTCGCTGGGTGGCGCATCGTGGGCGCTGGATGCCGCGGTGAAGTACGTGCACGAGCGCGTCGCGTTCGGCGAGGCGCTGGCGGAGATGCAGTCGGTGCTGTTCACCATCGCCGACATGCGCACCGAACTGCAGGCCGCGCGTCTGATGGTGCGCGACGGCGCGCAGGCCGTCGATGAGAAGGATCCGGATGCCACGATGCGCTGCGCGATGGCCAAGCGCTTCGCCACGGATGCCGGATTCGACATCGCCAACAAGGCCCTTCAGCTGCACGGCGGCTACGGGTACCTTCAGGACTACGGGGTCGAGAAGGTCGTGCGCGATCTGCGCGTGCATCAGATCCTGGAAGGGACGAACGAGATCATGCGACTCATCGTCGG
Source organism: Microbacterium sp. (assembly GCF_049650565.1). Lineage (GTDB taxonomy): Bacteria > Actinomycetota > Actinomycetes > Actinomycetales > Microbacteriaceae > Microbacterium. The sequence continues at coordinate 18,415 of NZ_JBASAK010000094.1, forward strand.
GCGCGAGATGCTGCGCCCATCGGGTTCGGCCACGCAGCAGCGCAGCGGCGGTGCGTCATGACCCGCATCGCGTTCCTGGGGCTCGGACACATGGGCCTGCCCATGGCGGTCAATCTCGTGAAGGCCGGTCACGAGGTGCACGGCTTCGACCTGGTGCCCGCCGCTGTCGAGGCGGCGAAGGCTGCCGGCATCCCCGTCGCGGACAGCGGAGCGGATGCCGTGACCGGCGCCGACGTGGTCATCACCATGTTCCCGGCGGGCAGGCACGTGATCGCCGCCTACCAGGACGAGCTGCTGGCGGCGGCCGCCCCCGGCACGCTGTTCATCGAGTCCTCGACCATCGCCGTCGACGAGGCGCGCACCGCGCATCAGCTGGCCGTCGACGCCGGGCACCGCAACATCGACGCCCCCGTCTCCGGCGGCGTGGTGGGCGCTGAGGCCGGCACGCTGGCGTTCATGGTGGGCGGGTCCGCCGAGGACTTCGAGGCCGCGAAGCCGCTGCTGGACGTGATGGGCAAGCGCATCGTGCACTGCGGCGGGCCCGGACTCGGGCAGGCCGCGAAGGTCTGCAACAACATGATCCTGGGCATCTCGCAGATCGCGGTGGCCGAGGCGTTCGTGCTGGCCGAGCGGCTCGGGCTCGAGCATCAGGCCATGTACGACGTGGTGTCGCAGGCCTCCGGGCAGTGCTGGGCGCTGACCACCAACTGCCCCGTGCCCGGCCCTGTACCGGGCAGCCCCGCCAACCGCGACTACCAGCCGGGGTTCGCCGGCGCCCTGATGGCCAAGGATCTGGGCCTGGCGCTGCAGGCCATCGAGCAGACCTCCACCGACGCGCAGATGGGCCGGCTCGCGCAGCAGATCTATGCGGCCTTCGCCGCCGGCGAGGGGGCCGGTCGCGACTTCTCCGGGATCATCACCGACATCCGCGCGGGCGAGGTCTGATTCCGGAACGCTCAGGAACCCGATAGCCATCGACCTGGGATACTGGAGGGGTCGCAGCGCTGCGACAGGAGGGGCGGATACATGGCCGAGTACGAGACGATCCTCGTCGAACGACGAGGACGGGTGGGCTGGATCACCCTCAACAGGCCGCAGGCGCTGAACGCCCTGAACGGCCAGGTCTCCCGGGAGGTCGCGGATGCGGCATCCGCCTTCGACGCGGATGACGGCGTCGGCGCGATCGTCGTGACGGGCTCCGAGAAGGCCTTCGCCGCGGGCGCGGACATCAAGGAGATGGAGTCGAAGACCGCCGCCGAGATGGTCGCCACCGACCACTTCGGCGCCTGGACGCGCTTCGCGGCCGTGCGCACGCCGGTCATCGCCGCCGTCAGCGGCTACGCCCTGGGCGGCGGGTGCGAGCTGGCCATGATGTGCGACATCATCCTCGCCGCCGACACGGCGACGTTCGGCCAGCCCGAGATCAACCTCGGCGTCGTGCCGGGCATGGGCGGCACGCAGCGGCTCATCCGTGCGGTGGGCTACTACAAGGCCGCCGAGCTCATCCTGTCGGGCCGGCTCATCAAGGCTGACGAGGCCGAGCGGATCGGTCTGGCCTCGCGCGTGGTGCCGGCATCCGATCTGCTGGACGAGGCGACCAAGCTCGCCGATACCATCGCCTCCAAGTCGCTGCCCTCGCTGTATGCGGCCAAGAAGACGCTGGATGCCGCGATGGAGACCACTCTCGAGGCGGGACTCGCCGTCGAGAAGGAGACCTTCGCCTCGCTGTTCGACACCGCCGACCAGAAGGAGGGGATGGCCGCCTTCCGCGAGAAGCGCCCCCCTCACTTCCAGCACCGATGAGCGCCGTGTCCGAGGTGCGCCCAGACGACACCGACCTGAAGCTGCAGGAGGAGGACCGGCGCGAGCTGGTGGAGTGGACGCTGGCGTGCGCCGAGCGGATGCTGCCGCTCTTCCTGGAGGTGCATCCCGAGGATGCCCGCCCGAGGGCGGCGCTGGATGCCGCCTACTCGTGGCTGCGCGGGGAGATGAGCATCGAGGAGGTGCGCGGCTGGGCGTTCGCGAGCCACGCCGCCGCCCGCGAGGCGGGCGATCCGACGGCGATGGCCGCCGCGCGGGTGTGCGGGCAGGCCGCCGCCGTCACGCACATGGCCGGGCATGCCCGCCAGGTGCCCCGGTACACGGCCAAGGCGTTCCCCGGCGATAACGCCCGTCGTGACGAGGAGCTCGCCTGGCAGCGCCAGAACGTGCCTGCGCGCTTCGACCACTACGTGTACGAGGGTGACTAGAACGGGCGGTCAGGCGCGCAGCCTCGACTCGCTCATGCGGGTCATCCGACGGATGACGGCCCTCAGGAGAAGCGGGCGCTGATGGCGTCGTTGCGCTCGGTGATGACGGCGATCAGGTGGCGGCGCATGAACAGGACGTCCACCAGCCGCCCGAGCGGGCCGAACGGCGAGCGGAACTCGATGGTGTCGCGCATGAGGGTCCCGCCGTCTGCGGGCAGGAACTCGTGCGTGTGCGCGAACGACGCGAACGGGCCGCGCGTCTGCCGGTCGCGGAAGCGATGCGGCCGGTCCACGTCGAAGACGATCGATGACATGCGGAAGCGGATGCCGAAGTGCCGGGCGCTCCACGTCACCTGATCGCCTTCGCCGAGCCTGCCCGAAGTGACGCCGGCCACGGCGCGCTCGCCGCGGGAGCTCTGCGATGCCAGGTGCAGGTCGACGTCCAGCGACAGGTCGAACACCGTTTCGGGTGAATCCGGGATGAACCGCTCCAGGACGAACGCGGCCATCAGAGCGGGTCGGGCACGGGGCGGGGGTCGGTGAAGTCGCCGGCGTTCTTGCGCAGGCGGGCGACGACGCCGACCAGCGTGGCGGCGTCCTCGGGGGACAGACCGGGTGAGGCGAAGACCTCGGTGTTCAGCGCGCGGGTCGCGCGTTCGACCAGATCGCGGCCGGTGTCGGTGAGCGTGAGCAGCGCGGCTCGTCCGTCGTGCGGATGCGGCTCGCGCAGCACCATGCCGTCGCGCACCAGGCGTTCGGCGGTGCTGGTGACGCTGGTGGCGTGCACCTGCAGGCGGGCCACCACGCTGGACAGCGGCAGGGTGCCGGAGCGGCTGAATGCCAGCAGGCGCAGCACCTCGTAGCGGGCGAACGTCACTCCGAACGGCCGCAGTGCGGCATCCACCCGCGCCAGCAGCAGCTGCTGCGCGCGCATGATCGAGGTGACCACGGCCATCCCGTCCGCGGCATCCTCCCAGCCGTGCGCCAGCCACTGGCGCTTCGCTTCGGCGAGGGGATCGATGGACAGGGGGCGAGGGCGGGCCATGGTCCTACGTTATCCGGCGGATGCTCGAGGAGGTGCGCGTCTCTGCGGTACTCAGTATCATGGCGACTGGAATCCAATCTCAAGCCGGGGTCCCTTCCGGCTGAACCCGCCCGACTACAATCGACACAGGCGCGAGGAGGCTCGATGAAGATCTATGTCCTGGTGAAGGAAGTCCCCGACACCTACGGTGACCGCAAGCTCGATCTCGAGACGGGATTGGCCGACCGTGGGGCGGGTGACGTGGTGCTCGATGAGATCACCGAGCGCGCGCTCGAGGTGGCGCTGTCCTACGCGGACAAGAACACGGGCACCGAGGTGATCGCCCTGTCGATGTCGCCCGAGTCCGCCACGGCATCCATCCGCCGCGCGCTGGCGATGGGGGCGGCCTCCGCCGTGCACGTCGCCGATGACGCGCTGCGCGGCGCCGACCTGGCGCTGACCGCCGAGACGCTCGCGGCGGCGATCCGCCGCGGCGAGCCCGACCTGGTCATCACCGGCAACCTCTCCACCGACGGCTCCGGCGGCGTGATCCCCGCGATGCTCGCCGAGCAACTCGGCTACGCGCAGGCGACCGCGCTGAGCGCGCTCGAGATCACCGCCGACCAGGTCACCGGCACCCGCGCCGGCGACGAGGGCACGCAGCAGGTCACCGCGACCCTGCCTGCCGTCGTCTCGATCACCGAGGCGCTGCCGGATGCACGGTTCCCCAACTTCAAGGGCATCATGGCGGCCAAGAAGAAGCCGCTCGAGGTGCTCTCCCTCGCCGACCTCGGCGTCTCCGCGGACCCCGCCGAGGCTCCGCACACGATCATGACCGCGGTCTCCGAGAAGCCGCCGCGCGCGGCGGGCATCAAGATCACCGACGAGGGCGACGCCGTTTCCCAGCTCGTCGAGTTCCTCGCGCAGAACAGGCTGGTGTGACCATGGGCTACCCCGAGAAGTCGATCCTCGTCCTCGCCGACATCAGCGCCGACGGCGAAGTCCTGGCCAGCACCGCGGCGCTCATCGGCGCAGCATCCGGCATCGGCGCGCCCGTCGCGCTGGTGGTGGGCGGATCCGCATCGGCTCCCGAAGCGGTCGCCGGGATGGGTGCGCAGGTCGTGCTGACCGCCGACGGCGACGCCGCGGCGCTGACCGTCCCGGTCGTCGACGCCCTGCAGGCCGCATACCGTCAGGTGCAGCCGGATGCCGTACTCATCTCCAATTCGATCGCCGGACGCGACGCGGCCGGTCGCCTGGCCGTGCGCGAGAAGCTCGCCCTGTCGGTGGACGCCGTCGGCGTCTCCCGCGACGACGAGGGCGTCATCGCTCACCACTCCGTGTTCGGCGGGTCGTTCCAGGCGGACTCCGCGCCCACCTTCGGCGCTCCGGTCATCACCGTGCGCCTCGGCGCCGTCGACGCCCGTGCCGAGGCGGCGCCGCTGGTCTCCGAGGCGCTCACCGTCACGGCATCCGGTGCCCGCGCGGCTGTCGCAGGCGAGATCACCGCTGCGGAGAAGACGTCCTCCCGCCCCGATCTGCGCGGGGCCGCGAAGGTTGTCTCCGGCGGCCGCGGACTCGGCTCCAAGGAGAAGTTCGTGCTGGTGGAGCAGCTGGCCGACGCCCTCGGCGCGGCTGTCGGTGCCTCGCGCGCCGCGGTGGACGCCGGCTACATCCCCTACGCGCACCAGGTCGGCCAGACCGGCGTCTCGGTGTCGCCGCAACTGTACATCGCGCTCGGCATCTCCGGCGCCATCCAGCACCGCGCCGGCATGCAGACCGCCAAGACCATCGTCGCGATCAACAAGGACGGCGAGGCGCCGATCTTCGACGTGGCCGACTTCGGCATCGTCGGCGACGTGTTCGCCATCGTCCCGCAGCTGATCGAGGCGATCGAAGCACGGAAGAAGTAAGCATGGCCGCCCTTCGACAGGCTCAGGAACCCAGGATGCTGCGCCGCGGACTGCCGCGGACCAAGGGCGGCGAGGCCTGGCCTCCCGCCACCACGATCGACGTGCCGGGTGTGACTGCGGTGGCACCGGATGCTGTGACTGCGGCGTCCCCCGCTGAGACCACAGCCCCCGACGCCGCGGGCGCGACCCTTCGACGAGCCCAGGGACCCGGTGTGGAGGTCCCCGGAACAGGTGGCGAGGCTCAGGGAACCAATGGTGTGGCTCAGGCGCCCGCAGACGTGCCTTCGACCCTGCCCGTGGCGGCTGATGCCTCGGTGACCCTGCGCCGCGGCTTGCCGCGCGTCGCCGGAGGAGACCCTTGGCCTCCGGCATCCGCTGCCCCCATCTCGTCGACAGCACGGGATGTCACCGAGAGCACGGAAGCCCGGCGTGAAGAAGCCGTGCAGTCGGCAGCATCCGGTGCGCTCGCGGGAGCGGCATCCGGCACTGCAACGTCGGTCGCCCCGCGGGACGAGGTGGCGCCGTCGGCGGCATCCGATCTTCCCATCGCGTCCGTGGCGGGCGGCGCGGCTGACGGTGCCGCACTGCGCCGCGGTCTGCCGC
>NZ_JBASAK010000095.1:0-25129 GCF_049650565.1 Microbacterium sp.
CTGCCGTGTGTGTGCGGAGCACGGAGGATTCCTTCTGATCGGGGAATATGGACTGCCCCAGTCTACGTGGGGCCTCGCGGGGCCCAGCATCCGCCCTGACTGGATCGGAGTGCGTCGGCTGAGAACCAGAGGACTGCCGAGATCCGGAAGGAGTCCTGAGCGATCCTCCGGTTCTTGCCCGTCTCTTGCGCTTGCTTGCCGATGGGATCGAGCTGGACTTCGCCACGCTGCGCGATCTGCTGGAGACCGACGACTCGGCGGTCTCCAAGGGCATCACGCATCTGCAGGACCTGGGCTACGTCGACATCACCGAGGGATATGCCGGCAGCCGCCCTCGCACCCCCGCGCCGGGGATGCGGGCGAGTGGGCCGCGATACGGTGAGGAGATGCCGGCATCCCGTCTCCACCTCGTGCGCCACGGCGAGGTCTTCAATCCCGAGCATGTGCTGTACGGGCGACTGCCCGACTACCACCTCAGCGAGGCGGGGCGGGGCATGGCGCGTGCGGCTGCCGAGCATGTCCGGGGGCTCGGCCGGCCGGTGGCCCTGCTGCGGTGCTCACCGCTGGAGCGCACCCAGGAGTCGGCGGCGCCGTTCGCCGAGCTGTTCGGCCTGACTCCCGCGATCGAGGAGCGCATCATCGAGCCGACCAACGTGTTCGAGGGCAGGCGGATGTCGCGTGCGCTGCGCAACCCCGTGAACTGGTGGCATCTGCGCAACCCGTCGATGCCCAGCTGGGGAGAGCCGTACCGTTCCATCGCGGATCGGATGCTGGCGGCCATGGACGACGCATGGGATGCAGTGGGCGACGCTTCGACAGGCTCAGCGACCCGACGCGATGGGTCCCTGAGCCTGTCGAAGGGGCGGGGCGACGTCGTGCTCGTCTCGCATCAGGCACCGATCTGGATCGCGCACCTGGCGGTCGCCGGCATCCGCTTGCGGCACGACCCGCGCACCCGTCGTTGCGTGCTGTCCAGCGTGACGAGCTTCGAGCGCGTCGGCGACGTGTGGCGCGAGGTCGCCTACGCCGAACCCGCGGCATCCGGCATCGACCTCGGCGCCGTCTGAGAGGACGGGCGTTTCAGAGCGCCCATAGGATTCCCGCGTACGATTCCCAGCGTGTCCTCGCCCGTGCCCTCCCGACGCGCCGTGCTGCGCTTCGGCGCCGTGGCGCTCGCCGGAGCCCTCGCCGCAGGGCTGAGCGCCTGCGCTCCCGACTCCGCCACCGAGGCCTATCTCAACGGCGATCAGAAGGCGTACACGACCAAGGACTTCCGGGTCATCGAGATCCCCGCCGACAAGCGCAAGGCGCCGGTGGAGTTCGGCGGCACCACCGATGCCGGCAAGACCTTCGACAGCTCGTCGATCAAGGGCCAGGTCGCCGTCGTCAACTTCTGGTACGCCACCTGCGGCCCGTGCCGCGTGGAAGCGAAGGACCTCGAGGCCACCTACCAGAAGCACAAGGCCGACGACGTGGTCTTCCTGGGCGTGAACATCTACGACCAGGCCGCCACCGCCCAGGCGTTCGCCGAGAAGTACGGGGTCACCTACCCGAGCCTGATGGATGCCGATTCCGGGCAGGCCAAGCTGGCCTTCGCCAAGGTCGCGCCCATCCAGGCGCCGCCCACCACCCTCGTGCTGGATCGGCAGGGGCGCGTGGCTGCGCGCATCATCGGCCCCATCGACGGCGTCTCCATCCTGTCGACGCTCATCGACGATGCGCTCAAGGAGAAGGCGTGAATCCGGATGCCGTCATCGGCGCCGGCGCGCTGTGGCTGGCCATCCCGCTGGCGATGCTCGCCGGCCTCGTCTCGTTCCTCTCGCCGTGCATCCTCCCGCTCGTGCCGGGGTACCTGGGGTTCATCGGGGGAGCAGCAGGCGCTTCAACGGGGGCGGGCGACGCTTCGACAGGCTCAGCGACCCAGGGCGGCGGAATGGCGACCCAGGTCTCCACCAAGCGCCGGATGCTGCTGGGCGTGCTGCTGTTCATCCTGGGTTTCACGATCGTGTTCGTCGCGTACACGGTCGTCGGCGGTGCGGCATCCGTGTTCTTCCTGCAGTGGGGTGAACTGATCACCCGCATCCTGGGCGTGGTCGTCATCGCGATGGGCCTGGTGTTCCTGGGCTTCTTCGGCTTCGCGCAACGGCAGTTCACGATGCAGGTGAACTCCACGACGGGCCTGATCGGCGCGCCCCTCCTGGGCATCACGCTCGCGATCGGGTGGGCGCCGTGCACCGGCCCGACTCTCGGAGCCATCATCAGCGTCGGCTGGACTCTCGGCGATCCCTGGCGTGCAGGCCTCCTGGGCGTGGCGTACTCGCTGGGCCTCGGCATCCCGTTCCTGCTGGTCGCGCTGGGCTTCGGCTGGGCGACGTCGGCCACCGCGTTCATGCGTCGCCACATCCGCGCCGTCAACATCATCGGCGGCGCGCTCCTCATCCTGCTGGGCCTGCTGATGGTGGCGGGCCTGTGGACTCAGATCATGTCGAGCATCGGGGCGGTGATGTCGAGTGTCATCCTCCCCCTCTGAGGGCGGCGGCAAGCGCTCCGGGCAGAAGGAGCGGATCCCCCAGGACGGCTCGTCCGCAGCATCCGATCCGCTGCGCCCCGCCGACCACATCGATTCCGCACCCGTCGACGACTCGATCGTGCAGCCGAAGCTCGGCGTGATCGGCTGGCTGCGCTGGGGCTGGCGGCAGCTGACCTCCATGCGCGTCGCACTGATCCTGCTGCTGTTCCTGGCCATCGCGGCCATCCCGGGGTCCGTGTTCCCGCAGCGCAGCGCCGACCCGAACGGCGTGGTCAAGTACAAGGCCGACAACCCCGACCTGTTCCCGGTGCTCGACAAGCTGAGCCTGTTCGACGTGTACTCCTCGCCGTGGTTCTCGGCCATCTACCTGCTGCTGTTCATCTCGTTGATCGGCTGCATCATCCCGCGCATCAAGCACCACGCCAAGGCGCTGCGCGCGCTCCCGCCGCGCACGCCCGCACGTCTGTCGCGACTTGAGGATCACCGGTCCCGGGATTGGGTCCCTGAGCCTGTCGAAGGGTCGAAGACGAATGCCGCGGATGCCGTGGACGTGGCCGAGAAGCAGCTCAAGGCGCTCGGCTACCGGGTCGCGCGCTACGACCAGGGGAAGGTCTGGTCGGTGTCGGCCGAACGCGGCTACTGGCGCGAGACCGGCAACCTGGTGTTCCACATCGCGCTGGTCGGCATCCTCATCACGGTCGGCGTGGGCGGCGGCTACGCCTACACCGGGCAGAAGGTGATCGTCGAGGGGCAGACGTTCGTGAACGCGCTCATCGACTACAACTCGATCAACCAGGGCCGCTTCGTCTCCGATGGCGCGTTCGAGCCGTACGCCATGACGCTGAACAGGTTCGACGTCACGTACCAGGGGTTCGGCAAGCCGGGCGCGGGCCAGGCCGGGAACTTCAAGGCCCACCTGTCCGTGCGCGAACCGGATGGCACGACGACCAAGGGCGCCGTCGAGGTGAACCACCCGCTGAGCATCGGCGGCGACAAGATCTATCTGCTCGGCAACGGCTACGCCCCCACCATCACCGTGCGCAACAAGGCGGGCGAGAAGGTCTTCAGCCAGCCGGTCGAATTCCTGCCGCAGGACGCCAACATGACTTCGCTCGGCGTCGTGAAGATCCCCGACGGGATGCCCGAGCAGCTGGGCCTGATCGGCTTCTTCTACCCGACCGCCGTCAAGCTCGACTCGGGTGCGTTCACCTCCGCGCACGGCGGCCTGAACATCCCGCTGCTGACGCTGGACGTCTACAAGGGCGATCTCGGCATCGACAGCGGCAAGCCGGTCTCGGTGTACCAGCTGGACACCAACGACATGACCAAGCTCAACGGACGCGGCACCGACGTCAAGTCCATCCAACTGCAGCCGGGTGAGACCGCGGACCTTCCCGACGGGCTGGGCACGGTGACCTTCGACAACGAGGCGCCCCAGGGCGCCAAGGACTTCTCCCAGTCGGTCAAGCGTTACGTGTCGCTGCAGATCCACCACGACGACTCGGCCATCTGGGTGCTCGGCTTCGCACTGCTGGCGCTGGCAGGACTCGGGTTGGCGCTGTTCGTGCCCCGTCGTCGCATGTGGGTCAAGGCCACGGCATCCGGTGACGGAGCCGTCCACCTGGAGTACGCTGGCCTCGCGCGTGGCGAGGATCCCACCCTGGCCGCTGCCGTGGACGATCTCGTCCGCGGGCACGAGCGGCTGCTCGATGCGGCCGCCTCGCGGCACCCCGTGAAGGGAGCATGACATGCCCGATCTGGATTCCATCTCGATCCTGACGCTGTGGACGGCCATCGCCATCTACGCCGGCGCCTTCATCGCCTACACGTTCGACCTGGCGCGCCGTTCGTCGACGGTGAAAGCCGAGGAGCGGATGCTGGTGATGTCCGACGGCACGGTGGCCCCGGCCCCCGCCGACGGCGCCTCGCCCTATGTCACTGACACGAGCGCACCGGGCGAGCCCGTCAAGCAGCGCTTCGTGATGGCCCGCATCGGCACATCGCTGATGGTGCTGGGCTGGCTGTTCCATCTGACTGCCGACATCACGCGAGGACTGGCCGCGGGCCGCGTCCCGTGGGCGAACCTGTACGAGTTCGCCATGACCGGCACGCTGCTGATCGTGCTGGTGTTCCTCGTCACGCTGACGCGGATCGACCTGCGCTACCTGGGCACGTTCATCGCCGGCCTGGTGGTGGTGCTGTTGGGAGCCGCGGCATCGAACTTCTACGTGATCGTCACGCCGCTGGTCGACCCGCTGAAGTCGGCCTGGCTGGTCATCCACGTGTTCGTGGCGTCGCTGTCCGTCGGCATCCTGGCTCTGGCCTTCGCACTGTCGGTCATGCAGCTGCTGCAGTCGAGGCGCGAGCGCCGCATCGCCGAGGGCGTCGAGAACGCCGGCCCGGCATTCCTGCGCACCCTGCCCGGCACCGCGCGCCTGGAGAATCTGGCCTACCGCTTCGCGGTCGTCGGCTTCATCTTCTGGACGTTCACGCTCATCGCCGGCTCCATCTGGGCGCAGGACGCCTGGGGTCGCTATTGGGGCTTCGACGTGAAGGAGACCTGGACGTTCATCATCTGGGTGCTTTACGCCGGCTACATCCACGCCCGCGCCACGCGCGGCTGGCGCGGCACCCCGTCGGCCTGGCTGAACATCACGGGCTTCGCCTCGGTGCTGTTCAACTTCACCGTCGTGAACGTGTTCTTCAAGGGTCTGCACGCGTACTCCGGCCTGAGCTGAGCCGCACTAGCATGGCGGCATGGTCCGCATCCTGATCCGCCTGGCGATCTCGCTGGGAACCGTAGCCGTCGCGCTGCTGGTGTGCTCGTGGACACTGCCCGATTTCAGGCTGTCCATCGGCGGATTCATCACGGCGGTCGTGGTGTTCACCATCGCCCAGGCCGTGCTGAGCCCGTTCATCTTCAACCTGGCGCGCAAGTACGCCAGCGCGATCCTCGGCGGCATCGGCCTGGTCTCCACGTTCGTCGCGCTGCTGATCGCCTCGCTGTTCCCGGGTGGACTGCACATCTCCGGCGCGGTGACCTGGGTGCTCGCGACGCTGATCGTCTGGATCATCACGGCGCTCGGCACCTGGCTGCTGCCGCTGATCTTCCTGAAGAAGAAGGTCGTGACCGAGCGCTGAGGCGGCGCGTCACGATCCGCCCTCAGGCGGTGGCGAGCACCCGCTTCGTCGACGTCGTGCGACGGGTCGCGACGGCCAGGGTCGCTGCTCCAAGGGACAGCACCGCCCACACCACCAGGCCCGCGAACGCGGAGCCGTTGGGGATGATCAGGCCGCCGAGCGCGGGCGCGGTCGGCATCGCGGCGCCGAGACCCGCCAGCCACGCGGGGATCGTGGAGATGAGCCCGGTGGCAACGGCCAGAACGCCCACGAGTGCGCTGACCCAGCGGCCGATCCCGCCGAAGACCGCCACCAGCGCCTGGTTCACCGCGGCGAACGCGACGCCGGCGAGCACGGCGAATCCGGTGAAGCCCCACCAGGTGGCCGCGTCGTACGAGGCGACGATCTGCACGATCAGCGAGACCAACAGCCCCTGCCCTGCGCCGAGGGCCGCGGCGGGCCAGAATCCGCGCAGCACCATGCCGAAGGAGGAGCGCCGGGAAGTCAGAGCGTTGCCGGGCACGGCGCGCAGCGCGATGAACGACGCCAGCGCCCCGAGCCACAGCACCACCGCCGACAGCAGGGGGATCGCGGTCGGGCCGAACATGCTGTCGGATGCCGAGGCCTTCACCGGGTCGGCGATCACCGAGGCGAGCTCGGTGGATTGCTGCTTGTCGAACGACGGCAGCGAGGTGGACGCTGTCTTCAGCCCATCGGCCAGGTCGCTGGTGCCGGTGGCCAGGGAGTCCACGCCGGTCGCCAGGGAACCGGCGCCGTCGGCGAGCGCTGTCGCACCGCCGCCGAGCTGCGTCGCGCCGGATGCTATCGCACGAGCACCGTCAGCGATCCCCGTCGCGCCCGTGGAGAGGCTGCGCGCGCCGGAGGCGGATCTGTCCACGCCGGCGGCGAGCTGGCCGAGTCCGCCGCCGAGCTGGGATGCCGCCGCACCCGCCGTCCGCAACTGCGTGCCGAACGCGTCGGGTAGGGCGGCGACGCCGTCGGAGACGCTCTTCGCATACCCGGCGCTCGCATATGCGGGCTTCACGGCATCGCCGAGAGTTGTTGCCGCACCGCCGAGCTTCGTGCAGAAGTCGGCGGACGCGCCGGAGGCCAGGCAGTCGTTCGCGAGTGCACCGACGGTCTGAGCGTTCGCTGCGGCGCTCGCCGCGACGTCATCCGCGTGGGCCACGGCCCCTGCGGCGCCGCCGACGAGCTTCTGCATGTCGCCATCCGGGGCGGTGAGAGCCGCCGCGCCCGCGTTCAGGCCGTCTCCGAGTTGCGTGGCGCCGGTCTGCATGCCTCGTGCCGCGGACGTGATCGAGTCGAGCCCCGTGCCCAGCGATGCCGCACCGCCGGAGAGCTGCGCGGCACCCGTGACCAGCTTGTTCGCACCGTCGGCGATACCGGCCGCGCCGTCGGCGAGCTTGGTCGCCCCGTCGGGCAGCGCTGCGGCGCCGTCGGCCGCAGAGCGGGCTCCGTCGGCGAGCTTGGTCGCGCCATCGGCGGCGGTGCCGATCTGGTCGCCGATGGTGGTGAAGCCGACCAGCACGTTGCCGATGGTCGCCTTGCTGATCATGCTGCCCATGGTCGAGGCTGCGACAGAGGAGATCTGGTTCGTGATGAGGTCGTCGGCCACGCGCCCGTCGGGCGGGGTGGTCACCGTGATCTTCGCCTGCTTCGGGGTATCCGCACTCTCCTTCAACGCCGTGCCCGCGGAGGTGGCGTCCGCCGAGAACGACTTCGGGATGGTCACGATGGCCTGGTACGTGCCGTCGCCGAGGCCCTTCGCGGCATCCTTCTTGTTGGAGATCACCCAGGTCAGGTTCGACTTCACGTCATCCGAGCCCTTCACGAGGCCCGACGCCAGCTGCCGCCCGAGCGGCGTGTACTGGCCGTCGATGGTGACGGGCTTGTCGAGGTTCACGACCGCTGCGGTCATCGACTCGAGCCGGTCGGTCGGGTTCTGCAGCGCCGTGACGAGGATGCCGCCGATGAGCGCCGGCAGCAGCAGCACGCCGATCAGCGTCAGCCAGGTGATGGGCCGGCGCGAGCGCGCGCGTTCGATGGGGAGGGTCACTTCGTCTCACTCCGTTCGCTCAGTACATCGCATGCGGTCACCTCGGTCGTGTCGGAGGAGGAGTCGGTTCGCCGAGACGCCGGGCTGTCGTCGACACCCCGCGCTGCGGGCATCTGCAGGCCGGGGTCTGGGCGGGAAGCCGGGGTGTCGGCGGAAGCGTGGGCCGGGTCGTGCAGATCGACGACGGATGCCGGTGATCTGCCGGCATCGGTGAACAGGGCCTGCGCGGCGGCCGGCTCCGTCGCGGTGGCCAGCACGGCGACATCCGGACCGGCATCCCGCAGGCGGGCGGCCACCTGGTCGCGGTCGGCGGGGGTGAGCCGATCGACGCCATCGAGGATCACCAGCGAGGTGCGGCCGCGCAGCGCCTCGGCGACCTGGGGGGTGGCATCCGCCTCGCCGAGCATCGCGATGCCGACTCGCGAGCGCACCCAGGCGGCACGGCCGGGGAGCAGGTGTCCGGCGACGCGCAGCATCCCGGCATCCGCCTTCGCCCGGCCTGTGAGGGTGAGCGAGAGCGCACGCAGCGCACGGTGCGGGGCGCCGGTGACGATCAGCGAACCGCCGCGCTGGAGGCGCAGGCGGATGCCGGTGAGCTCTCCCACGGTGACGTCGTCGGCGGCGAGGATGCTGCCGTCTCCCGGCCAGTCGGCCAGCTTCCGCTCGCGCTCCACCGCTTCCCCCTCGATGTCGACGTGGGGCAGGATCCGTTCCATCCAGTGCGGGATGCGCCAGGCGCGGTCGCAGAGGATGGCCATCACCGCGGGGATCAGCGTCATCCGCACGAGGAACGCGTCGATGGCGATGCCGGCGGCCAGACCCAGCGCGATGGGCTTCAGCGAGGAGTCGCCCTCGGGCACGAACGCCACGAACACGGCGAACATGATCAGCGCGGCGGCGGTGACCACCCGGGCGCTGCTGGCGAAACCGGAGCGCACGGCGCTGCCGGCGGCCTCGCGGCGCGTGGCGGGGTCGTGTCGGGCGGGATCGTGCACGTAGTCCTCTCGCATGCGCGAGACGAGGAACACCTGGTAGTCCATCGCCAGGCCGAACAGCACTCCCATCAGGATGATCGGCATGAAGCTGATGATCGGGCCGGTGCGCGCCACATGTAGTGCATCGGCGAACCAGCCCCATTCGAACACCGCGCCCACCACGCCGAACGCCGCGACGATGGAGAGCAGATAGCCCGCAGCCGCCGTGATCGGCACCCAGATGGAGCGGAACACGACGGCCAGCAGGATCAGCGACAGGCCGATCACGAACACGCCGAACGGCAGCAGCGCCGCACCCAGCTGGTCGGAGATGTCGATGGCGACGGCGGTGAAGCCGGTCACCTTCAGATCGATGCCGAACTCCTTCTGCCACTCGTCGTGGTGCGAGCGCAGTTCGCGGACCAGCTCGCTGGTCTTCGGGTCGTCGGGCGCCGTGGTGGGGATGATCTGCACGATTCCGGTGTCGGCGGTCTCGTTCGGGGTCGCCAGGGCGACCTCCCTCACCCCGGGGATCTTCTCGACGGCGTCGCCGAGATCCTTCATGAGATTCAGTGGATCGTTCGAGGTGACGATGGTGCCGGTGAGGATCAGCGGCCCGTTGAATCCGGGGCCGAACTCCTGCGCGGTGAGGTCGTAGCTGATGCGCGCCTCGGAGCCCTTCGCCAGCACGCCGGCATTGGGCAGTGCGAGGTTCAGGCTCAGCGCCGGGATGGCCACGACGCCGAGGCCCAGCACGACCGCGACGGTCACGAGCACGGGGTGCTTGGTGACCCCGCCCGCCCAGCGCTGCGCGAATCCGCGGCGGGGTCCCTGGGAACTGGGTCCCTGAGCCCGTCGAAGGGCAGCATTCTTCTTCTGTCGGCGCCCCTGCTGGCCGTCGCCGCCCCTGTCGGTCGTCGCCTCGGAGACGGGGCGGGGACGCTGATCGGGGGCGGCGGCGTCGGATCCGGATGCTGTGACGCGACGCGCTCGACCCGCCACGCGTCCCTTGAGAAAGCCCAGCAGCGCGGGAGTCAGCGTGACGGCGATCGCGACGGCGACGGCCACGGCGACGGCCGCCGCGATGCCCATCGTCGTCAGGAACGGGATGCCGGCGAAGCCGAGCCCGATCAGGGCGATCAGCACGGTGACGCCGGCGAACACGACCGCGGATCCGGCGGTGCCCACCGAGCGCGCGGCGGATTCCTCAGGATCGATGCCGGCCCGCACCTGGTCCTGGTGCCTGGCGACGATGAACAGGGCGTAGTCGATGCCGACCGCGAGCCCGAGCATGAGAGCGAGCAGGGGAGTGGTCGACGAGACCGTGGCGAACGCCGTGGCAGCGAAGATGCCGGCCATCGAGATGCCCACGCCGAGGATGGCCGTCAGCAGCGGCAACCCGGCCACGACGAACGAGCGGAACGTGACGATCAGCACGAGCAGAGCGATCACGAGCCCGACCGCTTCGGTCAGCGTGATCGTGGGGATGGACATGGCGAACAGATCGCCGCCGAGTGCGACCTGAGATCCCTTCGGCAGCTCGGGTCCGAGCGCGTTGACGGTGTCCTGCAGGGCGGTCTTGATGCTGCCCGGGATGCTGCTGGACTGCCCTTCGAGCTGGATGCGCACGATCGCAGCGGTGTGCTCGTCGTTGATCATGCCGGTGACGGTCTCGTCGTACGGCGACGAGACGGCCAGTACCCGGTCGTCGACGTCCTTCAGCTGGGAGATCGTGTGCTCGATCTCGGACTTGTACGCGGAGTCGCGGATATCGTCGCCGGGAGCGGCGACGACGATGAACTGCGCGTTCGTGCCGCTCACCTGCGGGAAGGTGCGCTCGAGCTGCTCCAGGCCCGCCTGCGACTCGGTGCCGGGGATGGAGAAGGTGTTGTCGGTGCCCGCACCCAGTGCGAGCGCGCCCGATCCGGCGATGCCCAGCACGATCAGCCAGCTGATGAGCACGCGCCACGGATGCCGGAACGACCAGCGACCCAGCGACGACAGGAGAGTGGACACGCGGCCTCCGCACAGTTCGATACACGAGTGTATTCAATACGTACATGTATCGTAAGTCGCGAGCGAGGGCGAATGCTGTGCGCGGGGTGTGAACATCCCGCGGCTGTCTCGTGACAGAGTGGGGGCCTAGGAGGAGCAATGTCGACACCGGTGACGAGGAGTCGTGAGAACACTCGGGCGCGCCTGCTGGAGGCCGCGACACAGGTGTTCGCCGAAGTCGGTCTCGAAGGTGCCACGGTCGAGGCGGTCTGCGAGCGCGCGGGATTCACCCGCGGCGCCTTCTACTCCAACTTCGAGTCCAAGGACGAGCTGTTCCTGGAACTTGCGGCATCCGTCGGCGCCGCGCGGCTCGGGGCCGTGCGGGAACGGGTGGCGACGCTGGTCGGCGCCGGTGCGCTGACCGACTGCGATCCGGTCGAGCTCGTGCGGCAGATCATGGACTCCGGTCCCGACGACCGCCTGGGCGTGATGATGATGAGCGAGATCCGCATCCGCGCGCTGCGCGATCCCGCCTTCGGCACCGCGTACCTCGCCCAGGAGAACGAGATGGTCCGCGGCATCGCCGAGATGATCCAGGAGATCATCGACTCGGGTCAGTTCGCCCTGCGGATGGATGCCGTCGAAGCTGCGCGCCTGCTCATGGTGGTGTGGGAGGGCATGACCGTGCGCGGAGCCATGGGCGGCGACGATGCGGACCAGCTGCGGCACACAGGCAGCCAGGCGCTCGGGCGCATGGTGGAGCTGCTGAAGGCGTAGCCGGAGCGGCTTGCAGGTTCACTTGTCGGCCGAAGTCACGGATGTCGGCTGGAATCCGCCATCTGAGCCGACATGCGTGATGTGAGCCGACATTCGCTCGGCGGTCAGGCGTCGAGCAGCGCGAAGCACCCCTCGAGGCGTGCCAGCCACCAGTCCCGGCGATCCGCCGGCGCCTCCAGGCGCGCCAGCGCCGCAGCATCCGGAACCGCTCTCGCGGCAGCCACCGACCCGCCCACCGGTCTCGCGTCGGCCACGTCGTCGGCGAACAGCGATGCGGTCCCCAGCCCGCAGTCGAAGTCGAGGGCGGGGAGGGATGCCGCCAGCGCGGCGCCCTGCGACAGCCCGATGGCCGTGTCGAGGGCACTGGAGACGACGGCAGGCAGGCCCGTGTCGGCGACGATCTGCAGAGCCCGGCGGGTGCCGCCCAGCGGCTGCGCCTTGATGACGATGAGGTCGGCGGCCCTCGCCTGCGCGACCGCCAGTGGGTCGGCGGCCTTGCGGATGCTCTCGTCGGCGGCGATGAGGATGCCGGTGTGCTTGACGCGGTAGTGCAGCTCGGCCAGTTCGCTGACTGTCGCGCACGGCTGTTCGGCGTACTCCAGATCCAGCTCGCCGAGCGCGTGGATCATGCGCTCGGCCTCGTCGACGTTCCAGCCGCCGTTGGCGTCGATGCGGATGCGGCCCTCGGGTCCCATGACCTCGCGCACCGCGCGCACGCGGGCGATGTCGTCGGCCGCGCTCTGGCCGCGCTCGGCGACCTTGACCTTGGTCGTGCGGCATCCGTCGAACCGGGCCAGGACCTCGGGCACGCGGGCCGCGTCGACAGCGGGGACGGTGGCGTTCACGGGGATGCGGTCGCGCAGCGGTGCGGGCTGCTCGACGTACGCGAAGTCGATGGCCGCAGCCAGCCAGGTGCTCGCCTCGGCATCGTCGTACTCGGTGAACGGCGAGAACTCCGCCCAGCCCTGCGGGCCCTCGAACAGCAGCGCCTCGCGCACGTCCACCCCGCGGAAGCGGGTGTTCATCGGCAGGGCCACCACGCGGGCGGTGGCGGCGATCTCGGCGAGCGTCGGCGTCATGCGTCCATCATGCCGCGCCCCGGCTTCGGCAGCTGGTAAATGTGTCGTTGACAATAGTGTGTGCCACACAATATAGTGACTGACGTGAGCGAGAACGAGTTCGACGGGCATCTGCAGGAGCTGCGGCGCGGCACGATCGTGCTCGCGAGCCTGCAACTGCTGCGGTCGCCCGGCTACGGCTACGGGCTGCTGCAGCAGTTGGCGGATGCCGGGTTCCCCACCGATGCGAACACGCTCTATCCGCTGCTGCGCCGTCTGGAGAAGCAGGGCTGCCTCGACAGCGAGTGGAACACCGACGAGGCGCGGCCCCGCAAGTTCTATCGCACGTCGGCGTCCGGCATCCGCCTGGCCGACACCCTGACCCGGGAGGTCGCCGCCATCGCGGCCGCGGCCGCCGCACTCACCGAACGGGAGAGATGACATGACCGCCACAACCTCCTACGCCGAGCGCTATCTCGCCGCCGTCGCACGCGCGGTGCCCGCCTCGGCACGTGAAGAGATCGCCGCCGAGGTGCGCGCCACCATCGCCGACCAGGTCGAGCCCCGCGTCGCCCAGGGCGAGGACCCCATCGAAGCCGAGCGCGATGTCGTGACCGAGCTCGGCGAGCCGACCGCGTACGCCGCATCGCTCATCGACCGCCCGATGTGGCTGGTCGGCCCGCGCTACTTCGCCGCGTGGCGTCGGCTGCTCCGTTTGCTGCTGTGGATCGTGCCCGCCTGCGGCGTGGGCGGTGTGGTGCTCGGCCAGCTGATCGCGCGGGCATCCGTCGGCGAGGTCATCGGCAGCGGCATCGCCGTCCTGGTCGGGACGATCGTGCACGTGTGCTTCTGGACCACCCTGGTGTTCTTCATCCTCGAGCGCAACGGCTCCACGGGGGAGCACATCCTGGACTGGGATCCCGATCAGCTGCCGCAGTCCGCCGAGGTCCGCACGGGGCGGACGGACCTGGTCGCGTCGCTGGTGTTCCTGGTGCTCGCCGCCGGAGCCGTGGCGTGGGATCAGTTCCTCGGCTTCTTCCCGACCGGCGGCGACCCCATCCCGGTCGTGAACCCTGCGCCGTTGACCTGGGGTGTGCTGCTGGCCTTCATCGCCGCCGAGGTGGTGTTCGCCCTCGTGCTGCACCGCCGTGGCCGCTGGACGACGGGACTCGCCGTCATCAACACGGTGCTGGCGGTGGCCTTCGCGGCGGTGACTCTGATCCTGCTGGTGCGCGGTGAGCTCGTGAATCCGGGGCTGATGGAGTTCATCGCGGCAGAGGGCGGCGAGGGCTTCGCGCAGGGGCAGCAGGCCTCGGCCGCTCAGGGCGGCGTCTTCGGCATCCTCGGCGCGATCCTCGGCTTCTGCCTGGTGGTCTTCTCCGCCTGGGACATCGCCGACGGCTGGCTGAAGCTGCGCCGGCTCCGCGCGGCCTGACGCCGGCTCCGCGCGGCCTGACGGCGGCGGCACGGCCTGCGCCGGCGGCGTAGGGCGGTCAGCCCTGGATGATCTCCTTGATCGTCACCGGAGTCTTCGGCTTGCCGTCGGGCTGGCCGTTGGCGGTGCCCTCGGCCGCGATGCCTGCGACGGTCTCGGTGCTGTCGGCGTCGAGGTGCCCGAACACGGTGTACGAGGGCGGCAGCTGCGTGTCGGCGTAGACCACGAAGAACTGCGAGCCGTTGGTGTCGGGCCCCGCGTTGGCCATCGCCAGCGTTCCCGCCGGGTACGTCTCGGTGCCCTTCAGCTCATCGGGGAACGAGTAACCCGGTCCCCCTGTGCCCGTGCCGGTGGGGTCGCCGCACTGCAGCACGAAGATGCCCTTCGTGGTGAGGCGGTGGCAGTTCGTGCCGTCGAAGTACGCCTGCTTCGCCAGCGACAGGAAGCTGCCCACCGTGCACGGCGCGGACTCGGCATCCAGCGTCACGGCCAGGTCTCCGGCGCTGGTCGAGATCGTCACGGGCACCTGCCCGGCCGCGGTCGGGTCGGCCGGCGGCGCGGTCACCTTCTTCGCAGCGGGACGCCCGTCGGCCGTGTACGTGCAGGCACCGGATGCCGCGGGCTGCGACGCTGCCGGAGACGAGCTGGGGGCCGCGGAATCACCGGCACCGGCCGTCGAAGCGCATCCGGCCAGCGCGAGTGCGGCAGCAGCGCTCAGCGCGAGCAGGGCCAGGCGGACACGAGACGATGCAGTGAGGGAGGTGCGCACCCGACGATCGTACGCGACCGGGCGTGGCCTCTCCCGCCCCGGAATAGGCTGGATGTCGTGACCGCCGACTTCGTCTCCGACATCTTCGACCCGGCCGAGTGGGTGCTCGCCCCCCGCGCCGAGGGCTACACCGACATCACCGCGCACGTGTCCCGCGACGGCGGCGTCGCGCGGATCGCGTTCGACCGGCCCGAGGTGCGCAACGCCTTCCGTCCGCACACGGTCGACGAGCTGTATCGCGCGCTGGACATCGCGCGGCAGGACCCGCACATCGGCGCCGTGCTGCTCACGGGCAACGGGCCGAGCCCGAAGGATGGCGGCTGGGCGTTCTGCTCCGGCGGCGACCAGCGCATCCGCGGTCGCGACGGCTACAAGTACTCCGATGCTTCGACGGAGGTCACGGATCCGGCTCGTGCCGGCCGCCTGCACATCCTCGAGGTGCAGCGTCTGATCCGCTTCATGCCCAAGGTCGTCATCGCCGTCGTCCCGGGCTGGGCGGCCGGCGGCGGCCACTCCCTGCACGTCGTGTGCGATCTGACCATCGCGTCGGCCGAGCACGGACGGTTCAAGCAGACGGATGCCGACGTCGGCAGCTTCGACGCCGGCTACGGCTCCGCATACATGGCACGCCAGGTGGGGCAGAAGTTCGCGCGCGAGGTGTTCTTCCTCGCCGAGGAGTACTCGGCGCAGCGCGCCTACGAGATGGGCGCCGTCAACCGGGTGGTGCCGCACGCCGAGCTCGAGAGGGAGGCGCTGAAGATGGCCCGCACCATCCTCACCAAGTCGCCCACCGCGATCCGGATGCTGAAGTTCGCCTTCAACGCCGTCGACGACGGCATGGTCGGTCAGCAGGTCTTCGCCGGCGAGGCGACGCGCCTGGCGTACGGCACCGACGAGGCCGTCGAGGGCCGTGACGCGTTCCTGCAGAAGCGCGACCCCGACTGGTCGCCGTTCCCGTACCACTTCTGATGAAGCTGCATCCGGTCGACGGCTCGGACGCGCGGGCAGTGCGCGACGCGCTGCCCGCGGCGCTCGACGGGCGGCAGCCGATGGCGCTGGGGTTCGCTCCGGATGCCGATGACGAGGTGCCGGACGGCACGGCCGTGGTCATCGCGACGTCCGGGTCGAGTGGGGTTCCCAAGCGTGTGGTGCTGAGCGGGGATGCGCTGGCAGCCAGCGCTCGCGCGACGGCGGGTCGGGTCGGATCGGGGCAGTGGATGCTCCCGCTGTCGGCGGGCTACGTCGCCGGAGTGCAGGTTCTGGTGCGCTCGATGCTCGCAGGTGCCGAGGCCGTGATGCTGGACGGGCCTTTCGGTCCGCGGGCTTTCGCGGACGCGACTGCGGCACTGGATGCGAGCATCCGCTTCACCTCGCTGGTCCCCGCACAGCTGGCGACGCTGCTGGATGCATCTGCCGAGCTGCCCGCCGTGCGCACGGCGCTCGCCGCCTACGACGCCATCCTCGTCGGCGGGCAGTCGCTCCCTGCGCCGCTGCGCGAGCGCGCCCTGGAGGCGGGGGTGAGGGTCGTGCGCACCTACGGTTCCAGCGAGACCGCCGGTGGCTGCGTCTACGACGGCATCCCGCTGGACGGCGTGCGCGTGGTCGAGATCGAGGGCGAGGTGCGGATCGCAGGACCCACCCTCGCGACCGGGTATCTCGGCGACCCTGGGCTGACCCGCCGGACGTTCGCGCCGGACGGCATCGGCGTCGTCTGGTATCGCACAGGGGACGCGGGGACGGTGTCGGATGCCGGTGTCGTCAGCGTGCACGGACGCATCGACAACGTGATCGTCTCCGGCGGCGTCAACGTGTCGCTCGACCGCGTGGAGCGGGTCGTCCGCGGCATCCCGGGCCTGGCGCAGTCGGTGGTGGTCGGTACGACCGATGAGCGCTGGGGCGAGGCGTCCGTCGTCTTCGCGACCGATCTGCGGAACCCGGATGCGGCGCTCGAGACCGTCCGCGAGAGAGTCGCCGCCGAGCTCGGCAAGCCCGCCCGTCCTGCGCGCATGATGGTGCTCCCAGAGCTGCCGACGCTGGCATCCGGCAAGCCCGACCGCGAGGCCCTGCGCCGCCTGCTCCGCTGACACGCCCGTCCGTGGGGCACCATCGCCCCTCGAATCGCCCGAAACGCAGCATTCGGCGCAGATGGACGGGTTCTAGGCTGGCGCGCATGGCGACGTACACGCACGGGCACCACGCATCGGTGCTGCGCTCGCACAGCAACCGCACCATCGCGAACTCCGCCGCCTACCTCGAGGCGCACCTCACCCCTGGCGCCACTCTGCTGGACATCGGCGCCGGTCCCGGCACCATCACGCTCGACTTCGCGAGCCGCGTCGCCCACGTCACCGCTGTCGAGGTCTCCGAGGACGCGCTCGATCTGTCCAGGCGGCTGGCCGCCGAGCGCGGCGTGACCGACATCGACTTCGCCGTGCAGGACGTGCACGCGCTGACCTTCCCCGACGCGAGCTTCGACATCACCCACGCGCACCAGGTGCTGCAGCACGTCGGCGACCCCGTGCAGGCACTGCGCGAGATGCGCCGCGTCACCAAGCCGGGCGGCATCGTCGCCGCGCGCGACGCCGACTACGCCGGGTTCATCTGGTGGCCGCTGCTGCCCGAGCTCGACGAGTGGCTGGACCTGTACCGCCGAGCTGCGCGCGCCAACGGCGGGGAGCCGGATGCCGGTCGACGCCTGCGGGGTTGGGCGCGGGCCGCCGGGCTCACCGACATCACGGCAACGGCATCCACCTGGTGCTACGCGACCCCCGAGGAGCGCGTGTGGTGGGGCGGGATGTGGGCCGACCGGATCGTGGAGTCCGCGCTGGCGCGCCAGTTGACGGCGTCGGGCATGGCGACGGATGCCGATCTGCACCGCATCAGCGACGCGTGGCGCGCCTGGGCGGCCGACGGCGACGGCTGGTATCTGGTGCCGCACGGCGAGATCCTCTGCCGGGTCTGAGAGCTGCGTCGGCCACAACTGGGGAGAAGCGGGGCCGAGACCGCCCGAAGCGCGTCGATCGCGACGCACTTCGCCGAATCTCCGGAGTTGTGAACGCGTCGTCCCGGATACATCTGAAGGCGGATGCCTGCCACCACCCCCGTCCCGTAGCGTGAGAGCGTGATCCGCTCCGTTCCCCGCACCTGGCTGGTGCTCGACATCGTCGGCAGCGTGCTGGGGCTTCTGATCACGCTGCCGCTGTCGTTCGCGATGTACGCGGGCGCGGTGAGCGCGTGGCTGCAGCCGGACTGGCTGTCGCTGGGGGCGATGGCGATCGTCGCCACGGGGATGTGGGGCGCCGCCGCCATCGCGCGGCTCTCCCCGCTCCTCGCGCTGGTGGTGGCCTGGGCGGCGGCGATCGTGCAGATGGCCTGCGGACTGTCGCCCTCGCTGTTCGACTTCGCGGTGTTCGTCGTGCTGTTCGCCACCTCGGCCTGGGGCGGCAGACGGCTGCTGTGGTGGGGCGCAGGCTCCGCGGTCGGCGGTGGCCTGGTCGCCGGCGCCTACATCGCGCTTCAGCAGATCGGATCGCTGACGGGGCAGGGCGTCCCCAGCGCAGCCGCACACGCGTCGGTGACGGCGGCGCTCGCCGCGACCAGCATCGGGTTCGCGCTGGTCATCGCCTGGGGTGCCGGTCTGCTCTGGCGCGTGATCGCGCACGGCCGGCAGACGCGCGAGGCGCAGCTGCAGGCCGAGGCCGCCGCCGCCGAGGAGGCGGAGCGCGTGCGCATCGCCCGCGACATGCACGACATCGTGGCGCACTCCCTGGCTGTCGTCATCGCGCAGGCCGACGGTGCGCGCTATGCGGCGAAGGCGCAGCCCGAACTGGCCGAGGAAGCCATGGCCACCATCGCGCAGACGGCGCGGGCTGCGCTGTCCGACGTGCGGATGCTGCTCACCCAGCTGCGGCATCGGCAGGGTGACGGCCCGCAGCCGGGACTCGCTGATCTCGATTCGCTGTTCGCGCACGTGCGCCAGGCCGGTGTCGAGCCGCGCGTCACCATCGACCCGATGCCGCCGGGAGAGCCGCCGGCAGGCATCCAGCTCGCCGTCTACCGCATCCTGCAGGAGGCGCTCACCAACGCACTGCGGCACGGGGAAGGCGACGTGGATGTGCGTCTGGCCTGGCTGCCCGATCGTGTCGACGTGCGGGTGCGCAACCGCATCGCGGCAGAGAAGGCGGGACCCGGCGGCGGGCACGGACTGGTCGGCATGCGGGAGCGCGCCCAGCTGGTCGGCGGCGCGCTGACCGCCGGCGCGGAGGGCACGTGGTTCACCGTGCACGCCGTCCTGCCCATCGGGGCCTCCGTCGCGCAGCCGTGACCCGCGAAGTAATCCCGCGCGGTCCACGTTCCGCGGGCGAGGAAGATGGACGTGCGGCGACGACGCTGCGTCAGAAGGGGGAGGCCGGGATGATCAAGGTCGTGCTCGTCGATGACCAGGCGCTGTTCCGCGCAGGAGTGCGGATGCTGGTCGGATCGCAGCCCGACATGGACGTCGTGGGTGAGGCGGGCGACGGCCGCGAGGCACTGGAAGTCGTCACTCGTACCAAGCCCGACGTGGTGCTGATGGACATTCGGATGCCGGTGATGGACGGCCTGACCGCCACCGCCGAGCTGCTGAAAAACCCCGACCCGCCGCACATCGTCATGCTGACGACCTTCGACCTCGACGAGGCCGCCGCGCGTGCCATCCGGCAGGGCGCCAGCGGATTCCTGCTGAAGGATGCCGAGCCGGAGTTCCTGCTGGCAGCCATCCGCACCGTTGATTCCGGGTCGAGCGTGATCGCGGCATCTGCCACCCGCGAGCTGTTCGCGCACTTCGCCCCCGAGACCAAACCCGTCCCGTCGCAGTACAGCGACCTCACCGACCGGGAGAGGGAGATCTTCGCGCTCGCCGCGCGCGGGCTGTCGAACTCCGAGATCGCCACACGCGAGTTCCTGTCCGAGGCGACGGTGAAGACGCACATCAGCCGCATCCTCGCCAAGCTCACCCTGCGCGACCGTGTGCAACTGGTGGTGTTCGCGTTCGAGCACGGCCTGAACTGATCAGGACTGCGGGGCCAGCAGGTCCCGCAGCGCGCATGCCGCGCGCGATGGCGAGGGGCGCCAGGCGATACCCAGCCGCGAGCGCACCTCGGGCGCCTGCACGGGCATGGCCCGGACCTGGTGCCACCGTCGACGGGTGGCGTCGCTGACCACTCCCACGCCCAAGCCTCGTGCTGCCAGCCGTTCGATGAACCAGGGTGTCGACACCTCCCAGCGCGGCTCCAGGCCCGGCCGCAGCTGCTCCAGGGCCGCTCGGTCACCGGTGCCGTGCGGCAGGGCGATGACGTCGACTCCGTCGAGCTCGGCAGCGCGGATGCCGCGTCGCGAGGCCCAGGGATGATCCGGAGCGACGACAGCCACGAGCGGGTCGTCGAAGAGCGTGATGGTCTCGAGGCCTGCGGGCGGATGCTGCGCCCAGGCGACCACGGCGATGTCCAGCTCGCCGTGCCGCAGCGCGTCGATCAGGCCGTCGGAGGTGTGCTCCCGCAGCCGGATCTCCAGCCCGGGGTGCGCGGTGTGCAGCTCTCCCAGAGCATCGAACAGGCGTGGCCACGTGAGGCCGGACACCGTGCCCACGCGCAGCGAGCCCAGCAGCAGGCCGCGCAGGTCAGCCGCCGTAGTGCGGATGCCGTCGAGCGCACGCAGCGACTCGCGGATGGCGGGCAGCATCCGCTCTCCGTCGGCGGTGAGCACCACGCGTCGGCCGCTGCGGTCGAACAGGGCGACGCCGAGCTCGCGCTCCAGTTTCTGCACCTGCGTGCTCACCCCGGACTGACTCACCTTCACGGCCTCGGCGGCGGCGGTGAACGACCCGGTGTCCGCGACGGCGGCGGCATAGCGCAGCTGATGAATCTCCATATTCAGAACAGATGATACCTATTCCGATCAGCTGTTGGACAGATATACGCGGTGTGGGGAGAGTGGAAGGCATGACCCCGACAGATCAGCCCGTCCCCCTGCTCGTTCGACTCGATGTCGACACCGTCGCCCCGCACTTCTCCAAAGCGCTCGCCCAGCTCGACACCGCGATGGTGCGCGAGCTGGACGGCTGCGGATTCGATGCGCGACTGCGTGAGCTGGTGCGGCTGCGCGCCTCCCAGCTGAACGGATGCAGCTACTGCGTCGGCCTGCACACATCCGACGCGCAGAAGGCGGGAGAGAGCATCGCGCGCATCGCCGCGGTCGCGGTCTGGCGGGAGTCCTCGCTGTTCAGCGCTCGCGAGCGGGCTGCGTTCCGACTCGCGGAGAGCATCACCCGCGCCTCCGAGACCCACGTGCCGGATGCGGACTGGGCCGAGGCCGCCCAGGTGTTCTCGCCCGAGGAGCTCGGCGCCCTGGTCGCGCTGATCGTGACCGTCAACGCCTGGAACCTCGTCGGCGTCTCCACGCGCGCCTGGGTCTGATCGTCCGGAGATCATCCTGGGGGTGTACGCAGGATGATCCGCTCGGGCGATGCGGTGCAGCGGATGCCGGAAATAGCGTCGATGACATGGAGATCACGACCTCGGACCTCGGCCTCGCAGCCCGCGTCCAGCACCTCAGCAAGTCCTACGGCGCTGGTGTCGCCGGTGTGCGCGCCCTCGATGACGTCAGCGTCGGCATCCGCCGCGGACAGTTCACCGCGATCATGGGGCCCTCGGGCTCAGGCAAGTCCACGCTCATGCACATCATGGCGGGCCTGGACGCCCCGACCGAGGGGCGTGCGTGGATAGGCGACACCGAGATCAGCGGCCTGAGCGATGTGGAGATGACCGTTCTGCGCCGCCGCCGGGTCGGTTTCATCTTCCAGGCGTTCAACCTCGTGCCCACGCTCGACGCGCTGGGCAACATCCTGCTGCCTTTCGAACTGGATGGCCGCCGTCCGTCGGCCATCGAGCGCGCGCGCATCGACTCCCTCGTCGAGCGGCTTGGCCTGGCATCCCGTCTGAACCACCGCCCGCACGAGCTCTCCGGCGGGCAGCAGCAGCGCGTGGCCATCGCCCGTGCCCTGGCCACCGCCCCCGACCTGGTCTTCGCCGATGAGCCCACCGGCAACCTCGACTCCCGCAGTGGCCGGGAGGTGCTGACGCTGCTGGCCTCCGCCAGCCGCGATCACGGCCAGTCCATCGCGATGGTCACGCACGACGCGATCGCCGCCAGCCACGCGGACCGGGTGCTGTTCCTCGGTGACGGGCGGATCACCGCCGACCACCCGCGGCAGAGCGCCGAGCAGATCGCCGCGTACATGCTGGCCGCGGAGGTGGCGGCGTGACCGCCCTCGCCACGGCCGCTGTCGACGGCGTCGTGCCGCAGAGCAGGGCGACGGGACCCCGGCTGGCCTGGCTGCGCGAGCGGGGGATGGGCGCCAGCATCCTGGTCGCAGCACTCGCTGCGGCGTTCGGGGTGATCCTCGTCGAAGTGACCGCGTACATCGGCGCGGTGCTGCAGGCGGACCCGTTCATCGGCGACAGCGACACCCTCGCCGTCGTCGTCATGATCCTGACGGTGCTGCTGACCGGTGTCGCCATGTACGTCGCCGCGGTCGTCACCGCCAACACGTTCTCCACGATCATCGCCGGCCGCACCCGCCGCATCGCCCTGATGCGGCTGATCGGGGCATCCGCCCGGTCGCAGCGCGCCGAGGTGACGGCACAGGGCTTCATCGTCGGCGTCATCGGCGCCGCGGCCGGACTGCTGCTGGGACTCGGTTTCTCCGGCCTGGGCCTGCTGATCGGCGGCAGGCTGCTCCCGCACGCGCCGGAGGGAGCCACACTCGTGCAGCCGGGACTGGCGCTTCCGGTGATCGGCGTCGCGCTGACCACCTGGCTCGCCGCGCGCATCGGCTCGCGCCGCGTGCTGACGGTCACCCCGCTGCAGGCGCTGGGCGGCTCGGTGGAGCGCACCCGCGACGAGGTCGCACGCCGCCGGGGGCGGCACGTCGGGGCGATCGTGCTGATCGTGCTCGGAGCCGCGCTGCTGGTCTCCGGCGTCGTGCTCGGTCTGGTGACGCCACTGGGCGTGGTCGTCGCCTTCTTCGGCGGGGTGCTCTCCTTCACGGGCTTCGTCGCAGGCGCCGTGCTGTTCATGCCGCCCGTGCTGCGGCTGGTGGGGCGCATGTTCGGCAGCGGTGCGACGGCGCGCCTCGCCGCCGAGAACGCCCTGCGGTATCCGGAGCGCTCCAGTCGGATGGCCATCGGCGTGGTGATGGGCGTCGCACTCGTGACGATGTTCGCGGTGGCGCTGGAATCCGCCAAGGCGCTGATGATGCGCAATTCGGGCGAGGTGCCCTCGGACTTCTTCGCTCCGATGGACGCGTTCGCGACCATCATGATGGTGCTCGTCGCGGTCTCCGCCGTGATCGCGGCGGTGGGTCTGGTGAACCTGCTCACGATCGGCGTCGTGCAGCGCCGCCGCGAGCTGGGCCTGCTGCGGGCGATCGGGCTCACCGGTGCGCAGGTGCGCCGCATGGTGCTGCTGGAGGCCGTGCACATCACGGTCGCGGCCACCCTCACCGGCCTCGTACTCGGGGTGCTCTACGGCTGGATCGCCGCGCAGTCGCTGCTGGGATCCGTGCCGGTGCTGCCCGACTACCATCCCGCCGGCTTCGTGTACCCGGCCGTGCCGTGGATCCCGGTCGCCGTCATCGCGGCCGCCACCGCGCTGCTGACCGTGATCGCAGCCGTCGCGCCCACCCGTCTGGCGACGCGCGTCGCCCCCGTCGAGGCGCTCGCCGCCGAGTGACCGCCGCTCGGGGCCGGCGTCGGACTGGAGGGAGGACGTCGTTGCGGATGCCGCTCTGGCAGCGTCTCCGATCCGGACCGGAGGAGTGCTCCGATCCGGATCGGATGCGCGCGCGGGCATAGGCTGAGGGGATGCCGTCGCCATTCGATCAGTCCTACTACCAGGTCCGTGTCGAATGGGGGACAGAGGGGCTCGCCCGGGTCGAGGCCACGGACATCATCGTGGTGGTGGATGTGCTGCCGTTCTCCTCGACCGTGGCGAACATCGTCGCCGACGGCGGGACGGTCACGCTCTCGGATGCCGTGAACTGGTCGACCAACGGCGCCGCGGTGGTCACCGCGGCGGCCGAGACCGGTGGCGTGGTGCTGGTGGGAGGCATCCGCAACGCCGCTGCCACGGCCCGCGCCGTGATGACGCTGCAGGAGCGCCGCGCCGCGCGAACCTCGGTGAGCGTGATCGCCGCTGGCGAGCGCACTCCCACCGGCGACCTGCGCTTCGCCGTGGAGGACCAGCTCGGCGTCGGCGC
Organism: Microbacterium sp.; assembly: GCF_049650565.1. GTDB lineage: Bacteria > Actinomycetota > Actinomycetes > Actinomycetales > Microbacteriaceae > Microbacterium. Next base: position 24,031 of record NZ_JBASAK010000095.1, read on the forward strand.
CGTGGTCGCCGCGCTCATCGACCTGGGTATCGATCACTGCGCGCCCGACGGAGCCGTCGCAGCCGAGGGCTATCGCGCGCTGCGCCGTGCGCTCCGGCACATGCTGGCGGCCAGCGGCTCCGGGCGGGAGATCGCGGACGGGGTGCCGTCGACGGACCGGATGGTCGCCGCGGGCATCCGCCCGGCGACCACCGAAGAGGCCGCGGAGCCGGATGCCGTGGATGCGGCGGTCGTGCTGCGCGAGGGCGTGTTGGAGCGCTTCGCCTGACCGCATCCGCGCGTCGCGCCCTGCGCACGGCGGCGGCGCATAGGGTCGGAGGATGAGGTACCTCCCCGCCTTCCTCGTCGATGCCGTCCTGGTGCTGGTCTTCGCGGTCATCGGCCGTGTCTCGCATGGCGAGGACCCGCTGGGGTTCCTCATCACCGCCTGGCCCTTCCTCGTCGGGCTCATCGTCGGGCACCTGCTGGCGATGCTCGTGCCCGCCCGTCCTCGGCGTCCGTGGTCGCTGGGCTGGGGCGTGATCGCGTGGATCGTGACGGTGGCCGGCGGGATGCTGCTGCGCATCGCCACGGGCGAGGGCGCCGAGACCCCGTTCATCATCGTCGCCACGCTCGTGGTGGGCGTCCTGCTGCTGGGCTGGCGCCTGATCGCGCTGCTGGTGCGCCGCTACCGCGGCCCTCGCGAAGCAGACTGACCTCTCGGCACGGATCAGCGGGGGAGCTGCGCCGCCAGGCGGTCGGCGGCGGTGATCTCGCGGCGCGTCCACGTGAACAGGTAGCGGCGGTCGAACCGGCGCGAGCACACCGCGCACGACGTCTCACGTGACGGCCTGCGATGCCGGTAGGTCGTGTGCCCCGACGGGCAGCGTCCCACCCACGGCGCCAGCTCGGTGGCGGTCTCGCCACGGTGCGTGGTGCCGCCGACGTAGCCCAGGTCGCGCGCCATGCGCTTCCACGCGGGGCCGTGGCCGGCGGTGTGCCCCGCCAGTGCGTGGGCCACCTCGTGCAGCAGGGTCTGATGGATCTCGTCGTCCTCGAACCTGGCGGCCAGATACCGCGAGACCGTGATGCGCCTGCGCTGGTAGTCGCACAGGCCCGC
>NZ_JBASAK010000096.1:0-11869 GCF_049650565.1 Microbacterium sp.
CCTCAGAAGCATCCGGGGACATGTTCCTCTTCTCGTGCCGGGGGGACATCGCCTTCTCCGGCGCGGCATCGCGCAGGAGCCGCCGCGATCACCAGCGACAGGTGTCCCTGGTTCATCATGGCATCTGCGATGAGCCGGGTGCGAGCCGCCGCGCACTCCGCCGAGTGAGCGGTTGACGGCGCACGTTCTCAGCCGACGTGATCGTCGGGGAAGTCGAAGAAGCGCTGCGCGGCGAGACCACGCGCCATCGGCTCGCAGTGCCCTGCCGCGCCTTCTGCCACGGTGAAGTGCACGATCTCCTTCTCGCCGGGCAGCATCGCGAACAGTTCCTCGGGTTGGCCCGCGACGTAGCCCTCCTCGTCCGGGTTCGCGATCAGCACGGGGGTGTCGATCCCGGCAGCGAGCTCGGGCGTGATGCGGTACTGGAGCGTCTCCCGGTAGGCGCGCAGGACGCGCGGCTGCCCGTAGGGCTTCGTGCGCCAGGTGACCAGCCTCCGCTCCGCGGCCGGCAGATTCCGGATGTGCGCTGCGATGCGCTCCTCGTCACCGGCCTCGAACATCGCGAGGCGATCGGAGTCGACCAATCCCCGCCATCCGGCGGACACATCGGTCACGCCGCCGTCGATGACGGCGGCCGCGAGCCGAAGCTCGATCGCCAGTGCGCGGGGAGCCCAGAACCCGCCCTGGCTGACTGCATAGAGGACCAGTCGCTGCGGGTCGACCTCAGGTCGACTCAGTGCGTGATCGACGACCGGGCCGACGACGTTCTCCCAGTCATGCCGGAACGGGATGCCGCGTTCGAAGAGCATCCGCTGCTGGCCGGGACCGTCGAAGAGGATCACGTTGTAGCCGCGTGCGGCCGCTTCCAGGCCGTAGCCGGGGTACAGATAGCTCGTGGCGCCGTCCGCGCCGTTCACCAGGACGATGGTCTTCGTCGGGGCCTCGCCTGCCGCGGGGAAGAACCACCCGGGCATGCTCGAGCCCTCGTAGGGGATCTCGATCGCCTCAGGCGGATCCGGCAGCAGGGCGAGGTACTGCTCCCAGCAGCGGCGATGGGCCGAGAACGCACGCGCGAGAACCGCATCGGCGTCATCGAGGCCGTCGACCATCAGGATCACCGGAGTGTAGTAGGTGGCGGCGCGCAGCAGCGCGTTGCGCGCGCTCACGACATGTCCCCGGCGCAGGCACTCCTCGCCGATGTCCGCGATCCGGTCGGCGAGGGCCTCCCACTCCGTCACCCATGACCCGATGTCGCCGTCGACGATCCGGTCAATGGTGGCGAAGGTCTCGCCCGTGTCGGCCGCACCGACGTGGACGCGTCCGAGCATCGCCCTGGTCATGGAGTTCATCGCACCGTCCGCGAAGAGCGTCGATCGTGCCCCGATGCCGGGCTGAACTGATGCTGTCATGCGATCTCCTCGTCTGAAGCGGCTCGGCTCGGTCGCGGCACAGTCCGCGAGAAAGCCATTGCTTTCTAAGCACGGTACGACGTGTTGCTTAGAAAGGCAAGACTTTCTATCATTGCCTCATGACCGCACCTCCTACGGCACCCGTCCCGCGCCGACGACGACACGGAGCGGAACTCGAGACCGCCATCCTCGAGGCATGCTGGGACGAGCTGGCCGACAGCGGGTACGCGAACCTGACGATGGACTCCGTCGCGCGCAGGGCCGGCACAAGCGAACCCGTTCTGTACCGCCGGTGGTCGAACAAGGACGAACTCGTGCTGGCCGCGCTGGAGCGCCACAACGCCGACCACATACCGGAACTGCCGGACACCGGCTCGCTGCGCGGCGACCTGATCGCGGCACTGACAGCCATGGGAGCGTCACGCTCGAAGTTCTTCGCGGTCGCCGTCGCGACCGTCTTCTCCGGGTTGGCGGCGCGCCTCGGGCTGAGTCCGATCGAGGTGCGCGATCTCGTGTTCGGCGATCAGCGGGAGTCGCGCGTGCGAACGCTGTTCGAGCGTGCGGAGGCGCGCGGCGAGATCGATCTGCGGAGGATCGAGCCCGACGTGCTGTCGCTGCCGTTCGACCTGGTCCGACACGACCTGATCATGACTCCCGGCCCGATCTCCGCGGATCGGGTGACGGCGATCGTGGACCGGCTGTTCCTGCCCCTCATCGCGGAGCAGGGGGCGCGGCCCGCGAAGTCCTAGCGGATGCCGCATCCCGTCGGGCCGCGCACATGGTGCGGGCGCGGATGGAGCGGAGGCCGAGCTCCCGCCGGACGGATATCGTCGTAATCGTGCTGCGCCTCCTCGTTCGTGGTCGTCGAGCCGCCGGGAGGTATCGCACCGGAACGGAGGACCACACCATGAGAGCCGTCATCGCCGATCGTCCGGGCGGTCCGGATGTGCTGCGCTCCGTCTCGCTGCCCGATCCCGAGCCCGGCCCCGAGCAGGTGCGGGTCGTGGTCGAGGCGGCCGCGATCACGTTCGTCGACACGCTCATCCGCGCAGGCAGCCCGGTCGCTCCTCCCGCGGCGTTCCCGATCGTGCTCGGCAACGGGGTGGGCGGCCTGATCGATCTCGTGGGACCGGAAGTGGATCCCGTATGGATCGGCTCCCGGGTCGTGACGTCGACAGGAGGGAGCGGCGGCTATGCCGGTCTCGCACTGGCTCGTGTCGCCGATCTGCACCGCGTGCCGGAGGCGCTCCCCCTTCGTGATGCGACGGCGCTGCTCGCGGACGGCCGCACCGCCGTCGGCCTGTGCGAGGTGGCGGGGATCCAGTCGGGAGAGAGCGTCGTCATCACCGCCGCCGCCGGTGGTGTGGGAGGCATCCTCGTCCAGCTCGCGAAAGCCGCTGGGGCCCGCGTCATCGCGCTCGCCGGCAGCGCGGCGAAGCTCGACCACGCGCGGAGGCTCGGCGCCGATGCGGCCGTCGACTACCGCGACCGCGAGTGGACCACCCGCCTCACCGCCGCGGCCCCGCACGGAGTCGACGTCGTCTTCGACGGAGTCGGTGCGGAGATCACCGCCACGCTGTTCGCCCTCGTCAACGCCGGTGGGCGCTACGTGCAGCACGGCGCCGCCGGTGGGAGCTGGGGTGCGATCGATCCGACCGCAGCGGATGACGGCGGCGTCACCGTCATACCGCTGTCAGCCGTGGGCACCGCCGACGATCTGTTCTCGTTCACCGAACGTGCCCTCGACCTGGCCGTCCAGGGCACGATCCGCCCGACGATCGGCCAGGCAGTCCCCCTCGATGACGCAGCCCGCGCCCACGCCGCGATCGAGTCCCGCACCGTCATCGGGAAATCGATCCTTCTGCCCTGACCAGGGGTGGGATCGTCCGCAGTGGAAGAACGAGGACGCAGTCAGCTCTCGCGGTCCGATTCTTGGCTGTCGGGATGCTTCCTCACCGCGCCCTCCACGCTCCGCTCGTTGCGGAGATCGGTGACGGCGGGGAGAGGCCGCGGCGCGTAGAGCATCCTGCGCAGCGGGGTCCCTCTTTGCACCGGTGAGCGACCCGGAAGGTTCGGAACTACGTCCCGGATCTTCCGCCCTCTGTCGGAATGACAGGATTTGAACCTGCGACCCCTTGGAGGACCCGGTTGATTTCCGGTCTCCGCCGATCGTCTCGAGAACTCGCGGATTCCCTTGTGTTTACAGGGAAACGGGCGGTTCGCTTACTACGAGTGTAGCCGGTTGATGGCGGGTCGTGGCGGGTGATTTAGGTGGGCTTTCGATGAGCCGGAGTCTGGACCGCAACAAGTTCAGTCGACGGGCTCAGGCGAACCCTGGTGATGCGGAAATCGCTGATATTCCGCGCGTCTCGCGGTTCTCATGGGGTTATTCTACGGAGCAGTTCCGGCCAATGACAGCCTCGAGATCACGCTATGCCTCGTGCGCTAACGGCCTGCCACACAGCAAAGTCCAACCCTATGTCGCAAGACCCCGACCCACATAGTCAATAGTTGGGTGTCAGGCCGCGTTCCATGCTGTGCCCGTGGAGGCGAGTGCGACGGGCAAACTGCCTTTCCACCCATACAGGCCCGTTGGCATTCATCCTCTGCTCCGTGACGCCGAACACACCCTCCAGGACAGCCCGCTTGTCACTGTCAGTGTACTCGTCGAAGTTCGGGATGTCACCAATGACATCGACCGAGCGTCTAGCCGATTTTCGATAGGTCTGAATGAACGTCTTCTGCTCGAGCGAATCGCTGACGCCGTTGGCGCGAGCGAGTACCCGCACGAAGTGATCGAAATCCTTAAGTAGGGGATCTTCACGAGATCCTCACCCTTCGCGCGACGATCTTTGTTCTGAGAGCGAATGACATAGTCCGCTCCCGAGTGGTTCTGCGTCCGGTCGAGGATCTCGACCTACAGAACAACAAGCAGCAAGTCAGTGCGATCGCTATAAACATCCGGCGCGTTCAGGGACACCGCGTCTTCACTCGATTTGCCACTTCCAGGGGAGGCCCGGTTGCCCCGGCCAGAGCCGTTGCGAGGCAACTCGTCAGGACGATCGCTCACAGATCATCACCGCTTACATTAAGCTTCGCCGCCCGAAGGCGGCCGCGCGTAGTGCGCTTGGGTACATTGTCGGCTCTTCGCAGTTGAGGGTGTAGTCGGGGTCGGCGGCCGGTTCGCGGATAGGGGTCGAGGTCTCCCAGGATGGAAGTTCCTACGCTGTCCATCTGAAAGACCTCGACGTGCTCCACGCTACCTTCGCCGCGCCCGACTTGACCACGTTCTGCCGTCTCGACGAGCTCGGCCTGGAGGCCGTTGGGCAGGTGCTCGAACCGGATCGCGCGGTGATCGAGTGCCGTGTCGTCGATGACGACCCGTGGTGTCGGAAGTGCGGCGCTGAAGGCGTCGTGCGGGACACGGTGACGCGGCCGCTGGCGCACGAGCCGTTCGGGCATCGGCCGACGACGTTGTTGGTGCGGATGCGTCGATATCGGTGCGCGCACTGCTGCCGCACCTGGCGGCAGGACACCCGCAAGGCGGCCGCGCCACGGGCGAAGATCTCCCGCGGCGGGATCAGGTGGGCACTGAAGGCGATCGTCGTCGACCACCTCACCGTGACACGTGCCGCGGCCGGGCTCGGGGTGTCGTGGCACACCGCGAACTCTGCGATCCTCGCCGAGGGCCACCGGCGTCTCATCGACGACCCGGGTCGTTTCGACGGAGTCACTACACTCGGCGTCGACGAGCACGTCTGGCGGCACACCAGGCTCGGCGACAAGTACGTCACGGTGATCATCGACCTCACTCCGGCCCGCGAGAAGACGGGCCCGGCGCGGCTGCTGGACATGGTCGAGGGCCGTTCGAAGGCGGTGTTCAAGCAGTGGCTCGCCGACCGCCCCAAGGAGTGGTCGAAACGGATCGAGGTGGTCGCGATGGACGGGTTCAGTGGCTTCAAGACCGCGACCGCCGAAGAACTGCCCGACGCGGTCCCTGTCATGGATCCGTTCCATGTCGTCCGTCTCGCCGGTGATGCGCTCGATGTCTGCCGACGTCGCGTCCAACAGGACATCTTCGGACGCCGCGGGATGAAGGGCGACCCGCTCTACCAGGCTCGCCGCACTCTCCACACCGGTGACAAGCTGCTCACCGACCGGCACGCGCCCGACTGATGACGTTGTTCGCCGCCGATGAGCACGTCGAGGTCGAAGCGACCTGGGGCATCTACCAGCGCATGATCGCGGCATACCGGGAACCTGACAAGAAGCTCAGCAAGCAGAAGATGAAGGCACTGATCGACGCGGTCAGCAGCGGCGTCCCCGCAACCCTCGTCGAGATCCGCAAACTCGGCCGCACGCTGAAGAAGCGCGCCGCGGACATCCTCGCGTTCTTCGACCGACCCGGCACATCCAACGGACCGACAGAGGCCATCAACGGGCGACTCGAGCACCTCCGCGGCTCCGCACTCGGCTTCCGCAACCTCACGAACTACATCGCCAGATCCCTGCTCGAAGCCGGAGGATTCAGACCCCACCTACACCCTTGATTCCGAAGAGCCACATTGTCCCCACCTCAGTGAGGGAACGACGACCGGGCCCTCGCCTGAAGATACCATCTCCCGCCAGTCTCGGGAACACACCGGGACCAGTACGCGGCCGGTCTGGCGGCATCGTGGTCATCTCTTGACGGAAAAGCCCAAAGCCCAGCCGGCCGCAGACTCTCGTGTGGCGCACCCACGGTCGATGGGCGGATCGGTCGTGAACATGCTCGCCGAGCGCGCACAGGGCACAATCGTCGGGATTCGACACCGAAGAAGGGCGGCTTGGCGTTGGACCGCTCGGCGCGAAGGCCGTCCTACGCCACCAACATTCGTAACCACTGCCACCGAGTGTCAGAAGCTCGCCTATTCGGTCTTCTTGGGCGCAGGCTTTTTCTTTCCCTTGTTCTTCTCGCTGTAGATGTTCTGACTAACGGAAGCGGCGCTGATTCCGAGCATTGCCGCAATCTCTGCGCGCTTGAAGCCAACCAGCGAGAGCCGGAATGTCTTCTGTGCCTGCGTTGCGTCACCCATCCGGTCGAGCATGTCGAAGGCCGCAATTCGATCTTGGATCGTTGCATTTCCTGCCGGGATAACTGCTTCTTCTTCCTCGGCCATTTGTCTATTCCTCTTCGTCCTCGACCTCAAAGTTTCCAGCTGTGCGCCACTTGTCGGCATCCATGTCCACCTGACACTTCGCATTCTTCAGCTTTGCCGCGAGTTCTCGCCGAGTTTCAATGGAGTTGTTTAGGTGGGTGATATGGATTCCCCCCACATCGGTGAATGGCTTGACGTCGCCGATCTGTGTGAGCACCGTCCGCTCTGGGTGGCTGCTCATCGCCATTCCCGCTTCAAAGAGAACGTTGGGTCTGGCCTGTCCGGTGAGATGCTTCTCGTGGACAGGGTCATTCTTCTTTTGGAACTTTGTCTTGAGGCGTGCTTCGTCGTCAGGAGTGAGCAGCACCACTACCGCGACCGCTTTGGCGAAGAGGGCATCCACAATCTGGCGAACACTGGGGTTCGCGATTTTGGTCTGGCTGATCCCTTGTGTCCAGCTCATGGGCTTGAGATCGAGCGACTCAAGAAACTCGAACATCGCCCTTTTCGCGTCGCTGTCACGACCGTAGACGACCATCACGGTACGTCCTGGCTTGGACGGGCTTGTGCGAATAGCTCGGCTCGGCGACGCCGAGCCTAGACGCGCCGGGCGTGCTGACGCGGCAACAGCCGGTGGAGTTGCGGATGGCTTACCGTGCTGAGCTGCTCGAAGCGTTACCCAGTCCGCGTCATCGACGTACTTGTTAATGTTGACCTTCTTCTCAACGGCGAGTGCCATTGAGGCTTCATCGCGGCTCAGCAGGTCCGACTGCATCTTGGAATGCACGAGGCGATCGACGTGCCGCGCGGAGTACCCAGTCTTCTCTCGGATGAGGCGACGGATTGCGACTCCGTCAACCATCGTTCGGCTTTTCCGACTTTTCTGCTTTGTCGGCCTTCCTCTTCGCAATCGAGATGAACGATCGAACCGAACCCTCAGAGGTGTTGAGCAGTCCCGCGATCTCCTTGTTGCTGAACCCTGCCGTCGCGAGGATAGTCGCCGCGGTTGACTTGTTCATGTCTTTGACGACGAGTACGGCCAAGAGGTTTGCCACCTTGTCGATGCCCGCTAGTTCATTTGCCACCGTTTGTTGCCGCCTTCCGCTTGGCCTGATTGAGCTGTACCCGCAGTGACTCGTCGTTCGAGCCGAGCATCGCGGCGGCATCGGCGCGAGGAAGACCAAGCGTCATCAAGAACTGAGCACGCCTGACCATCGATGTATCAGCAAGACCGGCGAGATGCATCGCCTGATATGCAAGCGACCGTGCGATGACGGCATCCCATGGCGTCTCGGTTTCTGCAGCAGCCACGAGGCCTCCTTCGGTCAGATGGCACTAAGAATACGAGTGTTGACCGACATTTACTCCAAACTTGATGATTGATGCCTCGGCGTGTCGCGCCATGCATAGCTTGTGCGGAGAAGTTTGTCTCTCAGGTCAAGAAGGACACAGCCGCGGCGCGTAGCGTGCTCTACATTCAGTCCGAGATGATGCCAAGCCGATGCGCACGCAGATTCAGCGGCATCGCTCTAGCCGCTGTACCTTCCCAGCCGATGCCCTCGAGAGCCTTGACCGCAGCTGCGTGGAGCCCGCTTCACACCACCGCGCCTGACTACTTTGTAGGCGCCCACCAGCTCGGCTCAGGCATCTGCTTAGCCAGCCTGGTGGGGCACCGGCAGCACGAGGGTCTGCATGTTCCGCTCGTACAGTTTGCCGCGTGCGTTTGGAGATGCGTCCTTCGAGTTCGAGGTCCTCGAGCCAGTAGGCCATGAGGTCGGGGAACGGGCTGCCGGGCGACAGGTCAGACGCGGCGGGTTGGAAGAGGCTGCGGTCGGCGAGCTTCACCTTCAGCGCCCGTTCCGCCTGCTTGCGGGTATCGCCGGTCGCTTGCACGAGGCGGTTCTTGCCGTCCCAGTCGCGATACCGGGCACGGGCGACGACGCGGCCGCTTGGACCGGAGAAGTATCCGATGTCACCGAAGGTGCCTATGGTCAGGCGCTGGCGTGCCACAGGATCACCTCCCCTCCGGCGAAGGAGCGTCGCGCTGCTGCTCGATCCAGATGCGCAGGTCGGAGACCGCGAACTTCAGGTGCTTGCCGAAGCGGTACGCGCGCGGCCCGAGGCCGCGGGTGCGCCAGTCGTAGACGGTCGAGACCGGCACGCCCAGGTTGGCGGCCAGCTCGCCGACGTCGAGCAGGGGCTCCAGGCCCCAGGGGTTGTCTGCGGTGCGGTGTTCGGTGTCCATGTCGAACAGGTGCGGAGCATGCATCCGAGGCGACCGGAGCCGACCGGAACGGTCGCCAGCCTGCCGGAGTGCAGCACTCGAAGCGGGCCGCAGAGAGGTCAAAAAAATGGGTTTGTGATGACTGGATCAAATCTCACCAACGAAAAAGTCGCGGAAACCCGTGAGTCTCCGCGACTTTCTGGTCGGGCTGACAGGATTTGAACCTGCGACCCCTTGACCCCCAGTCAAGTGCGCTACCAAGCTGCGCCACAGCCCGTTGTGATTCGCACCATGGTGCGGGCAACTCCACAATCCTAGCCCACTCACACGGCGCTCGCGAACCGCCCTGATCCGGGCGTGGCGCACGCACCCGTTGCCGATGTCCGAGGCTCCGCGTAGCGTGCCAGCATGACCACGATCACCACGGAACGCGCGACGATCGAACGGTGGGACGACGTGCAGCACTCGCTGTCCGGCGGCGGAGACGGACGCAGCTGCCAGTGCATCTGGCCCGTCGTCAGCAACAAGGACTGGCAGGCGACCACCTTCGAGCAGCGGCGCGAGATGCTGCACGACGAGATCGAAGCGGGTCCCGCACCCGGCCTGGTCGCCTACGTCGACGGCGAGGCCGCGGGCTGGATCCGTGTCGGTCCGCGCACGGCCCAGACCCGCATCCTGCGCACCAGGGCCATCGCCGCAGCGACTGCCGAGGCATTGGACGACGACAGCGTCTGGGCTGTGACCTGCTTCGTCGTGCGGCGCGAGCACCGCGGCAAGGGCCTCACCACGCAGCTGCTGCGCGCCGGGATCGATTACGCCGAGAAGGCCGGGGCTCGCCTCATCGAGGCTTATCCCATCGACACCTCCGAGGGCACGCACCGCTCCAACGACCTCTTCCACGGCACGCTCTCGGTCTTCCTCGATCACGGCTTCCGTCGGACAGCCACTCTGAGCCGCGGGCGCGTGCTCGTGGTGCGCGAGCTGAAGGGCGACGCCGCGATAGCGTGAAGACATGAGCGCACAGCATCCGCCCATCGATGATCCCGAACTCGGCATGCTGACGCAGGCCGAGAGCATCTTCGATGACGGCACGGTCGCCGTGCACGACTGGTACGCCGGGCGCATCGACGACGGCGACGCTCAGATCGAGCTGATCATCGACGGGCCCGAGGTCGACGACGTCCGAGCGCGCCTACCGCGGCTGAAGACGGCGGTGGCCGATCTCGCAGACGTCCGCCGGGCCGCTTCGAATGCCGTGATCGCGCACTTCAGCGAGATCGAGCCGGAACAGTACGAACTCGACGAGGGTGCCGCAGACCTCCGCCTCGAAGCCATCGAGGCCTCGGCCGACGGGGAGATCGTGCTGCACTTCGTCGACATCTGCGGCACGCACTTCCCCGACGGGTACTGGCCCGCAGCGCACCTCGGACCGGACAACGCCGTCACCGCCGTGTCCGTCGAGTCGTGAGCACTCCCGTCGCGCGCGCGACCGATCATGAGCAGCGGATGCCTCACAGCATCCGGCCTCTCGACATCGCCGCCTGGATCCCCTACATCATCCTGGCGATCATCCACGTGTCGGCGATCGCCCTGGACAGCCCGCTCGCTCCGCCGACCAAGCTGTTGCTGATGCCGCTGCTGGCCGTGCCGGCGCTGATCGCGGCTCCGCGGCTTCGTCCGCGACCAGTCGTCGCTCTGCTGCTGGGCGCGCTGCTGTTCTCCTGGCTCGGCGACGGTGCGGGAGCGTTCTTCCCCGGCCTGCCGGAGCTGCCGCTGATGCTGGGCTTCTTCGGCATCGCGCACATCGGATACATCGTGCTGTTCGTGCGCTTCGCGCGCATCCGACGGCTGCCGTGGTGGACGCTCGTGTACGTCGCGTGGTGGGTCGGGATGCTGGGCATCGTCGGCCCGCACACCGGCGGACTGCTCCTCGCCGTCGCAGCCTACGGGCTCGTGCTGGCGGGCACGGCGGCGATGTCGGCGCGATGCCATCCGATCGTCGCGACCGGCGGCGCATTCTTCCTCGCCAGCGATTCGATCCTGGCATTCCGGCTCTTCCTGCCCGACGGTCTCCCGGGCTGGTTGGGGCCGGCGGTCATGATCACGTACACGATCGGCCAGGGGTTGATCGTGTGGGGCGTGCTGGGCACGCTCCGTAGGAGGGAGTCGCGATGACGGATGCCGTGAAGCCGGCGCGCGTGGATGCCTGGCTGTGGGCGATCCGGATCTACAAGACCCGCTCCGCCGCGACGACCGCATGCCGTGCCGGGCATGTACGGGTCAATGGGGAGCGCACCAAGGCCGCGCAGACCGTGAAGCCCGGCGACGAGGTACGGGTGCGCATCGCCGGTTTCGACCGGATCCTCGTCGTGAGGCAGACCCTGGTCAAGCGCGTCGGGGCTCCTGCCGCTGCCACGGCATATGACGATCGGACTCCCCCACGCGATCCCGTCGCCATGCTGGCTGTTCGCGATCGCGGCGCAGGCCGTCCGACCAAGCGGGAGCGTCGCGAGATCGACCGGCTGCGCGGGCGGGACCAGGCCGACTGAACGCAGGTCGGCGCGGTGCAGTTCCGTTGTCGAATCGGATGCTTCAACAGCCGGGCCCCTGAGCTTGTCGAAGGGTCGGAGTCTGGTCGGCACGGGCGGGTCGACCAGGCGCCGATCTGCCGAGCAGGGGAGATAACCGTTCAGATCCGGAATGGAAACGTCTGAACCTCTTCCCTGATTCGAACATGTGTACTACACTGGGGGTATGGTTTCCGACTTCGAGGCTCTCCTCCAGCAGCGCATCGCGTTGCTGGATGCGTGGGTGGGGAAGCAGCGTGAGATCGCCCGTCTGCAGGCGGAGGCTGCTGATCTGCTGGCACAGCGGTGGGTGCTGTTCGAGGAGGAAGTCCAGGCGGAGCCTGCGCACTCGCAGGTGATTGAGAAGTCGATGATGGCGGAGTACGCGGCCGCGGGGCGCCTCTCACACGGGGCCGTGGTGTTCGCATTCACGGATGCGCGGATGCTCACCCAGTTCCCCGCCGTGCACGCCGCCTTCACCCAGGGGCGGGTCACGGGCTCGCATGTGCGGGAGATCCTGCGGGAGTCCCA
>NZ_JBASAK010000097.1:0-10455 GCF_049650565.1 Microbacterium sp.
GTTCTGGCATGTGGGTTCGAATCCACCCCTGGTGGCGTGGCCGAGTGGCTAGGCACCGGCCTGCAAAGCCGTTTACACGGGTTCGAATCCCGTCGCCACCTCTCAGCAGACAATTTAACAGCCTTCACAGGCGCGATTGGCGCAGCGGTAGCGCGCTTCCCTGACACGGAAGAGGTCACTGGTTCGATCCCAGTATCGCGCACAGACGAAGAGCCCCGGACTTGCTCCGGGGCTCTTCTCATATCCGTCAGCGTCCTGCAGCAGGATCGAGCGCGTGAGCGTCGTTCGCGTTGAGCGTCGCGACGACTCGGTCGTACTCGCCGCGGACCTCTGCGAAGCGCAGCATCCGCACCCGATCGACCAGCACCTCGTGCGGGTCGTCGGCCTGCATCAGCAGCGTCATGGTCTCGTCGACGTACTCGTCGAGTGGCATGCCTGCGGGATCGTCCTGGTGCCCGGGCATCAGATCCGTCCGCACGGACGGAGGGACCAGCTCCACGACACGGACACCGGAGTCGGCGAGCTGCAGGCGAAGCGACTCGCTGAGCATGTGCACGTAGGCCTTGCTGGCGCTGTACGTCGGCGTCGCGGCCAGCGGCACCGAGGCCAGCCCGCTCGAGACCGTCATGATCAGGGCATCCGTTTTGGTGCGCAGGTGCTCGACGAATCCTGCGATCAGCCGGACCGGCCCCAGCACGTTGGTCTGCACCGTGCGCTGGGCGATTTCCAGCGCTGCGGCGGGGAAGCGCCAGTCCTCCGCGACCATGATCCCCGCCATCGCGACGATCGTGTCGACGGACGGGTGCTGCCGGATGACAACCGCTGCAGCCTCCGCGACGGAGGCGTCATCGGAGACGTCGATCTCGACGGTGTCGAAGCCCTCGCTTTCGTGCAGCTCGGCCAGCAGGCCCATGCGTCGGCCGCCGATGATGACGTGTGCGCCGGTGTCTTGGAATCGGCGGGCCAGCGCCAGGCCTATTCCGCTGGTGCCTCCGGGGATGAAGATGGTGCGTTCTGCGATGTTCATGTCTCCACGGTGCGCGGATTCCGGCATCCGCACGAGAGACCGGGTGATCCAGGGATCGGCGATCCCTGGATCACCATCGGCAGCCGGGGTGAGGATGGGGAGATGCAGAAGACCGAGCTGGCCGAGTTCCTACGCCGCCATCGCGAGAGACTGCGGCCTGAGGATGTCGGCCTGTCCGCCGGACCACGACGCCGGACGCCTGGCTTGCGGCGGGAGGAGGTCGCACAGCTCACCGGGATGTCGGTCGACTACTACACGCGCCTGGAGCAGGCCCGCGGACCGCAGCCCAGCATCCAGCTGCTGTCCGCGCTCGCTCGTGCGCTGAGACTCAGCGCCGACGAACGCGACTACGTCCTCCGGCTTGCCGGCCACAGCGCCCCGGTGCGACGGGATGCCGCCCCGTATCTCCCTCCGGCACTGATGCGCGTGCTGGACAGGCTCGACGACACCCCCGCGCTGATCCTCTCCGACATCGGCGAGACTCTCTTCGCGAATCGACTGGCAGTGGCACTGCTCGGTGACGCCTCAGCCTGGACGGGGAACGAGCGGAGCGATATCTACCGCTGGTTCCGCACTGATGGCGCCCGCGACCTGTACCCCGTCGAGGATCGGGCGCGTCAGTCCAGGGCGCTGGTCGCCAATCTGCGCGCGGCGCTCGGCCGGGACGGAGCGAACTCGCGTGCGGGCGCGCTCGCGCGCATGCTCGTCGCCGAGAGCGAGGAGTTCCGCCTGCTCTGGGAGCGTCACGAGGTGGCCCAGCGCTTCGCGGACCGCAAGACCCTCGTGCATCCCGAAGTCGGCACGATGGAGTTCGACTGCCAGGTGCTGTTCACCGAGGACCAGTCGCAAGCGCTGCTGGTGCTCACGCCGTCGGGCAAGGAGGCATCCGAGCGGCTGCGTCTGCTGTCTGTGGTGGGCGCGGAGCGCTTCGCCGACGCGTGACGGCTGCACGACGGTGCGGCCGTGCGACCCGGCGTAGACTCGTGCCATGGATTCCGTGTCGGCCCTTCTCGTGACCTCTGTCACCGGTGTCGTCACGCGAACTACTGGCGCCTGAGCGGGCAGGGCGCCCTCGCGCCTGCAGCTGAGTCGACTCATTCCATCGCCTATCTGGAGAATCCCTTGTCAGACAACGCCCAGCCGAACGCAGACAAGCACGACGGCTTCGCACTCTTCACCGACCGCTCCGTGATCGCCATGCGCGTGAACGGCGTCCTCAAGGACCTCGCCTCGACCGTCGCCGAAGGCGATGACGTCGAGCCGGTCACGGTCGACAGCCCCGACGGGCTGAACATCCTGCGGCACTCCACCGCCCACGTGCTCGCTCAGGCCGTGCAGCGCATCCGCCCGGCGGCGAACCTGGGTATCGGCCCGTTCATCACCGACGGCTTCTACTACGACTTCGGTGTCGATGAGCCCTTCACGCCCGAGGACCTGAAGGCCATCTCGAAGGAGATGCAGCGCATCATCCGCGACGGTCAGCGCTTCACGCGGCGCGTCGTGACCGCCGATGAGGCCCGTTCCGAGCTGGCGAATGAGCCGTTCAAGCTCGAGCTCATCGACCTGGCCGGCGGGCCCGGGTCCGGAGCGGACGCCGCAGAAGGGGCCTCCATCGAGGTCGGGGCGGGCGAGCTGACCATCTACGACAACGTGCAGAAGAACGGCGAGGTCGCCTGGAAGGACCTCTGCCGCGGACCGCACGTGCCCTCGACGCGCATGCTGGGCAATGGCTGGGATCTCACCCGCGTGGCCGCCGCCTACTGGCGCGGCAGCGAGAAGAACCCGCAGCTGCAACGCATCTACGGCACGGCGTGGCCCAGCAAGGACGAGCTGCGTGCGTACCAGGAGCGTCTGGCTGAGGCCGAGCGCCGCGACCACCGCAAACTGGGCGTGGAGATGGACCTGTTCTCCTTCCCCGACGAGATCGGCTCGGGCCTGGCGGTCTTCCACCCGCGCGGCGGCATCATCCGCTACGAGATCGAGGAGAACCTGCGTCGTCACCTGCTGCGCAACGGCTACGACGTGGTGAACACCCCGCACATCACCAAGAAGGACCTGTTCGCGACCTCCGGTCACCTGCAGACCTACGCCGACGGCATGTTCCCCCCGATGCATCTCGATGAGGTCGTCGACGAGGATGGCAACATCACGAAGCAGGGCCAGGACTACTACCTGAAGCCCATGAACTGCCCGTTCCACAACCTGATCTACCGTGCCCGCGGTCGCAGCTACCGCGAGCTGCCGCTGCGCCTGGCGGAGTTCGGCACCGTGTACCGGTACGAGAAGAGCGGCACGCTCTCAGGCCTCACCCGCGTGCGAGGCCTGACCCAGGACGACGCGCACATCTACGTCGCCCAGGACCAGGTGCGCGAGGAGCTCACCGCCAACCTCAACCTGGTGCTGGAGCTGCTGCGCGACTACGGCCTGAACGACTTCTACCTCGAGCTGTCCACCAATGAGGAGGGCAACCCGAAGTTCCTCGGCGAGCCCGAGCAGTGGAGGACCGCCATCGACACGCTGCGCGAGGTGGCACTGGCCTCCGGCCTGGAGCTCGTGGCCGACCCGGGCGGCGCCGCGTTCTACGGCCCGAAGATCTCCGTGCAGGCCCGCGACGCCATCGGCCGCACCTGGCAGATGTCCACCATCCAGCTGGACTTCAACCAGCCGGAGCGGTTCGAACTGGAGTACACCGGACCCGACGGCCAGAAGCATCGTCCGGTGATGATCCACCGCGCCCTGCTGGGCTCGGTGGAGCGCTTCTTCGCGATCCTGCTCGAGCACTACGCGGGCGACTTCCCGCTGTGGCTGGCGCCCATGCAGGTGGTGGGCGTGCCCGTGGCGGACCAGTTCGGCGACTACCTCGAAGAGGTCGTCGGGCAGCTGAAGGCCGAGGGCGTGCGCGCCGAGGTCGACCATTCCGACGACCGGATGCAGAAGAAGATCCGCAACCACACCACGGCCAAGGTGCCCGTGATCCTCATCGCCGGCGAGCAGGACCGCGCCGCCGGCACCGTCTCGTTCCGCTTCCGTGACGGCTCTCAGGAGAACGGTGTGCCCGTGACCGACGCCGTCTCGCGCATCCGGGCGGCGATCGCCGCGCACGTGCGCGTGCTGGCCGCGGGGGACCTGGCATGACCGACGGGGCCCAGCCGCTGGAGGATGCCGGGCGCCTGGTGGGCGTGCCGGACGAGTTCCAGCGGCTGTGGACCCCCCACCGCATGGCCTACATCCAGGCCGGACCCGAAGTGCTGCGGGAGGACTGCCCGTTCTGCGAGGCGCCCAAGCATCCGGATGCAGAGCGGCTGATCGTCGCACGCGGGAAGAGCGCCTACGTGCTGCTGAACCTGTTCCCGTACAACTCCGGCCACCTGCTGGTGTGCCCGTACCGCCACATCGCGACCTACGATCAGGCCACGGTGGCGGAGGTCGCCGAGATCGGCGCACTCACCCAGACCGGGATGCGGGTGCTGAAGGCCGTGTCGAACTGCGACGGGTTCAACCTGGGCATGAACCAGGGTGCTGTCGCCGGTGCCGGCGTGGACGCGCACCTGCATCAGCACATCGTGCCGCGGTGGTCGTCGGACGCGAACTTCTTCCCGATCATCGCGAAGACCAAAGCCCTGCCGCAGCTGCTGGGCGAAGTGCGGGAGGCCGTCGCGAACGCCTGGCCCGCGACGGCCTGATCCTCAGCGCACCTGGTACGCGGTGAACTGCATCCGCGGGTTCGCGTAGGTCTCCTGCGACTGCACGAGCGCGAGCTCGCGGTCACCGGAGTCGAGCGTGTTCTGCAGCAGGTCGAAGACGCTGGACACCGTGCGCTCGAGTGCGACCTTCGCGTCGCCGGTCTCCACGTAGTGCGCGGTGAACAGCGCCGCGGTCACGTCACCGGAGCCGTTGGCCTTCATCGGCAGCTGGGGTGTGGCGACCAGCCAGGCGCCCTTGTCGTCGGCGGCGAGCATCTCGATGGTGCCCTGCTCGCGGTCCGGCCGCTCGACTGAAGTCACCAGCACCGTCTTCGGTCCCATGGCCATGGCCGCATCGACCGACTCCAGCGTCGAGGCCAGGTCCGTCGGTTCGGTGCTCGTCAGGTAGCCGAGCTCGAACTGGTTCGGGGTGATGATGTCGGCCACAGGAACGACCTTGTCGCGCAGCAGGTCGGGGATCGCGGGAGCAACGAAGCAGCCCGACTTGGCGTTGCCCATGACCGGATCGCAGGCGTACACGGCATCCGGGTTGGCTGCCTTCACGCGCGCCACGGCGTCGATGATCACCTCGGCGATGCCCTCGCCGCCCTGATAGCCGCTGAGCACGGCGTCGATCTGCGGCAGCACGCCGCGCTCCTCAACTCCCGCGATGACCTCGCGAACGTCGTCGGGGTCGATCATCGGGCCGCGCCAGGCGCCGTAGCCGGTGTGGTTGGAGAAGGTGACGGTGTACACCGGCAGCACCTCCACGCCGATGCGCTGCAGCGGGAAGACGGCCGCCGAGTTGCCGACGTGGCCGAAAGCGACGGCCGACTGGATCGAAAGGATCTTCATCCTGCAATCCTCTCACCCGGGGCGGGCACCGCTCAGCGCGTGGCGGCCTGGAGGTCGTCCAGCAGGCGCGCGGTGTCGGCATCCGAGAGGTCGTGCACGGTCAGACGCAGATGATCGGATGCCGGTGACGGATCCTCGATGCGGAACTCGTCGCCGGTGCGCACCAGCCAGCCGCGACGCATGAGCCTCTCGGCGACCGCCTGCGCGGGCGCAGGGACCCGCACCCACAGGCTCAGCCCGTCGGAGGAGTGCGTGACGATGTCGCGCTCGGCCAGCGCCGTGACGAACGCCGTGTTTCGCTCGGCGTAGTGAGTGGCGGCTGCGGCGATCCGGGTGCGCACTCCGGCATCCGAGAGCTGCGCGTGCGCGAGGCGCTGCAGCAGATGACTGACCCAGGTGGTGCCGGGGTTCAGGCGCATGGCCAGGCGCTCGGCCGTGGTCGGATCGGTGGCAGCGACGGCCAGGCACATGTCCGGACCGAGGAACTTCGACACCGAGCGCAGCAGGGCGTAACGGCGGTGCTCGGCGCCGATCAGCGACGCGTACGGGTGTGCGGAGAGCATGGAGAAGTGGTCGTCCTCGATGATGAGCACGTACGGATGCGGGCGCAGCACCTCGCGCAGCGCGGCCGCGCGGGCGGGGGAGACGCTCACCCCCGTCGGGTTCTGCGCGCGCGGGGTGCAGATGATGGCACGGATGCCTGAATCCAGGGCGTTCTGCAGACCCTCGACGGTCATGCCCTCCTCATCCACCGGCACGGGCACGCCGCGGTACCCGCCGAGGCGGACGGTGTGGATGCTGGCCAGGAAGCAGGGATCCTCCAGGGCCACGGCGTCGTCGCGCATGAGCGCCTGGGCGAGCAGGCGCTCCACGGCATCCACCGCACCGCTGGTGACGGTGATGCGCAGGTCATCGCGCGGTAGATCGGCCAGGATCCACTCCCGCGACCACTGCTCCAGCCCCGGGTCGATGACCGGCTCGCCGTACAGCACGGGGCGCCCCACGATGCCGGTCAGTGCCGCCGTGGGGTCGGGGATGAGCCGCGGATCGGGGTTGCCGGAGCCGATGTCGTGCAGCACGGTGTCGGCGGCCACGCCCTCCTGCGCGACATGGGCGGCGCCCGCCATCAGCGTGCCGCCGCGGCCCTTCGAGATCACCAGGCCCGCCTGGGCGAGCTGCCTGTATGCAGAGACGGCCGTGTTGCGGTTCACTCCGAGCAGCGCCGCGAGCTCACGGACGGGCGGCAGCGCATCCCCCGGACGCAGAAGGCCGCGCTCGCGCAGCGCGCGGACGCTGTCGGCGATCTCGGCGGCCGTCGTGCCGGTGATATCGAGGTCCATCGCGTCGATTCTACGGTGGTATCTTTTGACATAGGCCAAACGATGTTTTGTGCTGACTTGATTCTTTCCCGAGGAGACACCATGGCAGACCAGACCCCGACGACCGGATCGCAGCGCGTCAAGCGCGGACTCGCCGAGATGCTGAAGGGCGGCGTCATCATGGACGTCGTCACCGCCGATCAGGCGAAGATCGCCGAGGATGCCGGCGCGGTCGCCGTCATGGCGCTGGAGCGCGTGCCCGCGGACATCCGCGCGCAGGGCGGCGTCTCGCGCATGAGCGATCCCGACATGATCGACAGCATCATCGATGCAGTCTCCATCCCCGTGATGGCGAAGGCGCGCATCGGCCATTTCGTCGAGGCGCAGGTGCTGCAGGAGCTCGGCGTGGACTACATCGACGAGTCGGAGGTGCTCTCGCCGGCCGACTACGTCAACCACATCGACAAGTGGAACTTCACCGTGCCGTTCGTGTGCGGTGCCACCAACCTGGGCGAGGCGCTGCGCCGCATCAACGAGGGCGCGGCCATGATCCGCTCCAAGGGCGAGGCCGGTACCGGCGACGTCTCCGAGGCCATGAAGCACATCCGCAAGATCCGGGGCGAGATCGCGGCCCTCGGTGCGCTGGCCAAGGATGAGCTGTACGTGGCGGCCAAGGAGCTGCAGGCGCCGTACGAGCTGGTCTCCGAGATCGCCGAGACCGGCAAGCTGCCCGTCGTGCTGTTCGTCGCCGGCGGCGTCGCCACGCCGGCGGATGCCGCGATGATGATGCAGCTGGGCGCCGACGGCGTGTTCGTCGGCTCGGGCATCTTCAAGTCCGGCGACCCGGTGGCCCGCGCCGCTGCCATCGTCAAGGCCACCACCTTCTGCGACGACCCGAAGGTCATCGCAGAGGTCTCCCGGGGCCTCGGCGAGGCCATGGTCGGCATCAACGTCTCCGACCTGCCCGCACCGCACCGCCTGGCCGAGCGGGGCTGGTGACCCGGATGCCGCGGGTCGGCGTGCTCGGCCTGCAGGGCGACGTGCGCGAGCACGTCGCCCTGCTCGAGCACCTTGGCGCCGATGTCGTGCGCGTGCGTCGTCCGGAGGAGTTCGCACAGGTCGAGGGCCTCGTGATCCCCGGCGGCGAGTCCACCGTGATGGACAAGCTCTCGCGTGCCTTCGGACTGCGTGACCCCATTCGCGCGGCCATCGACGACGGGATGCCGATGCTCGGCACCTGTGCGGGGCTGATCATGCTGTCCGACCGCCTGACTGACGGCATCGTCGGTCAGCAGACATTCGGCGGACTGGACGTGCTGACCCGGCGGAACGCGTTCGGCCGGCAGGTCGACTCGTTCGAGGGCGAGATCCCCGTGCCGGCGCTGGGTGAGGAACCGGTGTCAGCGACCTTCATCCGTGGGCCCGTGGTCGAGGAGGTCGGGGCGGATGCTGTTGCGCTGGCCGCACTGCCGTCCGGAGTCGTCGTAGCGGTCGAGCAGGGGACCCTGATGGGCATCAGCTTCCACCCCGAGCTCAGCGGGGAGCCGCGGTTCCACCAGCGGTTCCTGGACCGGGTGGCCGCACGCGGCTGAGCATCAGAGCAGCTCGGCCAGCCACCGCAGCAGCGGCAGGGCCTGCGCGCGCTGGAACGCCCGCAGGCCCGGCAGCTCCGGGATCTCCGGCTGAGCCTGTCCCCACCACAGGAACGAGGCGAAGCCGGAGATCACCGGCAGCATGCTTGCAGCATCCGGTGCGCCGTGCGCGCGCAGGATCTCCCACGCGTCCGCGCAACGGGGGCCGCCCGACGCCTCGACGGAGGGCAGCAGCAGCGGCCCGTCCAGCCAGGCCGCGCCGCGCCGGGCGTGCGGCCAGTCGATGAAGCGGGCGCGCTCATCCTCGATGAGGATGTTGTCCGCGCGCAGGTCGCCGTGCGCGAGGAACGACCCCGTCACGGCATCCGGCAGCGCCTGCTCCAGCCGCAGCAGCTGCGGCATCTGGGTGGGAAGGCCGTGCGGAAGGGATGCTGTCAGCGAGGGGTCCTCGAAGACGGCCCGCCAGCGCGCGTAATAGGGGAGCATCGACCGCTGCGCCGGGAAGATCACCTCCGGTGCCGGCGTCGCGGCCACGTGCGCGATCTCTGCGGCGATCGCGTGCAGCTGGGCCTCGCTCCACGGTTCGCCGGGATGGATGCCCGGCACGACCGCCAGCACGAGCGCGGTCGATTCCTCGTCGTCGACGCTCGCCAGCATCCGCGGCCTGAGCGCAGCCGGAATCGCCTGCAGCGCGTGGATCTCGCGGCGGATGAACGTCCGTGAATCGCTATGGCCGGTTGCGGGGATCGCCTTCACGAACACGTCCGCGTGCGCCGACCGCACGATGCCCGCGTAGCCTGCGCTGAATCCGCCCTGTGCGGGGGAGTCGGAGACGATGCCCCCTCCGAGGATGTCCGCGATGCGCGCGCGGAGGCTCGCCGGCAGCGACCCCCACCCGGGTCGGAGGCGGTCGGCGCCTGCTCTCATGCTGACGAAGCTAGCAGCGGTAGCGTGGACGGATGCGACTGCCCCTGGGTTCGACCGATGTCAGCGAGAGCGGCGGGACGGTCACACTCGTCAGCCGCACCGGAGCAGACTGGATCCCCGTCGCGGCGCGGCCGATGGTGTTGGACGAGGCGGTGCGCCTGCTGGATGACGGCGAGCAGCGCCGCGCTCATGCGGATCCCGCGTTCGACGAGGCCGTGCTGTCGAATTCACCCGGCGCTGCGCGCTTCGCACCCGGGCAGGCGATCCTCTGGCGCTACGGGCGCTACATCGAGGCCGCCCGCGTGATCCGGGACGACGACCGCGGACTGGTCGTGTGGATCCCCTCCGGATCCGAGCGGCTCGGTCCGTCGCCGGCCGACGGACGCGCTCCGCGGGAGGTGCCGCTCGACGAGCGCTTCAGCGTTCCGTGGGTGATGCGGGAGTCGACCTGGCGCGGCCGGGGCGTCGTGCGCGTCGCCCCGGCCGGGAAGCCGTGGTCGGTGTGGTTCTTCCGCCGCGCCGATGGCACGCCGGACGGCGTCTACGTGAACCTGGAGCTGCCGCATCGCAGAGTGGACGGTGCGGCACCCGGAGTCTTCTCCCGTGATCTCGTGCTGGATCTGTGGATCGATGCCGAGCATCCCGGCAGCGAGGATGTCTGGCTGAAGGACGCCGACGAGCTGGTCGCAGCCGTCGATCAGGGCCGGTTCACGCTGCAGCAGGCGGAGGCCGTGCGCGTCCTCGCCGACCACGCCGTGCAGGACTTCATCGCAGACGGCGCCTGGCCGCTGGATGAGGGATGGGATGCCTGGCACCCCGATGCGACGATGGACGACCCCGTTCGGCTGCCCCGCATCCCGACGATCGACGACGCGCGTGCGCGCTCCGGGCGCACGGCACTGGAAGGCTGACACGGCGCGTCGATCACGATTCGTTAGAATGGACGATGCCCTGGAGGAGACTCCGGGCATACGAGACGAGCGGAGACATATGTCCGGGCATTCCAAGTGGGCTACGACCAAGCACAAGAAGGCGGTCATCGACTCCCGTCG
>NZ_JBASAK010000098.1:0-28193 GCF_049650565.1 Microbacterium sp.
GGCGGCGGGCGTGCTGGGCGCCAGCGGGGCGCTGCTGCTGGTGGCGGCGGGGGCGGGCCTGGGCGTGCCCGACGATCGCGGCACCGGTCAGTCGGAGGTGGTGGCCCGGTAACGGTGCTCAGGACGGCCGGTGGCTCCGTAGCGCAGCGTCAGCTCGACCGAGCCCTGCTGCGCGAGTGCGGAGAGGTAGCGCTGAGCGGTGGGTCGGCTCACGCCGATGCCCCGCGCCACCTCGGCGGCCGAGACATCGGCATCCGCTCTTCTGACGAAGTCCCGCACGAGCTTCATGGTCTCGGAGGACTGACCCTTGGGCGGGGCGGCGATGGTCCCCGTGCGCATCAGCTGGAACAGCGAGTCGACCTCCTGCTGATCGGCTTCGGCGTGGCGGGCGCCCAGGTCCTGAAGGCGCAGGCGCAGGTCGCGGAACGCGTTCAGCCGCTCGGCGAAGGTGGCGAAGCCGAACGGCTTGACCAGGTAGTGCACGGCGCCCTGGGCGATGGCGGAGCGGATGTGGTCCAAGTCCCGCGCGGCTGAGATGACGATGACGCCGGGCGGGTCGGGCAGGTCGACGATCCTGCGCATGAGGTCCAGGCCCGAGCCGTCCGGCAGATACAGATCAAGCAGTACCAGGTCGGGTCGGGTGTCGCGGATGGCGATGAGCGCGTCGGAGACGGTGTGAGCCAGGCCGGTCACCTCGAACCCGCCCATCTTGCCCACGAATCCCGCGTGGATCTCGGCGACGCGGTAGTCGTCGTCGACGATCAGGGTGCGGATGCTGGTGGTGTCGTTCACAGTGACACCGCCTCGGAGTCCTCGACGGGGTGGGGCGTGCCGTGCCGGGGCATGGTGACGGTGAAGACGGCATGCGGTCCGCTGGAGACCTGCACCGTGCCGTGCTGCTGCGTGACCACACGGTGCACCAGTGCCAGGCCCAGGCCGCGCCGCCGCACGCCGTCGTCGGGCTTGGTCGAGAACCCGTCCTCGAAGACCTTCTCGTCGCTGCCGGCGGGCAGGCCCGCGCCGCTGTCGGAGACCTGCAGGTGCACGTCGTCGGCGTCGCAGCGCATGTCGACCTCGACCGTGCGCGGAGCGGGCCCGGCGTTCGCGGCGTCGATGGCGTTGTCGAGCAGGTTGCCCAGCACGGTCAGCAGCGCGCGGGGGTCGCCGTCCTGCTCGGACAGCTCGGACTCGTCGGTGAGCGTGAGGGTGACGCCGCGCTCGGAGGCGACGACCGACTTGGCCACCAGCAGGCCGACCAGCTGCGGGCTGGCGATGCGACGCTGCAGGCGCATGGCCAGGTCGGTGGCGGTGGCGGAGAGCTCGTGGATGTACTCGACGGCCTCGTCGGTGCGGCCCAGCTCCAGCATCCCCGACAGGGCGTGCACCCGGTTGGCGAACTCGTGCTGCTGCGCGCGCAGCGCGTCGGTCAGGCCGCGGACGCTGTCCAGCTCGCGCAGCAGACGCTCCTGCTCGGTGCGGTCGGAGATGGTCACGATGTGGCCCAGATCCCGGCCGCGCAGATCCACCGGCATCCTGTTCATCACCAGGCAGTGCTCGTCGGTGAGCACGACCAGGTCGGTTCCACAGGTCGTTCCGGTGAGGATGTCGCGGATGCGGCCGGCCGGCACCAGCTGGTCGATGCGGCGGCCCTTCGCTGCGGGGTCCAGCCCGAGCAGCCGGCGGGCCTCGTCGTTCAGCAGCACGACCTCGTTGCGCGGGCCGAGCCCGACCATGCCCTCGGCGATGCCGTGCAGCATGGCCTCGCGCTCCTGCAGCAGCGAGGCGATCTCGTTGAGCTCCAGGCCGAAGGTCTGGCGCTTGAGCCTTCTCGCGAGAAGCAGCGAGACGGTCACGCCGACGGCCAGGGCGATGCCGGTGTACAGCGCGATCGACGGCACCAGCCGCCACAGGCTGCCGGCGATCTCGCCGGCGTCGATGCCGACGGAGACCTCGCCGATGATCGACCGGTCGGCGGCGCGCAGCGGCACTTTTGCTCGGGCGGAGAGCCCGAGGGTGCCCTGCTCCATGTTGACGACGGTGCGGCCGGCGAGTGCACCGCTGGGGTCGGTGGAGACGTGCTCTCCGATGCGCTCGGGGGTGGGATGCGAGAAGCGGATGCCGGCGGCATCCGTCACCACGACGAACAGCGCGCCGCTGGCGTGCCGCACCTCCTCCGCGCGCTCCTGCACGAGGCCCGTCGGGTCGTCGCGGGTGACGGCATCCGAGATCTCGGGGTCGACGGCCACGGTCTGCGCGATCGCCAGCGCGCGCTGCTCGTACTGGTGCACGAGCATCTCGTGCACGAGCCACAGCGAGAGTCCGAAGGCCACCAGCAGCACGGCGAACAGCACGGCCAACTGGGTGCGCAGGATGTTCGTCGACAGTCTGATGCTGCTGCGCCCCATCGCGATCTCCTACGGGTCCTTGCCATGGCGTCGTCGGGTCCGCGTCGTCTCTGAGGCGGCAGCGCCATGGCCATCTTCGCACCTGCGCGGCCCGGTTTCGGGGTCGTGCGCGTGAGCAGAACGCACGAAAGTTCTGCCTGGCAGGTCACCGCTGGGTGGCCGTCGGGCCGTGCGGGGTACGCCTCCGCGATGCCGTCGCCGGTCGGGATCTCGAAGTGATCGATGGCATGGCGGCTCCTTCGTTGTGCGGGAGCGCCGGTCAGAAGAGCAGCACGATGCCGACGATGGAGAGCACCAGGCCGGCGATGGCGAGACCGCGGCCGGAGACAGTGATCTTGGCGCGGTTCATGCCGACGATCGAGAGCACGAGTCCTGTGACGCCGGCGGCGAGGCCGAGGATGAGCGGCAGGAACACGGACACGAGTCCCACGACGAATCCGGCGACCGCGATGCCGTTGCCCTGACGGATCTGCGGCGCGGGCTGCATGACGCCGTACGGATACGGGTTCTGCGCAGCCGGGGATGCCGGGCCCGGGTACGTCGGCACGATCTGTCCGGGCTGTGCGGGGTAGGGCTGTTGCGGGTAGCCCTGCTGCGGGTAGCCCTGCTGAGGGTAGCCCTGGGGTGTGTATCCGGGCTGTGCCGGGTAGCCCTGTTGCGGGTACCCCTGCGGCGCATGGCCGGGCTGAGTGGGATAGCCGGGCTGTGGCGGGCGGTAGGGCTGGATGCCGTGAACGGGCGGAGCGGGCTGGGGCGGCACGACCTGCGACGAAGCCGGTGGGGCGTACGGGTCGGGGGCGGCCGGTGGCGCATATGGGTTCACGGGCGCCGGCGGAACAGGCGGGACCGCCGCCCGTGGCGTCTCGTGCACGATGAACGCATCGGTGGGCATGTCTTCGGGGTGCCGGGGGTTCGGGTCTGGCATGGACGCTCCTTCGGTGCAGTGATGTCCCGCCGGGCACCCCGGCAGCGGTGCCGGTCACGACGATCCGGCGAAGAGCGTCGGATACGAGCAGATTAGCAACAGGCGGTGGCAGCGTGGGGCGGATCCGAGTCGCCTGCATCCGTTCGCACGGGCTTGCGCAACGCGCAGTCTCCATATCTTTTACCGTCCCGTACCGATATTCTGGGCCAGTGCCTCGCCCCCGAAGTGAGAAAGCCCGTCAGTCCGTGCTCGCAGCGATGCGCAGCACACTCGCCGCCGAAGGCTATGAGGCCGTCACGATAGAAGGTCTCGCCGCCGACGCGGGCGTGGCCAAGCAGACGATCTACCGGTGGTGGCCCTCGAAGGCCGAGATCCTCGGTGAGGCTCTGCTGGAGGGCGCGCTTCCCGGGTCCGATGTCGAGGTTCCGTTCACGGATGATCTGGGTGCCGATCTGCGCACCTGGTTCGCGGCGACGTCGGCTGCGCTGTCGGATCCGGAGGGCTCGACCATCGCGCGTGCACTCATTGCCGTCATAGCGACGAACCCCGAGTTGGGCGAGAGGCTGACGGCGAGCCTGGTCGAGCCGATCCGCAGCTGGGTGATCCGAAGGCTGCAGGTCGCGACGGATGCCGGTGAGGTGAGGGCGGATGCTGAGGTCATCGCCGACCAGTTCGTCGCCATCGCGGCCTTCGACGCGCTGCTCGGGCGTCCCCTGGAGCCCGCGTGGATCGAGGAGACCGTGCGGGTGATGCTGCAGGGGATCGCGAAGTAGGATCCGCGTATTCGTTTCCCGATCTGGTCAGATCGGATTCTGAAGGAAGCTGCGGACGCGATCCATATGGTCCGTTCGTCGTTCGAGCAGAGCGCGATAGATCGACGCATCAGCTACATGAATCAGACGTTCCCCGGTGCCCGCGTCGGAGACTTCGACGAGATCGAGGAGAGCCTGCGTGGGCTGCCGGACCCGGAGGACCGCCACGTGATCGCTGCAGCCATCCGCGGACGGGCGGATGCGATCGTAACCGCCAACCTCCGCGACTTCCCGGCGGCGGAACTTCGAAGGCAGGATCTCGAGGTGATTTCCCCCGACGAGTTCCGGCTCAGCCAGCTGGATATGCGGAGTCCGGATGAACAGGCGCAGGTCGGGGCCGATGATTACGCCGGCGTCGTTGAGGTCAGGGCGAGTCGAGGAGGGCGTGGCTGTTCAAGGTCGCTGCTCGAGCTGGCGCTTCAGCTGCTGAGTGCGCTCGCTTGCTCGCTCGATGAGAGTCGCAGCGAAGCGTCGCTCCTCCCCGTCGAGCGAGGCCTCCTCAGCCGCAAGGCTCAGCGCGTCCGGCAACCCGTCGATGTATGTCCGTGCGCGCGAGTGCACCCAGTCTTCCGTGGCTCCCCGCCCCAGAACATCGTTGAAGACGCTCGCCTCGCGCACGATGTGTCGAGGCTCTATCTCGAAGGTGCGGTAGTGGCCGTCGAACGACATCGCGAGCTTTGCGTTGCGGCCGTTGATCTCGGGGTACGCCAGTGCCGAGCCGAGGTCGTACAGAGGCGCGAGTCGAGGCCATCCCGTTCGAGTCGTCGAGGACAGCACTGCATAGTTCTTCGCGTGGGCGTCGGTGCCGAGCGCGGCCCAGTTGAAGATCGTCGCGTCGAAGAACTTCAGCGCCTCCATGGGGGCGGCAGGACCGAAGGAGTCGAGGATGAGCCTGGAGATCGCGGCGATGCCCGGACCGCCCTCGTTCTGATACTTCGCGGTCGGATGCGTGCCCGTCGCTTGGGCGAAGTCCTCTTGGTGTCTGCGGACGATCGCCGAATCCGCCGCCGGTTCGCCGTGTTGCCGATACCGGTCGAAACGCTCGACGACGATGGCGCTCTCGTCTTCGAAATGCACGATTCGGCTGCGCGCGACATCGATCTTGAGGTGGCGTGCCGCACGCATCGTCAGGTGCTCGTTCAGATCACCGCGGCGGAGTCCCGCCACGCCCGGTTTGACGATATGCGTCGACGCGGCTCGACCATTCGCAAATCCCCACGCGTCCGGGCCGCGGACGAGGGTGAACTTCGACTGGGCTCCCGAGAGCGAGAAGTACCCACCCTCATGTTCTGACGCCACCCACGCGGAGGGATCGGCTCGCAGTGCGCGCAGATGCGATGCGATGACGGAGTCGTCAACCCAATCGACGCCGCCCTGCCCGTCGAGTTCCGGACCATCCCACTGGGTCGAGTCGACGAGCTGCACGGCGCCGGCCGCGTCCAACCCGACGTTCGCAAGCAAGCGCATCGGGTTGCGCGGGGAGACGCCGAATGAGCGTCCCCAACGTTCCAGCACTTCGGAGTTGTCGGGGAGAAGATTCCAGAGGAAGTTCCCGGGTGCGTCACCGGAATGCCGGCGTCGGCTCTTCGGCAGCGACAGTGACAGCTCAAGGCGTCCGGCATCGCGCCGCCATGCTGGATCGAACTCGAGAGCGACGTCGCCGCCGTCCTGCTGCGTGAACCAACCGATACGTTGTCCGCTGAGGTAGGCGGTGAGCTTCATGGCTGCGCCTTCGGTGTTTCCCATGGGTCGACGACGTCCATGAACATCGGATCCGGATCGACGTCCTCTTCAGCGATATCGACCGTGGCGTACAGATCGAGCGCATTGAGCACCGCCATCAGGCTGTCGACGCTCGCGCTTCCGGCGTGGCCGGATTCGAATCGCACCACCCATTGGCGGGCACGTCCGATCCGCTGTGCGAGGTCAGTCTGGGTCAGGCCGAGTTCCAGGCGGCGATCGCGGACGATGTTCGCCCAATCGCGTGAGGCGTTCACCAGCACGGGGCGCTCCCTTCCATTGCCAATGCGTACGAGAACTCAGACATCGACGGTACTGTACGAGGATTCTGACACGATGATGGGTGTACGTCAATGCGTACACCATCAGGTCGCTCAGCCGAGCAGCCCCCGCATCCGCTCCCGCAGCGCGGGATCGCACACGTACACGTACGTCCCCAGCATCCCGCGCGTGAGCAGCACTCCGTAGATGTTGCGGATGAACACCAGCAGGTCGGCGTCAGTGAAGGCGCCCTTGAGGTGGCCGGTGTTCTCCTTGCCCTTCTTGTCGCGGTACGCGTCGCGGTCGGCGACGATTTCGCGGTCGGAGGACAGGCGCAGGTCGGGGCCGATGATCACGCCGGCGTAGTTGAGGTCGTAGCCCTGCACGGTGTGGATCGAGCCGACCTCGTCGAGTGAGCCGGGGGAGTTGATCCAGTCCTTGTCGGTGCTGTTCCAGCGCATTCGCTCGCCGTCGATCTCGATGTCGAAGGATGCCGGATCCTTCTTCGACACCCAGTCCCACGCGTATCCGGCGACCAGCCTCGACAGCCCGACTTCGCGGTCTCGGGCGCGGATGGCCCGCCGCATCTCGCCGAGGTCGTCGAAGAACCGCAGGTCGTAGTCGCCGAGGTCGGGGCGCTGCACGGGTGCGCCGCGTAGCAGCATCCGGATGTACTCGACGTAGTCGGCGCCGGCCCGCACCCGCATCTGGGTGGTGAGCGGGTAGTGCCGGTGCGCGTTCTTCGCCGCGGTCAGTTCGGCGCTGAGGGTGGCTGGCGAGAGGTCGTGCGGGCGCACGGTCTGCTCGCCATCGAGCAGCAGAAGCTGGTGCCGGCTGCGCGCCTTGATCCAGTCGAGCTGCGTGTATTTCGGGTCGTCCGCGCCGAAAAGTGCCCGGTTGATGAGACCGAACTTCTTGTTCTGCACGCCGGATGCCTGGTTCGCGCGCTGATTGAGACGGTGGGTCTCGTCGACCAGGATCAGGTCGAATCCAGCATCCGATTCCCCCACCTGGAACGGCGTCAGCACCATCGACGGGTCGAGCTTCGGGGTCTTTCGGAAGACCTTCTTGACTGACAGGCGCAGCGACTGCTGCGGGATGACCAGCGCCATGCGCAGGTCCTTGAGCGCGTCGGCGTTCTCGGGCGTGAAGAACTCCGCGAACATCGAGTCAGGCTCGACGTCGTCGTGATCGGTGAAGTCGCGGATGTCGGCGAGCAGCTTCATGAGGAAGATCGCGATGATCGTCTTGCCGGTGCCGGGTGCGCCCTCGACGACGAGGGTGGATGTCTGGCCTGGATCCTGAAGGTCTTTCAGCAGGCCGTCGACGATGTCCTCGACGGCGATGGCCTGGTCGTCGGTGAGGGCCTTGAACGGCGAGAGCTTGAACAGGTCGCTGTTCTCGATCTGCGGGATGCTGCGGCTGAACAGCCCTTCGGCGCGCAGCGCGTCGAACACGTCGCGGAACGACTGCCGGTACAGCTCGCGGTCGTAGTAGCGGGCGTCGGTGAGGCCGTCGTTGCCGTTGAGTAGCTCATACTGGCCGTCGCCGTGGAACCAGCGGATCAGGTGCGATTCCAGATCGAGGCAGACCGACTTGTTGTAGCGCTCGTCGATCACCACGCGGATGTCGGTGAGCCCCGTCTTCGCGGGGCTTGCGAGGTGCTGGCGCATGCGCTTCTGGGTGCCGGTCGTCTCGCCGACGTAGAGCTTCTGCGGTGTGTTCGCGCTGTCGAGAACGTAGACGACGGGCCAGTTGATGAGGGGCTGGTTGCGTTTGGCCCAGTCCTCGACGTGATCCTTGTGGAACGGGATGCGCTGGATGCTGAAGCTCACCGCTCCAGCTCCGTGTACTTGACCATCCGCCCTTTCGCGAGCTCGATCGGGTACTTGGCGCGCGTCTTCTCGAGCTTGCTGAGGATGATCTCGTCAATGTCGACGCCGATCTTGTTCGCCAGATGGATGCAGTAGGTGAGCACGTCGGCGAGCTCTTCCTCCACTCGCTCCTGGTCTGGCGTCTGCCCCCACTGGTACAGCTCCAGCAACTCGGCGGCCTCGATCGAGATGCTCTTGGCGAGGTTCTCGGCTGAGTGGAACTGGTCCCATTCACGCTCGGCGACGAAGGCTCGGAGTGCGGCGAGAGTTGCGGGGGAGGGCATGGGATGCACGGTAGCAGGGCGGGTCGCTAGACCCGAGTTCCTGCCAGATACTCATACAGGCTCCGCTCCAGTGGGGACTCGATCCCGAGATCCATGGTGACGACGTTCAGTGGAACGCCCTTTGCATCGGGCATCTTGGTCTGCACCGCGTTCGAGGAGCGGGCCTCTCCAAGGAAGTAGAAGTCTGTCCCCTCAGCGTCGTCCTTCTTGGCGAAGAGGTAGAGCGGGATCTTGTTCTCGACGATGGCTTTCACTTCGCCGCTCTCAAGAGTGCGGCGGCTCCGTGTGAACCAGTGCAGAGTTGACTCGTTCAGGAATTCGTCGCCGTACGCTGTGCTGGCAGAGATATCTTCATGCTTGTCGTAGGTGATGAAGATCGGGCAGGACATCGATGTGTAGTCGACCTTGTATCCGTAGATCGTGCTTTGGACGTTCTTCTGCCAGTTGAGAAGGCGGCACGCATCCTTGCGTGAATATCGTTGCCCGACCACCATGCTGCCGTTCCATTGATACCGGTGGCGGGCGAGGAAGAGGCCAGTATCGATGATGTCGTCCAAATGGCTCGCGAAGAGAGGGTCTTCAGCGACGCTGGCGGCAAGATCAGTCGACAGCGAGATCTGATCCCCGAGCAGCTGGGCCACGGGCGTCCCATACTTCGCGCGCTCAGCCTCCGTGAAGAAGTCGAGTTCGATGATCCGCACAACGGATTCGATAGTTGCTGAGTCTGAGGTGGTGCCGTTGTTGGCGAGCAGCTGCCGATAGTCGGATGTGCTGATGCGTCGTTCGGGGTTGTCGAGCAGAGCTCGCAACAGCAGGAGTTCGTGCGGCCGCTTGCCGTTGAGAATCTCGTTCGACGCGAACGTGAGCCATCCGGACTGCTGCGGCGTTGGTCCGCGATCGATGCGCCTCAGCGAGTGGAGGAGCTGCCAATAGTTGTCACGCTTGGTCGCAACGACCACGGGATCGGCGGTGTCGAAACGAGCGAAGTCCAAGAGGGTGGGCGGGTGATTGAGTCGATTCTCGAGCTCGACGATCGTCCGCTTGAGGTTCTGGATGCTGTCGAGCTTCGTCTCGGCGAGAGACCGGAAGATTCGCTCGCGTGAGATCTTGTCGAAGTTGACGCTGGAGAGCCCGGAGATCGCGCCTGCCTCCTGCGAGTCCATGATCTTCTTGCGGATCGAATCCTTATTGAGGCTGTTGTCGCCGAACAGCGCGATCGGGATCAGATAGTTGTTGGTGTAGTTCCCGATGAAGTCGATGACGATCAGGTGGTCTTTGCCTGCGGCCTTGCGTAGCCCTCGACCAAGCTGTTGCGTGAAGATGATGCTGGACTTTGTTTGACGCAGCATGACGACCTGGTTCACCGTCGGGATGTCGATGCCTTCGTTGAAGACGTCGACAGTGATGATGTAGTCGAGATCACCTGACTCCAACCGCTCAACGGTTGCCTCTCGGGTCTCGCTTGAGTCGTCTCCCGTCAGAGCTACGGTTCGCAGGCGATGACCGTGGACTTCGCGTTGGTTGAGAAGCGTTGCAAGTTCGTGCGCTTCGTCCTTGCGGCTGCAAAACATGAGTCCCCGTACGGGGACGCCGACATGGCCGTATGTCTCGATGGCGTTGATGATGTGATCCGCGCGCTCGGGTGCGACCAGCGTTGCGAGCTGACTCGCGTCGTCGATGACCTCATCGTCTTTCACGAAGTCCGTGACTCCGTAGTAATGGAACGGTGCCAGCATCTCCTCTTCAAGAGCCTTCTGGAGGCGAATCTCGTATGGCACGTTGAAGTCAAACAGTTCGAAGACGTTGAATCCGTCGGTGCGCTCGGGAGTAGCTGTCATTCCGAGAAGGAACTCGGGCTTCAGATAGTCGAGCGCCTTGCGGTAAGAGCCTGCACCGGCGCGATGGACTTCGTCGATCAGGACATAGTCGAAGTACGCGGGCGGGATCGAATTGAGGTTGTCGGCGTTCGTCAGCGACTGGATTGTCGCGAAGACGTACTTGCGGTCAAGTTCGCGTCTTGACCCGACAAACTTTCCGAAGTCGTCTGGAGGAGCACCAAGCACACGACGGAACTCTTCGATCGCACGATCGAGGATCTGGTCGCGGTGGACGACGAACAGCATCCGCTGTGGCGCGAACGCCTGAACATCGAGTGCAGAGAGGATCGTCTTTCCTGTGCCCGTCGCTGAGATGACGACGGCACGCCTCTCGCCGGCTTCGCGTAGCTTCTGGATCTCGACGAGTGCCTCGGCTTGCATGGCGTTCGCAACAATCGGCGGCGATGCGGTTCCCGGATTGCTCCCGCCGCCGTTGATGACCGATGTACGCGGGATGGGAGCCACATACGTGACTTCGTACGCGTTGACCCACTCTTCGGTGAGCCGGTTCGAAGCCGCGAGCTGCGCGTCGACTGCGCGGCGTAGCTGATCAACGATGTCGCCGTCGGGGAGTGCCGAGAATCGGAGGTTCCACTCCTGGTTCGTGAGCAGGGCTGATTCGGTGAGGTTTGAGCTGCCGACGATTGCCGTGGTGCTGTTCGGCTGCTCGAAGAGGTAGCCCTTGGCGTGGAAGCCGCCGCGTTCCCCGGAGTAGACGAAGACATCGACTCGGGGGATATTGAGTAGTTCTCGGAATGCCGCCGGCGAGTTGAAGCCGAGGTAGGTGGACGTGATGATCGTGCCCTTACCCGGGAAGTCCAGCAGCGCTTGTTTGAGCATTGCCACGGCACTCGTCGTGACGAACGCCGTCGAGAAAGTAAAGGTGAGCGAGCGGCGCAACTCGTGGCGGATAGCACGGAGCATCGTGTTCGCACCGTCGTTGGCGATGAGCAGCGGGTGGAAGAGCTGATCTGATTGGACCGACTTGTCAAGGAAGCCGAAGGCGTTGTCGAGTTGCAGTTGTGATGGCGCGTCCATGTAACGCCCTATGCGGCAAAGTCGCGCATGATCTGCTGGACCGCAGGGACATCTGCCGGGGCCCATTCCACTGAGTCCAACTCCGCCGTGGGGATCCACCGAATCTCGGAGTGCTCGGTGAGATGCGGCTCGCCATTTACAAGTTTTGCGTAGAACGTCGTGAGCGTTACGATCCCGAAGTCGTACTCGTAGCTCGTCGTCTCAACATGCTCGCCCACGTCGATCGTGCACAGCAGCTCTTCCTCGAGTTCGCGACGGAGCGCTTGTTCGGGAGTCTCGCCCGTCTCGATCTTGCCGCCAGGGAACTCCCACTTACCGGGGAGCGACATTGACGGGCTCCGCTGTGCCGAGAGGATCGTTCCGTCGCGAACGATGGCTGCTCCGACGACGTTGATCTGCCTCTTCACGTGACTCTCCGAACGTTGGCGGGTGATGGGGCCAGCCTATCGACAGGGCCGCGTTCGCCGGTGCGCACGGTGCCGAGGTGGGCACAGCTGGGACGGCAGCATCAGCTGCTTCTGTACGACGTAGCCTGCACTGCAGGGCTGCCGAGGCATGGTGCTGATCGTCACGCTTCTTCCGGGGCGCTCCTTTGACCGCCCTCAGAAGCATCAAGCTGCCGCCGGGCTAGCCGTTCCTGGGCATCGCGGTAGATTGCGGTGATCCGAGCCTCGAGCTCCGCCTTCGGTGGAAGAGTCGTCCAGTACTCGGCCACGACAATGCCGTCCTTGTTCAGCTCCAGCAGCTCGATCTGCTCACGACTTGCTTCGGTGCAGAGGATCAGGCCGATCGGGGTATTCTCGCCCTCGCGACGCTCGTACTTGTCAAGCCACTTGAGGTAGAGGTCCATCTGGCCCTTGAAACTGGGCTTGAACTTGCTGATCTTCAGTTCCACGGCGATCAACCGGCGCAGCGGGCGGGAGAAGAATAGTAGGTCCAGAAAGAAATCGTCGTCACCGACCGGCATTCGCTTCTGCCGCGCGACGAACGCCCACCCGTCTCCGACTTCAAGTAGGAACGGCTCGAGATCACGGATGATGGCATCTTCGAGATCGCTCTCTGTGTAGGCGTCGTTGAGTCCGAGGAAGTCAAGAAAGTACGGGTCGCGGAAGCTGTCGAGCGGTACTACTGCTCCGTCCGGATCCTGCGTGTTGGCGATTTCGTTGCGCTCGTAACCCTGGCGGCCGATGAGTTCGCGCAGCGCGCGCACGCTGAGCTGCATGGTTGTGGCTTGCTTGGTGTAGAAGTCTCGGGCCTCGGGGCGAACAGGGAGCAGCGCCAGAAAATGACTCCAACTCAGTCGCCGTGCCAGTGAGGCGACGATGTCAAGGTCGGGGAATGCCTGTGCGAACCGAACCATCCGCGTCAGATTCGTGCGGTCAAAGCCGCGCCCGAATCGCTGCGTCAATTGTTGTGACAGTGTCGCAACAATCTGTCGACCGTAGTCGGCCCGGCTCTCCTTGAGCACCTCAACGTCGATCATGCGACCGATGTGCCAGTTCAGCAACGTGAGGGCTGCATTGGCCTGGATTGCGACGGTGGTGCGGGTCTGCTCGATCAGCTGGGAGACGCGCTCTATGAGTGGACCGTCCGACGGCGTGAAAGGTGCTCTGCGTGGAGCCGAGTTCTCCGGCATGACTTCCTCCCTGAGTGGGGCTTGGCGAGATGCGACTGTGAAGCCGCCGGCCATGCCCTGGAGCCTACGAAGGGCCTCCGACGTTGTTCTCGACAGTCGAGGTCCGTACACGTGCGACCCCACGTCGGACCGGCCCGCTACCCTGAGCCCCATGACCCGCATGATCCCCGCCCGCCCCCGTGCCGGCGCCAACACGTCCGAGAAGCGCATCTTCGACGCGTTCGCGGGGGCGCAGGATGCCGATGACTGGATCGTGCTGCACAGCCTGGAGATCCGCCGTCACGCAGCGCAGTTCCAGGGCGAGGCCGACTTCATCGTGCTGATCCCGGGGCGTGGCATCGTCGTGATCGAGGCGAAGAGCCCGGAGTACGTGGAGTACAAGGACGGAGAGTGGCGGCTCGATCGGGTGCCGAACCCGGGCAAGAGCCCGTTCGCGCAGCTGGACGGCAGTATCCGCAGCCTGCGCGGCTACCTGAAGCACCGGGAGATCCTCACCGGCAGCGAGCCGATCGCGCGCCTCGTGTGGTTCACGTCGCTCGAGCGGCACCAGTTCAACAACGCCACCCCGGGCGACATGCAGTTCTTCGAGTGGGAGCTCGCGTGGCGCGGTGATCTGCAGCATCCGATCAAGGCGTTGGGCCACCTGCTCGACGAGCACGACGCGTGGTACTCGGCCGTCGAGGGCGTCGAGCACGACCCGTCGGTGATGACGGCCGAGCACGTCGAATCGATTGCATCCGCTCTGCTCGGTGACTTCGCGGGCGGACGCACAGCGAAGGACCGCAAGCTCGAGCGCCTCGACGACGAGCGCCACCTGCTCAAGAGCCAGGCGCGGGTGCTCGACATGATCGAGCGCAACGACCACATCTACTTCGACGGCCCCGCCGGCACGGGCAAGAGCTATCTGATAGCGCAGCTCGCCAAGCGCTGGCGCGGCGGGCACCGCACCCTCGTCGTCTGCTGGAACGTGCTCATGGCCGACGAGCTGCGCGACATGCTCCGCACTCACCGCGACATCGTCGTCGCCGACCTCAACTCGCTCATGCTGCGGCTGGCAGGACTCGACGAGAACCCGGCGGATGCCGGACGCGAGTGGTACTCGGAAGAACTGCCTGCCCTGGCACTCGCCGCCGTGCAGGCGGATCCGTCGCTCGGCGCCTACGACGCGATCTGCGTCGACGAGTTCCAGGACATCGCGGGCTTCCCCGCCGTGCTGGATCTGCTGTTCGCGCTCGCGGCATCCGGTTCGGCGAACGGCACCAAGCTGGCGTTCGCCGGCGACCCGCACCAGCAGATCCTGCGGCCCGCCGACGCGCACGTCGACCCGTATGCGGTTGTGCGCGAGCGCATCTCGGACCTGGTGCACGTCGCGCTGCGTCGCGGACTTCGGCAGGTGAGCGGGCTGACCCGCTCGGCCGAGGAGTTGCTGTCGCGCAAGTTCGGCTACCGAGGGCACCGGACGACGTCGACGATCGAGGGGGCGCTCGAGATCAAGAGGGTTTCGGATGCCGGTGATGCGTCGCACGCTCTCGCCGAGGCGCTGCGCGAGCTGCTGGAGAACCACCAGGCGCACGACATCGTGATCCTCAGCCCGTTCGGAGGGCACCGTTCGCTGGTCGGCCGGCTGCTGGCCGCGGAGAACTTCTCGAAGGAGGAGCGCTGGCTGAGGGATCGGCTGCGGGTGACGGATGAGGTCGCGTCGGTGGAGCTGGGGCGGGTGGATCTTGTCGAGGCGCCGGTAGCCGCAGTGGTCCCCGGGCCTTCTCCTGCTTCTGCGCTTCCGAAGGCGCCTGCAGGCCGGGTGCGGTGGGGGTCGATCTTCAAGTACAAGGGCCTGGATGCCGAGGCTGTGATCCTGACGGACATCGGCGACGACGCCGTGAGCTTCGTGCGCGGCGAGGGCCTGGACTGGTTCGACCTGCTGTACGTCGGGCTGACGCGGGCGCGGTATCGGTGCGTGGTGGTGCCTAACTGATGGGAGCTGCTCAGCCCGCTTGAGCGGGCGTTGGCGAGAGGTTGAAGATCGACATCAGCTCCGACTCACTGACCTCGCCCTGCTCCATGACGGCGTCCTTGATCATCACCTTGCTTGCAAGCAGACGGTCGATGAGAACGTCGAACGACTCGTGCTCGGGATGGATCGACGCCGGGTAATAGACATGGACCTCGCGTGTCTGTCCGATTCGATATGCCCGGTCTGTCGCCTGCGCTTCTTTAGCCGGGTTCCAGTGACGCTCGAGGTGGACGACGTGATTGGCGCCGACCACAGTCAGGCCCGTACCCGCCGCGATCGGAGACATGATGATGACGTTGAAGCCATCGGTCGCTTCGAAGTCCTCGATCAGTTGCCGCCGGGAGCGCTGCGTGGGCTTTGCGATCGCCGCTGTGTCCCCGTTGATGATGTAGGGACGCAGACCGTACACCTGCAGAATCCACAGGGATAACAGCAGCTGGAGGTCCTTGGACATCGCGAAGATGATCACCTTCTCTTCCTTCTGTCTCACGGAGTCGAGGATGTTCACCAGGCCGATCAGTTTTCCGGACTCCCGCATCTGAGACTCAGCGGTGGCTCGGGTCGCGGGCCAGTCGGGATGCGAGCCGTGTAGGCCGAGCTCTGGATGCACGCTCACCGCGCGCAGCTGTGTCAAGACCGACAGAGGATGGCTTGAGGGGGCGTCTGGTGCCTGCACGCGCGAACGGAGGATTCCGTCGTACGACGATTGCTGAGCAGGCGGCATTCGCTGCGCGAGAGCAACCTGTCCATCCTCCGAATCTCCCGGTGTGAAGGGCGAGTGCACGTGCTTCGCCGGCAGGCCTTTCAGATGGTCCTCTTTGATGCGTCTCAGCATGAACGGACCTACAGCATCGCGCAGACCTTTTCCTTGGACCAGCCGGATGGAGTCTCTGGACTCGTCATCGGCTTGAAGGATCGGTGCGATCCACGTATCGCGGAACGTATTCCAGTCACCGAGAAGTCCCGGCTGCGCCGTGTCCACCAGGCACCAGAACTCGCCCAGAGAGTTCTCGACGGGAGTGCCGGTGGTGACGAGCTTGAATGTCGCGCGCAGCCCCTTCGCGGCTCGAGTGCGCATCGCGTTCGGGTTCTTGATCGCCTGAGCCTCGTCGAAGACGACGACGCTCCAGTCGATCTGGGCCATTGACAGCTGATAGTCCCGCAGGGTCTCGTACGTAGTCAGCACGAGTCGCCCTGGCAGGTCGAGTCGGTCCTGACCGCTTTCTGAACCGGTTCTGAGGGTGAGACGCAATCTGCTGCTTTCGATGCGCTCCTCGGCGTCCAGCAGTGACGATGCCTGTCGTGTTTCACGTCCCCTGCCAGGGTGGGAGAATCGGCGCAGATCGCGGCTCGACTGGAGCACGACGATGTCCGTGAAGGGCGATGCGCTGAAGCTCTTGGCGACTTCGGCTTCCCAGT
Source organism: Microbacterium sp. (assembly GCF_049650565.1). Lineage (GTDB taxonomy): Bacteria > Actinomycetota > Actinomycetes > Actinomycetales > Microbacteriaceae > Microbacterium. The sequence continues at coordinate 16,286 of NZ_JBASAK010000098.1, forward strand.
TCTCCAGGAGGCTCAGCGGCGCTACTACAAGCGTCGGCCGGACGCGGTTCGCCCCGTGAACCGCCCGGACTCGTGAGTTGTACTGCGCGATTGCGGCCAACGCCATGAACGTCTTGCCCAGCCCCATGTCATCTGCGAGCAGTGCGCCTTGCAGCCGGTACAGCTCGTCCTGATCCTCGGAGTCTGCTGCCGAAATCAAGCCCAGCAACCACTCGATGCCCTCGACCTGGTGAGGGAAAGGAGCGCGCGCGAGCGGCGTGCGATCCAGTTGAACCGTGGTGGATGCTTCCGCTGCCCGTTGTCGCAGGCTTTCGATGACATCGGCAGTATCGCGGAGAATCAGCGATACCTTCTCCGCACGCTCGACGGTGGCTGCGGAAGGTCGTTCGGACGGCGCCGGGTTCGCCAGGTCTCGTCGGATCTTCACGATCTCTTCGAGTACCGCGTCGGGATCCGAGACATCGATCAAGTGATCCGAGAAGTTCAGCGCGGTTGCACCCTGAGTAATGGCGGCGGAGAGCTGGCTCTCGAAAGCTGCGATATCGTCAGGACTTCGGAGCAGAGTCGTCAGGATCGACGCAGGACTCAGCAGCGTGTCGCTCTGAAACCAGTCGATGCCACTCGCGGTCAGGTCGGTGAAGTCAACGTGCTGCACGGTACCGACACCCTCGACCCTGACGGAGAAGCCAAGATCAAGGTCGACCAGGGCTGCGTCGAGGAATGCGCTGGGGGCTTTGAGGAATGAGGGGACCTGTGCGGCAGGTACCGTTCTGTGTGTGAGGACCTCTCGCACGCCGTCCATGGCTTGCTCGTCAAGAGCGACAATGTGCTTCTCCACGCGGAGCACTCCGCGGGCGTTGTTCGTCGACAGTTGGCGCCAACGTGACTCGAGCAGGGACGGGTCGACTGCGGCATCGAAAGTTGGAGTGAGGGTCAGATTCCCGGAGGAGTCCATTCGTCCGCTGACACCCACACGTGTCGGGCTGGAGACTTCCCAGCCGCCCCGCGCGAAGTAAGACACGCGGATGTGGTCGTTCGACTTCGAAGCGGCCAGAAGGGTTCCGACGAGCGCAACGTTCGTGGACTCATCACGCTCGGCCTCCGCGAGTGCGGAGTGCTGTCCGATCGACGTGAGCGCCGTCCACTGCGCGTCATCAGCACGATATCGGCGACCGCCGACGAAGAGGCATCCGCCTTTCACCGTCAGTGCCCGATCCTGTCCATCGATCGGCGTTGTGGCATAGGCGCGGAACGCGTGTGATGTTGTGTACGCATCGAAGTTGACATCGATACTGGCGACGAACAAAGGCGGTAGAAGCAGGGCGTCTGCAAGGGCGGGATCGATGCGCACGATTGCGTCTGAGGCGACGCTGAAGCCGAGGGGGAGCGGAGCGGCCAGTCCCTGCTCTTGAAGCATCTGCAGTGCCACGAATTGCGTCAATGTCGTGGCATCGGCGCTGCCTTGTGCGACTTGCTCCAGCGTTCCGTCGACGAGGACAAAGTTGATACCGTCCGAGTCGATCTCCTGCACGAATCTTGCGGGCGAATGCGTGCCCTGATTCGTTCGACGGGTCAAGATCTGCTCGACGAGGTCTCTCAAGCTCATTTGATGTCTTTCGAAGTTCGTGCCGCTGAGTCGTAGGAGAGTGCGGCCATCATCGCGTACTCGGGCGTGCGCCGGAAACGCGAGTAGTCGTGGCGCTCGAGCACGGTCTCCGGATTGACGTGGATCAGGTGACGGGCCAGGTAACCGAGCACTCTGTCCTGCCAATGGGCTCGGTGCACGAAGTCGTTGCGGTTGAGTGGCCCAGGCGCACCATGTTGTTTGTCGAATGCTTCAGCCATGCCCGCTGTGAGCGACGCATACGTGTAGCTGTATCGATGCCAGTCCGTCACGTAGGACGGCGGTTCCAAGAGGTATGCCCAGAGCTTTGTGTTGTGGGTCCCCTCGATCATGTGGAAGTCGCCGCAATCGAGGTAGATCAGGGCCCGTTCGCTTACCCCGTTGCCCTCCAGCAATGGGATGCTCAGCAACGATCGGCCCCGCCGCTGGACGGCCGACCGTGCGCGCCCACCGAGGAACAGGCGGGAACTCTCGACGTGACCATCCATGAGCAAGCCTTCGAGGAACTTCTTCCGGGGAAGGAACATCCGTGTCATATCGTCGTTTCCGGTCTCCGCGGCGAACGATTTCAGCGAGTCCAGGAACAGGGCGAGTTCGTCGACTGCGATCCAGCGCGTGACCGTTCTGACACGCACGGGGCCGAGCTTTGACCACCATTTTCTGAAGTCATCGCTGTTCACCCTCCGCGGGTCGGAGGCGATGTCGAGGACAGCCTGTTGCCAGTCGGCAGGCGGCGAGGCCTCGCCGGCGCGATCGATCATCACGCTGAGAGCCGCATGGCCGAACAGGTGACCGCCGATGTGAGCAGCATTATGCAGGACCGGCGATCGAAGCTCGGTGAGCAGCGGTCCAGCATCATCCATGGGTATCGTCTTCAACTGCTCGAGGACGAGATACTGTCGCACGAGTTCGCCGAAGCGCCCGCTCATGAAACCGTCTGTGCCGAAAAACCGCACGGCGGCTTCGTACTGGCGTCCGGCGGCATACGACTCGTGGGCGAACTTCTCAGGTGCGCTCCGAGCGAGCAGGGTTTCTGCATGAGTGCTCAGAGAGGGGACGATGCCAGCAGTTTCAGGTGCACTGTCTCCGAACTCCAGGGCTCCCGTGCGCAGTGTGTCTTGAAGCTTCTGAAGGACCGAACGCCGTGTGCGGCCTCCTGGTGCGTCAAGCGTGTCGAAACGCTCGAAGTAGAGCCGTGCAAGGAAATGCAGGGTTGCTCTCGAAGGAGTGTGAGCAGCAACAGCGTCGAGCAGGAGCGTTGACACGGTGTCACGGCAATCGCCGTCTGTTTCCACCCACAGCCAAGCCAGTGCTCGTGCCATCCGGGCCCCGTCGATCAGCGCGACCACGTCGGCCTCTCGGCCTTCTCTGAGCGGTATGCGGATCGCTTTCGCTGCCGATCGAACATCTCCTCCTGCGAGCGCACGATCCGACAGCTGCCTCGCACCTTCCCGCAGATGTATCCACGCTTGGGACTCCGCCTCACCCCAGGCAGGAGGGAGCTGCAGGCCGATCGGTGGGAGGCGGAGAGTCATCCGTTGCCACCGTCGTTGCCGACGTCAAGGATCGCGTCCAGATCTGCGCTGGAGGGGCGAATGACAGTGATGCGGATGTCGATCCTTCGGTTCTCCGGAACGTCGGTCGCGTCTCCTGCAGAGCCACGGACCGGGCGAGTGTCGGCGTATCCGGACACGGACACGAGCTTGTGCCCAGCGGAGTTTCGCATCGCGTCCAAGCTGTCCTTCGCCGGAATCCTGTCGAGCCAGAGTTGCCACAGCGAAATTGCGCGGAATGTGGACAGTCCCCAGTTGCCCGTCCCGTTCAGCCCGTTGAAGGGCCGTCCGTCCGTGTGGCCTTCGATGAAGATCGTGTCCAGATACTTGGCTCTGCCGTCGCGGGTCAGGATCTTGTGGAGCACCTTGCCGATGTCGACGGCGCGAGCCTGATGGGCTGGAGCGATCTCATACTGCCCGGAGGCGAAGCCGAGTTCCTCTGTCGGAATGCTCAGAACTGTCTGATCATCGTTCAACTCGACTTTGATTCCGAGCTTTGCGAGTTCCGTCTTGGCTTCGTCGAGAATCTCCGTTCGGATCTCCTCCGCCTTGGACAGCTCGACGACCTGCGTGTCGATAGCCTCGCGCTGCGCCTCCAAGCTGTCGATTCGACTTGTCAGTTGGCTTTCAAGCGTTGCCAATGCCTGCTGCTTCTCGCCGACCTGTGCCATGAACGCGAGAGCAGCCAAGATGATCACGAAGAGGAGTGCGGTGAGCAGGTCGGTGAAAGAGATCCAATACGGGTCGCCCACTTCGCCGCGGCGATGCGCGCGCCTGCCACGGGCCCTGTTCACTCGACTGCGCTTTCGAGCGGCTCACGGCGTCGCGTCAGATCATCCACCGTCGCATTGAGCGCTTGGGCGGTGGCGAGCATGTTCGTGGCGTAATCCTGGCTCACTGAGTTCCAGGTCTCCATTCGAGACTCGATCTGGCGCTCCACGTCCGAGGAATAGTCGTTCAGCCAGGTCGAGATGCGCTTCGAGACCTCTCCGACATGGGAGCGGAGTTCCTCAGCCAGGCTTGCGGCTGTCCCTGAGAGGTCGCTTCGGAAGGTCTGCTGAATACTGGCGAATCGGTCGAGCTCGCTTCCCATCGTCGACGTCGCCGAGGTCAGCAGTGTGGAGGCCTCGTCGACACTCTCGGAGAGGGAGATCGTTCGTTCGGTGAGGTCTGCACTACGAGCTGTTTGTGCGTCCAGCCGTGCGAAAACGTCTTGCAGCGTGTTCGTCGACTCGGCGAGATCATTCGACAGTGCGTTGCTGGCCGCGGTGAAGCGTTCGCTGATGGCTTCCAGGTCGTTCGCGCTTGAGGCCATGTCCGCGGTAGCTGTTGTGAATTCTGCGCTGAGCTCCTCTAGCGAGGTCAGGACGTGCTGCTGCTGCTCGGCAAGTGCGGCGGACTGGGCCTGCATCGAGTCGATCAACGTGGTGATCTGGGGTGTCATCGACTCGATCACGGCGCCCAATTTCGCAGACGATTGATCCAGAGCTTCTCGTTGCTGTGCGCCGAGTTCTGAGAACGAGGATGCGAACCGATCGATCAGGGACTCGAATACTGTGCTCGACTGCTCCGTGGTCGCGTTGACGAGTGTCGCCATGGCCGGCGCCAGGGAAGTGGAGATCGATTCGGCCAACTGCTCCCGCATCGTGGCGGACTGCTGCTCCAGCGTCTCCTGCAGGCGGTTTCCGATGCGTTCGTGAAGCTCTTGCAATGCTTCGGTCGCCTGGGTCTGCGCCAGCGATATCTGCAGCAGGTTCTGCTCGGCCGTCAGCAGTGGGTACTTGTGATCGATCGTGGTGTGGAACTCGGACACCCGCTCGAGTGCGCGTCTCTCGGCGTACTTCTCCCACAAGTTGAAGACGATACTGAAGAAGATGCCCGCGATCGAGGCTGTGAATGCGATTCCTGCGGCGGAAACCAGTTGGCCCGCGCTGTCGACGATGCCGTTGGGGGTCGCCCCTGCAGAGCCGAGGTTCAAGCCGTTGAACCCGACAGCCAGGCCGATGAAGGTGAAGAGCACCCCGATTCCGGTGAAGATGCTTGGTGCGGCCGGCAGCGCACGATAGCGGGTGAGGACTGGAGCGAGGTGCTCCGGTGTGAAGACGTCTTCCGCGTTCAGCGTGCGGTATGTCTGCTCATGCCGAGCATCGTGCACCAGGGATCGCTCCCACTCCTGCCACAGGTCTGGATTTGACGCCTGCGTGTCGGTTGCGTCTGCGGCGGCTACCTCCAGTGCGTCGAGGCGGGCGTTGAGCTTGTGGTGCGCAACAAACAGCGCATAGCTGTACCAGACCACGAAGCCGAGCATGAAGAGTACCGCGATTGCGGGCACTATGAATCCGTGCATGGATGAGTCTCCAGTGTGAAATCCCAGCGGCGTCGTGCCGGGGGAAGCACAACACCAGTCGAATTCTTGCATGAGGTGGGGACATCGAGTCGTGAGCCACTACTCCAGGTTGGTCACGGTCTTAGCGATGTGCGGGTGGAGTCCGAGGAAGGGGCGCCGAGCAGGCCCGGCGCCCCGACCTTCAGCGCTGCTGCATGACGATGCGTTCGATCGCCTCGAGCGGGCTGCGGCCCTCATCGACCAGTCGCGGGAAGCGTGCCCACAGCTCGATGCTCGTCAGCGGCGGGACGTCTCGTCCGCGCAGCCACTGCGAAGGCGACTTCGCCTGGCGCGCCGTCCAGGCGAGGTGGGCCGTGCCCAGCGTCCGGTAGCTGCCCGGCGTGAACCCTGCGGCGGCGGCGCGGCGCGCGAATTCGATCCACTCCGAGGGGGAGGCCTCCACTCCGCCCATTCGGCTGACGGTTCCTCGGAAGCTCGGCGGAAACTCCGACATCGCCGCGTGCCACTTCTTCTTCTCCGGCTCGAGCTCCGCCCACCCGGTCTTCTCGACTGACGGGAACGGAGTGTGCACGATGCTCCACGGCCCGACGGCGCGGCGCTGCAGGCGTGCGCCAGGGGTGAGGCGGACGCGCTCGAGCGCGGCTTCAAGCGGTAGCGGATCCGACTTACGCGGGCCCTCCGCCGTGCGGGGCATCTCGACGGCATACTCCCACCGGTTCGCCCCTGTCGGCTCATCGGAGAGAACATCCGCCCAGGCTCGGGCGAACTCCTCGTCACCGGCATCCGCCGACACGGTCGCGCCGGGCGTCAGCCGGCGTCGCTCACCCGAGTCATCGGTCAGCGGTCCCGACGGGGTCACGCGGCCGTAGCCGCTGTCGATGAAGATCGGACGGTCATCGGCCGGCCAGCCATCGGCTTGGGGTGCTGCCTCGTGGGTCTGCCCGGTCTCGATCGCGGTCGACGCGCTCGGATGCGTTGTGCCCGCCGGATCGGGGCCCTCGGTCACCGAGCCGTCCTCCCATTCGACGCGCCATGACGTCTCACTGTCGAACTGCAGTCGCACAACGTCTGGATCGCAGATGCTCGGTTTGCCGGGCTGCGCTACACGTACGCGTGAAGCTGTCAGCACTCGGATCAGCTGGTTCCATGTCCAGCCTGGGTAGTTCTCAGCGACGTACTTCGCCGTGAACCCACGTCCGATCGGGAGCCAGAAGTCGTAATGGAGCAGCGTGTCGAGTTCGGACCGGGTGCGTTCATCACGGTAGTTCTGAGCGTTCATCGCTCGTATCCCTTCAGCTGAAGGGCGGCGCCGTCGCGCCTGCACGAACCGGCGCCAACCCATCGACTTGCCCGCACGCGGTCGCGCCGGGCCGGTTCTTCCCCTGGGGCACCCCGCTCGATGAGGAGGGTTGCCGTGCAGCCGGCCAGGTACCGATGACTGCAGCTCTTGAACCTGAGATGGACTGTAGCAGGAGGTGGGGACACTGCGGCTGAAGCCGACAATGCATCCACAAGTAGCGACGCCGCTCAGCCTGCGCCGATCACGTCCGCGAGCGTCGGGCTCTCACCCGCGCACAGCAACTGCATGGCCCGTTCGATGATCGTCGCGCGCGCGGTGACGAACGCGTCGAAGTCGGGCCGCACCAGCGCCGCGAGATCGTGCCCGGTCACGTCTTCGGGGTACGGCCCGGCATTCTGAAGAGCGGATGCCGGGATCAGATGGCTCTGCAGACGCTGCTCCAGAGCCTGCTCGGTGGGCGCAGCATCCGTCCGGTCCTGCAGGTAGGCGATGGGATCGAGCCGGCCGATCGTGCGGTTCGTGCGCCAGGTGATCAGCCCGCAGTTCATTGCGAGGTTCGGGTCGATGCCGGCATCCTTCAGCAGCTTCGCGGGGAACAGGTGGTGGTACTCGCGCTTCTGAACGTTCGACTCGCTGATGGGCGCATCGTCGGCGAAGTCGCGAGCGCCGAAGTAGTTCGCCGTCGCGAGCACTGCCCGCGCGAGGCTGTTCTTCTTCGCCGGCCAGTCGGCGCCCGCGAGGGTGCGGACGGTCGGCAGCGGGTACACATCTCGGTCGAAGATCGGCACCTGCGTGTCGAGGGCATCCAGACCTTCCTTGGAAGGTGACGCGGCGAACGCCAGCAGCGGTCGCGCATCGGCGTAGGAGCGGGTGGCGGCCGCGCCATCGTAGCGGCCTGTGTAGAACGCAGCCCACAGGTACTTGCGGGCGACGTGCTCGATCAGACCCCGCCCGTCGCCGTTCTTCGGACCGCTGGCCAGCAGTGCGGCGACGACGGGGATCGCGATGGCGGTGGGGAGTCGTGCGGCATCCCAGATCCGCAGGTGCGACAACAGCTCGATCGCGCCGATCAGGCCGTCGCAGGTCTCCTGCCACTCGTCGACCAGCCGCTGCGAGTCGAGCGAGAAGAATCCCGACTTGCTGGGCTCCAGGTCCTGATGCAGCGCGATCGTCTGCAGCATCAGGTCGCCGATGTTCCCGAAATGCGTCAGCCTGGGGTTGCTCTCGACGAAGTCGTCGATCATCTCCTGCAGACGGGCCTCCGTCGCGCTCTCCACCTCGGCGACGACGATGTCGAAGGCGCGCAGCGGCTTGGCGTTCGTGTTCATGTTGATGAACACGTCCAGCGCGACCGACCGCGGCGTCGTCGCGGGCAGGTTCAGGTACGGCAGCAGATAGTGCTTCACCGTCTCGCGCAGCGGCGAGATGACGTCATCCATGAGGAACTTCCGCCGCTCCTGGTAGTACTCCATCGCGGCGAACATCTGGTCGACGTCGGTGTGCTGATCCTTGGTCGGCTTCAGGTGGTGGATGGCCTTCTCGATCCAGCCGTTCACCTCGTCGCCGTTGGCCGGATCCAGCAGACGCACCGGGATGAGCCCGCGTTTGGCGCACCGCTCCGGATCTTCGGTCCAGCGCGGCATGACGTTGCCCGACTTGTTCTTCCAGAGCTGGTACGACCAGACGTCGATCTCGTCGTCGTCGTTCTGCGGATCGTCGTCGAGCAGCGGATGATGCACGAAGAACGTGCGGTCGGGGTAATTGTCCTTCAGAGACCGCCACAGCGCGGTGAGCCGCTGCTGGCCGTCGAGCAGGTGCTCGGTGACCTTCGCCGCAGTGTCGGGTGCGGTGGCGAGTGGCCGCGAGTGGAACTGCTCGCGGTCGCCCACCTGCAGCACGAGCGTGATGCCCAGCGGCAGGTCGCGGACGATCGTGCGCAGCAGCGACTCGATGCGGCGCCGGTCCCACGCCTCACCGCGCTGGAAGCTCGGCAGCCGCAGCGTGCCGGCGTCGATGTCCGACAGCCACTGCTGGATCGTTCTGTCCAGGGCCTTGCTTCCGGTGCTCACGCGATGTCCTCCGAGACAGGTTCGATCACGATCACTTCGGCAGCGGTCGACCGCTCGTCGTGCGTCTCCGGGCGCAGGTCCGGCTTCGTGAGCTCCAAACTCGCCAGGTGCTTCTGCAGCCGCTTGCTCATCGGAAGGAACGTGCTCAGGGTCAGACCGCCCGAGAGCACCGCGCCGATGACGGGGATCGCCTTCGCCACGCCGCCCGCGAAGAGCTTCTTGGTCATCTGCACGCCGAGAAGCTTCGCGACGTTCTTCACGATCGGATAGATCGCGCCCTTGGTCAGCGCCTGCTGGGGCAGCTTCTTCACGACCTGGGCCGAGATCATGGCAGCGGCCTTGGCGACGCCTCCCTGCGCGAACTGCACGCCGACCATCACGCCGAGGAACAGGACGAGCATCCCCTCTGTCGCCTCATCCATCTTCTTGTCGACGTCGTCTTCAGAGAACAGCTCCGGCCAGCTGTACACGTACGCGAGCTTCTGCGCGATGCGGAGCATGTGCCCGACGTACTGGGCGAGGTCTGCCGGGATCGTGCCGAGCATCGCGAATCCGCCGGGCAGGCCGGCGAGAGTCGACAGGCCCGTCACCTTGCTCGTCTCGTACTTGATCGAGGTGTTCGCCACCTCAGTGATCACGCTGAGCGGGATGCCCGCGGCAGCAGGCGTCTCTGCGATCGCACGCTCGATCTGCTCTTCCGTGCAGTGGCGCTTCAGCGCGGTGCGCAGATACGCATCGCGGTCGATCCGCACGCCGGGCAGCTTCGCGGCAGTCTCCAGGACCTGAGAGAACTTGGATCCGGCCGACTCGACATCATGGGATTTCGCCATGGGTCGATCGTATTGGTCGTGGCGACACGTGCGGTCACACCAGTCTGCACGCCGCGAGAACGTGGCATACCGTCCCCGCTCGGAGCAAGCTGTACCCATGACCACCGAACTGCACGCGGACTGCGCGATCGTCGGCGGCGGACCGGCCGGCCTCACCCTGGCGCTCGCGCTCGTGAGGCAAGGCATCGGCGTCGTCGTGCTGGAGAAGCACGCCGATTTCCTGCGCGACTTCCGCGGCGACACCATCCACCCCTCCACGCAGGACCTTCTGGCCGAGCTCGGCCTGCTCGACGAGTTCCTTGCGCGTCCGCACGATGACATGCCTCGCGTCACGTTCAGCTGGTACGGCACCGAACTCACGCTGGCCGACTTCTCGCGCCTGCCCACGCGCCGCAAGGTCATGACGTTCATGCCGCAGTGGGACTTCCTGGACCTCGTCGCCGACGCGGCGGCGCAGCATCCGCAGTTCACCCTCCTGCGCTCCACCCGGGTCGACGCCCTGATCCGCGACGGTGACCGCGTCGTCGGCGTCACGGGAACCGGACCCGACGGCGACGTCGCCGTGCGCGCGCGCCTGGTCGTCGACGCCTCGGGCCGCGACTCCGGCCTCCGCGCTGCGGCGGGCTTGGCCCCGACTGGCGTCGCCTCGGCGATGGACGTGCTCTGGTTCCGCGTCGCCAAGACCGCCGGTGACCGCTACCCGTTCATCCAGGCCGGTTCCGGCCTGATCATCACGATCGACCGCAACGACTTCTTCCAGATCGCTCACGTGATCCCCGCCGGTGCCTGGCATGGCACCGACGCCGACGTCGCCACGATGAAGGACAGGATCGCGCGGATCTCGCCACGAATGGCCGAGGCCGTCAGCTCGATCACCGCTGCCGACGTGCATCTGCTGCGCGTGCGCCTCGAGCGGCTGCGCCGCTGGTTCGCCGACGGGATGCTCTGCATCGGCGACTCGGCCCACGCGATGTCACCCGCCGGCGGGGTGGGCATCAATCTCGCGATCCAGGATGCTGTCGCCACCGCACGCATCCTCGGACCCGTGCTGCGCGACGGCACGCCGGCCGCATCCGATCTGCGCCGCGTGCAGCGGCGCCGCAGCCGGCCCACCAGGGTCACCCAGTTCGTCCAGCGCAGGCTGCAGGGTCCCCTGATCGCGGAGCGCGCATCGGATGCGCCGCTCCCGTTCGGACTGCGGATGCTGCGCGACCACCCGCGGCTCACGCACCTCACCGGTCGCTTCGTCGGGCTCGGCGCGCGGCCGGAACGGCTGTAGGACCGGGCCGGTCCGAGATCCCGACCGGACTACCGCTCGTCCTGCAGCCCCGCGATCATGCTTCGCAGGCTCGTCAGTGCGGCGGCCTGCTGTGCCGCGGTCATGCCGCTCAGCATCCGCTTCTCCACCGATCGCACCGCGGCGCTCGCCGCGTGCAGCACCTCCCGCCCCCGAGGCGTGAGCAGGGTGGGAAGAGCTCTGCCGACGGGAGCCTCAACAGCCCGGGTCACGTAGCCGTCGTGCTCCATGGCCTGCAGCAGCACGCTCATCGACTGGCGGGTCACGAACGCACCCCGGGCGAGCTCGGAGTTCGACAGACCCGGGCGCTGCGCGAGCAGCTCCAGGCAGGAGTACTGCGTGACCGTCAGCCCCATCGGGCGCAGCACGGTCTCCATCGCCGTGCGGAGTTCGCTGGACGCCTCCTTGAGCAGGTATCCCAGCGACGTCGTCAGATCGATGCCCTCTTGACTCATGTCAGTATTCTGACATATAGTCATCTATGTCAGAAAACTGACATAATCGAGGAGGACATCATGCCCGTCACCGGACCCGACTTCATCTCGCTGCAGGCCCGCGATCTCGCAGCCTCGCAGGCGTTCTACGAGCACTACCTCGGCCTGGTCCGCTCGCCAGCCGGGCCGCCGCACGCGGTCGTCTTCGACACGACGCCGATCGCCTTCGCGCTCCGCGATGTCGTGCCGGGCACAGACCTGGCATCCGCTCCGGAGCCGGGGATCGGCGCGGCGATCTGGTTGCACGCCACCGGGGTTCAGGAGATCCACGACGCGCTGGTCGCCGACGGTCACGTGATCGTGTCCGCACCGATCGACGGTCCGTTCGGCCGCACCTTCACCTTCGCCGACCCCGATGGCTACCGCATCACCCTGCACGACCGGGCCTGACGGC
>NZ_JBASAK010000099.1:0-2019 GCF_049650565.1 Microbacterium sp.
CGCCCGGATGCGGATTTCCACGACGGCCAGTACGAGGCCATCGAGGCGCTGGTGGCCGAACGGCGACGGGCACTTGTCGTGCAGCGCACCGGGTGGGGCAAGTCCGCGGTGTACTTCGTCGCAACCCTGCTGCTGCGGCGGCAGGGCGCCGGTCCCACGGTGCTGGTGTCGCCGCTGCTGGCGCTCATGCGCGACCAGATCAGCGCGGCCGAGCGCGCGGGCGTGCGCGCCGTCGCCATCAACTCCACCAACGCGCACGAGTGGTCCGATGTTCTGGAGCGGCTCGACCGCGACGAGGTCGACGTGCTGCTGGTCTCACCCGAGCGGCTGAACAATCCCGCGTTCCGCGAGCAGCGGCTGCCGGCGCTGGTGCGCCGGATCGGGATGCTGGTGGTCGACGAGGCGCACTGCATCAGCGACTGGGGCCACGACTTCCGACCCGACTACCGGCGGTTGCGCGACCTCATCGCGCAGATGCCCGCCGACGTCCCGGTGCTCGCCACGACCGCCACGGCCAACAGCCGGGTCGTGGCGGACGTCGCCGAGCAGTTGGGCGGCGCGGAGGTGCTGACCATCCGCGGGCCGCTGGCGCGGGCATCCCTGCGGCTGGGCGTGCTGCAGCTGCCGAACGCCGCGAGCCGACTGGCGTGGCTGCTCAGCCATCTCGACGATCTGCCGGGCTCCGGCATCATCTACACGCTCACTGTCGCGGCGGCGGTCGACACCGCGCGGCTTCTGCGCGAGCACGGTCACGACGTGCGCGCGTACACCGGGCAGACGGATGCCGACGAGCGCGAGGAATCCGAGGGGAAACTCAAGCGCAACGAGGTCAAGGCGCTCATCGCCACCAGCGCACTGGGCATGGGTTTCGACAAGCCCGACCTCGGCTTCGTGATCCACCTCGGCGCACCCTCGTCACCGGTCGCCTACTACCAGCAGGTGGGGCGTGCGGGGCGCGCCAGCGAGAGCGCCGACGTACTGCTGCTGCCCGGCGCCGAGGACAAGGACATCTGGCACTACTTCGCCACGGCATCCATGCCCGACCGTGAGCGGGCCGAGCGCGTGATCGCCGCACTGGGCGATCAGCCCATCTCGACGCCGACGCTGGAGGCCAGGGTCGACATCCGCCGCACCCCGCTGGAACTGCTGCTGAAGGTGCTCGACGTCGACGGCGCCGTCAAGCGCGTGCAGGGCGGCTGGGTCTCGACCGGAGCGGGCTGGACGTACGACGCCGAGCGCTACGAGCGCATCGCCGCCGAGCGTCGGGCCGAGCAGCAGCACATGATCGAGTACCAGCAGACCAGCGGATGCCGGATGGAGTTCCTGCAGCGCTCGCTGGACGACGCCACAGCCGCGCCCTGCGGGCGGTGCGACAACTGCGCGGGCGCCTGGTTCCCGACCGAGATCGGGGCAGATGCCGGAACTGCTGCCGCAGGTTCTCTCGACCGCGTCGGCGTGCCCATCGAGCCGCGCAGGCAGTGGCCCACGGGCGCTGATCGGCTGGGCGTGCCCGTTCGCGGGCGCATCGCCGCGGAGGAGCAGGCCGCGGAGGGGCGTGCGCTGGCACGACTGACAGATCTCGGCTGGGGTGGCACGCTGCGCGAGATCTTCGCGGCGGGTGCTCCTGACGCTCCAGTCCCGCCGCACGTGCTGAACGCGTGCGTGCGCGTGCTCGCCGGCTGGAAGTGGGATGAGCGCCCTGTCGCGGTGATCGGGATGCCATCGCGCTCGCGCCCGCAGCTGACCGGCTCACTGGCGCGCGGACTTGCGGAGATCGGCAGACTGCCGTACCTGGGAGAGCTCGGCTTCGTGAACGGCGGGCCTGCCGGTGGCCCCGGCGGGAACAGTGCCTTCCGCGTGGCGGGGCTGTGGGACCGGTTCACCGCCGACGGGCTGCAGGTGCCGGAGGGGCCGGTGCTGCTGGTGGATGATCTGGCGGACAGCCGCTGGACCCTCACCGTCGCGGCGCGTGTGCTGCGCCAGGCCGGCGCGACGGCGGTGCTGCCGTTCGCGCTGGGG
>NZ_JBASAK010000100.1:0-2630 GCF_049650565.1 Microbacterium sp.
GCCCACCGGCGCGCCGATCTTGTGCCCGGCCACGCTCATCGCGACCAGGCCCGCCGCCGCAGGCGCGTCGCCGCGCAGCTCGCGGAACGACAGGCGCACGTGCCCCCAGGCCGCCACGGCATCCAGGTGCAGCGGCACACCGGCATCCGCCGCCGCACGCGAGAGCGCGGACGCGTCGTTGATCGTGCCGGCCTCGTTGTTGGCCACCAGGGCAGTCGCCAGCGCCGCGCCGGGCAGCGCCGCGCGGAACGCCTCCAGATCGATCCGTGCCTGCGCCGACACCGGCACGGCGCGCACGCACGCGCCCTCCTTCGCGAGGGCCGCGACGGTGTCCATGGTGGCGTGATGCTCGGCATCCGGCAGCACCACGGCATCCGCCCCCGCGGCACGCGCACGCCACAGCCCGTTCAGCGCGGTGTTGATGGACTCGGTGCCGCCGGAGGTGAGCACGACTTCGATGGGATCGCAGCCCAGCACGGCCGCCGCCCGCTCGCGCGACTCCTCCAGCAGCCGCCGTGCGTCCTGACCGGCGCCGTGCGTGGACGAGGCGTTGCCGACCACCTCGCTCGCCGCCAACCAGGCATCCCGTGCCTCCGAACGGAGGGGGGACGTGGCCGCATGATCCAGGTAGAACCGCATGCTCCCATTGTCGTCCGTCCAACGCACCGGGGCGGCGGCGAGACCGAGGTTCGTGAACCGCGGCACCGGGATTCACGTGCACACGCCGCGCGCGTTTAGGCTGTTTCCCATGCCTGCGACCACCACGCCTCCTCCGGGAGGCTCCGCTCTCGATGATCTCGGCGTCCGGCTGCACGACGGCGTCGGGACCCTGCGCGTCTGGTCGCAGAACGCCTCGTCGATCGAGCTGGTCGTCTTCGATGCTGATGACCTCGACTGGGAGACCGCCCAGGCTCCTCTCGAGCGCCGCCCCGGCGGCGTGTGGGAGGTCACCACCGACCTGCTGCAGCCCGGCACCCGCTACGCGCTGCGCGTGGATGGCCCGCACGGCCCCGGACACGTCTTCAATTCCGAGACGCTGCTCCTGGACCCCTACGGCCGGGGACTCGCCCAGGGCGACGGCTACGAGGAGTGGCGCTCGGTCGTGATCGAGGACGGTTTCGACTGGGGCGACGTCCGCAAGCCCGGCATCCCGATGGACCGGACGGTCATCTATGAGGGGCACGTCAAGGGCCTCACCAAGCGCCACCCGGGCGTGACACCGGCCCTGCACGGCACCTACGCGGGACTCGCGCACCCGGCCATGATCGACTACTTCAAGAGCCTGGGTGTCACTGCCGTCGAGCTGCTGCCCGTGCACGCGTTCATGACCGAGCCGCGCCTGCTCGATCGCGGCCTGACCAACTACTGGGGCTACAACACCCTGAACTTCTTCACCCCGCACCATGCCTACGCCAGCGAATCCGCGCGCAAGGGCGGTCCGGAGACCGTGCTGAGCGAGTTCAAGGGCATGGTCAAGCTGCTGCATCAGGCCGGCATCGAGGTGATCCTCGACGTGGTCTACAACCACACCAGCGAGGAGGGCATCGGCGGTCCGCGCTCCAGCCTGCGGGGCATCGACAACGCCTCGTACTACCGGCAGCAGCCGGACGGCACCTACATCGACACCACCGGCGTGGGGAACACCCTCAACACCGCCACCGATGCCGCTGCGCGCCTGGTGCTGGACTCGCTGCGCTACTGGGCCACCGAGATGCAGATCGACGGCTTCCGGTTCGACCTCGCCACTGCCCTCGCCCGCAACGCCGAGCACGAATACGACCGCGAGCATCCGCTGCTCACCGCCATCCGCGAAGACCCCGCCCTGCAGGACGTGAAGATCATCGCCGAGCCCTGGGACATCGGGATGGGCGGTTGGCAGACCGGCAACTTCCCCGACGGCTGGAGCGAGTGGAACGACCGCTACCGCGACCGCGCCCGCAACTTCTGGCTCAGCGACATCGACTACGCACGACGCGCCTCGGCGCCGGTCGGGATCGGCGGGTTCGCCAACCGCCTGGCGGGCTCGGCCAACACCTACAGCGACGAGCGCGGTCCGCTGGCCAGCATCAACTTCGTCACCGCGCACGACGGGTTCACTCTGCACGATCTGGTCGCCTACGACGTCAAGCACAACGAGGCCAACGGCGAGGACAACCGCGACGGCGCGGACATGAACCGGTCCTTCAACCACGGCATCGAGGGTCCCACCGACGATCCCGGCATCCTGGCTCAGCGCCGCAAGGCCATGCGCAATCTGATGGGCACGCTGCTGCTGTCGGCCGGCATCCCGATGATCACCGCCGGCGACGAGTTCGGGCGCACCCAGCGCGGCAACAACAACGCGTACTGCCAGGACTCCGCCCTGAGCTGGCTGAACTGGGAGCACGAGGACTGGCAGAAGGACCTCACCGCCCATGTCGCCCTGCTCACGCGCCTGCGTGCGGAGAACCCCGCCCTGCGCCCGAGCAGGTTCGCCGTGCTGGGCGAGCACGTGCCGGACTCCAGCGTCATGGACTGGTTCGATCAGAACGGCGACACCATGGACGTCGAGCAGTGGAACGACCCCCGCAACCGCACCCTGCAGTACGTGGCGGCCAGCGTCCCGGAGAACGGGGCGTCCAACCGCATCC
>NZ_JBASAK010000101.1:0-8641 GCF_049650565.1 Microbacterium sp.
TCAGCCGCGCAGCGCCTCCCTGAGCTTGACGCGGCTGCCCATCCGCAGCAGCGAGTTCTCGTAGATCTTCGCGCCCACCAGGATCGCGCCGACGCAGCTGACCAGCAGGATGACCAGCGAGAGCAGCGGCTCCCACCACTGCGCCTCGCCGACGAACAGCCGCACCGGCATCGCCACGGGGGCGGAGAACGGGATGTACGACAGGATCGTCATCACCAGCGGGTTGTCGTTGAAGATGATCACCAGGATGTACGGAGCCATCACCAGCATCATCAGCGGCATGGTGGTGGATCCGATGTCCTCCTGGCGCGAGACCATCGCGGCGGCGCCGGAGTACAGCGACGCCAGCAGGATGAAGCCGAACAGGAAGAACACGGCGAACCACAGCACGGGAGCCCCGATACCGGCGAGCACCTCGTTCTGCCCGGTGACGATCAGGCCCACCACGGCTATCGCCGCCAGCAGGATGATCTGCGCCATCGCGAGGATCGTGTTGCCGAGCACCTTGCCGGCC
Organism: Microbacterium sp.; assembly: GCF_049650565.1. Taxonomy (GTDB): domain Bacteria; phylum Actinomycetota; class Actinomycetes; order Actinomycetales; family Microbacteriaceae; genus Microbacterium. The sequence goes on from NZ_JBASAK010000101.1 coordinate 515, forward strand.
AGCAGCACGCGCGTGGGGATCGCCGAGATCAGCAGCTCGACCACGCGGGTCTGCTTCTCCTCCACCACGCTCTGGGCGATGGTGGAGCCGAACGTGGAAGCGGCCATGAGGAACACCACTCCGAAGCCGATCGCCACCAGATAGCGCACCAGCGGGTTGGTGGATGCCGGCTCCAGCATCTCCACGTGCGGTGTCTTCGACAGGCCCATCACCAGGCTCTGCGGCGCCTCGTCCTTGGCCAGGATGACCACGCCGGTCGGATCGTCGGACGGCAGTACGGCGGCGACCACGTCGCCCTTCTTCACGACCTTCTCCGCCTCGGCGCGGTCCGCTACCTCGGTGACCTTCACGTTCGGCAGCGCCTTCACGATCTGGGCCGTCTGCGAGGTCGCCGCCACGGCATCCGGAGTGGGGGACTTGCTGCTGAATCCGCCGATGAGCACTCCGGCCAATGCGATCAGCAGCAGGATGCCGGTGGAGATCAGGAACGCCTTGCTGCGCAGCTTGGAGCTGATCTCGCGCTCGGCGACCAGCCACGTCAGGGATGAGTTCTTCACTGGATGACCTCCTTGAAGATCTGGGCGAGGGACGGATGCTGGGGGGCGAAGTTCGAGACCTCGCCGCGGTCGACGGCCTCGCGCAGCACGCGCTGCGCGGTGGCGGGGGCGTCGACGTCGAACAGCGCCGACCCGCCCTCGAAGTCGACGACCGTCACGCCGGGCTCCGAGCGCAGCCAGCCGGCATCGCCCGCGGAGTCCAGCTGGTAGCGCAGAGTGGAGTGCTGCGCGCGCAGCTGCTCGCGGGTCCCGGATGCCCGGATCGTGCCGCCCGCGATGATGATCAGGTCGTCGCAGAGCCGTTCGACCACGTCGAGCTGGTGCGAGGAGAACAGGATCGAGACGCCGCGGGCTGCGCGCGACTGCAGCACCTCGGCGACCACGTCGACCGCCAGCGGATCCAGGCCCGAGAACGGCTCGTCGAGGATGAGCACCTCGGGATCGTGCACGAGCGCCGCGGCGATCTGCGCGCGCTGCTGGTTGCCCAGCGACAGCGACTCGATGGCGTCGTGCAGGCGCTCGCCGAGGCCCAGCTCGGTCAGCAGCGCGGTGCCGCGCTGCGCGGCATCCGCCTTGTCGAAGCCGTGCAGACGGGCGAGGTAGACGACCTGCTCGAGCACCTTCATCTTCGGATACAGACCGCGCTCTTCGGGCATGTACCCGAACCGGCGGCGGTCGGACGTGGACAGCGGGGCGCCGTCGAGGGTCACCGTGCCGCCGTCTGCGGCCAGAACACCCAGGATGATGCGCATGGTGGTGGTCTTGCCTGCGCCATTGCCGCCGACGAACCCCGTCAGCCGCCCGGGGGCGACGTCGAAGCCGACCTGGTCGAGCACGGTCCGGGCGCCGTAGTGCTTGGTGACGCCCTCGAGGTGCAGCGTGCCTGTTCGCCCCGTGGGGTGGATGCTTGTTGCTTGCATGCCTCCACGCTACGAAGACGAGCCGGTTGCAGCATCCCCCCTGCGGGGGATTCTGCGGCATCCCCCGCCCGGTCGCCCTCGGCCGGGATCAGGCCAGCCCGTGCCGGTGCGCGAGCACGACGGCCTGCACCCGGTCACGGGCGCCGAGCTTCTGCAGCACGCGCGAGACGTGCGTCTTCACGGTGGCCTCGCCGATGAACAGTGCGGCGGCGATCTCGGCGTTGCTGCGGGCATCCGCCATCAGCGCCAGCACCTCGCCCTCGCGGTCCGTGAGCTGCTCCGAGAGCGGCGCCCCTCCGCCCGGGGGCCGGGAGCGATGGGCTGTTGAGCCTTGATGGGCCGTTGAGCCTTGATGGGTCGCTGAGCCTTGATGGGTCGCTGAGCCGGGCCCACGCGCCCCGGAGGCTCCGAGCGACGCGGAGCGGGGCTCGGAGTGGGGCGTGGGGAGCGAAGCGTCGTCGTCGCTGCCGGATGCCGCGAACTTCGCCAGCACGCGGCGGGTGACCTCGGGGGCCAGGATGCCGTCGCCGGCGGCGAGGGCCCGCACGGCAGTGATCAGCTCCTCGGGCCCGGCGTTCTTCAGCAGGAACCCGCCGGCCCCGGCATCCAGCGCCTGGAACAGGTAGTCGTCGCGGTCGAAGGTCGTGACGATGGCGATGGATGCCGTGATCGCGGGGTCTGCGACGATGCGGCGGGTGGCCTCGACGCCGTCCATGTCAGGCATCTGCACATCCATCGTGATGACGTCGGGCTGCAGCCGAGCGGCCGCGGCCACGGCATCCGCTCCCGTGGCGGCCTCGCCGACCACCTCGATGTCGGGCTGCGTGCCGAGGATCGTGCGGAAGCCCGCCCGCAGCATGGCGTGGTCGTCGACGATCAGCACCCGGATCATCGCGACACCTCCGCGACCGTCTTCAGCGGCACGCTGGCCCGCACTCGGAATCCTCCCTGCGGGCGCGGGTCGAGTTCGATCGTGCCGCCGGATGCCAGCGCGCGCTCGCGCATGCCCAGCTGGCCGAGGCCGGGGCGCAGCACGCCCACCGCGCGGCCGGTGTTCACCACTTCCAGCTCTACGGCGGCCGGTGCGTACCGCACCCGCACGTCGGCGGTCGCACCCATGCCGGCATGCCGGCGGGCGTTGGTCAGAGCCTCCTGCGCGATGCGGTACAGGTTCACGCCGACCGTGCTCGGCACCGGAACCGGCTCGCCGATCACGGTGTACTCGGTCGGGAGCCCGGCGTCTCGCGATGCCTGCGCGAGCTGGGCGATGTCGGCCAGCTCGAATGTCGAGGGAGCATCATCGAGGTCATCGCCGGGAGAGCGCAGCGTCTCCAGCAGCTGCCGGAAGTCGCGGATGGCGTCGCGCGAGGCATCCTCGATCCCGGCCAGCATCCGTCCTGCCTGCGCGGGATCCTGCTCCACCACCAGCCGCGCGGCTCCGGCCTGCACGCCCATCACCGACACGTGGTGCGCGACCACGTCGTGAAGCTCGCGGGCGATGCGCACCCGGTCCAGTGCCACGGCCTGCGCGGCGGTGACCTCGCGCGCCGCCTCCAGTTCGCGAGTGCGCTGCTCGAGAGCGTCGCGCTGCGCGGCGGCCTGCCAGGAGCGCTCGCCGAAGTAGTAGGCGCCGCCGAAGTACAGCGCGTTCAGCAGCAGCTGGATCATCATGATGGCGACGTGCGGCGAGAGCAGCCCCGCCGCCATGTCGGCCTTGTCGGCCTCCTTCAGAGCGTCGCCGTACATCACGATGATCAGCCAGATGAACATGGCGGCGATGATGCCCACGCGGACCAGCATCGCCCTGCGGCGGTCGTTCATCCAGGCACCGGCCGTGTACAGCCCGATGAACAGGGCCACGTTGGTGACGTAGATCTCCGGCACGTGCAGCGTGATGCTCGTGAACATCACCAGGGCGATGAAGATGGCGACGACGGCGGGCCTGCGGCGTCGCACGGCGAGCGGAGCCGATACGGCGAGGACCGCCACCAGTGCCCACCACATCGGCGCCTGCTGCTTGCCGTAGACCCCGGCGACCGTCGACAGCCCGGCGCTGATGATGCCGCTGACCAGCAGCACGCCCGCAAGCAGCAGATCCTGGCGCAGATCGCGCTCGGTCGGCGTGCGGGTGAAGGCGTGCTCGGACATGCTCCCACCGTATTGGGGCGACGGATGGCGCACATCCCCCGCGCGGTGGATGCCGGTGCTCGGCCTCCGGGCGTCGTGGCGTCGATTCCGTCGTCGTCGATTCAGTCGTCGTCGTCGAGAGCGTCCTCGGCGCGATCCTTCGCGTCGGAGAGCGCGTCCTTCGTCTCGGCCGCGGCCTTGTCGATCTTGCCGTGGGCCTGCATGCTCTTGTCGTCGGTGACCCTGCCCCAGGCCTCCTCCGCCGATCCCTTGGCGTGCTGTGCGGCGTGCTTCATCTTGTCGTTCATGATGATCCTCCTCCGATCAGGGCCCCTCCGTTCGAGAGAGCGTGCAGCACAGTCAACGACCCCCCGACGGTCCTGCCGAGGGGGTTGATCCACAGGAGCCCCTGACGTACGATCCTGCGATCGAAGGAGCGCACCATGACCGGACGCATCATCATCGACCTGTTCACCACCCTCGACGGCGTCGCCCAGGCGCCGGGCGGTCCCGAGGAGGACACCAGCGACGGATTCCCCTTCGGCGGCTGGCAGGCGCCGCTGCCCAGCGAGGCCGTCGGACGCAGCGTGGAGGAGGGGATGCAGACGCTCGACGCCCTGCTGCTGGGGCGGCGCACGTATGACATCTTCGCCGGATACTGGCCTCAGCACACCACGGGCGAGGAGGGGTTCATCGGGCAGCTGTTCGATCGCGTGCCGAAGTACGTCGCATCGAGGGATGCCGGGATCGCGCTCGACTGGCAGGGGTCGACGCGCGTCGGCGACGATCTCGCCGCGGAGATCGCGCGGATGCGCGAGCGGCACCAGGACGTGCACGTGATCGGCAGCGTGGACCTCGTGCAGACCCTTCTGGCCGAGCAGCTCTTCGACGAGCTGAGGCTGTGGGTGTACCCGATCGTGCTGGGCCGTGGCAAGAAGGTGTTCCCCGATGGCGCCGCCCCGCACAACCTGCGGCTGCTGAGTGCCCAGGCCGGCGACGGCGGCGCGCTGCTGCTGCGCTACGCCCCGGCACCGGGCGAGGTGCAAACCGGCACCATGGGCTGATCAGGTCGCCAGTATCCGCTCGATCACCTGCGCGACGCCGTCCTCGGCGTTCGACGGGGCCACCTCGTCGGCGCCCTCGCGCACCAGCTCGAGGGCGTTGGCGACCGCCACGCCATGACCGGCCCAACGCAGCATCTCCAGATCGTTGAGGGCGTCGCCGAAGGCGAGCACCTCGCTGCTGTCGATGCCCAGCCGCGCGCACACCTGCGCCACGCCCGTGGCCTTGGTGACGCCGGCGGCCATCACCTCGACGAACGGGGCGCCCGAGAGCGTCGCCTCGAACCCGGTGAGGCCCAGCGACTGCAGGGTCGCGTAGATCTCGGGGATCGGCACCGACGCGTGTCGGATGGTGAGCTTCAGGCTGGGCGCGGCCAGCACGTCGGCGCGCGGCACGCCGCCCATGGTCTCCGGCGCCCGCTTGTGGTCGCTGACGTCGGACAGGTCGGCGTAGCCGGTCTGCGCGACGAACAGGTCACCGCCGTTGCGCACGCTGGCGTACACCAGGTCGGGCAGCACCTGCTCGAGCGCCTCGGCCAGCTCGTGCTGCACATCGGCCGACAGCTCCTCGGCGAACAGCTGCTCGCCGGTGGTCAGGTGCATGCCGTAGGCGCCGTTGCCGCACAGCGCCCAGCCCGTGAACCCGGCCTGCTCGGCGACGGGCCGCAGGCCGATGGGCTGGCGGGCTGTCACCGGGATGGTGAGGATGCCGGCATCCCGAGCCCCCTCCAGCGCCGCGCGCGTGCGAGCCGAGACCATCCCGTCGGCGCCCAGCAGGGTGCCGTCGAGGTCGGTCGCGATCAGGCGGATGCCGGTCGGCCCGCTCGATCCGGTCATGCGAAGATCATCGGCAGGTCGTCGTCCTCCTCCGCGCCGCCGAGGCTGAGGTCGACGACCACCGGCACGTGATCGCTGGGCTGCTCGCCCTTGCGCTCCTCGCGGTGGATGGAGGCCGCGGTCACGGCATCCGCGAACGACGGCGAGCCCAGGATGAAGTCGATCCGCACGCCCTCGTTGCGGGGGAACTTCAGGCGCTGGTAGTCCCAGTAGGTGAAGCCTTCGGGGATCAGCGGACGCACCACGTCGTGCAGGCCGGCGGACTCCAGCGCGAAGAACGCCGCGCGCTCCTCGGGGGAGACGTGCGTGGAGCGGCCGACCACGATGTCGGGGTCGCCATTGTCGTGGTCGAACGGGATGATGTTGAAGTCGCCGACCAGCGCCAGCGGACGTGACGGGTGTGCGGCGATCTCGGCGGCGGTCGCGGTGCGCAGGGCATCGAGCCACTGCAGCTTGTACTCCAGATGCGGGTCGCCCAGCGCACGGCCATTGGGCACGTACAGGCTCCACACCCGCACGCCGCCGACCGTCACGCCGAGTGCGCGCGCCTCGAGCGGCGCATCCGGCCCGAAGGTGGTCTCGTCGGGCGTCTTCCCCTTCGCGAAGCCCGGCATGCCGGCGAACGCCGTCGACACCTCGGTGATCGGTTCGCGGCTGGCGATGGCCACGCCGTTCCACTGGTTCAGTCCGTGCGCCTCGACGTGGTACCCGGCCTCCTCGAACGCCGCGTACGGGAACTGCTCGGGCTTGCACTTGATCTCCTGGAACGCCAGCACGTCGATGTCCTCGCGCACGGCGAAGTCGACGGCGCGCCCCACGCGCGTGCGGATCGAGTTGATGTTCCAGGTGGCCAGACGCATGCGTCCAGCCTATTCGGGGCCGCCGACAGCGCTCACCTCTCCGCGGGGTCTCCGGTTCCGATCAGGATGCCGCGGGCGAGGGTGTGGAAGTGCCGGTTGAAGCCCAAGACGGCGGGAGTCGCGCCGGCCTCCAGCTCGAGCGAGTCCACGTCCAGCGCGTCGACCACGAAGAAGTAGCGATGCACGCCGGTGCCGGCGGGCGGGGCGGCGCCGATGTAGCGCTCGAGCCGTGCCTCGTTGGGGAGCACGCTGCCGCCGGGCAGGCTCGATGCGGTGCCGTCGCCGGTATCCAATCGGCGCACATCGGCCGGGATGTTGTAGGCGGCCCAGTGCCAGAAGCCGGATCCTGTCGGGGCGTCGGGGTCGAAGCACGAGATGGCGAAGCTGAGCGTGCCGGCCGGCGGCTGCGACCATTCCAGGGTCGGATGCCGGTCCTCACCGCCTCTGCTGGACGACCAGGCGAAGCCCGGCAGTGCGCCGCCGGCGGTGAAGTCGGGGCTGGTCAGTTCGAGCGGCGGTACCGGACGCAGCTCGGCGAGGGCGGCATAGGGATCGTACGAGAACATGTGTGGCCTCCTGCTCTCACGCTAATCGCGTGCAGGCGCCGGAACCAGCCCCGGATGCGCGCCATCCGCCGAATACACTGGATGCCGTGACCGATCTCGCCGCTGACCGCCAGGCCCTGCTCGACCTCATCAAGGCCGAGGCGGTGTTCCACGGCGACTTCACGCTCTCCAGCGGCAAGAAGGCGACGTACTACGTCGACATGCGCAAGCTCACCCTCGATCACCGCGCGGCCCCCGCCATCGGGCGCATCATGCTCGACCTGATCAAGGACCACGACGTCTCCGCCGTCGGCGGGCTCACCCTGGGCGCCGACCCCATCGCCAACGCCGTCATGCACGCCTCGGTCGAAACCGACCGTCCGCTGGACGCGTTCGTCGTGCGCAAGGAGCCCAAGGACCACGGCCGCGGCCGTCAGGTGGAGGGCGCGAGCATCGAGGGCAAGCGCGTGATCGTCCTCGAGGACACCTCGACCACGGGTCAGTCGGCGCTGAAGGCCGTCGAGTTGCTGCGCCGCGAGGGCGCTGAGGTCGTGGCCGTCGCCGTGATCGTCGATCGCAAGACCGGCGCACAGGCCGCCATCGAGGCCGAGGGCCTGCAGTGGCTGGCCGCCTTCGACCTGGACGACCTGGGCCTGGACCCGCAGTAGTCCCGGGGCCGTGGGCCCTCGCGGGTATCGCCCGTGGGCTTCGTGATCCGTGGGCTTCGTGATCCCGTGGGCTTCGTGATCCCTTGGGCTTCGTGATCCCTTGGGCTTCGTGATCCGTGGGTTCCGTGATCCCTTGGTTTCCGTGATCCGTGGGCTTCGTGATCCGTGGGCCTCGTGAGCCCGTGAGCCCGTGCGGCCGTCATCGTCGACATCCGCGTCCTTCTCGTCGACACAGATGTGGGGCCGACACGCCAGATGCCGGCCCTTTTCGCGGGATTCGGCCCCCAGAACGTATTACTGGCCCCCAGAGTGTGTTGCCGGTTGCCGGTTGCCGGTTGCCGGGAGTCGGATGCGGGGAGTCGGATGCTGCCGCCGCTACGGGCGCCTGCCCGCCGCGGCGTCCGTGATGATCTTCGCGATCCGCGCCGCCCGTGTCTCCGGCCGCTTGGCCGTCGCGATGAGCGTGAGGCCCAGCTTGCGCGCCGACTTCGGGAAGGCGTCCCAGTTCTCGCGGGCCGCGGGTACGGCATCCAGCGCCGCCGCGAAGTCGTC